>JBBRAF010000008.1:0-97828 GCA_038207045.1 Chthoniobacterales bacterium
GAGCTGGCACTTCGCGAGCGGGCTGCTCGAGCCTCTGCTCGATGGGCTGCGCAAAGCGGGCCTGTCGATTCCCGCGTCCGACCCAGCTCCCGAATCGCCGCGCCCAAGTGCGCCGGCACCGGAGGCTCGTGCGTAAGTGCAAATAGAATGCAGTGTGAACCGGAAGGAATAAAGATGAGGGTAAGTAAAATCATCTGCTTCGCCGTCGGCGCGGTGTTGGCCGCTACGGCGGCATGCGCACAAGAAGTCTCCATCGTCAGCGATGTCCTTGGTCCCGAGGGTCCGTTGTATATCGACGGCAACCTTTACTACGTGGGCTGGATCTCCAACACGCTCTCGAAGTGGGATGGAAAAACGACCACCGTGTTGAATAAGACCCCGGGCTGCGGCCATAACGGATTGGCGCTCACGAAACAGAAGACCTTTATGATCGCGTGCACTAATGATCCCGGCGCAATCCTTGAAGTGGACATGACAGGGAAGCAACTGCGCCGATGGGATACGGACAGCAAAGGTAAGAAGTTTGACGGCGGTATAAATGATATTGTGGTGACCGCCAACGGCGGTGCTTATGCGACGGTCTTTGGCCCATACGCCGACCCACCAACACCAACATCCGTGGCGGGGAAAATCCTCTATCTTGCGCCCGGCAGTCAGAAATGGGTCGAGGTGGCAGACGACCTAAATTATGCCAACGGCGTCGGCGTTTCGCCCGATCAAAAGACTCTCTACGTCAGTGAAACCGTCGGAAACTGCATTTTGAAGTTTGCGATCAATGACGACGGCTCGTTAGGCCGGAGGTCGAACTTTGTTCTGCTCAATCTTCTGGTGAAAAACAAAAACGACTCCTGGTGGCTCGGACCCGACAGCATGAAGATCGACCGCAAGGGCAACATTTATGTTGCCCAATGGTTCGGCGGCAAGATTTTCAAGCTATCTCCCGACGGCAAGCTTCTGCATGTCTTTGAGATCGCGGCGGGTGATGGCACGACCAACGTCGCCTTCGGCGAAGGCGAGAAAGAATTGTACGTCACGGTGGTGAAGGATCCAAAGGACCCGCAGGCTAAGGGCAGTGTGGTGAAGGTCCCCAATTTTAAGTAGTCTCTGCAAAGGCCCCGAAATAGTGAAGATCGACAACTTCTTCGCCGAACTTTCATCCGATCAGGTCATCCAATTCAGATCGGGCGAAGGGAGCGCACCGGCTTGGAGTAGTTCGCTGGTTCAGGCAAGCTGGAAGCTTGGGCTAGCGTAAAATTCCAAGCCTCGGGCGCCCCCCCGTATTCAGGCAACCGCATAAGATATTGACGGCCAGAAGGCGCTGGCATCAGATGGCTGCCTATGAAAAAACTAACCATGGCAGTTGCAGTAGGTCTGTGGGTCATGGCCGCGGCGGCAGGGCTCGCCGCCAGCCCGCACATGGGCACTTGGAAGCTGGACGAAGCCAAGTCCGACATTCCAGCGGGGATGGCTAAGAACACGACGGTGGTCTATTCGACCGAGGAGGGCGGTAAGCGGAAAATCACGACCGAGGGCACAGATAAGGAGGGAAAGGCCGTAAAGACAACGTGGATTGGCAAAATTGATGGTAAACCCTATGCCGTCGAAGGCAGCCCGTACTACGACCAGATCGCGTACACGAAGAAGAATGAGCGGACTAACGAGCTGAAGACGATGAAGGACCGGAAAGTCGTCGGTACCGGCAGCATCGTCGTTGCTGCGGATGGGAAATCGCGCGTGGTGACGGTTACGATGACGGGCGAGGATGGGAAAAAGACGACGAGCAAATCCGCCTACACGAAAGAGTAGGACGGTTCAGCACTGCAATTGCGCCGCCCTTCGAATTTCCAGGCTCGAAGGGCAGTCTTTTTTAGAGCGGGACCGGCAGAAAGCTGAAACGCACACCTGATTCATCGACATTGTCAGATACTCAAAATTGCTTGTTAAAGAGCTAAAGCGGCGTAATCGAGAACACAGGTGAAGAATGAAGATCGATAATTTCTTCACCGAGCTGAAGCGGCGCAACGTCTACAAGGTTGCGGTGGCGTACGCGGTCGTGGCGTGGCTCCTCATTCAAGCCGCTTCGATTCTACTGCCGACGTTTGAAGCACCGACCTGGGTGATGAAAGCGTTTGTCGTTTTTCTCGCCTTCGGTTTCGCACTCGTCGTCTTCGTTTCCTGGACGTTTGAGGCAACACCGGATGGCCTCAAACGCACCGCTGACGTTCCGCCCGACGTTGCGGCGAAACTCCCCTCGTGGAGCGGGCGGAAGTTTGCCGCTTTTGTTTGCTCGCCGGCATCCTTTCCATCGGCTTGTTTTTTTGTCGGACGCTACACCGCGACAAACGCGACACCTGGATACACCAGTCCGAGCCGACCCGAGAAGGCGTCAATTCCACAAAAATCGATACGTTTACCTGCCGCCCAATGAACGAAAAAACAGTCGTTTCTACATGGCCACCCGCCTTCGACATGAAGGTCGACAACTTTTCGCGAACTAAAGCCGCGCATTTACAAGGTTGCAGGTCCACGGCCCGAGCAGTCTCACCTATGGCGAATTGAAATTGCTGCCACTGTGGGACCCACTTCGCGGCGATCCGGCTTGGAAAAATCCTCCCCTCGCTCGCGCCGAAGAAATGAACTAGCTTCTCAAGAAATGAAACAGCAAGCAATCTGAAGTGTAGCCTCAGTTAGGAGTCTTTGTCCGCTAAGTCTGCCGATGCCGATGCAATTTACCGTCCTAGGAAATGGGATGGCGACGACGCGAAGGGACAGCCGACCGTCATTATTCTACCGATATGGTAGCGTTTTCGGTAGCGTACGAGTTCTTCCTACGGGGAAAACGTGGTTAAGAGTCACTTGCTCTGCCAATTGAGCTAGCGGTGCGAATTGGTTGCGCGCGGATTATTGTTCGCAGCGCAAACGCGCACGTATTTTCTCCCAGCCGCGTTGTTTCGCAATTCGAATTTAGCGCGGAGACGTGGGAAGTTTAGAAAGTGGCGGCGCCGGATCTCTCGGCTACGCCTTCGTTTCGCTCGGAATGACAATGCGTTTCTTTCACTGGCAGGTCGTGCGTTATATGGCGCAGCATCGCGTCCTGGCGCTGCTGAATGTGATCAGCATCGGGTCCGGTGTGGCTGTTTTTCTCGCCATTCAATTGGCCAACCGCAGCGCAAATCGCGCTTTTGCCGCGACCATCGATCTCGTCGCGGGAAAAGCTCAGCTCGAAGTGACGGCTCCCGCTAACGACTTGAGCGATAATGTTTTTCCGGCGGTGCAAAAAACGAGCGGCATTTCCGCGGCAACGCCGCTCGTGCGCGGGATCGTCATCTTGCCGGATTTTCCGGGAGAGTATCTCGACGTCCTCGGCGTCGACGTTTTTACAAACACGCCTTTCCGCACTTTCCAGCTAACCAACTTTGCCGCGCGCGACTTCGACCTTGAATCGTGGCTCGGACGTGACGAGGCGCTGGCGGTCTCGCGTGTCTTCGCCGACCGGCATGGATTGAAGCGCGGCGACGTCCTGCGTGTGCAGGTGAATGGCGCCGAACGCGTCATGCGCGTCAGTTTCCTGCTCGACTCGGCCGAGATGCGCGATGCGCAGGAACATCTCGCGGCCATGGACATCGGCTGGGCGCAGGAGCTTTTCGCCATGCGCGGTCGACTCAGTGTTATCGAGCTGCGGCTCGAGCCCAGCGCAAACCGGCGCGATGTCATCGACAACTTGCGCGCGCGATTGCCAGGCAACGTCGAAGTCATTACGCCGACACATCGCAGTGAGCAGATCGACAAGATGCTTAGCAGTTTCCGACTCAACCTCACGGCCATGAGCTTGGTATCGCTCTTCGTCGGCGCGTTTCTCATATTCAACACCATCTCCGCATCGGTCATTCGGCGCCGCCGTGAGATTGGTATCTTGCGTTCGCTGGGCACATCGCGCTGGCAGATCGGCGCCTTGTTCCTTGGCGAGGCCATCACTGTGGCGGTGATAGGCACGCTGCTCGGATTATTATTAGGAACACTGCTGGCGCGCGCCCTCATCGGCGAAGTATCTGAGACGATCTCGTCGCTTTACGTTCTGGTGAGCGTGCGCACCGTCGCGACAAACTTTTCTGATTACTGCGCGGCGGCCGCCCTCGGGCTTGGCTGCGCGATCGTCGCCGCAATTTTGCCCGCTCGCAGTGCTGCGCTCATGTCGCCGGTGGCGGCGTTGCATCCGGAAATTTATTCCGAAAAGAACGAGACGTTTTCGCTTCGCTGGATGGCCGCAGGTTTTCTCGCGCTGGTTGCTGCGATTGGCAGCGCCTGGATTGCTTTGCGGCAAGGTCCGGCGTGGCTCAGTTTTGTCGCCGCTCTGTTGTGCCTCAGCGGCGCATCCTGCTTCGCGCCTTGGGTTGTGAGCGCGCTCGCCGCGATTGCGCGCTTGTCCGTCAGTCACGCAGGAATGACTTCAATTGCGCCACAGCTGGCAGCTGTCGATTTTCGCCGTTCGCTTTATCGCAATTCCGTCACCATCGCTGCACTCGCCTCCGCCGTGGCCATGGCGGTGGGAGTGAGTGTCATGATTTTTTCTTTTCGCCAAACCGTCATGGCGTGGATCGAGCAGACACTTGTCGCCGATATTTTTGTTACGGCCGCCGCCAACGAAATTGCCGGGCCATCTTCGTTCCTTCCGCCCGAGGCGCTGGCTTTTTTCGAATATCATCCCGCCGTCAGCGCAGTGGATACGTTTCGCTATGCGGAGCTGCCCTTTCGGGACGGTCGTCTCGCCCTGGCGGCCCTGCGCGCGGAAGGCCCGCGTAATTTTTCCTTCGTGCGCGGTGATCGCGCGCGGCAGATGGTGCGCTTTCGCAGCGAACGCTGCGTCATCGTTTCGGAAAGCTTTGCCCGTCGCCATCACCTCCAAGCCGGCGATAACCTTCCTCTCGCCACCCCGCAGGGCGAGATCTCTCTGCCGGTGGCGGCGGTCTTCTACGATTACACGCGCGATGATGGCGTCGTTTATGTGAACGAGAAAACCTTTGTCGCGCTGTTTCACGACCAGCGCGTCCATAGCCTGGGCGTTTACCTCAAGCCGGGCGCTAATCTCGAGAGCCTCTCAGCCGAATTCCGGAAACAATTCAGCACGCGCGGAGAGTTTGCTCTTTACTCAAATGGCACTCTGCGGCGTCGCATTTTCGAAGTGTTCGACCAGACCTTTGCCGTCACCTACGTCCTTCGTGCCATCGCCATCATCGTCGCGCTCTCCGGGATCTTCCTCTCATTCAGTACGCTTATTCTGGAACGGTCGCGCACACTCGGGATCCTGCGCGCGGTTGGGACCTCGGCGCGGCAATTACGGGGCGCGCTGCTGTGGGAATCTGTTCTCGTCGGGATCGCGGCCAGCGTCCTCGGGACGATATCGGGTTTAATGCTGGCCGTGGTTTTGACAGCGGTGGTAAACCCGGCGTTTTTCGGCTGGACGGTGCATCTCTCGCTCCCATGGAGTCTGGTTGGGCTGACGCCGATTTGGATCGTGCTCGCGGCGATGGCGGCGGCCCTGTTTCCGGCGGCGCGCGCTGCTCGACTAAATCTCGCTGAAGTTTTACGCGCGGAATGAAGAGCTCGCTCTTGTTTGTGCTAATCGCAATTGCGCCCTTGTCAGCGCAGGAGTGGCGCAGCGCAGTCCCAGGTTTGCAGTATCAATTTCCGCGTGATCATCACCTGCACGCCGACTTCAAAACGGAGTGGTGGTATTTTACCGGGAACTTGTTCGATGGAAACGGACGCCGTTTCGGTTATGAGCTAACGTTTTTTCGTCAGGGAATTATTCCGGCGGCGCAGCGCAGCGACGAACGATCCCGCTTTGTCGTTAACGATTTGAAGTTCGCGCATTTCACTATCACCGATGCCAGCGGGCGCCGGTTTCGTTTTGACGAAAAGGCAAGTCGAGGCGCGTTCGGGGAGGCTGGGTTCGATCGCGGTGATGAACTGGCCTGGATTGCCGATTGGTCGTTGAAAATGAATGCAGCGAACGAATTTGTGCTATCAGCGAGGAGTGGTGGCACAACGCTCAAAATTACTATAGCGCCGGCAAAACGGCCGGTAATTCATGGCGAAAATGGAGTGAGCGCCAAGGCGGCGGGGGAAGGGCACGCTTCGCACTACTATTCGATCACCCGGCTAACGAGCTGTGGTACGCTGCGACTCGAAGGGGAAAACTTTAGTGTCAGCGGCACGAGTTGGTTCGATCACGAATGGGCGACAAATCAGCTCGCGTTGCATCAGCTGGGATGGAACTGGCTTTGTCTGCAGTTCGCCGACAACACTGAGCTGATGCTGTATCAGATGCGACGTGATGATGGCTCTTTTGATCCGGCTTCGAGCGGGACGCTTGTCGCAGCGGATGGAAGCGCAACGCATCTGCGCGCGCAGGATTTTTCGATGACAAGCAGCGCGACGTGGAAAAGCAAAAAAACGGGCGCGGTTTATCCGGTGCAGTGGCGCGTCCGCGTTCCTTCGCGCGGGATCGATGTTGCGGTGCAACCGGTGGTGAAGGATCAGGAGCTCGCCCTGATGCCGCTGACTTATTGGGAAGGGGCGGTCGATGTTTCGGGCAGCGCAACCGGGGTTGGTTACCTCGAGCTTACCGGTTACGCGGGCGCGTTGTCGGCCTTAAATCGGTAGCGGCTATTTTGTCATGTCGAGCGGAGCCGAGACATCTCTGATCGCCGGCTTGGGACAACAATTAGAGATTTCTCGACTACGCTGCGCTTCGCTCGAAATGACAAAGGTTGAGATGCCTGCTTCTTCCGACGGTATCCAGCGCGCGGAATTCCTATGTCGCCGTCGCCGGCTTGGTTTGTTTCGAAGTAATTTCGCGCGCGAGAGTGGTTTTGCTGCCGCCGCGGGCGCGTGTCCACCAGAGGACGATGGGCGAGGCGATAAAGATGGATGAATAGGTGCCGACGACGACGCCGATGATGATCGCTAACGAGAAATCGCGCAGAACGGCGCCGCCGAAAAGGAATAAACATAAAATCGGGATAAGCGTGACGGTGCTCGTCAAGATAGTGCGGGAGAGCGTTTGGTTGATACTCTCGTTCATGATCTGCTCGATGGAGCCTTTGCGTCCGCTGGCCAGACCTTCGCGAATCCGATCGTAAACAACGATGGTGTCGTTGATGGAGTAACCGGCGATGGTCAGGATGGCGCCGACCATCGTCAGTGTGAGTTCACGGTGCAGCAGCGAAAACATTCCCACAGTAATGAGGACGTCGTGCAGCAGGGCTACAATCGCACCCACCGCGAATGACAATTCGAAGCGAAGAGTGACGAAGATTAAAATGCCGAGAATGCCGAGGCCGAGGGCGATGAGAGAGCTGCGCGCAAGCTCACCGCCGACGAGCGCGCCCACGCGGTCCGAGCCTTCCACTTTGAACTGTGCGGTCGCCATCGAATTCAAGATTTGCTTCTCCACCGCATCGCTGGTGTGCAATGGCGTGCGCACGGTGATGTAATTCTTCGCGCCCTGTGTCGACTCCTGAATCGCGGCGTCAGCCAAGCCGATTTGCTGAAGCGCGCCACGAACCTGGCCGACATCAATGGTCTGCGGCGAGCTCAGCGTAATCAGATCGCCCCCGCGGAAATCGACGCCAAAATTTTTCTCTCCGCGCAAATAAAACGAAGTCGCCCCCGCGACGATGAGCGCGAGCGAGCACATGCAGGCGAGAAAACCTTTGCCGAGGAAGTTGATGTTCTTCGATGAGATGAGATGCAACATCGAGATTTTCCTGACGCGCCCGGTACCAACAAACCACTCGAAAGCATTGCGCCCCACGATAAGCGCGGTGAAAAGCGAGGCGAGAATGCCGAGCGTCAATGAAATGGCAAAGCCCTTCACCGGGCCGCTCGCTTTCCAGAACAAGATCACGGCGGTGATAAGCGTTGTGACGTTGGCGTCGAAGATGGAGGAAAACGCTTTCTCGTAGGCCGCCTGCACCGCGACTTTCAATGTTTTCCCGAGAGCGAGTTCTTCGCGCAATCGTTCGTAGACAAGAACGCTGGCGTCGACGGCCAGACCGATGGTGAGAATAATCCCGGCGATTCCCGGCAACGTAAGCACGAAATGGAACATGGTGAGAGCGCCCATGAGCAGCACGATGTTCACCAGCAATGCGAGACAGGCGATGAGACCGGCGAAGCGGTAATAAAGCGCGACGCAAACCAAAGTGATGGCAAGTCCGACCAGGCCGGCGAGAATACTCGCCCGGATGGAATCCGCGCCAAGTGTGGGCGAGACACTGCGTTCCTCCTCGATGCTGACCGGTGTTTGCAACGGATTCTCGAGGACGCTGGCGAGGCCGCGCGCCTCCTTCTCGCCGAAGTGGCCGGTGATCTGTGCGTCGCCGCCGTAAATGGCGGTTCTGATAACGGGCGCTGATTGGATTATGCCGTCCAGAACGATGGCAAAGCGATGATTGACGTGGCTCTCGGTGATCTGACCGAATTTCTTCGCGCCTTCGCCATCGAATTTCAGCTGCACCGTCCAGCCTTCATTACCGAAGTAGGCGCTCGAGCCGCTGACGTGATCGCCGCCCAGGTCGGCTTTCTTCTTCACCAGCAGGCGTTCTTCCGTTGGCTTCTCATTTCCTTCCGGCGCGTGTTTATATGTTTCGATGCGATATTCCGGCGGAATCACTTCGCTGCCCTGCTGGATTTTTTGCGCGCGTTGCCCCTCATCCGGGTAAACGAGACGGAATTCGAGTTTGGCTACGCGCGAGAGCTGGGCGCGCGCTTCCCGGATTTTTGCGGTATCGAGTCCGGGGATTTGCACCAGGATTCGGTCCTGACCGACCGGGCTGATGATCGGTTCGCCGCCGCCGAAGTAATCGACGCGCTTGCGAATGACTTCGACCGCCTGGTCGAGCATGGCGTTGGTGATCGGCTTATCGGTTTGCTGAAGTTTGATCAGAAATGATGTGCCGCCTTTAATGTCGAGACCGAGCGCGATTTTTTGCTCTGGCGGCCAGATGGTGGCGATGCTGAAAGCAACGAGCAATGCCGCCAGCAAAGTAGCGAGAAGACGCTTTCGGAGTCCGTAGTCGGTGGCGAAATACCAGCCGAAAAGGACAAGCAGAAGCAGCCCGATGACGAAGGTAAGAGCGGGAGTCATCGGATTGCCGATTGCCGGTTGCCGGTTGCCGATTGCCTGGTCATTGCGAGCGGAGCCGAGGAATCTCTAATTTATCAACCACTTCCATTCGCTTTTGCGACATTCGTAATGGCGGCTTTGTCCATCTCGATCTTCACGTTGTCCGCCACCTTCACGATAACGGTGGAGTCTTTCACATTCGCGATGAGTCCGTGAATGCCGGAGCTGGTGACGACGCGGTCGCCTGTCTTGAGCGTGCTCATTATTTTCTGCTGCTCCTTCTGCCGCCGCGCCTGAGGTCGAATCATGATGAAATACATGATAACGAAGATGAAAATGAACGGGACCAAGAAACCGAATCCACCGCCCGAACTGGCGGGAGCAGCGGGCGAAGCCTGAGCGAGTAAAAGAGAAAACATAGACGGGCGAGAGGGCATGAATTGAATACAGAGGCGCACTCAATGCAAGAAGCGGCGCGCTGTAGGGCGACCGCTCCGGTTGCCCAGTTCTGGCGCCGGGCAGGCGGAGCGCCCGCCCTACAATGTTTCTGGCGCTGCGCGGCTGCGATAATTGCGAACAAATCCCGCGCGAAAAGATGCGAACGTATCGTTTTGAATCGCAGCGCGCGCGCGTCGCATCAGTTCGAGGTAGAAATGGAGATTATGAAGCGTGATCAAGCGGAGCCCGAGGATTTCCTCCGCCTTCACGAGGTGCCGAATATAGCCGCGGGTGAACTCGCGACAGGCCGGACACGTGCAATCTGTTTCGATAGGATTCTTGTCGAGCGCGAACTCGGCATTCTTCAGGTTCACTGTGCCGAGTGAAGTAAAAGCAGTGCCGTTGCGCGCCAGCCGCGTGGGCAAAACACAATCGAACATATCGATGCCGCGCGCGATCAGCTCAAGCAATTGCGGCGGCGTGCCGAGACCCATCGCATAACGCGGTTTGTCCTCCGGCAGAAACGGCACGCTCGATTCTATCGCTCGCATCATTTCTTCTTCCGGCTCGCCCACGCTCACCCCGCCGATGGCATAACCGTCGAAACCGATGTCGACCAACGCCTCGGCGGCTTGCCGGCGCAGCTCGGGGAAGCTGGCGCCTTGCACGATGCCGAAGACTAATTGCTTGAAAGTTGAGAGTTGGAAGTTGAGAGCCGCCTCTCGAGTTCGATGTTCGGTGTTCGACGTTGAATGTTCGATGTTTGCTTCCCTGCACCGGCTCGCCCATCGCGTCGTTAATTCCAAACTACGCGCGGCATATTCAAACTGACATGGCCAGGGTGGGCATTCGTCCAACACCATCGCGATATCGCTGCCCAGCGCCGCCTGAATTTCCATCGCAACCTCCGGCGAAATGAAGGCCAGCGTTCCATCGACATGATTTTGGAACTGCACGCCTTCCTCCGTGATCTTGCGCAGTTTCGCGAGTGAGAAAATTTGATAACCGCCGCTATCCGTCAGGATCGGTCCGTTCCAACTCATGAAACTATGCAGGCCGCCGAAATGCCGGATGACGTCGAGGCCGGGACGAACGAACAAGTGGTACGTGTTTCCGAGAATGACGGAAGCCTCCAGCTCACGCAGTTCGGCCGGGCTGACACCTTTCACGCTGCCCTGCGTTCCCACCGGCATGAACGCCGGCGTTTCGATCACGCCATGGGCGATAGATAGAAGGCCTGATCTGGCGCTGCCGTCTCTTTTTCTGAGTTCAAACATGTGTTTTCTGCCGGGAGATTGGTGGGCGAAGCGAACAAAGTTTTCCTGAGTCCACTGTTGCCGAACTGAAGCGGTTTAGGAAGCATCGCCTGATGGCAAGTCCGCCTGTAATCGCTCGGCGAAATAATGCCGTCCGGTGGAAATTAGTTTACTTCAGTGCGATAACGGTGCTCTTCGCCGTTGCGGCCTGGCGCCGGTTTTCGATGCCGCAAGTTCCGTTGGCGGACACCGATTTCGGCTACTTCTGGCCCGCACTCATGAAGCTGAGTGGCGGCGACTTCCCTCACATGCAGGGATTAAACTTCCTCTATCCCGGCATGATCTATCTGATCCTGCGCACGCTTGGCGATTTTCGCGCCATCGCTGTCGTGCAGCATTTTCTCGGCTTAATTGCGGGCGCCTTATTCCTCGCGAGTTGGAGCGGGCTCGCCCATTTCTTTCCCGTTTCCCGGGTGAATCGTGTCGCCCACGAAGCGATGGGATTGATCGGGGCGAGCATTTACCTGCTTACGGGCACGCCGCTGTTGTTCGAAATGCAAATCAGAGCGGACGCGGTCTGCATGTTTTTCGAAATGTTGGTTCTTTGGCTTCTGGTTCAATTCTTTTATCACCGGATAATCGCCGCGAATCTCGGACGGTCCTTCATCTATGCGACTGCCGTTACGATGGCCGCATTTCTTCTCGCTTCGTTGAAGCCAAGTTTCACGCTTACGTCGCTCGGGCTTGTCACTCCCGTGATCTGGCTGGTGTTCAATTGCGCCGGCCACTTTCGCGAAAAGATCGTCTGCTTGGGCGTGGTCGTAACTGTCATCCTTGCGGTGACATTGACGGAGCGTCACCTCCGAAGAAGCGATCCCAGCGTCGAAGTTTTTCTGCCCCGAACACTCTTCGCTTTCCATGCCAACATCATTCACGCGCAAATGAAGGAGGATCTCCAAACAGGGAATGTTTCCTCCCGTGAATGGTTGCAAGCTGCCTGTGACGATCTGGGGAGGGAAATGCAACGCACACACGAACTTTACCCGCGCGCTTTCCGCCGTTTGGGGTTCGAACCGGACTATCTGGCCGCTGGCGGCGATTCGGTCCTTAACCGTTGGCAGCGGGAGCTGGGCAAAGAGCAATTCATGAGTTTTCTGAGTCACTGGTACTGGCACAGCCTTGCGCACCGGCCTCTTGCCTTTGCCCAGAAGATCGCGCGACAGCTTGGCGTCTTTTACCAGTGGAAATGTTCGGCGTTTGCCGTCTCGCCCCTCCGTCTGGCCCCGTTTTATTCCGGAAGCCTGGCCGCGCTTTCCAATCCAGAAACGCGGCGTTTGCTCGCGCTTGCGCCGGGGGGAGCGGATTTTCTCGAGCGATCGAAGAAGCTAGAGTCTACCCGGATCCTTATTCCTCGATTCAAAGTTTGTAACATCTTGTTCGCGCGAACTTATCTGCTGATTCTTCTCATCACGGTTCCGCTTGCAACCTGGGTCCTGCTCCCGCGAAACGCTTCCGCTGAGCGGAAATGGCCGGCGTTTTTTATTTTGCTGTTCTATTGGGCCAACTTCGGGAACGTCTTCGGCATTTCGGTTGTGCACTCGATGGAAGTCGGCCGCTATTCCACTGTGCTGTTTGTCTCCGCTCTGTTCGCGCAGCTTTGGGCGGTTCGGTGGAGTCTGGAATTTTTCCTACCGAGCCGAACTGGACGTTCAGCCTAGCGGCAAGCGGAAGCCACATTTCCCGTTGCACATGCGCGCAAAAATTTCTTTGCAGCGTCAGGATTCGTTCCTATATTGCGCGCTCTCCGCATCAGCGGCGTGAGCAGGGGTTCACGGCTCTGAGCGGATTTTTTGTCGCTCTGGATTGGGGGAACTCGCGACGACGCCTTTTATTAACCTGACATGCCAACAATTAATCAACTCGTGCGCAAAGGACGCCGCAAGGTGTCGGTGAAATCGAAGTCACCGGCCCTGACGGATTGTCCGCAGCGGCGCGGTGTCTGCGTGCAGGTGATGACGCGCACGCCGAAGAAGCCGAACTCCGCCCTGCGCAAAGTGGCCAAGGTACGACTGACCAACGGCCAGGAGGTGATCGCCTACATTCCGGGCGAAGGTCATAATTTGCAGGAACACTCCATCGTGCTTGTGCGTGGCGGACGAGTGAAGGATTTGCCCGGAGTGCGTTATCACATTGTGCGCGGAACACTCGATTCACTTGGGGTCGATGGGCGACGGCGCAGTCGCTCGAAGTACGGCGCGAAACGACCGAAGGCCGGCGGGGCCGGAGAAGGTGCAGCCAAGGGCAAGAAGTAGCGATGGAATTTAAGATCTCAGATTTAAGATCTCAGATTGGCACGTGCGACTGCAGCATGGCGCTTTTTTGTTTTGCAATCTGCAATCTGCAATCTGAAATCTGAAATCAACCCATGTCGCGTCGACGCAAAGTTTACAAAAAAGAAGAGAAGGTGGACTCTCGCTTTGGAAGCCCAGCCGTGGCCCGCTTGATCTCGACGGTGATGAAGCGTGGGAAGAAATCGCTGGCGGAGCGAATTGTTTATACCGCGATCGATAAGGCGCGCGAAGGATCCGATTCGGTCGATCCGCTCGAGATTTTGAACAAGGCGCTGGATAACGTCCGCCCGCGTTTGGAAGTGAAGTCGCGCCGCGTCGGCGGCGCGACATATCAGGTGCCGATGGAAGTGACGCCAGCGCGGCAAGTCTCGCTCGCCATGCGCTGGATCGTGCAGTACGCCGATAACCGACGCGGCCAGCCAATGGCCCAGGCGCTCGCCCAGGAAATCAAAGATGCGGCAGCGGGCCAGGGCAATGCGATCAAAAAGCGCGAGGACACGCACAAAATGGCGCAGGCGAATCGTGCCTTTGCGCATTTCCGGTGGTAACAACGATGAACTCACGGACGTCGAACGCAGAGTTTCCATTTGTCATCCCGAGCGAAGTCGAGGGATCTCTGGTCGCTTCTCTGTTCAGCGATGGGCACACAATGGTTAGAGATTCTTCGACTTCGCTTCGCTGCGCTCAGAATGATAAAAGAAATGAGCGCTCCGCTATGAATGACACTACGGGCGGTCGTTCCGCATTCCGCATTCTGATCATGGCGACCGCGACGATGGAAAAGAAATCCGCTACCCCCGCGAATCCGAATTCGCCGGAGCGCAAGTTTCCGCTCGAAAG
This sequence comes from Chthoniobacterales bacterium, assembly GCA_038207045.1. Classification (GTDB taxonomy): domain Bacteria; phylum Verrucomicrobiota; class Verrucomicrobiia; order Chthoniobacterales; family UBA10450; genus AV69. Next base: position 14,016 of record JBBRAF010000008.1, read on the forward strand.
GACGCGAAACATCGGTATCGCTGCGCACATCGATGCGGGTAAAACCACCATCACGGAGCGCGTTCTCTTTTACACCGGCATGATCCACAAGATGGGTGAAGTGCACGAAGGCACGACCGTGACCGACTGGATGGAGCAGGAACGCGAGCGCGGGATCACTATTACTTCGGCAGCGACGACCTGCGCGTGGGCGCAACGACCGGAAGAAGGCGTTTACAAAATTTTCGAAGGAATCAAGCAGCGCATCAACATTATCGACACGCCAGGTCACGTTGATTTTACAGCGGAGGTGGAGCGCTCGTTGCGTGTGCTCGATGGAGCGATCGCGGTTTTCGATGGCGTCGCGGGCGTGCAACCGCAATCGGAAACAGTCTGGCGCCAGGCGACGAAGTATAACGTGCCGCGGCTGGCCTTTGTTAATAAGATGGATCGCGTCGGCGCCGATTTCGCGATGTCGATCGACAGCATTCACAAAAAACTCGGCGCGAATGCATGGCCGGTGTTGTTGCCGCTCGGAAGAGAAGATCAGCTCAAAGGTCAGCTCGACGTTATTAATAAGAAGGCGATCATTTATTCAGATAACGACCAGCTTGGTTCGACCTACGAAGTCCGGGACTTGCCGGAAGAACATGTCGCCGCGGTGGAGAAGGCTTACGCCGAGTTAGTCGAACAGATTTCGAACATCGATGACGAGATCGCCGAGCTTGTCATTCACGAACAGCTGGTCACGCCCGAATTGCTCAAGGCGGGCATCCGGCGGCAAACGATCGCGAACAAATTTGTGCCCGTGATCGGCGGGTCGGCCTTGAAGAACATCGGCGTGCAGTACTTGATCGACGCGGTCGTCGATTATTTGCCGAGTCCGCTCGATATCCCTACGGCCAAAGGTATGGAGCCGGACACGCATGAGCCGATGGAGGCGCTGACGGATGACAATGGGAACTTCTGTTCGCTCGCCTTCAAACTCTGGAGCGATCCTTATGTCGGCAAGCTGGTTTTCTTTCGTGTTTATTCGGGTACGCTGAGTAAGGGCGACACGGTTTACAATCCGCGCACGAACAAACGCGAACGCATCTCGCGGTTGATTCAAATTCAGGCGGATAAACGCGAGGACATTGAGACCTGTTATTCAGGCGACATCGCGGCCATCGTCGGGATTAAGAACATCACCACCGGCGACACGTTGTGCGATGAAGATCATCCCGTTCTGCTCGAGCCGCCGTCGTTTCCCGATCCGGTTATTTCAATGGCGATCGAGCCGAAGACGAAGCTCGATCAGGAAAAGATGGCGACGGCGTTGCAGCGACTGGCGGAAGAAGATCCGACGTTCCGAGTTTACACCCATGAAGACACCGGCCAGACCATCATCGCGGGAATGGGCGAACTGCATCTCGAGATCATTCGTGATCGCATGTTCCGCGAGTTCAAAGTGGATGCGAATGCGGGTAAACCGCAGATCGCCTATCGCGAAACAATCACTGGCTCAGCGCACGGTGTAGGCAAATTGATCAAACAATCGGGCGGTCGTGGACAGTACGGTCACGTGGAAGTGGACTTGCGGCCGGGAGAGCGCGGCAAGGGCTTAGTGATCGAGAACAAGATCGTCGGCGGCGTGATTCCGCGTGAATACATTCCGGCGGTGAAGAAAGGGATCGAGGAAGCGATTTTAAACGGCGTGCTCGGCGGCTATCCGGTCATCGACGTGGAAGCGGACATCGTTTACGGAAGCTATCACGAAGTCGATTCGAACGAGCTTGCCTTCAAGCTGGCGGCGATTTTCGCGATGAAAGATGGCTTTAAACAGGGCAAACCGATATTGCTAGAGCCGATCATGAAGGTGGAGAACTCGACGCCGGAAGAATTTCAGGGCGACATTATCGGCGACTTGAATCGGCGGCGGGCTCGCATCAACAGCATCGAAGCGCGCGGTAATCTGACCATCGTCAACGCGGAAGTTCCCCTGGCGGAAATGTTCGGTTACGCCACCGCCATCCGTTCGCTTTCCAAAGGCCGTTCGAACTATTCGATGGAGCCGTCGCATTTCGAGCAGGTGCCAGCAAACCTGGTCAGCGCCATCCTCGATCAGAAGGAGACGAAATGACGAACGGCCAGCGCATTCGCATTCGTTTGAAAGCGTTCGATCATCGCATGCTCGATCAGTCCGCGGTCGAGATTGTGGAGACGGCAAAGCGCACCGGAGCGCGCGTGGCCGGCCCAATCCCACTGCCGACGTTGATCGAGAAATTTACGGTGAATCGTTCGCCGCACGTGGACAAGAAATCGATGGATCAATTTGAAATTCGGACGCACAAACGCCTGCTCGACATCATCGAGCCAACAGCAAAAACGGTGGACGAATTAAAGAAACTGAACTTGCCCGCGGGCGTGGACATCACCATTAAGATTTAAAGAAAAAAGGAATCAGGAACGCGGGAAAACAGGAAATCGGATTGATTACAGGCAATCACCAACATGAACTCTCTTCCTGCTTTCCTGCTTTCCTAGTTCGCCATTATGAGCATCGGGTTACTTGGACAAAAAATCGGCATGACCAGCGTTTACGACGCGACTGGCAAGCTGCGTCCTGTAACTGTGATTGCAGCGGGCGATAACGTCCTGGTGCGCCGGATTACGGCAGAGCACGATGGGTACTCTGCGGTGCACGTGGGTTTCGGCGCGCAGAAGGAATCGCGGCTGAACAATTCCGAAGTCGGGGCATTCAAGAAAGCGGGCGTCGAGCCGAAGCGTTTCACGCGTGAGTTCCGGCTCGAGGCAGACGCGCCCGAAGGCGAGATCAATTTGAATGTGACGCAGTTTCAGGCGGGGGATTTCGTGGACGTGATCGGCCGATCGAAAGGCAAGGGCTTTCAGGGCGTGATGAAGAAACACAACATGCATGGCCAAGGCGCGGCGCACGGTTCCAAGACGCATCGGCGCAATGGCGCAATCGGAAATCGATCAACGCCGGGCCGCATCTGGAAGAACATGGGCATGCCGGGACATCTCGGCGATGAGCGGGTGACGGTGCAGAATTTGCAGGTGATGCAGGTGCGCGAATCGGAAAAAATTATTCTCGTTAGCGGCGCCGTGCCGGGCGCGAACGGATCGTTCGTGGTGGTGCGGCCGGCGATCAAAAAGCGAGCGGAGGCCAGCAAGTAAATGGCCGCCAAAGTTTTGACAAAAGAAGCAGCCGCCGAAGCGAAGATCGCGCTGATTGATGGTGGGCGCGGCTCGCAAGCGATGCACGAAGCCGTGGTGGCGATGCGCGCGGCGCGCCGCTCCGGTTCGGCGAATACGAAGACGAAAGCGGAAGTGGATTTGTCGGGTGCAAAGCCATGGCGACAGAAAGGAACGGGGCGCGCGCGCGCTGGCTACAAGTCGTCGCCGATCTGGCGTGGGGGCGGGGTCGTTTTTGGGCCGAAGCCGCGGGATTATTCCAAGAAAGTCTCGAAATCAGTGCGGCGCATGGCATTTCAAAAGGCACTGAGCGAGCGGATCAATGCGGGCGACGTCCTGACCGTCGGCGAATTCGCGGTCAAGGAGGTAAAGACGAAAACGTTCGTGGCGCTGCTGAAAAAACAAACCGATGCGCGCCGAGTGCTCATCGTGTCGGATGCGTTTGACGAAAATACCTCTCGCTCCGCGCGCAATGTGAAGCCGGTGCAGCTCGCGACCGCCCGGGATGTGAATACGGAGCAATTGCTTGCTTTCGAGAAGATCCTTCTGACCGACGGAGCGCTGGAGAAACTCGCGTCGCGAATGGCTTCCTTATCACCTGAAGTTGTGCCTCGTGCCAGGAAAGAACGCCCGATGAAGGTTACAAAAAAGCGTTCCTCCAAGCCAAAAGCGCGAAAGAGAGTGTCGGAGAAATAGATGAACGAGCCTTTCGACATCATTCAAAGAGGGTCGCTGACGGAAAAGTCTTCGCTTTTGAGCGAGAAGCACAACAAGTATGTCTTCCGGGTCAGCCCACGAGCTAACAAGATCCAGATAAGACAGGCTGTCGAAAAGTTATTTCAAAAGAAGGTGCTGGACGTAAACACGTGCAATTATGCCGGAAAGAAGAAGCGGGAGCGGCGCGCGGATTTTGGACGCAAACCGCACTGGAAGAAGGCGATCGTGACTTTGAAGGAAGGGGAGAAGATCGATCTGGTATGAGGGGAAACGGCACCGCGGACACCCCGCTATTTATTCCTGTCACGCTGAGCGAAGTCGAAGCATCTCATGCTATCGGCCTTTGTTTAGTCGACGGAAAAATAATCAGAGATTCTTCGACTTCGCTTCGCTCCGCTCAGAATGACATTTGCTCACTATGGCGCTAAAGAACTTTCGACCCCTTACACCCGCGCTGCGCTTTAAATCGTTGCCCGTGTTCGACGAGATCACGACATCGCGGCCGGCGAAACGATTGCTCGAGCCGAAGAAGAGGACCGGCGGGCGAAATCACTATGGTCGGCTCACCTCTCGCCACATCGGCGGCGGGCACAAGCAGCATTACCGCAAGGTAGACTTTAAACGGCGCAAGCGCGGGGTCGATGCAGAGGTGCTCGGGATTGAGTATGATCCGAACCGCTCGGCGCGCATTGCTCTTATCAAGTATAGCGATGGGGAGCTGAGCTACATTCTTGCCCCAGATGGACTGCGCGTCGGCGCGCAGGTCAGCGCGGGAGACCAGGCCGCGCCGGACCTAGGCAACGCACTTCCGCTGCGGGCCATCCCCCTCGGGACAAACATCCACAACATCGAGTTGACGCCGGGCCGGGGCGGCCAGATTGCCCGTAGCGCAGGACAGCAGGCGACACTGAACAACCGCGAAGGCGGTTACGCGCTTGTGAAGTTGCCCTCGGGCGAGATCCGTCGCATTCACGAGAGTTGTTTCGCGACGATTGGCCAGGTGGGCAATGTCGACCATATGAACGTGGCCAGCGGCAAGGCTGGGCGAACACGCTGGAAGGGGCGCCGACCACACGTACGCGGAATGGCGATGAATCCGATTGATCATCCCATGGGCGGCGGTCAGGGAAAATCGAAAGGCGGCGGGGGGCGGCATCACCCGGTCAGCCCGTGGGGGCAGCTAGCGAAAGGATTCAAAACGCGAGCGAAATACAAGCCGAGCGACCGGTTTATCTTGGAACGGCGAGGTTCGAAGAAGAAAAACTAAATCTGGAAACCAGGAGTTCTTAAAACAAGATGAATCAGGAAAGCAGGAGGGCCGAACTCAGAAAGTCTTTTCCTGCCTTCCTGAGTTCCTAATTTAAAATCCTATTTGATTTTTATGGCTAGATCGTTGAAGAAAGGACCCTTCGTCGAATCGCATCTTCTGGAGAAGATCGATAAGATGAATAGCTCGGGCGCGAAGAAAGCGATCAGGACGTGGTCGCGGCGCTCGATGGTGACGCCGGATTTTGTCGGCCACACCTTTCTCGTGCACAACGGCAAGACGTTTCAGTCTGTCTTCGTGACCGAGAATATGGTGGGGCACAAGCTGGGCGAGTTTTCGCCGACGCGCGTATTCAAGAAACACGGGTCGCACACGGTGAAGGTGACGAAGTAGTTAAGAGTTTTGTAGTTGAGAGTTGAGAGTAAGAGTTCGAGAGGCAGAGAGAAGTATCTCTCAACTCTCAACTACAAGCTCTCAACTATCGTTTTAGTTGGCTGCATAACGCTGGCTCGAGGGCTGGCGGCAGAGGGAAACAGTTCTTTGTCAGATTCCAAAAATGAAAGCGCGCCAGTGACGGCGGCGGCGCTGTTGGCGCAGAATGAAGAGTTGCGCCGGCAGTTGTCAATTAGTCAGGAAACGGTCCAGACGCTGACGCAAAGCCTGGCGGAGTCGAACGCGGACGCGGAAGTGTTCCGGCGGAAGTTCTCCGATTTGCAGTTGCGCATGGAAGCGCTGGGGCTGGCTTCGGCGAACAAGGACCGCGCGAAGCTGGAGCAGCGGTTGCTGACGGCGGTGAGCGATTTGCAGGTGGCGCAAAAAGAACGCGACGAATACCGCGATCAGATGATGCGCTTGTCGGAAACGATGTTGCGTTACTTGAAGACGGCGGAGGGAGGCGAAGCGAAGGCCCGAATGGACGTGGAAGCGCAGTTGCGGGGAACGAACGCGCTGGTGGAGCGAGCAACGAATGGGCCGGGGCCGGAAGCCTCGTTGCTCGATGGCAGCGTCATCAGCGTCAAAGACGAATGGTCGTTTGTGGTGGGTAACTTCGGTGCGAAACAAGGAGTGAAGATCGGAATGCCGCTGCGGGTAAAACGCGGTGAGCAACTGATCGGAACGTTGCGGGTGGTGGATGTGCGGGAGCGAATTTGCGGTGCGGTGATTCAGGAATCTGGAAGAGAGAAGATAAAGGTAGGGGATCGGCTCGAGGTCGATGCCCGGCGGGACGTGAGTGTGAAGTAACAAATTTAATGGAAGTCAGGTCGATATATCGTTACGCGAAAATTTCGGCGTTTAAGGCGCGCGAAGTCACGCGAGAAATCCAAGGGCTGCCGGTGTCGGCTGCGCTCGATATTGTCGCGTACAGTCCGAAGAAGGCAGCGACGTTGGTGAATAAGACGCTGAAAAGCGCCGTAGCCAACGCCGAGAACAACGCCAACCTGAAGGTTGAAGGTTTGGTGGTGAAGGAAGCGGTTGTAGGCGAAGGACCGACGATGAAGCGGATGATGGCGCGCGCCCGTGGAAGCGGCAGCCGAATTCTGAAGCGGACGAGCCATATTCGCATCGTTCTGACGGACGAGATCAAAATTGAAACGCGCGAGCAGCGGAAAATGGCGCAAAAAGCGGCGAGGAAGAAGGATGGCGCCGCTAACGGAAAAACGGCGAGACCGGCTCAGCAGGCGAAAAAGAGGAAGAACTGATGCGACACTGTCATTCTGAGCGGAGCGAAGAATCTCTCATTACCTCCGCCTCCTCCGTCGCGGGCGCGTTTTCTCGCCAGGCAGAAATGGAGATCCTTCGTCGTCTGCGCGACTCAGGATGACAGAAGGAAAGCGCGACTCAGGATGACGAGAGTGCGGACGCAAATGACAATGACGATATAATCTTATGGGACAAAAAGTTAATCCGATTGGCTTTCGCCTCGGTGTGAATCGCGACTGGCGTTCGCGCTGGTATGCATCGCCCCAAGAGCTGCCGGCGTTTTTGCACAGCGACCTCGAGATTCGCAATTACGTGAAGAAGAAGCTGCAGTTCGCGGCGGTATCGAAGATTGTGATCGAACGGGCGTGGAACTCGATTCGTGTGACTATCTTCACGGCGCGGCCTGGCATCGTCATCGGACGCAAAGGCGCCGAGATCGAGAAGATGACGGAAGAGATCTCGAAGATGGCGCAGGGGAAGCAGATCAAGATCGACATCCAGGAAATTAAGACGCCGGAGCTGGACGCCCAGCTGGTGGCGGAGAATGTGGCGCTGCAAATCGAGCGACGCATCGCTTACCGGCGCGCCATGAAAAAGGCGGTGCAGGTAGCAATGGATTTTGGGGCGCTTGGGATTCGGTTGCGCAGCTCGGGCCGGCTCAATGGCGCGGAGATTTCGCGTTCGGAATGGTATCGCGAAGGCAAGGTGCCACTGCACACTTTACGCACCGGCATTGACTATGGATTTGCCGAAGCAAACACGGTTTATGGAAAAATCGGAGTGAAGTGCTGGATTTGTAAGAAGGAAGAAGCGGCGCCGGAAACGGCCACACCAGCGCCGCCGCCACCGGCTCCCGTAGCAGCGACCGTTTAATTCTTGTTAGGAGTATCTTATGCCGTTAATGCCGAAGAGAGTGAAGTATCGCAAGACCCAGCGGGGCAGCCGCAAGGGGACGGCCTCGCGCAATTTGCGGATCGACTTCGGAGAATTTGGATTACAGACGTTGGAGCGGGCGTGGATCACGAATACGCAGATTGAAGCGGCGCGGGTGGCTTTGACACGCAATATGAAACGGAAAGGGAAGCTGTGGATTCGCATTTTTCCCGATAAATCGGTGACGGGCCGTCCGCCAGAAACGCGTATGGGCAAGGGCAAAGGGCAGCCGGAGTATTGGGTGGCAACGGTGCGGCCGGGGAATATTTTATTCGAGCTGGATGGCGTGCCGGAATCGATCGCGCGCGAGTCACTGCGGCTGGCGGCGGACAAGTTGCCGGTGCGGACGAAGTTCTTAACGCGGCATCACGTGGCGGCCTGACAACATGAAGATCAAAGAAATCATCGAGATGAGCGACGACGAGCTTTTGACGAAGAAGCGCGATCTGCGACAAGAGAACTTGCATCTGCGCTTGCAGCAGCAGAGCGGGCAACTAGAGCAACCGAGCCGTTTGCGTCTGCTGCGCCGGGACGTGGCGCGGGTCGAAACGGTGCTTTCGTCGCGGAAGGAAAAGGGAAAGACCAAATAGTCTATGGCTGAAGAGAATCAGGATACGCGGGCGGAAGGTGGGACCATTGGTCTTCACGACGTTACCGCGGGGCAGGCGAGTGAGAAGCGAGCGTCGCGGAAGACGAAGGTAGGCGAGGTGATTTCCAGCGGGATGAACAAAACCATTGTGGTGCGGACGGTGACGCGGGTACCGCATCCGAAGTTCGGCAAGATCGTGAAGCAGCAGAAAAAGTTTTACGCGCACGATGGAGACAACAAGGCGAAGAATGGCGACACCGTGCGCATCATGGAGACGCGACCACTGAGTAAGCTGAAGCGTTGGCGACTCGTCGAGGTGATGGGGAAATAGCCATGGTACAAATTCGTTCGAGGCTGGATGTGGCGGACAACACCGGGGCGCGCATGGCGACGATGATCGGCGTGATCGGCAAGGCGACGCTTTACGCGCGGATCGGCGATGTGATTACGGCAAATGTGAAAGAGGCGAGCGCAACGGGAACAGTGAAGAAGGGTGAGGTAGTGCGCGCGGTGCTGGTGCGGACGAAGCAGCCGGTGAAACGCGATGATGGATCGATCCTGCGCTTCGATAACAACGCAATCGTAATTATCGACAAGGATTTGAATCCGCGAGGGACGCGCATATTTGGACCGGTCGCGCGTGAGCTGCGGGAGAAGAATTTTATGAAGATCGTATCGTTGGCACCGGAGGTGTTATGAGCCGGGCAAGGTTTCACGTGAAGAAGGGCGACAACGTGCAGGTGATCTCCGGGAATTTTCGCGGCTCGACGGGAAAGATTTTGCAGGTGCTGCCAAAGAAGGAGCGGGTGTTGATTGAGGGCGTCCGCCTTATTAAAAGGCATCTAAGGAAGTCGCAGGACAATCCGCAGGGGAAGATCGCGGAGCGGGAGGGGCCGATTCATATTTCGAATGTGCGATTGATCGAGAAGGCGGAGAAGAAAGCGAAGGGGACGAAGAAGGAGACGAAGGGGAAGAAAGAGAAAAGCTAGTCATCTCGAGCCACAGTCGAGGGATCCCGTGGAAGTAATCTTAGGTTACGCAACGGGATTTCTCGACTTCGCTCGGAATGACGGAGATGTGATGGAAAACGAATTTTATAACGACTACAAAACGCGCGTGATGCCGGCACTGCGGGAGCAGCATGGCTACGCGAACGTGCATGAGGTGCCAAAGGTGGAGAAGGTGGTGATCAATACTTCTGTCGGTTCGCAGTCTGATGTGAAGCAAGCGCTGGATGACGCGAAGACGGAGCTGGCGCTGATCACCGGCCAACGGCCAGCGGAGACGCGCGCGAAGAAAAGCATTTCCAATTTCAAGCTGCGCAAAGACCAGGCCATCGGAGCGAAGGTGACCTTGCGCGGTGAGCGGATGTATGAGTTTCTGGAGCGGCTGATCAAGGCGGCGTTGCCGCGCATTCGCGATTTCCGGGGAGTGTCACCGCGTGGTTTTGATGGGCACGGCAATTACACGCTGGGCGTTTCCGACCAGTCGATTTTTCCCGAGGTCGAGCTCGATAAAATCAAGCGCAATATCGGATTTGATGTTACCATCGTCACTACCGCTCGCACGAACGAGGAAGCCAAATCGCTTCTCAGTGAAATGGGAATGCCGTTCAGCGACCGCGCGAAAAAGCTCGCCACGGCGAGTCCGTCCGACGGCGGACCGGCCGTGCAAGCTGTCTGATGTTGAGATGAGTACCGTAACCGATCCTATCGCTGATTTGTTGGCGCGTGTGCGCAACGGCGCGCGCGCGCAGAAGCCGGAGCTATTTGTCCCGTATTCCAGGATCAAAGCGGAAATTGCGCGGATCCTGAAGGACGAAGGTTATATCAGCGACTATGAGCTGGACCGGAGCGAAGCGCATCCGCGGATCAGGATTACGAATAAGCTGGTGAATCGCAGCAGCGCCATCACAGGATTGAAGCGAGTGAGTCGGCCTGGTTTGCGGCGTTACGTGGGTGCGGATGAGGTGCCCCGCGTGCTCGGCGGAATGGGTATAGCGATTCTCTCAACCTCGCGCGGCGTGCTGTCAGGACGCGAAGCGAAACAGCAAAAGGTCGGGGGCGAATTACTGGCCTACGTTTGGTAGGGATTTATGTCGCGCATCGGGAACAAAACAATTGCGCTGCCGGACAAGGTGAAGGTGAATGTCGGCAATGATGGCGCGGTCGCGGTGGAAGGGCCGAAAGGAAAGCTAAGTTGGAAATTGCCTCGGGAGATTTCCGCGAAGGTGGAAAATAACGACGTCTCGTTAGCTCGTGCCGCCGAGACGCGCAGCGTAAAAGCCTTGCACGGACTTTCGCGCGCTCTTCTCAACAATATGGTGCGCGGAGTAAGCGAAGGCTTCACCAAGAATTTGGAAATCGAAGGCGTCGGATTCAAAGCCGCGGTGCAGGGGCAGAATCTGAATCTTTCGCTTGGGTTTTCCCATCCGATTTTGTTTCCCATTCCTAAAGAGATCAAAATCGCAGTGACGGAAAACACGAAGATCTTGATCAGTGGCATCGACAAGCAACTCGTCGGGCAGGTGGCGGCGGATATTCGCCGTTTCTACCCGCCGGAGCCTTACAAGGGTAAGGGCGTGCGTTACGCGGGCGAACAGATTAGGCGCAAGGAAGGGAAGACGGTCCAGTAACATGGCAGCCAATCGTAAAGCAGCGCGGCGGCGCATTCACACGCGCATCCGCAAGAAGCTAAGTGGAACGGCGGGACGGCCGCGCCTGGCCGTGCACTTTTCTGGGCGCCACGTTTATGCCCAGGTCATCGATGACGATGCCGGGAAAACTCTGGTCTCAGCCTCTACCTTGGGAACGAGCGGGAAAACGGCGGCGAACCGTGCTACGGCGGAGCGCGTCGGCAAAACGATCGCGGAAAAGCTGAAGGAAAAAAATATCGAGAGCGTGGTTTTCGATCGCGGCGGATTTATTTTCCACGGCAAAGTGAAGGCGCTGGCCGATGCCGCGCGTGAAGGCGGATTGAAATTCTAAAATGGCACCACCGAATCAAGGCAGACGACCGGAACGCAATACGGACAGAACTTCGGCGGCGCGCGGAGATACCACGGAGAAAGTCGTGTTCATCAACCGCTGCGCCAAGGTGGTGAAGGGGGGACGGCGGTTCAGTTTTAGCGCACTCATCGTGGCGGGCGATCACGATGGCAAAGTTGGCGTCGGCTTTGGCAAGGCGAACGAAGTGGCGGAAGCGATTCGTAAAGCTTCGGAAGCGGCGCGGAAAGCGATGCAGAAAGTTTCGTTGCACGGGAATACGATTCCGCACGAGACCATCGGCGAGTTCGGCGGTGGACGCGTGTTGTTGCGGCCAGCTTCGCCGGGGACGGGCGTAATTGCGGGCGGCGGAGTGCGCGCGGTGGTGGAAGCGGCCGGCATTCGTGATGTGCTGGCAAAATCGCTTGGCTCGAGCAATCACGCCAACGTGGTCAAGGCGACGATCGAAGCCCTGAGAAATTTGCGGCGGCGCGACGAGATTTTAAAGGTGCGCGGAATTCGTCCACGTGCGACAACTCCGGCGGACGGAAAGGTGAACGATGTTGGGGTTGTATAATTTGCGGCCACGGCCGGGCGCGCGGCATCGAGTCAAAAGGCTCGGCTGTGGCGAGAGCTCCGGCCACGGAAAAACGAGCGGGAAAGGTCACAAGGGACAGAAAGCACGCTCGGGGGGAAGTATCCGACTCGGCTTTGAAGGTGGGCAGATGCCGCTGATTCGGCGATTGCCGAAGCGCGGATTCAACAACGCGGCGTTCCACAAAAACTATGCCGTCGTAAATCTGAGTGCGCTGGCGGGGTTCGAGAGCGGAACCGTTGTGAACGAGGCGTCGCTCCGCAAAGCAAAACTGATTCGCGGCAATTTTCACGGCATCAAGATTCTCGGCGATGGTGAGTTGAAAAATGGGCTCACCATTCATGCGGATAAAGTGAGCGCGTCCGCGCGCGATAAGATCGAAAAAGCGGGCGGGACTGTTTCGGCGCCCGAAGCAAAGATGGCAATCGGGGCGGAGGAAACGGCCGAACCGGCGAAGCCAGCAAAGAAACCAGTGGCGCGAAAAACAAGCGCGAAAAAAGCGAAGCCGAAAAAGAAAACTGCGCGCAACTAGGTTGGTGTGATATGCGTGATTCATTAACGCCCGTCATCCCGAGCGAAGCCGAGGGATCCCGCGGCGTTACCTTAAAGCTGACGCCGCGGGATCCTTCGACTCCGCTGCGCTCCGCTCAGGATGACGGAAAAAGGAAGCGCGCCGCTCAGGATAACCTGGTTGGTCGGGCGATTAGGCTAAGCAGATGATTTCGGCCTTCCTTAATTCAGTAAAAATTCCGGAGCTCCGGCGACGGATCTTGTTTACGCTCGCAGTCATCGTCATCGTGCGTCTCGGCGCGGCGATTACGACGCCCGGCGTCAATCAGGTCGTATTACAGGAGTGGTTTCGCAGCACGGCGGACAAAACCGGTGGCGTGGCGGCGCTCTTCAATCTTTTCAGCGGGGGCGCACTGGAGAACTGCGCGATTTTTTCTCTCGGCATCATGCCCTACATCAGTGCGTCGATCATGCTGCAATTGCTCACGGCCGTGATCCCACAGCTGGGCCGGCTCGCGCGTGAAGACGGCGGACGGCAGAAGATCATGCAATACACGCGTTACGCGACGGTGTTGCTCTGCATTTTTCAAGCTTACCTGCTAGCGATTTCCTTCCAGCATCCCGAGGCGTATCACACGGTGCTCGGAGGAATTCCCGAGACGATCGGCAAATTAGGAATTCCGCTGGTGGACGACACCGGCTGGACTTTCCGAATCGTGACGGTGATTTCGCTGACGGCGGGAACGCTTTTCCTGATGTGGCTCGGCGATCAGATCACGGAGCGCGGAATCGGGAACGGTATTTCGCTTATTATCACCGTCGGCATCGTGGCGCGCTTACCGGCGGCATTGGCGCAGGCATGGAAGACGTTTGTGCCCACGGGCGAAGGAGCGGCCAACCAGATGAATCCGATGGTGCTGGTGTTGATGGTTCTATTTTTATTCATTGTCATCGCGGCGGTGATCGCGATCACGCAAGGTGTGCGCAAGATTGCGGTGCAATACGCGAAACGCGTAGTCGGCCGCAAAATGTACGGGGGGCAATCGACGTTCATGCCGCTGAAGGTGAATTACGCCGGGGTCATGCCGATCATTTTTGCGTGGGCATTACTTTTGTTTCCAACGACGATTGTTGGTTGGACCTTCAGCAACAGCCGCACGGCCAAACAGATCATCGATCTCATGCAGACGGGTTGGGCGCATTATGTTCTGTTGGCGGCGATGATTTTTTTCTTCAGCTACTTCTGGGTAGCAACGCAGTTTCAGCCGTCGCAGATCGCCGATGATTTAAAGAAGCACGGGGGCTACATCCCAGGGGTGCGCCCGGGCAAGCCGACCTCGGATTTCCTCGACTTCACGATGACACGGCTGACATTTGCGGGCGCGATTTTTCTTACGCTTGTGGCGGTGTTGCCGAGTCTGCTTAGCCAGGGAATGCACGTGCCCCAGATCACAGCACAATTTTTTGGAGGCACGAGTCTGCTCATCATCGTGGGCGTGATGCTCGATACGATGCGGCAGGTAGAAACACATTTGATCCAGAGGCATTACGACGGGTTCCTGCGGAAAGGGCGAATTCGTGGCCGCTCTTTCGATTCGCGCAGCGCTTACAATCGCGGCGACGCGGCCGGGCACGGTGCGCTGGTGTGGCTATATGTGGGGATCGCTGTCCTCGTCATTGGCGGAGTCGCCATTTTTCTTTACGGCCGCTGAGTGAAAAAACGCCTTGTCCTGCTCGGCGCGCCCGGTTCCGGCAAAGGGACGCAGGCGGAAATGATCACGCGGCATTTTGGGATTCCGGTGACTTCGCCGGGCGCGATTTTGCGACGGGAGAAAGATCTGGGCACGACGCTGGGTTTGGAAACCGCCGAGATCATTCAAAGCGGCGGCCTCGTGCCGGACGCGGCAATCGTGAAGCTGATCGAGGATTGGTTGCGATTGCACGGTGCGCACGGGTTTGTTTTCGACGGATTTCCGCGCACGGTCCCGCAGGCGGAAAGTTTAAAGACAATCCTGGAGCGGCATCGCACGCCGCTCGATCTCGCGATCTGGCTGGAAGTATCGGATCAAACCGTGAGCGACCGAATCTCCGGCCGGTTGCAGTGTCGCAGCTGCGGCTTTGTCACGAGTGTAAGTGCGGGAAATTTTTCCGAACGCTCGATTTGTCCGTACTGTGAAGGTCCACTGGTACGACGCAATGATGATGATCTCACTGTCCTGCAGAATCGATTGAAGGAATATCACGCGAAGACGGAGCCGTTGGCCGAATTTTATGAAAACGCGAGCATGTTGCACCGCATCGATGGCAATCGCGATCGCGAAAAGGTATTTGAGGATATTTCGCGTTTGATGAGTTCGGCATGATCCCGATTAAGAACGCGAAGGAAGCGGATAAGATGCGGCTGGCCTGCCGGGTGGCGAGCGACGTGCTTGAGCGAGTGGTGGAATTGATTCGGCCCGGCATTACCACTAAGGACGTGGATGAGGCGGCCGCCGACATGATGGCGGAAGCGGGCGTTAAAAGCGCATTCCTTGGGTATCGGCTCGGCCATCGCGTTTTCCCGGGCAACATCTGCATCTCGATCAATGACGAGGTAATTCACGGAATCGCGAGCCAGCGGCGCATTCAATACGGCGACATTGTTAAGCTCGATATCGGTGTGATCCGCGATGGCTGGGTGGGGGATACGGCGACGACGGTGCCGGTAGGTGTGGTCGATGAACGCACGGAACGGCTCCTGCGCGTGACGGAGAAGGCGCTCGAGCGCGCGATCGGTATGGCGTATGAAGGGCGGCGGCTGGGAGATATCGGCGCGGAAATTGAAGATGAAGCTGGGCGCAACGGGTTCAACGTCGTGCGCGAGTTTGTCGGTCACGGGGTTGGCCGCAAATTGCACGAAGAGCCGCAGGTGCCGAACTATGGTAAACGCGAGAGCGGGCCGCGCTTGAAAGCGGGCATGACGCTGGCGATTGAGCCGATGATTAATCTGGGCACCGCCTCCGTCAGATTGCTCGATGACGGCTGGACAGCGTGCACGGCGGATGGGATGCCATCGGCGCATTTCGAGCACACGGTTCTTGTCACGAAAGCGGAGCCGGAAATCCTGACATGGCGCGGAAAGACGCAATTGAAGTAGAAGGCACGGTGGTCGAACTGCTGCCCAACACGATGCTTCGAGTGGAATTAGCAAACGGCCATCCAGTCCTGGCGCATATCTCGGGAAAAATGCGGCTGCACTTCATTCGCATCTTGCCAGGAGACAAAGTTATGCTAGAGATTTCGCCCTACGATTTGTCGAAGGGGCGGATTACCTACCGCCACAGATGACGCGAACTTGCTTTCGCGCTTTTCGCCTCGTGGACCATGAAAGTACGACCTTCAGTTAAACGCCTTTGTGAAGCTTGCAAAATTGTGAAGCGCAAGAACGTGGTGCGCGTCATTTGCAAAAACCCGCGGCATAAGCAAAGGCAAGGATAGCGCTGCGCGCTCGTTAATGGTTATCGGTTATTAGTTATGCCTAGATTACTTGGAGTGGAAATTCCTGCGGATAAACGCATCGAGGCGTCGCTCACTTATATCTATGGGATTGGACTGACGACTTCGAAGCGCATCCTCGAACAGACCAATATCGATCCCAATATGCGCGCGAAAAATCTGACGCCGCAGCAGTTGAACGAGATCATTCAAACCATCACGAGTAACAAGATCGCGATCGAAGGCGATTTGCGTCGCGAGGTGCAGGGAAATTTAAAACGTTTGCAGGGCATCAACTCATATCGCGGAATTCGGCATCGACGGGGGTTGCCGGTGCGCGGTCAGCGGACAAGCACGAATGCGCGTACACGCAAAGGTCCGCGCAAAACGGTGGGCGTGATTCGTAATAAAGACGCCAAAGCTGGGAAAGTTTAATCATGGCGGAGGAGAAGAAAGAAACGAAGAAGACTGCGGCGAAACAGGAAACCAGCGCACCTAAAGCCGAGGCGCCGCCGGCCGACACTGCGGTTGCTGCGCCTCCCGCAGAACCAAAGAAGAAACCAAAAGCGGTGAAGGAACCCGCTCCGGCCACTCCAGCGCCGCCGGAAAATCTTTCGCTCAGTCCGGACTCAGTCGAACAGCCGAAGATCGTCAAGGCCAAAGGAAGCAAGAACGTTCACAATGGCGTGGCGCATATCCTTGCGACTTTTAACAATACGATCGTCACCATCACCGACATGAAAGGGAACGTCGTCGGGTGGTCGAGCGCGGGCAAAGTGGGTTTTAAGGGGTCGCGAAAGAGCACGGCTTACGCGGCGCAAATGGTGGCGCAGGATGCCTCGCGGCAGGCAATGGGGCACGGCATGAAAGAAGTGGAAGTGCTGGTCAGAGGGCCCGGCGCCGGACGCGAATCGGCCGTACGCGCACTGCAGGCGATTGGCTTGGAGTTAACCGTCATCCGCGACGTTACTCCTGTCCCCCACAACGGCTGCCGCCCGCCAAAGCAGCGTCGAGTTTAAATTAGTCACTATTTTCCATGGGCAGATACACCGGACCTAAAACCAAAGTGAGCCGCCGTTATGGTGTGCCGCTTTTTGGACCATCGAAGTCACTCGAGCGAAAGAATTATCCGCCGGGCATGCACGGGCCGAAAGGTTCGCGCCGCAAGCAATCCGATTACGCCATCGCGCTGGGCGAGAAACAGAAGCTGCGTTATCAATACGGCCTGCTCGAGCGGCAATTTCGCCGCATCTTTCAAAGCGCGCTACGCAAACGCGGGGTGACCGGTGAAACGCTGTTGCAGTTGCTGGAGACGCGGCTGGATAACGTTGTATTCCGCCTGGGTCTGGCGAACAGTCGCAGCGCCGCCCGCCAGCTTGTTTCGCACGGCCACGTGCTCGTGAACGGACGCGGCGTAAATATTTCGTCCTATAACGTGAAAGCGGGCGACGAAATTTCGGTGAAAGAAAAGCCGAAATCCCGACAACTGGCTTTGCGCAATTTGGAACTGACGCAAATCGCGCCCGTGCCAGATTGGCTGACGGTCGATCGCGATGCAGTGAAGGGGCGAGTCGCGCGGATTCCGTCACGGGAAGAGATTCAGCCGATGGTGAACGAGCAGTTAATCGTCGAGTTGTATTCGCGGTGATCTGTAGCGGCGCTCTGTGAGCGCCGCCGGTCGCGTGCTCCAACGTGCTCTAATAGTTACCATCGGCGGTCACAGACCGCCGCTACAGAGGAACTCGAGAGCTTTATCGTAGCTGCGGCGCGCGAGATAGTGCGCGAGCTGCGGGTGAACCGGAGGCGGAAGGGCGCTGCTGAGATGGTCGATGCGTTCGGAGATTTCTCGCAACCGCTCCATGTGCGCTGGTGGATCTCGACGGCTATTTTCATCCGCAATGAGAGCGAGACGTTCTCGTAAGGCGTCTGCCAGTTCTGCCTCGCTTGCTGAAGTCATTGAAGTGAAAACTTGAAACAGTCGGGGCTTTGGCGCAAGCGTCTGCCGTGGCCTCACGCGATCCCCTCCGCATTCTGGTGGTGGATGACGACATGGCGCTCGGGCGACTGATTCGTGAAGGTCTGGAAGATCATTTTCGTTGCGATGTCGACGCGACGCCAAACGCAGAGTACGGATTCGAGCTGGCGTTGAAAAAACGCTACGGACTTTTCATCTTCGATTTCTCCATGCCCATGATCGACGGCGCGATGTTGTTCACCCTCGTCGGAAAAGTCTACGATCATGTGAGCCCCCCGCTGGTGGTGCCGCCACTGATTCTGATCTCGGGTCGTGGCGACGACGCACGCGCCCGGGAGCTAATGAAGGAACCGGGCGTGCGCGGCTTTTTGCCCAAGCCATTTGGGATGCAACGGCTCTTGCAAAAAGTTCGCGAAGTAGTTCCGCAGATCGAGTCCGCCTAACCGACCTCGTCCATGAGCTGCCGGCGCGCCTCCAGCCAATCGGAGTTTTCGTCACCGGGAAGGCCGCGGCGGACGCGTTCTTGCGCGATCAGATAGGCACGAACGCGTATTGCTTCGTCGCTGATCGTTGGGGGCGTGGTGTCGACATCTCCGGCAGCGTCTTGCTTCGCGACAACCTTCTTGCGCGGCGCACGCTTCTTTTTCGTGGGTGGCGGAGCGGCGCTACCGTTGCCGGCAAGGGCACCGTTATCATGGTCGTTCTTTTCGTCGGTGATTTTCCTCTTGCGGGGCATGTAAATATTACCGCATACGCCTCCGTGCTGGCTTGGCAAGCGCTTTCGCTGGCGTGCGCGGAAGCATTGGTTAGCGTGCAGGGATGCGCCACTTTCTGTTCCGCTGGGCCATCACTACCGTGGCAGTAATGGTGGCGGCATCGCTGCTGCGCGGCATTCGTTACGACTCGGCCGGCGCGCTCATCATCGCTGCCCTCCTGCTTGGCATTCTTAACGCTTTTGTCCGTCCTGTGCTTCTTATCCTGAGCGCACCGATCATTTTGCTCACACTTGGATTTTTCATCCTGGTGGTAAACGGATTGATGTTGCTCCTGGTGCAGAATGTGGTGCCGGGATTCCATGTTGATCGCTTCGGCAGCGCTTTTTGGGGCGCGATTATTATCGGCATCGTCAGCTGGTTGCTCAGCGCATTTTTCCGCGGCAGCGATGGCCGCGTCCACGTGCTTACGCATCACACTCAGATCAAGCGTGTGCGCGGGCGCGTCATCGAACCGGGGCAACGCCGATGACATATTGCCTCGGCATGCTCTGCCGCAGTGGCGCGGTGTTCCTCTCCGATTCGCGAACCAGCGCTGGAATGGACAACATCACCATGCGCAGCAAACTGCGTCTCTACGAAAAACCGGGCGAGCGCGTGATCTGCGTCATGAGCTCGGGAAATCTTTCGCTCACGCAGGCGACCATCGCGCTAATCGATGATGATTTGCTCCTGGCCGGGAGCGAGCCGGAGCGGGAGACGATCCTGACCACGCACACACTATATGAGACGGCGCGCTATGTTGGCTGCAAGGTGCGCGAGGTGGAGAAACGCGACCGCGTCGCGCTCGAAGCCGACGGCTTCGATTTCAACATCAACCTCATCGTCGGCGGTCAGATCGCCGCGCTCGCGCCCGAGGTTCACCTGATCTATCCCCAGGGCAATAGCATTCATGCCACGCGCGATTCGCCGTTTCTGCAGATTGGCGAAACGAAATACGGCAAGCCGATTCTCGATCGTGGATTTTCCTTTGAGACCTCGCTGAGTGATGCCGTGAAAGTCGGCATTATCTCCATCGACGCGACGATGAAGAGCAACGTGGCGGTCGGCCCGCCCATCGACGTGCTCTGTTATGAAGTCGATTCGCTGCTGGGGAATCAACGCGCCCGGCTGGATGAGGATGATCCCTATTTGCTGGAGATCGGGCGCAAATGGCAGAACGGAATTGTGAAGCTGGTCAACGAAATGCCGGCGCCCGAATTCGACAAACCGTCGCTGGGTTTCGCCACGGCGGCGTAATTCCGACTGGCGTAAAGCGTTGTCTCCCGGCGCTTCCGGGAGCATTTCAAGGGCTGGTCTGCTTCCTGCTTTAGACCTTCTCGCACTTCTCCTTAACCAACCACACTATGGGAACTCTTATTCAGCGACTCGCCTGTGGAGCGATGCTGTTCCTCACGGGCAGCTTTGTTTCGATGGCGCAGACGGCGGGATCACCTGCACCTGTCACAGGTATTTCAACTACTGCCGCTTCCTCCGCTACCATTGCCGCGCCGCCATCGATCAACAGCGCCACTCCGTCCATGACGGTGGTGCAGGCGACCAGCGGCACCCCGCCGCCCGCCGCAACAACTACCAGCGCGACCAACACTGCCGGCGCGGCCGCAGCTCCCGCCGCGACCCCGGATTCCGCGATCGAGAGCGGTGGTGTCGGCGTGCGTGAGTTTCAAGGCGACGACGTCGGACAGGTGCTGCGACTGCTCGCGCGCCAGGCCAAGATCAACATGGTAGTAAGCGACCAATTGCCGAAAGATTCCGCCGTGACGATGCGCCTGGAAGATGTGACCGCGCTGGAAGCCATCGCCATCATCGTCAAAGCCAAAGGGCTGTTCATGGACAAGATCGACAATGTTTACTACGTCAAAACCGAAGCGGAGCGCGCTAAGGAACCGACGGAGAGCGATAACTACCAGTTCAGCTATTCGCGCGCGAAAGACATCTCGGCCCTGGTCGCTTCACAGCTGGCGAGCAAAGATCCGCCGCAGATCGACGAACGCACCAACACCATTTTCTTCCGGGAAACGCGCAGCAATATTGACAATGTGCGTAAAATGCTCCTCACCATCGACAAGCCGACCAAGCAGGTCATGATCGAAGCGCGACTGGTAGAGGTAACGGCCAACCCGAGGCAAAGTTATGGAATTAACTGGTCCGGCGTAGTTGGCAGTTCGACGAGCGCGAAGACATTTTCATACGGCGCACCGACCACAAGTAGTTCGACCTCGGGAGGCAGCGGAGCGACCCAAAGCGGCACATTCACGGGCCAGGTGAGTCCATTCGCCTTTGGCAATCCGGTCAATGATAACTTACTTGGCAGCGTCGGGCATCTCGCCTTTGGGCAATTCGCTATTTTGAGCGTGCCACAATTTTCTGCGACTCTCCGACTCCTGAACGAAGATTCCGACGCCGAGTTCTTAGCGAATCCGCGCGTAGTGACGGCCGACAATCAGCAGGCCAAAATCGAAATTACGCGAGCACAGCCGGTGCCCCAACTGAATTTCAACGAACAAACCGCCACGGCCGTCTTCGGAGGTTTTCAGGATAAGAAATTCGGGAATACGCTCGTCGTGCGTCCCGCCGTCAACAAAGATAACTTTGTTACGCTCTCGGTGAAACCCGAGATCAGCAACAAAGTGGCTGACGCAACCTTCACCTTTGCCGGCGCCACCGTAGCCAGCCCGGTGATCGATACGCGCTCGCTGGAGTCAAACGTGCTAATCAAAAGTAGCGACACACTAGCGATCGGCGGATTGCTTCAGGACGAAAACACAAAAGGTCGCACTAAAGTGCCGATATTGGGTGATGTACCGTTACTTGGTTATTTCTTTCAGGAACGTTTAAATTCGCGGACTAAGCGTAACCTTCTCGTATTCGTCACGCCCACAATTATTGATTCCCACTACGGCACCGGACTAGAGGATCAGGTCACCGGTTTGCGTCACGTCGGCGAAGAGTATGCCGATCCGAACGGCTGGCGTAACAACGCCAAGGGCGCCGTGCGTCTTGTGCCAACGGGTAACAGACAGAACGTGGCCGATTATCCTAAGCCGGGCTCAGCCCCGCCCCCGGCAGGCGGCAACACTTCCACTGACGTGCAGTTCAAGAGCTCGGCTAAAGATCGCGATTTTTAAAAGTCCCTTTGAGGATGTGGGGTTGAGAGGGGGCGGACGCTTGGCGGCGTTCGCCCTTTCTTTTTTTGAGAGAACAACCGCGGATAGATAAACGCAGCCGTCATCCCGAGCGCAGTCGAGGGATCCCGCCGCGCTATCTTTAAGGTGACTTCCGCGGGATCCTTCGACTCCGCTTCGCTTCGCTCAGGATGACGAGCATCGTCCGCGGTTCAAACTCATCCTTCCAGGTAACGATTGAGCGCGGCGCGCAATTCCGAGCGCGCGCGAAAGAGCACGCTTTTCACTGCCGGCACCGAAAGCTCGAGCACCTGCGCGATTTCTTCGTAGCTCTTCTCTTCGTAACGGCGCAGAATCACGGCGAGGCGTTGCTTATCGGGAAGAGCGCGTATGGCTTTGTCGACCTCGCGCTGAAGTTCACTTTCTAATAATTCCTCATCGGGAACACGGCCAGTTCTGTCCGGCAGCGGCAACGATTCTTCGCCCTGGTGCACATCAAGCGTCTCGGCCGGGTGACGTTTGCGGCGTCGGATTTCGTTGAAGACGAGATTGCGCGTGATGGTGAGTAGCCAGGTCGTGAATTTAGCCGTTGGGGTGTAGCGCGGCGCGCTTTTCCAGACGCGGATGAAGACTTGTTGCGACAAGTCCTCGACGTCGGAATTGCTCCCGAGCATGCGGGCGACGGTTCCCAGGACGAGCGCCTGATGGCGCTCGACCAATTGCTCGAATGCTGACGCATCTCCTCGCGCGACGTAAGCCATCAGCGTCGCGTCGTCTCTCCCGACCTCGGACATTAGAGAAAACCGACGGAGCGGCGACCCTCCTTATTCGCGGAAAGTACCGCTGCATCGGACACTTGTCGGCAATCACTTCGGCTTCGTTCAGGGCAGGCCCAGGCCGCTATGGGACGATGAAAGACCAAAGCGAACCCGAGCCGTGGGTTGGGGGCATATGCCTCGAACGCCGGCATCCCAGCCCAATCGCGTGCGTCGTTTGGGTTGCATGAATTTCCGGCAGCGTGCATCGTCTACTAATGCTCCGCTGCCGCTCAATTTGCCAATGAATCACCGGCTTATTCCCGAAACTCTTCGGGCGATCGCTGAGAAAGTGGAAGCGCGGCAACGCATCAACGAAAGCGAGGCGGTGGCGCTCTATCGCTGCAACGACCTGAACGCGCTAGGAATTCTCGCCAGCGAAGTACGACGCCGGAAGAATGGGGAGTACGCCAGCTATATCCTCAATCGCTACATCAATTACTCGAACATCTGCATTCTCTCCTGCCAGTTCTGCGCCTTCGCCGCGCGCAAACGTGACGCGCACGCTTTTGAGCGCGCCATCGACGACATCGTCGGCGTTGTGCGGGAGGCCCTTGCTCTCGGCATTACTGAGGTGCACATGGTCGGCGGGTTGCATCCGACGTTGCAGAAGGAGTGGTATCTGGAATTGCTTCGCAGGCTGCGCACGCTTAACCCCGATCTGCACATCAAAGCCTTCACTGCCATTGAGATTCGCCATCTCGCGCACAGGATTTTTAAAATGCCGATCAGCGAGACTCTTCAGGTGTTAGCTGCGGCCGGGCTCGACTCCTTAACCGGCGGCGGAGCGGAAATTTTCGATGCGGAAGTGCGCGATGAAATTTGCCGCGGGAAGGAAAGCGCGGACGAATGGCTTGAGGTGCATCGACTCTGGCATGGAATGGGGCGTCGCAGCACCTGCACCATGCTTTACGGCCACGTCGAGACGCTGGAGCAGCGCGTGGACCATCTGCGTCGCTTACGCGAGCTTCAGGATGAAACCGGCGGATTCATCGGCTTTGTGCCGTTTGCTTTTGAACCGCAGACGACGGTGCTTGCGCATGTGAAAGCAGCCACCGCCTTCGAGCAACTGCGCAATCTTGCCGTCAGCCGTATCTACCTCGACAACATCGATCATCTCACGGCCTACTGGGTGAGCATGGGTCTGCCCCTGGCGCAGGTATCCCTCGCCTACGGTGTGGACGATTTGCACGGCACGATCATGGAAGAGAAAATCTTCCACATGGCCGGCGCGAAGACGCCGCAGGAGCAGACGGTGGCTTCGCTCGAGCATGCGATTCGGGAAGCGGGGCGAATCCCGAGGCAGCGCGATAGTCATTATCGGTCCGTCAATCGCACTTCGGCGGCATCCGAACGCGAGCTCGTTTACGCCTAATTGTTCCGGGGCCTTATTCGTAAAGTGAATCAGCCACGCGGCGCATGATTGCCGATTCGCTGATCACGATCCACCAAGTGATTTTTCATCTTGAAAATCGGTTGCGTTAAGTACCTCAACGCGCGCCCGCTCATTCATGGCTGGCCGGGTGAAATCGAGTTCGACCATCCTTCTGCGCTTTGCCGCAAGCTCGCGCGCGGCGATCTCGATGTTGCGCTTGTTTCCAGCATCGAATACCTGCGCCGGCCTCAATATCGCATTGTCGACGGCGTATCGATCTCGGCCTTCGGTCCCGTTTACAGCGTCATCGTCGCGCATGAGGAAGAGATCTCGCGCGTCGAGGAAATCGCGATTGATGCCGCTTCCGAAACGTCTGTCGCTCTTCTGCGCTGTCTGCTCGCCGCGCGCGAGTTAACTCCGAGCTTGGTTGAGTGGAACGCAGATTTAGAGTCTTCCTCCAGAAAAGCAGCCGGCAAGGCCCTGTTCCTCATCGGCGACCAGGCCATCCGATTTCGAGAGGCGAACCCCGGATGTCGCATCTGGGATCTCGCGGAAGAATGGAAAAACATTGCCGGACGACCATTTGTTTTTGCGCTGTGGTTGGTGCGGCCAGAGGTGAAAAACGCTTTCGCGACGGCCAAGCGCTTGCGCGCGTTGCGCGATGAAAACTTGCAGCGACTTGACGAAGTCATCGCGGCGCAGAACCGACACGATGTCGATTTCTGCCATCGGTATTTTCGCGACAATCTCCGATTCGATTTTGGCGATCAGGAAAAAGCCGGTTTGCTCGAATTCCACCGCCGCTGCCTGGGCTCTGGCGTCGATGTTGCGCGCTTAGTGGAACTAAACGTGGTGTGAAGACTGAAGTTCGCATCGGCATCTCCGGTTGGAATTATAACGGCTGGCGCGGCGTATTTTACCCCGAAGGCCTGGCGCATCGACGAGAACTCGAGTTCGCCTCGCGCGCTTTCCCATCCATCGAGATTAACGGTTCGTTCTATTCCTTGCAGTTGCCCACCAGTTATCAACGCTGGTATGCGGAGACGCCGGCCAGGTTTCTCTTCAGCGTGAAAGGCCCGCGGTTTATCACGCACATGAAAAAGCTGCGCGAGGTAAAAGCGCCGCTGGCCAACTTCTTCGCCTCCGGTGTTCTCGCGCTCGCAGAAAAATCGGGCCGATATGTGGCAGTTCCCGCCCAATTTCGGCTGGAATCCGCCGCGTTTCCGAAAGTTTTTTGAACTGTTACCCAAGTCAACAAAAGAGGCCGCTGCGCTCGGGCGATGCCATGATGAGAAGCTGAAAGCGCGAGCTTTTGTGAAGACCGAGCGCGATCTTCCGCTGCGTTACTGCGTCGAGATTCGTCACAGCACATTTCTTGTTCCGGAATTCTTTGAACTGTTGCGCGAGTTCAACGTCGCATTCGTTTTCGCCGATACGGCCGGCAAATGGCCTTACGCTGAAGATTTGACGAGCGACTTCGTTTATTGCCGTCTGCACGGCGACACACAACTCTACACCAGCGCTACAGCAGCAGCGCTCTCGATTAGTGGGCGCGGCGACTTAAACTCTGGCGCCAGGGCCGGTAACCGAATGATGCAAAAGTGATCACGAAAGACCAGTCCTCCACCCCGCGCGATCTCTTCGTTTATTTCGACAACGACGCGAAAGTGCATGCGCCCTTTGATGCGCAACAACTCGCGCAGCGCCTGCACTCGGTTGTCACAGACTGACGCGCGCGTATCGTAATCGGTGCAGCCTCGATGGATTTTAGCGCGAGACGAGTCCGGGAATGGCGACAGCATTTCCTGGCCCGCGCTTTGCGGTTCTGAATGCATCGCGCGCCTCCTGCGCCGCAAAGCTTTTTTGTGCGTCGACGAGGTGAAAGGATTTCTCAATCCCCGTCTTTCCACTCTCGGCGATCCATTCCAACTCCCTGGAATCAATGAGGTAGTGAAACGCGTGCTTTGCGCCGTCGATGGCAAGGAGCGCGTCGTCTTGTTCGGTGATTACGATGTCGATGGTGTGACCTCGCTCGCACTTTTATCGGAAATGCTGCGCGCGTACGGCTGTGAAGCGGCGCTGTTTTTGCCGCACCGCATCGACGAGGGCTACGGATTGAGCGCTGAAGGAGTAGCGCGCTGTCTCAGGCAACATCAGCCGCAGCTACTCGTCGCGATCGATTGCGGAACTTCCTCG
Source organism: Chthoniobacterales bacterium (assembly GCA_038207045.1). Classification (GTDB taxonomy): domain Bacteria; phylum Verrucomicrobiota; class Verrucomicrobiia; order Chthoniobacterales; family UBA10450; genus AV69. Next base: position 40,222 of record JBBRAF010000008.1, read on the forward strand.
GTCGCTGAAATTGCGGCTCTGCGCCAGCAGGGCGTGGACGTCATCGTGCTCGATCATCACGAGCCTCCGCGTGGAAGCTCCAGCCTCGCAGGCAAGCCGAAAACCGATTTGCCAGACTGTTTGCTCGTCAATCCAAAAGCCTCGGCGAAGTCGGATCTGACTTACCTTTGCAGCGTCGGATTGACGTTTAAGCTTTGTCACGCGTTGCTGAAAACGCGGCGTGTCGAGTTCGATCTGAAAGCAGCGCTCGACCTCGTCGCTCTCGGCACGGTGGCGGACATTGTGCCGCTGCGTGGCGACAATCGAGTGTTCGTGAAGAGCGGATCAGCGGTGCTCGCCAACTCAAAACGGCAGGGAATTATAAAGTTAATGGGAGCGGCCGGAGTGAAGCCGCCGATCGGACCGGAAGACATCGGCTTCCGACTTGGTCCCCGACTGAATGCGGCTGGTCGCCTTGACACCGCCGAGAAAGCTCTGCGATTGCTGCTGACGGATAATCCGATCGAGGCAGAGGAGCTGGCGGGTGAGCTGGATGCGCAAAACCGCGAGCGGCAGGAAGTGGAGAAAAGGATCCTGGCCGAAGCGGAGGCGACGCTAGAGGGCAAATTCGATGCGGCGCGTGACACAGCCATTGTGCTGGGCAGGCGCGGCTGGCATCCCGGAGTGCTGGGAATTGTCGCGTCACGCCTGGCGAAAAAATACTATCGGCCGACAATCATTGTCGGCTTCGACGAGAGCGGTGCGGGAAAGGGCAGCGGGCGAAGTATCGAAGGATGTTCACTCGTCGCTGCCTTGAACGAATGTAACGACGTGCTGGAAAAATTCGGCGGCCACGAGATGGCGGCCGGGGTGAGTTTGCGCGAGGAGAACATGGCGGAGTTTCGGCGTCACTTGGTGGCGGCAGTGCGAGCGCAATTATCGGACGATGCGCTCCAGCCGCGGCTGCATCTGGACGCAGAGGTCGCGTTGCGTGACGTGAGCTTCGATCTCCTGCACTGGCACGAAATGCTGCAGCCTTTTGGCAACGAGAATCCGCAGCCGCTTTTTGTTTCCTGCGCGGTTGAGCCAGCCGCGCCGCCGCGGGTGGTCGGCGAGCGGCATCTGGGGTTGAAACTGAAACAGCGGAACTGGCATCAGCGCGCGATCTTTTTCGACGGAATGGCGGAGCCGCTGCCGGGGCCGCCATGGGATGTAGCCTACCGGATTCGCTCGGATGTTTACCAGGGCGAGACGCGCATTCAGTTACAAGTGCAGGCGCTGCGGAGCGCGGCTCCTTTGGATTGATGGAGATCGAAACGACGCTGGAAGATCTGAGCTGGATTCCGCGGCCGCGCCTGACCGCGTTGGGTCGCCTTGGCATCCGGACAATTGGCGGTTTACTGACGCATTATCCACGACGGCACGAGGATCGCCGTGAGTTTAGTGGTTTTCCGCGCGACGAAACGACTGTTCCGATTTGTCTTTGCGGAGAGGTGACCAAGACGCGGCTGATGCGTTTCGGCGGGCGCAAAATTTTTGAAGCGGTACTGGAGGAAGAAAGTGCGCACGCCCTAAGCCAGCCGCTGACCTGTCGTTGGTTCAACTTGCATTATGTGCAGAAGATGATCGCGACGGGACAGCAGCTCGTCGTTTTCGGTAAAGTGAAACGCAAAGGCGCGCGCCTGATACTCGATCATCCGGAGTTTGAGGTGATCGAGGATGATGAAGAAATCATGGTACATTTTCGCCGTATCACACCGATTTATCCGGCAACGGAAGGGGTTTCGCAGCGCGTGCTGCGTGGATTGATTTATCGGGTGTTGCAAGAGGTCGATGTCCGAGATGATGATGTTCCGTTACCGCGTGAGCTGAGGAACGGTGAGCCACGCGAAGACGCGCTGCGGCAAATTCATTTTCCGGAAAGCGAGGAGCAGTTGCGCGCAGTGCACGACCATCTCGTCCTGGGCGAATTTTTTCGCATGCAGATGCAAATGGCGTGGCAGCGCGCGAGTAACGTGCTGCGGCGTGGACAATCGCACACGGGCAGCGGCGTGATGCTGGAGCAGTTTGTGACGTCGTTGCCGTTTGCGCTTACGACTGCGCAGCGGCGCGTGGTGGAGGAATTGGGGAGCGATCTGCGACGTGCTTGCCCGATGAACCGCTTGCTGCAAGGCGATGTGGGCTCAGGAAAGACTGTGGTAGCGATCGCGGCGATGTTGCAGGCGGTGGAGAGCGGCGCGCAAGCCGCGTTCATGGCGCCGACGCAGATCCTGGCGGAACAACATTACGTCGTATTACGACGATGGTTGGAGCCGCTAGGCGTGCGGCTGGCGCTGCGCACAGGGGCGCGGCAGGAGGACAACGCGCCGCTGCCCTTGTTCGCGGGAATGCAGATTCCGGGGGGCGCAGGCTGCCAGCCTGCTGTGCCCGGCGCCCCGTGCTCCCAGGAATCCAGAAGGGACGACGCGCCGCAGATCATCGTCGGGACGCATGCTCTGCTCTATGAGGGCGTGCAATTTTCGCGGCTGGGGTTAGCGGTGATCGACGAGCAGCACAAGTTCGGAGTTTCGCAGCGGGCCAAGCTCACGTCTCGCGAACCGGCGCCGGATGTTCTGGTCATGACCGCAACGCCGATTCCGCGCACATTGACAATGACGATTTATGGTGATCTCGATGTTTCGACGATCGATGAGATGCCGGCTGGCCGGGGCGAGATCAAAACGCGCGTTTTACATGCGAACGAGATCGGCGAGGCGGTTAATTTTCTGCGCGCGGAACTTGGCGCCGGGCGACAGGCCTACATTGTCTACCCCTTGATCGATGAGAGCGAAAAGCTCCAGGCGAAAGCGGCAGCGAACGAGTTCGAGCGCTGGCAGGAACGGCTGCGGCCTTTTCGCTGCGAGCTGCTCCACGGACGAGTGCCGGCGCCGGAGAAGCAAGCCGTCATGCAACGATTTCGCGAGGGCGAAACGCAGGCCCTCATCAGCACAACTGTAATCGAAGTCGGCGTAGATGTGGCGAACGCGACGGTGATGCTGATCGAAAACGCGGAACGGTTTGGTTTGTCGCAAATGCATCAATTGCGGGGAAGGATCGGACGCGGCGTCTACACTTCGCATTGCTTACTGGTGACGGCCGACAACTCAGCTGAAACAGTGGCGAAATTGTCGGTGCTGGAGAGAACCACTGACGGTTTCGAGGTCGCGGAAGCCGATTGGGAATTGCGCGGCCCGGGTGATTTGCTCGGCACGGCGCAAAGCGGGCTGCCCGAGTTCAAGCTGGGAGACTTGAAACGCGACGCTCCCTTGATGCGCCGCGCGCGCGCGGCTGCCCTGGCTTTACTGCGGGAAGACCCCGAACTGGAGCAGGTGGAAAATCAACGTTTCCGCTCGATGGTTGTCGAAGGACAGGAACAAATCTATTCCCACGTGAGCTAATGAGAAATTTGCTGAAATTTTTAGTGTTCGTCGTGCTGGTGAGCTTCGGCATTTCGCTGCTTTACGACTACCGGATGAAGCATGGTGGACTCACGGCTCCGGGGCGCACGCCGGAGAAATATTCACTGGCGAGCGCACCTCCGATCGATCAGAAGGAAATCGGCACTCTGACCGAGTTTGATCGAGAACGGCGCCGCTTGGTGGCAAATGTTCTGCCGTCAGTCGTAAGCGTGAAGACTTCGAAGAAGATCGCGATGCGACGCCAAAATGCGCTGGATCCGTTCGAATATTTCTTCCGGCAACCGCGCCAATTTCGCAATCCAAACGAGGAAGCGATGGTACAGAATTCCCTCGGCTCGGGCGTGGTTGTGACAAATGAAGGTCACATCATCACAAATAATCACGTAGTCGATCAGGTCGATGAGATCGAAGTGCAGTTGTCGGATGGGCGCACGAAAAAGGCGCGGTTGGTGGGGAACGATGCGCAGGTCGACCTCGCGGTGCTAAAGATCGAAGAGCCTTCGCTCAAGCCGTTGAAGCTGGGCGATTCCGATGCCGTGCAAGCCGGAGATATGGTTTTGGCGATCGGCAATCCTTTTGGATTCGAGGAAACCGTGACGGAAGGGATCATCAGCTCGAAAGGGAGACCGAATCGCGCGGATGGATTTGGCGACTTTTTGCAGACGGATGCTGCGATCAATCCGGGGAATAGCGGCGGTCCGCTTATCAATCTCGCCGGGGAAGTCATCGGTATAAACACCGCGATCATTTCGCGCACGGGGGCGTCGGCAGGCATCGGTTTTGCCATTCCTTCGAACACGGTGAGAGTGGCCATGGAGAGTTTGCTCCAAAAAGGGCGCATCATTCGCGGCTATCTGGGAGTGTGGGCGCCGCGCAAGGGGAACGATCCGGCTGCAAATGCCGATCAAAGCGCGATCGTGGGCGAAGTGGAGCCTGGGTCACCGGCGGCCGATGCTGGCCTGCAACGAGGGGATATCATCCGCAAATTCAATGGGCGCGACGTGAAAACGTTTCGCGAGCTGCGTTCGCTTGTTGGTCAAACGGAATTGAACAAAAAAATCGAGCTTGAAGTCGAGCGCAACGGCAAGCCGGTGCGCGTCTCGACAGCACTGCGGGAGCAGCCGCCCGATACCCAAACAGCGCGAGTCAATCCGCGGCCGGGGCAGCCGGCGCCGCAAAATCCTTTTCCACCGCAGCCGAACGCACCCGATAACGACTCCGACCAGGATGAAGCCGACGCGATGGGATCGATTCGCGTGAGTGAACTTACGAGCGATCTCGCGCGCCAGCTCGATTTGCCGGCCGGGGTGCGCGGCGTGGTCGTGACGGCAGCGGATTCACCCGAATTGCAACGCGGCGATGTGATCGAAGAGATCGACCAGCAACCGGTGAAATCGGTGGCGGAATTCAACAAAATCGTGAACGGCCTGGAGAATGACACCGCGCACGTGCTATCGGTTTGCCGGCGGCGGGTTCGCTCCTTCGTCGTTCTGCGCGCGCGTTAATTCAGCGCCCAGGCTACAAGTCCGCCAGTCGGACGGACTCGTCCCCTGGCGAGCCTGCGTTCCCGTGCGCCTTGAATAAAGCGAATGTTCCTGTTGTCTAAGCCTCAACACTAAACTAAATCTATGAAACGATTTCTACCAATCCTGGCAGTGTGCGCGCTTCTCCTGCCGGCGCTGCAGCTGGCTCGCGGCGCCGAGGCCTCCATTAATCTTTTCTATGACAATCTCGGCGGCGGTAACTGGTATGAAGTGGCCGACTATGGCTACGTCTGGCAGCCGGAAGTCGCGAGCAACTCAAGTTGGCGACCGTATACCGACGGCTACTGGGCTTACACCGATCAAGGCTGGACATGGGTTTCGTATGAGGATTTTGGTTGGGCCACCTATCACTACGGGCGCTGGGCGCGTCTGACGGATTATGGCTGGGTGTGGGTTCCGGGAACAGAGTGGGCGCCGGCTTGGGTCTCATGGCGCACCGGCGGCGATTACATCGGTTGGGCGCCTTTGCCTCCCGCGGGGCGCGGAGAAGTAGTCTATGAAAGCAGGCCCATCACCGGGCATGTGGACGTCGAGTTCGGCATCGGGCCAGCCTATTACAACTTTGTCGACCTGCGCTACATCGGCGAGCCGGTGCTGCGCGACCGTATCTTCGATTACAATCGCAACGTTACTATCATCAACAACACGGTCAACGTCACAAACATCACTTACAATAACTCGACGGTTTATAGTTATGGACCTGATTACGCGACAGTTAGTCGCTATTCTGTCCGGCCAATTCAGCGGTTGAAACTGGAGCGGCAGAACGTCGATGCGCTGCAGGCGGTCAAGGCTGGCAATATTACAAAAGTGCAGGGTAACCAACTGTTGGTGGCGGCGCCGATGAAACTGCAAAAGGCGGCCAATGCCCAGGTCGCGCCCAAGCAAGTAAAGGCGAAGATCGAGCAACCGAGGGTGGAAAAAGGCTGGTCGGACGTGAGCGATCCGAAGGAGAAAGCAAAGCTCGAGCAGAAGTTTAAGAGCGAGAACGCCAAGAATATTCCGAAGCCGAACTTCCAGCCGAACAACGCGAAGGCAGCTGCTGACGCAAACACGAATGAAGGCGTCGGTTCTCCGGCTGAGCGGCCGGGCAAAGGCAATCGAGAAGGAGAACCAGCGGAGAGGGCGTCAGGGGCCGCTCCCGCCGCAGCTGCTTCGCCGAATCCCGCGAATCAGCGCAGGGCCGCTAAAAACAAAAATCGCGCGCGACAAGGGGAAGCTGGAGCGCCTCTGGTACCCGCGGCGGATAACAAGCCAGAAAATGCAAGGGCCGAAGAAGGCAATAGGAAGCGCAATAAAGGTAACAAGCGCGCGCAGAACGCTGCGCCAAGCGTCACCGCTAGTCCCGCCGGAAGCGAGCATAACGAATTGAAGAGGCCGGAGAATGCGAATCCTAACACACCGCAGGCCCGAGAGAACGATGAGCGCGCACAGGCTAACGACGAGCGTGTGCGGTCAACCAATGAGGGTGCGCATCCCAACGATGCGGGTGCGCGGCCGAACGATGACGGTGGGTTGCGAAGTGACGGGAGTGTTCGACGAAACCAGGAGCAACCCAAAGGCCAGGCACAGCGGCGCGAGCAGGAGGCTCGGCGCAGAGGGCAAATGGAAGCCAGGCAACAACCCGGGCAAACCGAAAACGGCGCTGGCGTGGGCGACGTGCGCAATCGTGGGCAGGCGGAGGGAAGGCAGCAGGGACAGCAGCAGGGACAGCAGCAGGGACAGCAGCAGGGACAGCAGCAGGGACAGCAGCAGGGACAGCAGCAGGGACAGCAGCAGGGACAGCAGCAGGGACAGCAACGGCAGTCTGAGAAAGGCGCCGGGAAAGAAAAGAACAAAGGCAAAAAGAACCAAGGCGAGCCAACTCCAACTCCGCCTCCGCAATAACGGGCGCAGAAATTACAGGCGGCCCCGCAATGTCGGGGCCGTTTTGCGTAGGGATCCGGTTGCCGCCCTGGCGGATAGCTCTCCCGGTCCAACGAAGTTGGGTGCTACAGCAGTTCGGCTATCTGCACAGCGTTTAAGGCCGCGCCTTTCAAAAGCTGATCGCCTGAAACCCAAAATGAAAGGCCATTCTCGAAAGCGCAGTCCGCTCGGATACGGCCTACCGCGCAATTATCTTTGCCCGCGACCTCCAGAGGCATTGGATAACGATTGCGCGCAGGTTCATCGACCAATTCGAGCCCGGCGGCTCTCGCCAGAACTTCGCGCGCATGAACCGGTGATGCCGGCCTGGTGAACTCGGCATTCACCGCCACCGAATGCGCGCGATAAACCGGCACCCGCACGCACGTCACGGAAGCGCGGAATTCGGGATGATGCATAATGCGCCGTCCCTCATTTTGCATTTTCATTTCTTCCCTGGTGTAGCCGGTCTCGAGAAATTGATCCACATGCGGCAGGACGTTGAAAGCGATGGGATGCGGATAAACATTCGCGCGCGCGGGCTTATTGGTGGTGAAGGCATGGACCTGTTCTTCCAGTTCAGCGATCGCGCGCGCCCCGCTCCCCGATACCGCCTGATAACTTGCGGCGAAAACTCGTTTCACTTCGAATGCCTGGTGTAGCGGGTAAATTGCCATTAACGCAATCGCGGTCGTGCAATTGGGATTGGCAATGATGCCGCGATGCTGTTTCACATCCGCACCGTTGATTTCAGGAATGACCAGCGGCACCTCCGGCTCCATGCGAAAAGCGGACGAGTTGTCGATCACGACAGTGCCCGCATCGCGCGCCAGTGGCGCCCATTCCCGCGCCACGGAAGCGCCGGCGCTGAAAAGGGCGAGGTCAACTCCGTGCAGCGAATACTTGCCAAGTTCTTCCACACGGATCTCTTCACCCGCGAAAGAAACCGCCTTGCCAGCGGAGCGCTTCGAACTGAGCGCGCGCACGGACGCGACGGGGAATCGTCGCCGCTCAAGCACCCGCAACATCTCCACCCCGACAGCCCCTGTTGCTCCGACTATTGCCACGTGATAGCGCTTACTCATTAGCCGCGGCAAAGTATGGCAGCGATCTCGCGATGCAAAAGTCCAGCATTCTCGTTTCTATCCGCGATCAGGAGCTGAGACTACGCCGTGGTCGGAAAATTGTGCGGCGCTATCCGGTTTCCACGTCGCGGTTTGGTCTGGGCACGGTGGAGGGCAGCTTCAAAACTCCGCTCGGTCGCTTCCGCATCAGCGACAAAATCGGCGCAGAGATGCCGATCGGCACAATTTTCGTCGGCCGCATACCGTTGACCGAAGATGATCCGCGGCCGCGGACGAACGATCTGGTTTTGTCGCGCATCCTGTGGCTCGATGGACTCGAAACGAACAATGCTAACACCCACGATCGCTTCATTTACATCCACGGCACCAGACACGAGTGCAAAGTCGGCCAACCTGATAGTCACGGCTGCATTCGCATGCGAAACGCAGATGTTATCGAGCTTTTCGATCTGGTGGAGGCGGGCACGCCCGTGACCATTCGCCGGTGAGCGATCGATGTCAGGCAGAGAAAATCGTTGCACGCCCCCGTATACCCACTTAGAAAGCTCGGCAGCAACCAGCTACGAAAGGGGTGAGTAATAGAATGCGAATTTTAAAAGCAATCATGGTCATGGCCGTATTGGCGGGCGCCTTAAGCTTGGGCGCTTGCGCGCAAAAGAAGGAGGCGATGTCGACCAACACAACGGCGGGCACGACGCGCAGCTACTCGAAATAAAGTTCCATCTGCGGATGGTTTTCAACTGGAGGCCAGGCCGGTCGCGGCCTGGCCTTCTTTTCTATGAAGTGCGCTCGCTTTGTCATTTGCGCGCACAACGGTAAGATCGCGCTGTGGAAATTTGCGGGCGCCCGATTTCGCTCACTCGGCTGCGAGAGATCGCCTTTGAGCATGAATCCCTCGCGCTGACGGAGGACGCGCGTGAGCGCATTCGGAAATCACGCCGTGTCGTCGAAGAAATTCTGCGCCGCGGCGACGTGGTTTACGGCATCAGCACCGGCTTCGGTAAATTCGCCGATGTCCGAATTGCTCCCGACGCCTTGCGCCAATTGCAGTTAAATCTTGTCCGCAGTCATGCGTGCGGAATCGGACCGCCACTTTCGGTTCCGGAGGTGCGAGCGATGATGGTTCTTCGGGCTAATGTTCTTGCTCTCGGCTTTAGCGGCGTCCGTCTCGAGATCGTCGAGTTCCTTTGCGAGATGCTTAATCGCGGCGTTCATCCGGTCATTCCCGAGAAAGGTTCGGTCGGCGCCAGCGGCGACCTTGCCCCGCTTGCGCACCTCGCGCTCGCGATCATAGGCGAAGGTGAATCGTTCTCCGGAAACGAGCGACTTCCTTCTGCCGATGCACTTTCCCGAGCTGGCATGAAGCCGCTGTCGCTGGAGGCAAAAGACGGGTTGGCGTTGCTCAATGGCACTCAAGCGATGCACGCTGTCGGCGGGCTGGCGCTTTTCCGCGCGCAACGGCTGGCACGCGTCGCCGATGTGGCGGGAGCGATGACGCTCGAAAGTCTGATGGGCACGCCTCGCGCGTTCGACGTGCGACTGCATCAGGCACGGCCGCATTCAGGCCAAATCGAAGCGGCCCAACACATGCGCGCGCTATTGCGGGAAAGCGAAATTCGCGAATCCCATCGCGAAAACGATCCCCGCGTCCAGGACGCATACAGCATCCGCTGCATTCCCCAGGTACACGGCGCCGTGCGCGATGCCCTTTCCCATGCCGAGGAAGTGCTCGCGATCGAGAGTGCCAGCGCCACTGATAATCCGCTCGTGTTTCCCGACACGGGCGACGTAATTTCGGGAGGAAACTTTCACGGTGCGCCCTTGGCCATCGTGCTTGATTACGCCGCCATCGCCGTGACCGATTTGATGAGTATCAGCGAGCGGCGTACCGAAAGCCTGGTGAATCCTGCTCTCAATTACGGTCTGCCGGCTTTTCTGGCGCGGCAGCCGGGATTGCAATCCGGCCTAATGATCGCGCATGTGGCCGCGGCTGCGTTGTTGAACGAAGCCAAAGTGCTGGCACATCCCGCCAGCATCGACAACGTGCCCACTTCCGCGGGAAAGGAAGATCACGTATCCATGGGAATGACAGCCGCACTCAAGCTGCGTTCCATTGTGGACAACGCCGAAAGTTTGCTCGCGATCGAGTTGCTGGCGGGCGCGGAAGCGCTCGAGCATCGGCGACCTCTCCGAGCCGGCGTCGGGGTGGAAGCTGCCTTCACTGTCGTAAGAAAGTACGCGGCACCTTTACTGGATGATCGTTCGCTTGCTAACGATTTGGCACAGATCGCCTCAGCCATCCGGCGCGGCGAATTTGATTCGGCGGAGCAAATCACATGAGCGGGAAGCGGGTCATACGCGCGCCGCGCGGCCGGGAACTGAGTTGCAAAGGCTGGCATCAGGAAGCGGCCTTGCGCATGCTGATGAACAATCTCGATCCCGAAGTGGCGGAGGCGCCGGAGCGTCTGATCGTCTACGGCGGCACGGGACGCGCCGCGCGAAATTGGGAATGCTTTGACGCCATTGTTCGTTCGCTGCGCGATCTCGAGGATGATGAGACGTTGTTGGTGCAATCGGGCAAGCCGGTTGGAAAATTTCAAACGCACGATGAAGCGCCGCGCGTTCTCATCGCAAATTCAAACCTGGTTGGCCAGTGGTCGAACTACGGCGAGTTCAACAAACTCGAGCGACTCGGCCTGACCATGTACGGCCAGATGACAGCAGGTTCGTGGATTTACATCGGTAGCCAAGGCATCGTGCAGGGCACCTTCGAGACGTTCGCGGCGGCGGCGGAAAAACATTTCAACGGCAATCTTGCTGGAAAGCTCATCGTCACCGGCGGGCTTGGCGGTATGGGCGGAGCGCAACCGCTCGCCGCCACGATGAATGGCGCGTGTTTCATCGGCATTGAGGTTGATCCGGCACGCATCGAGAAACGGCTCGCTACCGGTTATTGCGATCACATCGCACAGTCGCTCGACGAAGCGCTCCGGCTGGTCGAGGACGCGCGAAGAGAAAAGCGCGCCGTGTCGGTAGGGCTGGTGGGCAATTGCGCGGATGTGTTGCCTGAAATGGTAAAGCGAAGCGTCGTGCCTGATCTGCTGACCGATCAAACCAGCGCGCACGACGCACTCAACGGTTATGTACCGAACGGGATGCCGTTAGCTGATGCTGTTGCGTTGCGCGCGAGCGATCCGGATGGATATATCGAGCGCTCCATGGCAGCGATGGCGGAGCATGTTCGTGCCATGCTCGAGCTGCAAAAAGGCGGCGCGATCACGTTTGATTACGGGAATAACATTCGTACTCAGGCCGCAAAGGCCGGGGTGAAAAATGCCTACGACATTCCGGGTTTCGTTCCCGAGTATATTCGACCGCTGTTTTGCGAGGGGAAAGGGCCATTCCGCTGGGTTGCCCTCAGCGGTGATCCGCAGGATATCGCACGCACCGACGCGCTCGCGCTCGAACTTTTTCCCAACAACGCCATCCTTGCCCGCTGGATGAAACTGGCGCAGAAACGCATTCATTTTCAAGGATTGCCCGCGCGCATTTGCTGGCTCGGTTATGGCGAGCGCGCTGAGTTTGGGATGGCGATGAACGAACTCGTTCGTCGCGGTGAGGTGAAAGCGCCAATCGTCATCGGGCGCGATCATCTCGACACCGGTTCCGTGGCTTCGCCCTTCCGCGAAACCGAAGGCATGCTCGACAGTAGCGACGCCATCGCCGATTGGCCCTTGCTCAATGCGCTGATCAACACGGCCGCGGGCGCTTCCTGGATTTCAATTCACAACGGCGGTGGAGTGGGCATTGGCTATTCGCAACACGCCGGGATGGTCGTCGTGGCCGATGGCACCGACAAAATGAAGCGGCGTCTCAAGCGCGTGCTAACGAGTGATCCAGGGATGGGTGTGTTGCGTCATGTCGATTCCGGTTATTCCACGGCAATTTCTTTTGCGAAAGAACACGACATATCAATTCCTATCGTCCCGTGTGCGCGCGATTGAAGGAGTGGCAAGCCCGTTTGTCATCCTGAGCGAAGCGCAGCGGAGTCGAAGGATTCCGCGACGCGAGCTGGGGATAAGGTCCGTGAGATTCCTCGACTGCGCATGGAATGACCGGTCGATAGTCTCCCATCTTTCATTTTGAAGATCGATCTGCACACGCACATTCTTCCGCGCGACTGGCCGGACCTCGACGCGAAATATGGTTATTCCGGTTTCGTCCGGCTGGATCATTACAAACCGTGTTGCGCGCGCATGATGATGGGCGAACGCATCTTCCGCGAGGTTAGCGATAATGTCTGGGAGCCGGCACGACGTCTCGAAGAAATGGAGGTGACAGGCGTTTCCATACAGGTGCTCTCGACCGTACCGGTCATGTTCAGCTACTGGGCCAAGGCGCATGATGCGCTCGATCTCTCGCGCATGTTGAACGATCACATCGCCGAAGTCGTGCGGAGCTATCCCGCTCGCTTTGCTGGTCTGGGCACGATCCCTCTGCAGGATCCGCAACTCGCGGCGAGCGAGTTGGAACGCTGCGTCAGCGATTTAGGTTTGCGCGGCGTGCAGATCGGCACGCACGTGGATGCCAACGAGCATTGTCACGGCCTTGAATGCCGCAATCTCGACGACCGCGCGTTCGACGTGATCTGGCACACGGCGGAACGGCTTGATGCCGCTATTTTCGTCCATCCATGGGATATGATGGGGAAAAAGCGGATGCCGAAATACTGGCTGCCCTGGCTAGTGGGAATGCCGGCGGAAACTTCGTTGGCCATTTGCTCCATGATGTTCGGCGGCGTCTTCGAGCGTTTTCCCAAGTTGCGCGTCGCGTTCGCCCACGGCGGGGGCGCCTTTCCTTTCACCGCCGGCCGCATCGCACACGCCTTTAAAGTGCGACCCGATCTGGTTGCCGTCGATAATAAGGTTAACCCGCTTAATTACCTTGCTCGGGGGGACACGCCGGCGCGGTTCTACGTCGATTCGCTCGTGCATGACACAGCTGCGCTGGAGTTGCTTGTCAGGCGGTTCGGCGCCAGTCGGGTTGCGCTCGGTTCCGATTATCCCTTCCCTCTTGGAGAGAAAGCACCGGGTGAATTGATCGGGCTAACGAATTGGTCGACCGAGATGAAGGAGCAACTTTTTTCGGGCACAGGGCGAGAATTTTTGGGGGGCGACGCTAGCGCAGCTCCAGAGACGAACGCTTCAAGCGCGACTGAACCCAAGCGAAATGCGGAGTAAACGAGGCGGGCGTCGACCGTTACTGCCCCGTGGCGTCATCCGGCGCGGAACGCCTTTGGTCGGGAAAACTATTTATTGACGAATCATCTATTTATTGTAATTATAGAAAGCGTGACAGTTAAGACCTCGCGCTCTCTCTCTCGCCCCGCCATCCGTAGTCTTCTTGCTTCAGCGGCTGTGTTTCTAACCGCTGCGACTTTTGCAAACGCCGGCAACATCCCGGAGATCTCTCACCAAACGCAGACGGTTGTCGCCAGTTATCTCGGCCTAGCCAGGTTGGCCCTTTTGCCGCAGATAACTGTGATGTTCCCAATCGTAGGGCTGCTTGTCGCCGCGTGGGCGACTCAGCATGTCCGGCGTCGCAACGCCCGGCAACTTGCGGCCAATAAGCAGTAGCGCCATAAGCTGCCGGCCGATTCGCCGATCGTACACGTTTCGATCTTAGAGATTCGCCCAGCTGCAAAGACTGCTCTGGAAGCTTTGCTGTAAGCCTCTGAAGTCGTTGTCACGTGCCACCAGCTGGAAACGCATCTGATCGTGCTCGCGATTGAGGAATAGGATCGAGCGTTGGAAGATCTGTCCGAGCAAGTTATAGCGAAGCACAACCTGGAAGGTATCGTTGCCGCTGATCTTCAAGGGATTTTTTTCCTGCGAAATTACTGTAGCTCCGCTACTACCCTTGGGTATTGTCGCCAGGCTTTCCTCAGCAAGCCTTCTGCAACTCTCGTCATTCAGGGTGACGGGCTGCGCCGATCCCACCCTTGTGATTGTAGCCTCAGCTTGTGTTTTCCCCAGCGGATGCAGTGTGAGTTTGTTGGCGCTGCCGAAATACTCCCAACCCGTGGGTGGTTGGTAAGTGGCATGTCTGCCGCCGTCAGGAAAGGCAAGCAGCTTAAATTTGACTCCATCTAACTGATACTCCGAGATCGTGGGGGTGAGTTGCAACTCCGCCTGCGCCGAAGTCACAGCGAGTAGTAAAATTAAAGTACGGACCATTTGCCTTTTGTATAGGTATAGATCATGATCGTGCCTAAGGGCGGCCTGGTCTTAAAACCGGAATCAAAGAACCATTCGCGGGTTGGCGGCGAATAGACGTTTGCCTTGCCCCATTCCCCGATAGCCTGCTGGCTCTTATAAAGCTCGACCATCGAACCGTAGTAGGTCAATGTCTTGCCAGACCAGTTTTCATGGAAACGCGGGAAGTTCTCGGCCCCGCCGCTGTAAGCGTTATCACCGTAGGTATTAGTAGGAACGATGCCGGAAACAATCGCCGTATTGACCGTGGTAGGCAAAGCCGCGGTGCTCGACGTGCTGACGCCGTCCTTCCAACTGTTGGACAAAATGTTGACTGCGTCCGCGATAACCGCGCAGGGCGCACGGGTGTAACCAGAAACCATAGGATCTGGCGGATTAGCTGGGTCGGTGTAGCTGTTTGGAACGTTCGAGGGTGTTTCAACGCCATTATCCGGGGCGCCATCGTTATCAGCATCGATCCCTCTGCCAGTATTGAAATCGCCTTGAAGATAAACCGGATTGGCACTTGCTACGGTAATCCCCCCAATGGGTATTTGTGAGCCGTTGACGACTTCTATACCGCGTCTTACCGGACTTGAGTTTATTGAGCCATCGGGATTGAGATTTGTTGTTGCGCTCGAGTCGTGGATATAAACGATTCCATTGAAATTAGACTGGTTAGATAGCGCCCATTTTACGCCATTGGGTACGCTGCCGCTGGCGGTCAATTTGCTCACGTCCAAAGTAACCGTGCGAACGTTAGGCGTGCCCTCCCGGTTATCTTGGATTGAGCCGCCGGTAGTTATCACGCCGGCCGTGCCAAACATGTTATACAGGTCTTTTTGCGCCGCTGTTCGTGGATCCGGGCCACTCGTTGGCGGCGCAATGTTAGTAAACCCGCCTGCACCGTTGCCTTGCCCGATAGTTACATTATTACTGTTGTCGACAGTGATAATAACACTGGCTTGATCGTAATACCGGACGGGAGTACCCTGGTCGTTCACAAGCTTGTTGTCGGGATACGTTCCGAGATTGGTCGGTGGTTCTATGAGCTCGTGGTAGCCGTCATTGTTTGGATCGCTGTCGGTGGTATCAAAGACTTGACTGGAATCCAAACCAAAGGGTTGCTGTTCCTGGTCGCGTGCCGGCGGCAGATTTGACGGCCAGTTCGGAGCCGTCGGGGTTTCTGGATGCTTGCCATCTCCAGGCATGAAGCCGTAACCGGGATTCGTTTGGTTAGGATAAAACCAATCACCCGTGTAAGTCACCTTATCCGCAAATGTCAGGGTGCTGTGACCGGTGTAGAGATTAGCATTAGTATGCACCCAACCCGTGACCGTAAACTGTGGGCCGGGATGTATCTCTAACGGATCGGCGTAGAAGATAGCCCAATTCCAGGGTGAGAGCTGTTGTTTTGAAAATACCCGCCGGACGCGGGCGACAACCTTGCGGTTAGCCACCGCGCCAAACGAAGTGGGCAGTGTCACGTCGGCCGAGGCGACGTAGTTGTAGACGGCAGAAGTTGTAGGCGAAACCGAGGAGATGTCGCCGCCGACTTGCCCTAATTGCGGTTCGGGAGTCGAGGTTGCTGTTGGCAGGACTCCATATTCTGCGCTGACTGCGATTACCTTGTAGTTGGAGATGGTAAAACCCGATGCATAGTCTGAGTCGCTATTTGGATCGCGACTTGTGCCTCGTTTCACGAAGTTGGTGGGAGTAATATTTGGAAAGGGGGAGGGGGTGGCGAGACTGGTTAAATCGCTGGTCCTAGGCACAGGTGGCGTGGGCGGATTGCGACAAGTAGCTCGCCACGCGTAAAAAAGTACTTCGATGGCGTCATCTCCCACGGTGAGGGCTCTCTGGTAGGCTGCGCTGCGCTGGGCGGTGCGGTTGACATTGGTGGTATATTCGAAAGCGATTCCGACGGTGACCATCAGCACGGCCATGGTAATCATAACAACAGCCAGGGTGCTCCCGAGCGATCGAGGGGGAGAGAATGCTTTCATTGCCGCGTCGTTAGCCGGGCCTTTTGCGGGACTTGGCCATTCAAAAGGATATTGGCCGCCTTGTACCCCCGATTGCTGTAACGGGCGTCAGAAGTAGAAAGGTCGATCGCGGCAACGAAGCGATGATAAGGTGCTCCGGCATCGGTTGTGGGGATGCTAAATGGAGCGCTATTGGTGATGTCATTGCTTGCAACCTTAGCGACACCCTGGCGTGTTCGACTCAGAATGTTATTTGAGACGGTGTAAGAGCATCGGTCAGTCACAAAACAGATGATGTCACCTGCTGTACTCAATGTACCGAGAATCGCCCATCCGGTGCCGCTGATGTCAGGTAAATTCTGGACAGGATAGGTAACTGGTGGGGTTAGAGACGGTCCGTAAATGTTACCTAGTGTGACCAGGAAGATGTTTTGTGGTCCGCTGACACTGAGGATATCGGCTTCGATCTGACAGCTCGGGATAATCAAATGCTGACCGGCTACGGGAGTTGGGCTTCCGTTCGCGGTAACCAGGTTTAATACGACCTGATTTTGCCCAGCAGCCGCATCAAGTATAATCTTGTGTGGCCCGCCAGACCATTGCTGGAAAGAGATGCCCGCTCCATTTGGTGGTGGTGTCGGTGAAGCTGTCCCGGTTGGGTAAGGCGTTCCGGCAGCGTCGGTCAGTTGGGGCAGCGAAACCGCGGAATGGATATCCTGCAGCATGTTCAGCATCGCCACCCGCGCTTGCTGATGTGCGGTGTTTATGGCTGTGTTCTTCGCCCCTAACACCGTTCCGGTATAAAGGATCGAATAAAGCATCAGGCCAACTACGCCGGTAATGGCGGTCGCGATCATCGCTTCCACCAAAGTAAATGCGCGAATTTGCGAGGCGATCTTCACGAGTCTGATGTTCGAATCGCACTCATTGAATAGGTGTAGGTACGATTCCGATAAGTATAGGTTAGGGTGAAAACAGCCTGGTAGGTGTTCGGGAGGGCCGGAGTGGATGAGGAAAGGTCGGCTACCGTCTCAGTAAGTTGCCCGTTAACCACGAGCACAACGTTGTTGGTGTTATCTCTATATTCGTAAACTGGGACACTCCAACTTGCGCCATCGACCGATAGTTGGCGCGGAGTTGTGGTCGCGGTCATGTCAAACAGCGGATAGCTGCCGTTGGAAGTATCGACCGGAATTTTAGAGTCTTGTGGATCGAAAGGGGTCATCGATTGGAATAAGTCCACCTGATTCATTAGAACCGTGTAAGCGCCGGTCACGTTGCGACTATTAGCGGCGGTTGAGTTGATATGCGTCAAGGAAGCGATAGTGGTGGCGATGCCGACCCCGATGAGGCTTACGGCCACCATTGTTTCAACCAGGGTGAAGGCCGGTGTTGCTCGAGTTAGCGCGAGGCGTAACCGTCCCTTATGATGAGCCATTGCGCCTTAAACAGCAGAGCCCATACCAATTATGGAGATTCTCAGCTTTTCTGAACGCTGGGCTCTAAAAGCCTGTAGCTCATGCTAGCGAGGGGTTGCTCAACGAGGGGGCGGCAGCGTAGGCTGGCGCCTCATGTTTGCACTTCAGCCTGAGATGAAGGTGTTCAGTGGCTCGGCCAACCGCGAGCTGGCCCAGCGTATTTGCGATTTCATCGGCGTCCCCCTCGGCCTGGCGACGCTAAGTGCATTCCCCGACGGCGAAACTTACGTTCGCATTGAAGAGAACATCCGGGGGCGCGACGTTTTCATTATTCAACCGACCTGTCCCCCGACGAACGATCACCTGATGCAGCTGCTCATCATGGTGGACGCGGCGCGGCGGGCCAGCGCGGATCGGATCACGGCGGTGATTCCGTTTTTTGGGTATGCGCGGCAGGACCGAAAAGATAAGCCGCGCGTGCCGATTACAGCCAAGTTAATTGCGAACCTCCTGGTGGCGGCGGGAGTCAACCGCGTGTTAACCATGGATCTGCATGCGCAGCAGGTGCAAGGGTTCTTCGATATTCCGGTCGATCACCTATATTCCATGCCGGTGTTGATCAGGTATCTACGACAAAAATTCACTGGCAAAACCGTGGTGGTTTCGCCTGACGTAGGGGGTTTGAAGATGGCATCGGCTTACGCCCAAGCCCTTAACGCCGGACTAGCCATCGTGGCCAAGCAGCGCAAGAGCGCGACCGAGACCGAAGCGCAATACGTCATCGGCGAAGTGGAAGGCTGCGATATTTTGCTGGCTGACGATCTTACCGAAACTGCCGGCACGCTCGCCTCCGCCGCCGACATGCTGAAAAAGCATGGAGCGCTTGATATTTACGCGGCGGTGGCCCACGCCGTCCTCGTGGACGTGGCCGTGCCGCGGTTGCAAAAATCTCAAATCAAGCAATTAGTTACCACCAACAGCACGCCTGTGCGCACGATCGATGGGTTTAGCATCGAGGTGCAATGCGTCTCGGAACTTCTGGGCGAAGGAATGAAGCGAATTCACAATGACGAATCGGTGTCGTCGCTGTTCAAAATCGAGTAACGTTAAGAATGGCAAAGCAAGTCAAACTGGCAGTGGAACGACGAGAAGCGACTGGGCGCTCGGCCGCGCGCAAATTGAAGGCGCGCGGGATCGTGCCGGCGGTCGTTTACGGCGGGCGCGAGAAGGCGCAGCCGCTGCAGCTTTCCCGGCGCGACCTTACGACTGTGCTCAGTCACGCCTCCGGAGAGAACATTTTGGTCGAGCTCGAGATTGCGGGGGAGGGGAACACGCGCATGGCGATGTTGCAGGAAGTGCAACATTCCCCGGTGGGCGGCGAGGTTTTGCACGTTGATTTTCACGTCGTCTCCATGGATGAGAAGATCGAGGCGGACATTCCAATCGAGGCAACGGGAACGGCGAACGGGGTGAAAAATTTTGGGGGTTTGCTCGAACAAAGTCTGCGTGAGCTGGCGGTGGAATGTCTGCCGCGGGACCTGCCTGATCGGATAGCGGTCGATGTTTCTCACCTGAACATTGGTGACTCGGTTCATGTGCGGGATATCAAGCTGCCCGAAGGCGTGGTGGCGAATGTGCAACTGGATCTGACCGTCTTTTCCGTTCTAGCGCCGACGGTGGAAGAAGAGCCAATCGCGGCGACGGAAGCGGCGGCCGCGCCGGAAGTTATTACCGAGAAAAAGCCCGAAGGCGAGGCGGCGGTGGCGGGTGGCGGGGCTGGGGGCAAACCGGCAGCGGCACCGGCAAAAGAAAAAGCGAAATAATCTCCGCCGGCGGTGGAAGATTCGCGCATCCGTTTGGTGGCCGGTTTGGGAAATCCTGGTTCGGAGTACGTCGGGACGCGGCACAACATCGGATTCGCCGCGCTCGACTATTTCGCGCGAGAGGAGAATCTCGTTTTCGAGCGGCAGGCGAAATGGAATGCGGCCATCGCGAAAGCCGCCAACTACATTTTGATGAAGCCGCTTACGTTTATGAATCGAAGTGGCGAAGCCCTCGCTACCGTGGCCAATTTTTTCAAAATCCCTGCGGATAGCGCACTCGTCGTCCTGGATGATTTTGCGCTGCCGCTGGGGCGACTTCGACTTCGCGCACGAGGCGGCCCCGGCGGCCATAACGGGCTGGAGTCGATTATTGTCAATCTGTCGACAGAAGAGATACCCCGGTTGCGTATGGGAATCGGCGCGGCGCCGGAAAGTGGGTCGGTCGATTACGTGCTTTCCCGATTTTTTGAAGAGGAGAGGGAACGGGTTGCGGCGATGGTGGAGCGCGCCGCGGACGCGATCAAATGTGCGATTGACAACGGCATTGTTTCCACGATGAACACGTTCAACAAATCGGAAGAATAAATGATGAATCGTTACGAAGCGCTGCTGGTTTTGAATACGCAAGGTAGAGACGACACGGTCAAGGATGTGGTCGATCGGCTCGAAGCGGAGTTTGAGAAGGAAGGGGCGAAAATCGAGCAAGTGCAAAAGATGGATAAGCGGCAATTTTCCTATCAGGCTGGCGAACTGGAGAGCGGCCACTTTGTGAACTTTGTTTTTCAGGCGGACCCGCAGCTGATCACGAAACTGCGCTCCAAGTTCAAGCTTGATCCGGAAGTTTACCGGCAGCATTTCCAGCGCCTCAAAGCGAAGAAGGAAAGCCGGTCGGAAGAGCCGAAAAAACTCGCCGCGCAGAAGTAGTTTCGCTACAAGCGAAGCATGGCCAGTTTCAACAAAGTTATTTTGCTCGGCAATCTCACGCGCGATCCTGAAGTGAGATACACGCCGAAAGGCAGTGCGGTGGCCGATCTCGGAATCGCGGTGAATCGGCAGTACACGCTCGAAAACGGAGAAAAGCGCGAGGAGGTAACGTTCGTCGATGTCACGTTCTGGGGGAGAACGGCAGAGGTGGCGGGAGAGTACCTCAAAAAAGGCCGACCGATATTTATCGAAGGCCGCCTCCAGCTCGACACTTGGGACGACAAACAGTCCGGGCAGAAACGCAGCCGCCTTAAAGTCATCGGCGAAATGATGCAGATGCTCGGCAGCCGTCCCGGCGGCGCCGGGGGTGGCGATGAAGGAGATCAATCGCGCCCGACGAGTAAACCTGCAGCGCCGCCGAAATCGACCGCGCCAGCCGAGCCGGACGACGACGAGATTCCGTTCTAGGAGACGACGCAGCGCCTCCTTTGTCATTCCGGGCGGAGTCGAGGATCTCTCCCGTTTGTCCCGAGCCTATGATCGGAGATGTCTCGGCTGCGCTCGACATGGCAACACGCTTTGGTAATCTATAGTCCTCGCCAGTGGAAACTACGTATTCAGTGACCGAAGCGCAGGCGGGATTGCCAGCCCTGCTGAAGAAAGCGCAGAACGATTTGATCGTGATCACCCGGCGCGAGAAGGCGGTCGCATATCTGATTTCCGTCGAGCGCATGGCAGCCATCGCGGAAACACTGGAGATCATGGGCGACCCGGCGGCGATGAAAGCAGTGCGGAGTGCGCGGCAAGGGAAGGGAAATTACACGTCCTTGACCGCGCTTGGTGAAGATTGAGATCGAGAGGCAGGTTGTACGCTTCATCAGCTCGCTCTCGCCTGAGTCCCGCCGCGCGCTGCGACAGGCTCTTCGTGCGCTGGAAGACGAGGCCGGAGACATTCGCGCGCTGGAGGCGGAACTTTCCGGATTTTACCGTCTGCGCGTCGGCCGTTATCGAGGCATCTTTTACTATGTCCAGCGCGGCAGCGTTCGCGTGATCCGCTGCGTATATGCGAATGATCGGCAACTAATTTACGAAGTGTTCGCACAACAATTCTATCGGCTTCTCGATAAATGAATTCCACCGAAGCATCGATCGCGCTCAATATGTTGCGGCTGATGGGACCGGTCCGGTTGCGCAAGTTGTTGGAGGTTTTCGGTTCGCCGGAAAGCGTGCTGACGGCGAAAGGCGACCGGCTTCGCCGAATCGACGGCATTGGCCCCGACGTGGCGGAGCAGATCGTCAACTGGGAATCGCACGTTGATTTGGCAGCGGAACTGGAGCGCATTCGTGTATTCGGCGCGCATGTCATTACAGCCGAGTCGCCGGAATATCCGCGCTCGCTGCGCGAGATTCACGCGCCGCCCATTGTTCTTTATGTCTGGGGAAAAATCGAGGAGCGCGATCAACACGCCATCGGCATCATCGGTGCGCGGCGGACGACTCATTATGGAAGTGAATCGGCCAAGAAGCTGGCTTATCAATTGTCCTACGCGGGACTGACGATTGTGAGCGGCCTGGCGCGGGGGATCGATACCGCTGCGCATCAGGGTGCGCTGGCTGCGAAGGGTCGCACGATTGCAGTCATCGGATCAGGATTAGCGAAACTCTATCCGCCGGAGAACGCGGCGCTGGCCGAGAGAATTCGCGGCGGAAGCGGCGCGGTCGTGTCTGAGTTCTCAATGGAAATCGAGCCGGACCGTCAAACGTTCCCGATGCGCAACCGGATCATTAGCGGCTGGAGCCAGGGAATTCTGGTGGTGGAAGCGGGGTTGAACAGCGGCGCGTTGATTACCGCGTCGCAGGCAGTCGAGCAGGGGCGCTCGGTGTATGCCGTGCCTGGGCATATCAATGCGCCGAGCGCGATGGGATCAAACCGGCTGATCCAGCAAGGCGCCAAGCTGGTGATGGATGCTTCCGACATTCTCGATGACCTGCAGATTCTCCTGCCGGATGCCAAACCTGTCACGGCAGCAGCACGACCGTTGCCGGAACTTTCCGACTCTGAGCGAAGTGTTTACGATGCGATCGATTCCAGCGAAACGGCGATCGATGCGATCGCGGCGAAATGCAATCTGCCGAGCGCCGCCATTTCTTCAACGCTCCTGCGCCTTGAGCTGAAGCGGCTGGTGAAACAGTTGCCCGGCAAATATTTCGTCAAACTGGCCTGATTCGCGCGGGACGTGCTTCCGTGTAAAGTCCGACGCTCGAATTATGTCCAAAGCCCTGATCATAGCCGAGAAGCCAAGCGTGGCGCGCGACCTCGCCCGCGCCCTGGGCAAGTTTAAGGACGAGAAGGATTTTTTCGAGAATGAGCAATACGTAATCTCTTCGGCTGTCGGGCATTTGGTCGAAATGGTGCCGCCCGAAGGTGCAGAGGTGAAACGCGGCAAGTGGAACATTCAGAACCTGCCAGTCCTACCGGACCACTTCGATCTGGTGCCGATCGAGAGGAACAAGTCGCGGCTCAATGTCCTCAAGCGCCTGATCAAACGCGCGGACGTGACCGAGATCATCGACGCATGCGACGCGGGCCGCGAAGGTGAGCTGATCTTTCGAAACATCATCCGCTGGGCGGGAACCAAAAAACCGACGCGGCGGCTTTGGTTGCAATCGATGACGGCGGAGGCAATTCGCACCGGGTTTGAGCATTTGCGCTCGGAGCAGGAGATGCAGCCGCTGGCTGATGCGGCCCGTTCGCGAGCGGAGAGCGACTGGCTGGTCGGCATTAACGCCACGCGCGCTCTGACTTCCTTCAATTCGCGCACGGGCGGTTTTCAGAAAACCGCCGCAGGTCGGGTGCAGACACCGACGCTCGCGATCCTGGCGGCGCGTGAGGAAAAAATCCGTTCGTTCAAGCCGCGCCAATACTTCGAAGTTCACGGTGAGTTCGGCGTGCAGGCGGGAAGCTATCGCGGACGCTGGTTTGACGAGAATTTCAGCAAGAACCAGGATGAAGATGCGCGGGCGGAACGGATCTGGAATCGGGAGCGAGCGGCGGAAATTGAGCTCAAATGCGCCGGGAAAATCGGTCAGATTAAGGAAGAGAAAAAGCCGACGACGCAGGCTTCGCCCTTGCTCTACGACCTGACGACTTTGCAACGCGAAGCGAATGGTCGCTTTGGTTTGAGCGCGCGACGCACCCTGCAACTGGCGCAGGCGCTCTACGAGAAGCACAAGGTTCTGACGTATCCGCGGACAGATTCGCGTTATCTCCCTGAAGACAACCTCTCGCAGGTACGCAGAGTCATGGGGAGCTTTAAGGATGGGGCACTCGCGACGCATGCGGAAAAAGCGCTGCGCAATGATTGGGTAAAGCCGACGAAGCGCGTATTCAACAACGCCAGGGTGAGCGATCATCACGCCATCATCCCGACCGGAACGTCCGCCGCGCATCTGGATGAGTTCGAACGCAAGATTTACGATATGGTGGCGCGGCGCACCATCGCCATTTTCTATCCGCCGGCGCAATTTGAAGTGACGACGCGCATCACTCGCGTGGAAGGCGAACCGTTCAAAACCGAAGGTAAAATCATTGTCGATCCGGGATGGCTGGCGGTTTACGGAAAAGAAGCCGCCAGCGCGGACGAACAGGCGGTCGTTCCAGTTTCACCAAATGAATCTGCCAAGGTTCTCGGCATTGAGATCAAAGAAAACGAGACCAAGCCGCCGGCGCGTTTCAATGAAGCGACGCTGCTCTCGGCCATGGAAGGCGCGGGAAAACTGGTGGAAGACGAAGAGTTGCGCGAAGCCATGCGGGAGCGCGGTCTCGGCACACCGGCCACGCGAGCGCAGGTGATCGAAGGTCTGCTTTTGGATGGTTATATCGAGCGAAGAGGCAAGGAACTTGTCGTCACGGCAAAGGGGCTCTCGCTCATCACGCTGCTGCGAAACCTGCACACCGACGTTCTATGCAAGCCGGAGATGACTGGAGAATGGGAATTTCGCCTCAAGGAGATGGCGCACGGCAAGCTCGATCGGCGCCATTTCATGGAAGACATCCGCGGATTGACCAAAGAGATCGTGGAGAAAGTGCGGAATTTTCGCGGTGAAACCATTGAAGGCGAATACGCCACCGTCGATGCCAAATGTCCAAACTGCGGTGGCGGTCCGATCAAGGAAGATTACAAGACGTTCCGCTGCCAGAAATGCGACTGGCTATTGTGGAAAACGATGGCATCCCGCCAATTCGAACCGGAAGAGGTAAGCGAGCTGGTGACGAAAGGGCGTATCGGCCCGTTGCAGGGATTCCGCAGCAAAATGGGGCGGCCATTCGAAGCAGTGGTCACTTTGGGCGAAGAAAAGAAACCGCAGTTTGATTTCAACGGAAACGGGTTCGAGGAAAAAATCGACGAGCAAAAGCACGAGAGACTGGGTCTCTGCCCGGTTTGCCAAAAGGGTCAGATCTATGTTCTGGAGCGCGCTTATGCTTGCGAGAATGCCATCGCGCAGCCGAAGACGTGCACCTTCCGCATGGGCAAAGTGATCTTGCAGCGGGAGATTCCGAAGGAGCAGGCACAGAAATTAATCGCGACCGGTAAAACGGATTTGCTGCCGCGATTCATCTCGAAAAAAGGGCGGGCGTTTGCCGCTTATCTCAAGTTGGAAAACGGCAAGGTCGCCTTCGAATTTGAAGCGAAAACGGTGCGGCCCAAGCGACCGGTGAAACGAGCGGCCGCGGCCGGGGTTTAGGAAAACACTACGGTCCCCCAGCGGTTACAGACCGCCGCTACAGTTGCGCGCTGCGATTCCGGGATGGACATGAACGCGCCGGCTAAATTCACCGTGGGGTCAATCTTTCCCCTGCTCAAGCAAACGTTCAACGAGTGGCTGGAGGATAAGGCGCCCCAACTGGGTGCCGCGCTGGCGTATTATACGGTGTTTTCGCTTGCACCGCTGATCCTTGTAATCCTCGCCGTTATTGGCGTTCTGTTTCGTAAGGATCCTTCCGGCGCATGGACGCGAATGACGGAGCAGATGAGTTACTTCCTCGACAAGAGTGCCCTCGATGTCGTGCAACAGATCGCGCAGAAAGCGTCGCAGCCGGGAAAAAGCACGGTGGCGACGATCATCGGAATCGCGCTGGCAATATTCGGCGCCAGCGGCGTGTTCGGGCAATTACAGGACGCGCTCAACACGATATGGGGCGTGAAAGCAAAGCCGGGGTTGGGAATCCAAGGATTTTTGCGCGCCCGCTTTTTGTCATTCACGATGGTGGCGGGCGTTTGCTTTTTGTTGCTGGTGTCGCTCGTGCTTGAAGGACTGCTAAAGGGATTCAGCCATTACGTGCAGACGCATTTGCCGGGCGGGCTGGCTCTGGCCACTTCGGTTTATGTGGTTTTCGACATGGCCGTGGTGATCCTGCTCTTCGGCATGATGTTTAAATATCTGCCCGACGTGAAGGTGCGTTGGCGCGACGTCTGGATGGGATCAATCATAACCGCCGTCCTCTTTGCCATCGGCAAATGGGCGCTCGGACTGTACCTCGGCAGCGGCGCGGCGGCGTCAGCCTATGGCGCCGCCAGTTCACTGATAACGTTACTGCTCTGGATTTATTATTCGTCCCAAATCCTGCTTTTCGGCGCGGAATTCACGCAAGTCTATGCGCGGAAATTTGGTCCGGAAGTCGAGCCCGACGATTACGCCGTCTGCATCGAGCGCAAGGAGATCGAGCAACCAAAGACCTGACGGGAGCTATTCGCGTTTCCAGCCGTTGCCATTCCCGTCGCGCGCATAGGCATATTCTGGCTCGGCAGGTCCCGACTCCGTATTCTCGGAATCCGCCGGTTCGACGTCTTCCTTGCGATGGGTGCGGGCGAGCAGCACGTAAACCGACGGAACAACGAACAGGGTGAAGATGGTTCCAATGGTCATGCCGCCGACCAGGACAAGACCAATGGAATTACGCGCAGCGGCGCCAGGGCCGGTGACAAGGGTGAGCGGGAAGTGACCGCAAACCGTGGCGATGGTCGTCATTAGAACGGGACGCAACCGGGTGCGAGCCGCCTCCGCCACGGCGGCGACTTTGTCGAGCCCGCTCTCCTGCATCTTGTTAGCGAATTCCACGATAAGGATTCCGTTTTTGGCGATAAGGCCGACGAGGGTGACCAGTCCGACCTGGGAGTAGATGTTAAATGAAGTAGTCCAGCCGCTGGTGAAAAACGCGAGATTCGGATTCGGCAGTTTCAAAAAGACAAAGATCAACGCGCCGAACATGGCCAGCGGAAAAGAACCGCCGATGATGATCAACGGATCGCGGAAGCTATTGAACTGCGCCGCGAGGACGAGAAAGATCATGATCAGAGCGAGAAGCAAGGCGGGCAAAAACTTGTTCCCTTCGGTGCGGAGCTGCCGCGATTCGCCGGTGTAATCGATGTTGTAGCCTTTGGGCAGAATCTTGTGCGCTTCGGTCTCGAGGAATTTCAGCGCCTGATCGAGCGGGCGAATGGCCACGCCACTGATGGTGACGGCGTTGAGCTGCTGCATGCGATTGAGGGAACGCGGCACGGTGGAGTTCTTAATCGAGGCAATGGTGCTGAGCGGAATCAGTTTGTCCTCTGGACCGGTCACGTAAATTTGCTCGAGCTGGCTGGGATTGAGACGTTCGGAACGCTCGACCTGCGGGATCACTTTGTAGCTGCGCCCGGCGATGTTGAAGCGATTGACGTAGTTGCCGCCGATCATCGCGCCCAGATCCTGGCCGACCTGCTGCATGTTCAGTCCAAGATCAGCGACCTTGTCTCGATCGAGGACGATCTCGGCCTGGGGCTGATCGATTTTCGTGTCGATTAACGGCGGAAAGGCGAACATCCCGCTCTTCATCGCTTTGCCTTGAAGTTGATTCGCGAATTCGAGGATGCGCTCAGGTTCGGCCGTCGATTGCAGGACGAGCTCGACCGGAAAATTCCCGCCGCCAGGAAGCGCGGGCGGCATTACCGGGAACATGCGAATGCCCGGAATCTCCATCAGCTTCATCGTCAACGGCCCAACGACATCTTTCGTCGGCGTTTTTCGTAATCCCCATGGCTTTAGAACCATGCCGCCGAATCCGTTGTTCGGAAAAGTGATCTGAAAGGAGAAGTTCGTTTCGGGAAAGCTGTGGAAAATTTTCCCCGCTGCTTCGGTATAGGCAGTAGTCTGCTCAATAGTGGCATTCGCCGGTGCATCCACAATGCCAAAGACGACGCCCTGGTCTTCGGTCGGCGCCAGTTCGACGGACGACATCGACGGCAGCATCACGAACATTAAAAGAGCGAAACCAGCGACTGCGACCCAGACAGCGTAAACAGCCGGCCGATGATTTAACGTCCAATCGAGTTTGCGGCCATAAAAGTCCCGCACGCGATCGAAGATGCGGTTGCTGACGCCGGCCATGCCGCGCTCCTGGCCGCCCGCTCGCAGCAATTTCGACGACATCATTGGCGAAAGCGTGAGGGCGACCACGCCGGAAATCATGACCGCGCCGGCAAGGGTGAAAGCGAATTCGCGGAAAAGCGAACCGGTGAGACCGCCCTGCAAACCGATCGGCGTATAAACAGCGGCGAGCGTGATTGTCATTGCGATGATCGGGCCGACTAATTCGCGCGCACTGAGAATGGCCGCGTCGAATGGCTTCATTCCGTCGCGCAAATGTCGCTCGACGTTTTCCACGACAACGATGGCGTCATCGACTACGAGACCGACCGAGAGAACGATGGCCAGGAGCGTAAGCAGATTCAGAGTGAAGCCGAAGGCCTGCATGATAAAAACGGCGCCAATGAGCGACACCGGAATCGCAACTACCGGCACGAGGGCGGATCGGAGCGAACCGAGGAAAAGGAAAATAACGATGACGACGATGAGCAGCGTTTCGGAGAGCGTGTGGATGACTTCGCGAATGGCGTCGTTGATATACTGCGTGGCGTCGTAAGCGATGCCGCCGGTCATGCCGGTGGGCAGGTCGCGTTTGATGTCTTCGAGCTCGGCGCGAACGCGTTTCACCACGTCGATCGAGTTGGCGTTAGGCAAAACCCAGATCCCCATGAAGACGGCCTGCTGTTGCGAAAAACGCACTTCGCTGTCGTAATCTTCCGCGCCCAGGACCACGTCCGCGATATCACCAAGACGGATGAGCTGTTTGTTCTTTTCGCGAATGACGAGCTTTCGGAATTCGTCGGCCGTGTGCAAATCGGTATTGACCGTCAGATTCGTGGCCGTGAGCGCTCCCTTGGAATTTCCAATCGCGGCAAGAAAATTATTTTTCTCCAGCGCCTTTCGCACGTCTTCCGGACTGATGTTGAGCGCGGCCATTCGGTCCGGTTTTAACCAGATGCGCATGGCGAAAGTGCGGCCACCGAGAATATCGGCCCGCTGCACGCCGCTGATGGCGGAGAGGCGCGGTTGAACGATGCGAACCAAGTAATCGGTCACTTCGTTAGGCTGGAGAATATTCGAAGTGAAGCTGAGGTAGGCGGAGGCGAACTGGGAATCGGCCGGCTCAAGTTTGATCACCGGCACTTCTGACTCCGGCGGCAGGTCGTTGCGCACGGCATCGACTTTTGAGCTGATGTCAGAGAGCGCTTTGTTGCCGTCGTAATTCAACTTCAGACGCGCCGTAATGGTCGAAACGCCCTGCGCACTTTGCGATTGCAGATAATCGATGCCGTCGGCGGCGGCGATCGCTCGCTCGAGTGGAGTGGTGATGAAGCCGCGCACCAGATCGGCGCTCGCGCCCAC
Source organism: Chthoniobacterales bacterium (assembly GCA_038207045.1). Lineage (GTDB taxonomy): Bacteria > Verrucomicrobiota > Verrucomicrobiia > Chthoniobacterales > UBA10450 > AV69. The sequence goes on from JBBRAF010000008.1 coordinate 69,366, forward strand.
ATAAATAGTGGTAACGGTGATGGAGGCGTTTTCGCTGCGGGGATACTGCCGCACGTTGAGCGTCTTGATCGCCTGCAAGCCTGCGATCAAAATGACGAGGCTGACCACCATCGCCAGCACGGGCCGGCGGATGAAAATGTCAGTGAACGATTTCATTTCAAAATCCGAAACGATGACGAAAAGAGAACGCGAGCTGCCCGAGGCCAAACGTTATCAACGTTTCTGTTTCAGGCGTCGTCATTACCTCAAGTGTTCGGCGGTTCCGGATTTAACTTTGGATCCGGAGCAAGCGCGTTATCGATGACCACTGGAATGGCGTTGCGCAATTTAAAAACGCCGGTGCTCACGACCTGTTCGCCAGCCGTTAAACCTTTTGTGATCGCCACAAAATCTCCGCGCGTTTCTCCCAGGCGCACAAAAGTCTGTCGCAACACCAACTCATCCTTCTTCGTCTTCTCGTCCTGTTTTTTCTCGATGACGTAGACGGAATCGCCGTAAGGCGCGTAGGAAATCGCCGTCGCCGGCACCACCAGCGTTTTTTCCTGCGAGGGTAAAATCACGGCCGCTTCGACAAACATTCCCGGCCTGAGCAGATGCTGGTGATTTTCCAGTGTCGCTTGTATCATCACGTTGCGTGTGGCTTCGTCGATCGCCGGATTTACGGCAGTCAATTTCCCGGCGAAATCCTGCCCCGGCAACGCATCGCTTCTCAAGCGCACCATCAGGCCTTCTTTCAATTTGCTCAGTTGCTGCTGCGGCAGCGAAAAATTAACGAAAATTGGATCGAGTGACTGCAAGGCCACCAAAGCCTGTCCCGCCGGCACCATCTGTCCCGCATTGACTTGTCGAATCCCGGCCTGTCCAGCAAACGGAGCGCGCACCGTCTTTTTCTCAATCTGCGCGCGCATGTTATCGACCTGCGCCGCTTTCTGCTTCAGAGCGGAATTGTTCGAATCATATTCCGATTTCGAGATGACTTTGCTTTCGGCCAGGCCGCGCGCGCGTTCTTCGTTCGCTTTCGCCAGTTCGAGATCAGCTTCGGCGGAACGCAATTGCGCCTGCTCCGCCGAAACGTCGAGCTGGATCAAGACGGCATTTTTTTCTACCGGAGAACCGTTCTCGAACTTCACTTCGGCTACTGTGCCGGGCAGTTCGGCAGCGAGCATCGCGCCCGAAATCGCCGCCACCGACCCGGTTGCTTTCAACTCCGGCGCCCAATTTTCTTCCTGCGCGCACGCGCTTGTCACCGTCGTGGGCGGCATCTGCGGTTCGCCCATCTTCACCATCGTGAAAATTTGCAGCGCCTTGATTCCACCGATGACCGCCAGGAGCGCTAGAAAAATGAGAAAGAGTGTAACGCCAAACTTCAGTTTCCATCGCGATTTTCCTTCGCGTCGAACAGGAACAGAACGGGGTGTGGTGATTGCTTGCATAGCCATAAATTTGTCAACTCAACGGCGCGCGTTCATTGGCGAAAAGTATGCGCCAAAGAGTGCGCACAACTTGAATCTGCCGTTCGCGCAGCTCTGCATCGGACTTACCCTTAAGGTCGACAGCGTCGCGCATCAACATTCCGCGTGCGGCCGCGAAGATTACTTCGGTTAGTTGGCGCGCGTCCATTCCTGGAGGCGCGTTTTCCATTTCGGGAGACTGCGCCATAAGCTCCGTGACGCCGTCGAGCAGCAAATCCACCACCTCGCGGACGGCTTTGGCGATGCGCCGGTTTCGCGAACCTTCGGCAAAGAGATCGACCACGAACGCTGACTCAATCTGCCGCTCGCCGGAGCAACAATGCGCGGTAAAAAAAAGCTCGAGCGCCTCCAGTAGAGATGGCGCCTGTCGAGCGCGGTCAAGAAGCTCCTGGATCTCGCGCTTGTGGGCATCGGCCATGGCGGAGAAGACCGCGTCTTTGCTAACGAAATAACGATAAATCAGCCCCACGCTGATTCCTGCCTCCGCACTGATGTCATGCATGCTGGTCTGATGAAAGCCACGTTTGGCAAAACAGATCATGGCTGCGCGCATGATCTGCGCGCGCCGGTCAAGAACTGGTTCGAACTGCACCTGGGCCATGGAGAAGGGGACGATGAATGAACGTTCATTCATTGTCAAATCCATCGGAATTGCCTCGCACTCTGGCCAAAGCAGGCAGGCTTATGGTGGATGAGCAGTCGGCGGTTCCGGAGGGCTAGGTGATCTCTCCTTAAGGAACGCCTTCTCTCTTGCCCTGATCTAGCATACTACCCAGTTTACCTCTCCCCCGTGTCTTTGGATCCGAAACTCCAACAGTATTTTCCACCGCAGCGCCGCCATCTTATCGCCGTTTCTGGAGGCAGGGATTCGGTGGCGCTTCTACACCAGCTTCTCCAGAATGGGTACAAGAAACTGATCGTCTGCCATCTCAATCATCAACTGCGCGGCCGAGCTGCCGCGGCCGACGCACGTTTTGTGGAAAGGATTTCGCGCGAAGAAGGCCTGACATGCGAGCTCGGCGCAACAGACGTGCGCGTTCTTGCCAGACAAACCAGGATTTCAATCGAAACGGCGTCTCGCATTGCCCGCTACGCCTTTTTCTTCTCCGTCGCGCGCAGAAAACGTTGCCGCACTATTTTCCTCGCCCATCATGCCGACGACTTGGTGGAAACGGCGCTGTTGAATTTCTTTCGCGGCGCCAGCCCTGGCGGCATCGCTGCCATGCGCAGTGTTTCAGTGCATCGCGTGGGCAAGTCAGAGCTGACGGTCGTGCGGCCTTTGTTGCACGTGTGGCGGCGCGACATCGACCTCTACGTAAAGCGATACGGTCTGGCGTTTCGCGAGGACGCGACAAATGCGCAGCGTGGTCCGATACGAAACCGGATTCGCCATCTCATCCTGCCGCATATCGAAAAGCAATTCGGGAGGGATGTACGATTCGCCATCTGGCGCTCGGCGCAAATCTGGCGTGAGGAGGATGATGTGCTTGAATCAATGCTCGAGCTGGACTCATTCAACGCTCCGGAAATTGAAGTGAACGTTTTACGCAGATTACCTTTGGCGTTGCAGCGTCGCGCCATCGTGCACTGGCTTCGCGCGCATCGGATCGCTGATGTCGGGTTTGAACTGGTGGCGAAGGTTCTGGGTTTAATTGAGCCATCATCGCAAATCGCCAAAGTAAATCTTCCTCGCAACCGTCACGCGCGCCGCCGCGCGGGAAAAATTTTCATGGAGTAATGGAGTCGGGTAATTTCCATCACTCCACAACTCCATCACTCCGTTCCTAATGAATTCCTCAGTCCGCGTTCGCTTTGCCCCATCGCCTACCGGCTATCTGCACATCGGCGGCGCGCGCACCGCCCTCTTCAACTGGCTTTTCGCCCGACACCACGGAGGCACATTCATTCTCCGGGTCGAAGATACAGACCAATCACGCAACACGGAAGAGGCCGCCTCGGCCATCCACCAGGGGCTGGAATGGCTGGGCCTTAACTGGGACGAAGGTCCGCACATCGGCGGAGAACTTGGACCCTATTTTCAAAGTCAGCGCGGTGAGATTTACGAACGCGCTCTAAAGAAGCTGCAAGCCTCCGGCCACATTTTCGAAGATGTCGGCGCCTTGCGTTTTCGTTCGCCGCGCGAGCACGTCGTGGTCGACGATCTCGTCGCCGGAAAAATCGACTTCGACCTCACGAATCCGGAAACGCATCCCGACATGACCATTCGCCGACCGGACGGCTCCTGGATCTTTCATTTCGTTAACGTCGTGGACGACATCGAGATGCAAATCTCGCACGTCATCCGCGGCGAAGACCATCTCTCGAACACGCCCAAGCACATCGAACTGTATCGCGCGCTCGGAGCGGAGCCGCCGCGCTTCGCTCATCTCCCGCTCATCATGAACATCGACGGCACGAAAATGAGCAAGCGCGACCAGGGCGCCAGCGTCGAGTACTACATCAAGCGAGGCTATCTGCCGCAGGCCCTGCGCAATTATCTTTGCCTGCTTGGCTGGTCGCCGAAGGATAACCGCGAGAAAATTTCCCTCGAGGAAATCATCCGCATTTTTGATTTGAACCATGTTGTGCGCAGCCACGCCACGTTCGACGCCGCCAAGCTGCATTGGTTGAATGGCGAATACGCGCGCGAGCTGGGTGGAACGGAGTTTTACGAACAGGCCGTCGCCGCGCTACGTTCGGCCGGAGTTAACCTAGATGAGTTCCCGGAAGATTACGTCCGCGCGGCCTTACAAACCTGCAAAGGCAAGATCAACACCTTTGATGAGCTGGCCAGTTACTGTGGCTTCTACTTCAGAGACGTTTTGGAATATGATGCCGAAGGTCCCGTTAAGCACTTCACCGCCGAGAACAAGCCGCGCCTCGAAGCCGTGCGCGATGCCTTTGCCGCACTGGAAAGCTTTAATGTCGCTGAACTTGAAGCGACGTTAAGATCGACCGCGGCGAACCTGGGAGTGAAACCAGCCGCGCTCATTCACCCCACGCGCCTCGCCGTCACCGGCAGCAACGCCGGCCCTAGCCTGTATCATCTGCTCGAAGTGCTCGGAAAAGAAAGAGTGCTGGCGCGAATCGAGCGCGCCCTGTTGATGTTCTGACGGGCACTCGCGGTCATCCCGAGCCGCGAAGACGGCGAGGGACCTCTCAATCGCTCCGTCCTCACCCAGGTTAGTGTGATCTCCCGCTCGACTGTGAGGTCCCTCGCATTCGTTCGGCATGACAGGACTCGCGCTGCGAGAGCGTTACTTCCTCGCTTCCCTCGCCGTATCCTTTAGTGTAATCGTGCGATTCCAAACCTGCCTCTCTGCCGTTGAATCACGATCGAGCGCAAAATAGCCAAGCCGCTCAAACTGATACCGCTGATCCGCCCGCGCCTCTTTCACCGCCAGCTCGCACTTCGCGCTAACGATCTCCAGCGAATTGGGATTGATGAATGACTTGAAATCGCCGTCAGCGGCAGGCTCCGACACCGTGAAAAGCCGATCGTAAAGACGAACTTCGGCATCGATCGCGTTCCGCGCACTGACCCAATGAATGGTGCCTTTCACCTTGCGGCCGGCCGTCGCGCCGCCCGACTTACTTTCCAAGTCCACACTGCAACGCAATTCGACGACATTCCCGCCGTCGTCTTTTAAAACTTCCTCGCACTTAATGATGTAGGCGTACTTCAGTCGCACTTCGCCACCCGGCCTCAGCCGAAAGTATTTTGGCGGCGGCGTTTCCATGAAATCGTCGCGATCGATAAAAAGTTCGCGACCGAAGGCCACCTTGCGCGTTCCAGCGTTCGTGTCCTCTGGGTTATTGATCGCGTCAAGTTCCTCCATCTTCTCTTCTGGATAATTTGTCAGTGTCACTTTGACCGGACGAAGCACGGCCAGGCGACGCGTCGCGGTGCGATTGAATTCATCACGCACGGCATGCTCAAGCACCGCTATTTCCGTCAGGCTCGGATACTTCGTAATGCCGATGTTGTAAGCGAATGCGCGCAGTGCGCTCGTTGTCACGCCGCGCCGTCTTAGACCAGAAATCGTTAGCATTCGCGGGTCGTCCCAGCCGTTGACCAGCTTCTCATTGACCAGCTCGATGAGCTTCCGTTTGCTCATGACCGCATAAGTGAGATTGAGTCGCGCGAATTCGTATTGATGCGGTCGTGGCCCGGAAAGCTCTAGCGCATCCAGAATCCAATTATAAAGTGGCCGATGCACCTCGAACTCGAGCGTGCAAACGGAATGGGTGATGCCTTCGATGTAATCGCTCAGGGTATGCGCCCAGTCGTACATGGGGTAAATACACCACTTGTTTCCGGTCTGATGATGCTCGGCGTGACGAATGCGATAGAGCACCGGGTCGCGCAGCCAAACGTTCGGCGCGCTCATGTCGATCTTCGCCCGCAAAGTCCGTGCGCCATCTGGGAATTCGGCCGCTTTCATTCGAGCTAACAACTCCTGGTTTTCCTCGATTGATCGATTCCGAAATGGACCTTCTTTCCCTAAACGGCGGAATTCATCCGTTTCTTCCGGCGTCATGTCGCAGACGTAAGCCTTGCCTTTGTTCACGAGCTTGACCGCGTATTCGTATAAGCGATCGAAATAGCTGGAGGCATAGACCGGTGCGCCCCCGAGATTCCCCTCAGCCCAGCCATCAATTAGCCAACGCACGTCGGCCATGATCGAATCGACGTATACTGTCTCTTCCTTCGCCGGATTCGTATCGTCCATGCGGATGTTGCAGATGCCGCCGAACTCGTGCGCGATCCCAAAGTTCAAGCAAATCGATTTGGCGTGACCGATGTGAAGATAGCCGTTCGGCTCCGGCGGAAATCGCGTAACGATTCTTTTGTATTTTCCGCTGCGTAGATCTCCCGCGACGATTTCGCGGATGAAATCGGAAGGCGCGCGATTCTTGTCGGACTCAGCCATGACCGCGCGACGGTACGCGCGGCGCTTTCGCTTGTCATCCTGCTCCGCCTATTGTCATCCCGAGCGAAGCCGAGGGATCCCGGCGAAGTTACCTTTCCGCTTGCGCGACGGCATTCCTCGACTTCGCTCGGAATGGCAATGGTTTACACACTCCAAGATCTGCGAAACTGGCATGAGGTAGGGCGAACTACTGATCCGCCCATTCGCCTCGGTGTCTTTGGTGATCCAGTCGACCAGTCGCTCTCGCCCGAAATGCACAACGCAGCCCTGCGTCATTGTGGAATCGCGATGGAGTTTGCGCGCTTTCGCATCCGAGCGAACGAGCTGGCCGACGCGTTGTCGTTGGCCCGGCAAAATAACCTTGTCGGACTCAATCTTACAGTTCCGCACAAGATCGCCGCTCTCGGCCTGATGGATTGGTGCGATGAAATCGCGAAAACGGTTGGTGCTGTCAACACGGTGCGGTTCACCGAAGAGCATGCTGAAGGCTTCAACACTGACGCCATCGGTTTTTCGCGCGCCGTGCGCGAAGCCTTCTCGCTCGATCTGCGCGATATGCGTGTTTTACTGCTGGGCGCCGGTGGCGCCGGACGCGCCATCGCTTTGCAATGCACGCGGGAGGGCTCGGAGCGGCTGGTGATCGCCAACCGGAATGTCGATAAGGCCATGCGGCTCGTTAATGAGTTGCGGCCACACTTCAGTGGTCCACGCGTCCTGGGGCCGGTCGCGAGGATTCAAGCCATCCCGCTCCGGGAAGAGGAATTGCGCTTCCAAATCGCCAACACGGATCTGCTCGTCAACGCAACGACGTTAGGATTAGTTCCCACCGATTCGTCGCCGGTGAACGCGCATTTGATCGCGCCACATTTGCTCGTCTTTGACACGATCTACAGCGAGGGAAAGACAGCGCTTGTGCGGTCGGCCGAAGCAGCGGGGGCGCGAGCGTGCGATGGCCGTGCCATGCTGCTGCAGCAGGGCGCTGCCGCTTTCGAAATCTGGTTTAGTCGCGCCGCGTCAATCGACGCGATGCGGGCCGCGATCGCGCCGTAACAGCGGTCTGTTGACGGCCCAGCGTTTCGGCGTTCCTAGAGCGCTACAGGTTCTCGCGCGCCATTTCTCTGCCGCGAGCCGTGGCCGCCTTCACCGCCGCACTGATCCCATCTGCCGTTTTTCTTTCTGCCATGATGCGCAATCCCGCGGCTGTCGTTCCGCCCGGAGTCACAACCATATCGATCAATTCCTGGGGCGACTTCCCGCTGGTTAGCGCGAGCTCGGCTGCGCCAAGCGTCATTTGTGCCGCGAGTCTCAGTGCCGCGTCGCTCTCCAGTCCTTCCTCGCTCGCACCGGACGCCAGCGCCTGGATGATGGCGTAGACAAACGCCGGCCCACTCCCGCCCAGAGCGGTAACGGCATCGATTTGTTCATCGCTCACTTCGACCGCAGTGCCAATCGCGCTGAACGTGTTCTGAATTGTTTGCCGATCCGCCTCAGTTGCGCGCGGACCGACGGCGAAGGCTGTCGCGGCGCGCCCAATGGCGCTGGGTGTGTTCGTCAGGACGCGGATGATACGTGCGCTCGTGGCCGACTCCATATTGGCGATGCGAACTCCGGCGGCGAACGACACAACCAGCTTGTTTGAAACCGTGTCGCCCAACGACTTGAGGACGGGCAAGACCATCTGCGGTTTCAGTCCCAAAAAAATGATCCGGGCAGACTCCGCTACTTCCGTGTTCTCGGCGCTGAAGATGATTCCCAGTTCAGCTTCTAATTGTGCGCGAATCTGTTCGTTCGGCTCGCTCGCAATGATGTCCCGCAGCTCACAAAATTTCTTCAGCAGTAAGCCGCGAATGACAGAGCCGGCGAGCTTTCCTGTGCCGATAAAACCGAAGCGATAACGTGTCTTGCTCATTTGTTAATCGAGGCCAGGGCACCGATATTATTTAGTGGTCATTGCAGGCGCAAACTTTGGCATCGATCTGGCAGCGGACATCGCGCAATTGAAGCGGGAACGCAATGCCGTCATTCTCGCTCACAATTACCAGGTGCCGGAAATTCAGGATGTCGCTGATTTCGTGGGCGATTCACTCGGTTTGAGTTTCGAAGCGGCGAAGACGGACGCGGAAGTAATTCTCTTCTGCGGCGTTCATTTCATGGCCGAGACAGCCAAGATCATCAATCCGCAAAAGCGCGTCATTCTTCCCGATCTGGACGCCGGCTGTTCGCTCTCGGAATCATGCCCGCCCGCTGCGTTGTCGGCGTTCCTGAAAAAAAACGCCGATAAAAATTATTACGTCATCGCTTACATCAATTGTAGCGCCGGCGTGAAAGCGTTGAGCGATGTCATCTGCACCAGCGGCAACGCCGAGAAAATCGTGAACGCGGCGCCGGCCGATCGCAACATCCTTTTCGTCCCGGATCAAAACCTCGGAGCCTGGGTAACGGAACGCACCGGCCGCAAAATGGATTTGTGGCGCGGCACTTGTTACGTGCACGCCGAGTTCACCGCGCGCAGCATTCGCAAAATCCGCGAGCAATATCCTGGCGCGCCTCTAGTGGCGCATCCGGAATGCGTCGCGGCCGTGCGCATGCTGGCTGATGAAGTTTGTTCGACGGAAAAGATGGTGACCTTCTGTAAACAATCGGCCGCCGCAGCCATTATCGTCGTGACCGAAGCGGGGATTCTGCATCGATTGAAGCGCGAAATTCCCCACAAAACATTTATCCCCGGCCCAACGGAGCATTGCGCCTGCGCCGAATGCCGCTTCATGAAGACCAACACCCTGGAAAAGGCGTTCAACGCATTGCGCGATATCGCTCCGGAAATCATCTTGCCCGAGCCGTTGCGCGCGCGCGCCGAATTGCCCATCCGGCGCATGCTTGAGCTGAGCAAGTAATCGCTTCGCGGAACAAAAAATCCGTCATCCCGAGCGGAGCGAAGTTGAGGAATCCCGTTGCGAAAGATAAAGGCCAGCTCCCTCGGGCTCGTCCGACTTTGCTTTCGCTCCGCCTAGGATGACCGAAGCGGCGGGACTTTCCAGGGTTCGGTAAAGGATCTTCTGAATAGATTTGTTTTTTTGCGCCGAGCCGTCTCTAGTTTCGCGCCGGAATGCAGCGCATCCTCGTCGCCGTCGTTATTCTGCTCGTCGCCCTTCTGCTTGGTCGCGATCCGCACGTGGAAAAGTTCGATCAATTCTTCCTCGACTGGCTCTTGCGCAATACCGATCCAACGCCAAGCGCACGCCTGCCACTCCTGGTGGTGGAGATGAGTCGCACCTCGCTCCCGGCGGACAGGCCGAGTGCCACGGGTGCATTGGCCCGTAGCACGAGCAGCGAAATTTCCCCGCTCGATTTCGCGATTTTTCTTCAGGCAATCCTCGATTTTAAACCGACGGTTCTGGCCATCGAGCCACTATTGCGCTGGCGCGCGCGCGACCGCGATCAGGAACAGGTCTTCCTCGATCAGGCCATGCGAATTCCCAAGCTCTTGCTCGCGGCTGAACTAACGTCCGCGCCTGATCCCGACGTTCCTTCGAGCGAAATCTCCGGCTTCACCCACGTGAGTGGGCGGCGTGGCGATCTGCCCACTTTTACCGGAATCGCGCATCAGCCCGACGAAGACTTGCGCCTTATATCAGCGCTCGCGTTTACCAACCTGCCCGAAGATGTATCGAGTGAAACGCATGTGCCCCTGCTGTTTCAGTATCGCGGGGAGGTGATTCCCGCCTTTGCCTTGCAAGCATTCCTCACTTGGGCGCGCATTCCCACGGGCGAGGTCAACATCGTGATCGGTTCGCACATCGCATTGCCGGACGGGCGCAGAATTCCCATCGGCCCAGACGGCACGCTCATCATTAATCCGAACGCTGCCAAGCTCGGCCACCACTACACTTTGAACGAGCTGCTCCTGCTCGCTCAGCAACAGCAGAAAGGTTCGCCTCTCGAAACCTTGCACGATGATCTCGTGCTCGTGCGTACTCCGACTGTCATTAAACCGGATGATTCTGAAGAATTGCGCGACACCCGCGCGGCCGGCATTCTCGCAGCCGCCATTGCCACTTTGCAATCGAACCGCTTCATCAGCCGGGTTAGCGTTTTGTTCGATTGCGCAGTGCTTTTTGTCATTGCACTGCTCGCGTTCCCGGCGCTGCATGCGCGGCGCATTGATGTGATCCTCGGCGCCATCGCTTTTACGGCTGCGTATTGCCTGCTCGCGTTTGGCTTGATGTCCAGATACGGGGTTTCAGTCCCAGGATTAGTGCCGCTTAGTGCGGCGTGGTTGCTGGCATTTATCGCACTGGTCGCTCCGCGCAAAAAACATCAGGCCGAACCACTGGATATCGCCATGTCGCCACCGGCACCATGACGATAAGCCAATCTGTCGTCTCGCCAGGTCAACGCCGCGCGCGTTTTCGCCAGCACGGACTGGTAGATCTGCACTCCGATTTACCGATGCATCTCTATGAAGAGTGTGACCGCGTTGATCTTCTGGCGCAGCAATTTCTGCCCGAGTTTCAGTCCGGCGGCGTGGGAGTGGTGGTCGCCTCCATATTCCTCGAAGACCGTTACCTGGCTCATGACGCTCTTGCGGTGGCGCTGGGGCAAGTCGCGCGACTTTACACCGAGGTAGAGCGCTGCGAGCGCTTTCGTGTTTGTCGATCGTTTTTCGAAATCGAAGAGGCGCGCGCGGACGAAAAGATAGCGCTCATCATCGGGATGGAAGGCGTTGAGCCTCTGGGCAGCGACCTCGACTTGTTGCGCGTCTTCTATGAGCTTGGCCTTCGCGTCATCGGACTTACCCACGCCCGCCGCAACGCCGCAGCGAGCGGTGCTGTTTTTTCTGCAGGCGGTTCGCCCTCCGAGGGCTTGAGCGATTTTGGGCGCGCTCTTGTCCGCGAAAGTGAAAGACTCGGCATCGTTATCGATCTCGCTCACATCAATCCAGCCGGGTTCGACGAGATTTTCGAACTCACGTCGCGGCCACTGCTTGTCTCCCACACCAACGCCCGCAAGTTTTACGACATCGATCGCAACATCAGCGACGAGCAAATCCGGGCTGTCGGCGGGCGCGGCGGCGTTATCGGCGTGAATTCAATTCTTGTTAGCGCCCGCAGGGTGGAAGCGACGATTGATCGTTTTGTTGATCACATCGAGCACGTCATCGGTCTCATCGGGATCGATGGCGTCGGCCTCGGCTTCGATTTCATCGAATTCATCTATCGACAATGGTCGGATGAGGCGCGGGCGGACTTCCATCAAAAATTTCCCAGCGTCCATTTCATTCCCGACCTGGCTAATCACGGCCACGCGACCAATCTCATTGACAAACTAGTCGGGCGCGGCTTTACCGATGATCAGATTGAAAAAATTCTGTTCCGGAACGCGATGCGGATTTTTGAAGCGCTCCTGTAGCGGCGCTCTATGAGCGCCGACCGGGTGGCCGACAGGCGGCGTTCATTTTCTCGGTAAATCGGTTCCCTGGTGCGCGAGCGTTCTAGACCGCCGCTACAGCTGCCGCTCTCGCAAACGGACTAAACAATCGGCAGGGTCGCGAATTTTTTCCCGAGCACGAGCTGGCTTGGCGCACGCAGCCATTTTTCCAGCACGCTGGCGTAGACGCTCCGAAAATCGGTTCCGAACTTCAGATCGCCCGCGTCGAGTTCAGTCAGGCTCGGATGTTTCCCAAACAACCCCGGCTTCACTGCGCCGCCGATGAGAAACATGGGTGCCGCCGCGCCGTGATCGGTCCCGCCATTCGCATTTTCTGCCACGCGTCGCCCGAATTCACTGAAGGTCATTAAGAGGACGCGGTCGAAGTTTCCCTGTTGCTTCAGATCGGCCACGAAAGCGGCGATCGCATCGTTTAATCCACCCAACAAACGGTCGTGCGAATTGATCTGGCCGGCGTGTGTGTCGAAGCCGCCCAGACTCGCGTAGTAAACCCGCGTGGGAAGGCCGCCGCCAATCATGCGCGCGATCAGATTCAAGCTGGCGCCGAGCTGGGTCGGCGGATACGGCATGTTCGATTTGTATTTTCGCGCAATGGCCAGGATTTTATCCGAGCTGATCTGGGCATCGAGGGCGGTGCGGCGCAGGAAATCTTCCGTGCTCGAATTCGTCTGCGTCTTGCCCGGCAATGCTGCGATCGAATTCCCTTCGCTCGGCGCACTCTCTTCGGCGTCGCCAATAAGTTGCCGATAAAAAACCTCTTCACCACTCAACGGTTTTCCGTCTGCGCCGGCGGAGGCTTTCCAGCGAAATTGCTCCGGCCGGGAAAAGGTAACCCCAATCGGATTTTTCGCGGCAAACGCCTGTGGGGCCTGAGGGCCGATGGAAACGCCCGCTGTCGGATCGGCGCCATTGCAGCAATTATCGAAATAGCGACCGAGCCAGCCTTCGCTGGCGAATTGATTCGCGTCCGATGCCGTTTGCCAGATTTCGGTGGCGCGAAAATGAGAGCGGTTTGGATTTGGATAACCGACGCCCTGGACAATGGCGAGATGGCCGTCGTCATGCAGCGTTTTCAAGCCTGTGAGCTTGCTGTTGAGGCCGACGTATGAATCCACCTTCAGGATTCTCTCCGGCGACAGAGCCAGCCTGGGACGTGCGCGGTGGTATGCGTCATCGGCAAAGGGCACGAGCGTATTCAAACCATCATTGCCACCCGCGAGCTGTAGGACGACGAGAATAGTGCTGTCTTTTCCCGTGGCCGTTTGCGTGAGCGTGTCCGCAGCCATGGCGTCGAGCGCGAAAAAAGTCTTCTCGAGAAATACCGGCAGCGTCCAGGTTGCGGCCGCGCCAAGGGCGGAAGTGCGCAGGAATCGCCGCCGGGTTTGTAGTGTCGCTTTTGTGTTCGTCATAATCGCGCGTCATCCCGAGCCGCAGCAGACGGCGAGGGACCTCTTCATTCGTGTGATGAACATGCGTTCAGAATTTGAGCGCCGCGCGCAGTGATCGTGAGGTCCTTCGCTCCGCTCAGGATGACACATTTGCAAAGAGCCACTTATGCTCTTCGTCACGTCAATTGGTATTCCGGCGTGCTCATCATCAAATGCAGAAGGCCACGAATGGTCGCATCGCTCGTGTCTCCGGTATGCGCTGAAAGAAAGCTGGAAAATGCGGCGCGATCCTGGGCTGGGGATTCTGCCTGGAAGACGCGCCGGCTCAGCTGCGTGATCAACTTATCGGGACTGGCGCGAATTTCGGGTGGCGCGAGTTTGCCTGCGTCAATGGGATCGCGGTGAAAATGCTGGGTTATGGCCGCGCGCGCCTCGGCGCGGATACCACGATCGCCACCTCTATCCCGAGTTGTCTCAAGCAACATGGCGTCGCCATTGATCAGGTAATTTGCGAAATTGTTGCGGAAAAGCAGCGTGGACGTGCTGATCCAGTTCCTGCCGCCATCCCAGCCTTTCACATTTGGCGGCGCCAACAGCGTCTGGCCCATTTGGCGCATGGCGTTCTGCGCAATTGGCGCCGCCGGCAGCTCGCAGCCGAGCACTTTGCACGTTTGCACGACGAATTGCGCCGGACTTTTGATCTGGCTACGCACATTCGCGGCGGAATAAAATTCGGCGGAGGAAAAGATGTCGCGCAGCACCGGCTTCATCTCGAAATTGTGCGCACGGAGCCGGGCCGCAACGCTATCAACAAGTTCCGGGGCGGGCTCGTCTGCGATAAAGTAGCGGCAAAGTTTTCTTCCAATGAATTGCGCGCAGGCCGGCTGTTGCGCGAGGGTGTCGATGATATCGTCGCCGTTAAAGTTGCCGCTGCGGCCGAGAAACTTTTTCTGTCCCGCGTCATGCTGAGTACGCGCGAACCAGAATTGCTGGGTAGCGAGATTGAGCCGGTAACCAGTAAAAGCGCGAGCGCTCTCGCGCACGTCCTGCTCGGTATAGTTGCCAATGCCAACAGTGAACAGCTCCATCAGCTCCCGCGCCCAATTCTCGTTAGGATGTTCCGGCCGGCTCTGCGGGAGATCCAGGTAGATCATCATGGCCGGATCGCGCGACATTGTTTTTGTGAGCGTGACGAAGTTGCCGAGGGCGTGGCGGCGGAAGGTGTCGTTCTGCCGCCACATCCAGTAGCCATCCTTTACCTTCTGCGCGCTGGTGGCGAAATGTCCGTGCCAGAAAAGCGTCATCTTCTCGACCAGCGGCGCTGGCGTTGCACCCATCCAACCCAGCCACCAACGCCGCAGGTCGAGAAGCTCGTCGCCCTCCATCTTGCGCGCCTCGCGCACCGTCTTCTTATCACCAGTCTGCTTGGCCATGCGCGCCTGTTTCCGCAGTGTGCGCAGGTCCTGCGGATGCGCCCAAGCTGGCGCCCCTACTTCCGTGGAAGCAGCGTCCGGTTCCACTAAATCGTGCACGGCTCGCTCGAGACCTTTGGCCAGCACCGCCCCGGTCTCCTCGGGCGTGCCGCCAAATCCCGCGCGATTCAGCAGATGCGCGGCCGCGGCTTCATTCCATCGCGACGGCGGCAACTCGCTGAGCACGGTGATTCAACCGTATGAGGATGGGAAAGTTTCGCGTAGGTAAAAGTAGGAGAGGTGATTGAGCTTACAATCGCGGAGGCAGCGCGAGCTACTTCCCAATTAAGATAAGGATCCCGGCCGCGAGTGCGAGCAAGCCCAGGATCGCCACTGGAATGAAAATACCGAAGGTGGTGACGATACCGTAGACAATCAGGAAGATCGCGAGCAGAAGCATCGAGGGAGTTTTGGTGATGGGCATGTTCGTAGTTGACCCCTTTCCGCCATTCCTTGTCACGCTCAATTTTCTCGTCTCGAGGGCTGCTGCAACGTTCAATTGATTCGGTTCGCGAGAGCGAAATGTCTCGATAACATCTCGCGCCGGTCAAGATAACAGAGCGGCGGATCAGAAAAGCAGTTCGACTTTACCGCGCTACGCTTCGTCTCTAATGTGACCGCGACGTGGAGAAGCTTCCCAAGGTCATCGCTACTTCCGTCATCCGCTCGACACAACAGGGCGAGAGTCACGGCGGCGTTTATCTCGTTGATCTTGAATCGGGCGCTGTCGAGCAGGTCATCGACTGGAACGATTCTGCCATTAATTGGGAAGGGCGGGGAGGAGATCGCGGACTGCGTGGAATAGCGTTCCATCGTGACAGGGTCTACATCGCCGCCAGCGATGAAATCTTCAGCTACGATCGGAAATTCAGACTCGTTGAATCGTTTCGAAATCCAAACTTGAAGCATTGCCATGAGATCGCCATCTCGGGCGACGTGCTTTACCTGACATCCACCAATATAAACGCGATCCTGGAACTTGATCTCTCAACTAAAGAATTCACGAATGGTTATGGCATTGCTCCCAATAAAGGACTTCTGCAGCGGTTCGGTTTGCCTTCCAAGGCGAGACTGCATGCCTTACCATTCAATCCAAGAGAAACCGGAACAGGTCTCGCTCAAAGGGACGAACTGCACATCAATAGTGTATCGTGTAATGGCCACGCCATCATGATCGCGGGGACGCAAATAGAAGCGCTCCTGGCGCTGAGCGACGGAGAGCTTCGCCCGTATGCGCCGTTACCAATTGGAACTCACAACGCTGTCCTGTATAAGAACGGCGTTTTGTATAACGATACCAAGTCAAATCGGGTGGTAGTTGCGAACAGGGAAGGGGAAGTGGAACAGAGCTACCCGGTTCCCGAATTTAAGGACCTGCCTGGAACGACTATTCCGAACGACCACGCGCGGCAGGGATTTGCCCGCGGTCTCTGTACCTTCGGCGACAATTACCTGATCGGCGGCTCTTCGCCTTCAACCATTTCTGTCTACGACACCGTCCGCGGCGAGAGAATCCGCAGTATCAGCATCTCGAATGACATTAGGAACTGCATTCACGGTCTTGAGATTTGGGCTGAATAAAGGGCGGCATAACCCCAGGCGAGGCCGCGAATGATCTCACACGAACACCGATGTATTTTCGTGCAGGTTCCTAAGACCGGTTCCACAAGCGTTCGCGCGATACTCGGCAAGCCCATCCGGCCGCATCTCAATCTCTGGGAGATAAAGGTGTTAATGGAAAACTACTGGCCTCTGCGCGGGGGGAGGAAGAACAGGATATTGGAGTGTGCCTACATGGCGCTCCCAAAGAATAAACGAAGCGAACGCGGTCGCGCTCAATTCAATAGCTACTTCAAATTCGGCTTTGTGCGAAATCCGTGGGACCGAGTGGTCTCGTTGTACGAGCGCAAGGAAGCTCTGGAAATGCGCCTCAGGATGAACTTCGCGGAGTTTGTCGATTGGATTCAATACAGCAGCGCGACCTGCGTCCATTCTTCGCCTCATCGCTATCAGCTTGATTGGTTCGTCGATGCCAACGGCGTGGTGCTGGCGGATTTCATCGGCCGATTCGAACGACTGGAAGAGGATTGGGGACTTGTGGCAAATAAACTTGGGATCACTGCTATTCTTCCTCATAGCCGTGCCAATCCGCGGGCCCGGCATTATACGGAATACTACGACGAAAGGACGCGCGCCATCGTGGGCGAGAAGTTCAGAGTTGATATTGAGACGTTCGGCTATCAATTCGACTAGATCACTTGTCATGGAACGCAGACACATCAAATGGCTTCCCATCGTCGCCGCGGGACTGTTCCTTCTTTATCAATACTTCTCCTCCGAGAAGTTCGTCAATCCGGAGACTGGCCGTGCCAGCCATGTCGGTTTGTCTACGCAGCAGGAAGCTGTCCTGGGGTTGCAGACCTATCAAAGCGTGTTGCAACAGGCGGAGGCGATCACGTCCGGCCCGGAGGCTGACATGGTCAAACGCGTGGCTTCGCGTCTGGCGCGCGCGACGGGTCGCGCCGGGGCGGATTTTGACTGGCAGGAATCACTCATTCGCGATGATAAGGTGAACGCGTTCTGTCTTCCCGGGGGTAAAATCGTCGTCTACACCGGCATTCTTCCGGTGGCGCAAAATGAGGCTGCGCTTGCCACCGTCCTCGGCCATGAAATGGCACACGCGACTTCGCGTCACGGGGCGCAACGTGTCTTCGAGCAAAACCTCACGCAGACGGCGATGACCGGTGTCGCGATTTCTCTTTCCGACATGGACTACGACAAGCAACGCGCTGTGATGGGTGCGCTGGGAGCAGGCGCGCAATTTGGCGTGCTGATGCCGTTTGGTCGCAAACACGAATCCGAAGCTGACCTCATCGGGCTGCATTATATGGCGCGCGCGGGCTATGATCCGCGGGAGAGCATTCAATTCTGGCAACGGATGGAAAACACCGGCCGGCAGCAGCCACCGGAGTTTCTTTCCACGCACCCGTCACATGGACGGCGCGTTGAGCAGCTACAAGCTGAGATGCCGAAAGCGCTGGAAGAATATCAGCAAGCGCCGGACGCGCAGAAGCAGTAGTTTCCGTCGTAAGAACCAAGTCAGAGAAAAGGCGCACCAGTTGCGTGCTCCGAAATCGAGCTAAGCTATCCTCTTTCATGCCGAGGCATCTCGTTATCAGCACAAGTGGCAGTCCTGACAGCAATAGCCGGCGCATGGCGCAGATCGCGTTCGATTGGCTCAAGAAAGAAGTGGAATGCGATTGGCTCGATATTAGCCGGCTCGATCTGCCGCTCTGCGATGCCGATGTTTGCTACACCAACCCGGCGGCGCAGAAGATGAACAGCGCAATCGAAGCCGCTGACGGTATTATCGTGGCCACGCCTGTCTACAACTACGACGTCAGCGCTTCGGCCAAAAACATGGTCGAGCTTAGTGGCAGCGCGTGGGAGGATAAGATCGTCGGCTTTCTCTGTGCGGCGGGGGGGATGGGCAGTTACATGTCGGTGATGAGTTTCGCGAACAGTTTGATGCTCGATTTTCGCAGCATCATTATCCCACGATTTGTCTATGCTACCGGTGACGCTTTCGATGGGGACAAACTGGTGGACAAAAAGGTAGGCAAGCGAGTAGAGCAGGTCGCAAGCGAGTTAGTTCGTTTCACCTTGGCGCTACGAGGCGGCGAAAAGTGAACTACTGGATCGGGACCTCGGGTTTTCAGTATGCCGAGTGGAAAGGAACCTTCTATCCGGAAGATTTGCCTACGGCGAAGATGCTGCCGTTCTATGCCGGGAAATTCTCAACCACAGAAATCAACTACACCTTTCATCGCGTTCCAGCTCCCAAGACGATTGAGAACTGGTGCCGATTGACCCCGGAGCATTTTCGTTTCGGCCTGAAGGCGCCGCAAAAAGTGACGCATTTCGCCAAGCTTCGGAATTGTGACGATACAGTCGATTACTTCTACGATGTGGTTTGCGGTTTAGGTCAGCGGCTTGGGCCGATTCTTTTTCAGCTACCGCCGAACTTGAAGAAGGATGTGCCGTTACTCAGTCACTTTACCGAATGCCTCCCGGCCAGTATGCGAGCGGCCTTCGAGTTTCGCGATCCGTCCTGGTTCGAAGATGAAGTCTTCGAAGTGTTGCGGCGAAGAAACGCGTGTCTCTGCATCGCGGATTCGGAAAAGCTGGCGACTCCATTCGTGGCGACAGCTGATTGGGGATATTTGCGCCTTCGGCGCGAAGACTACGCGGAAAGAGACGTCGCGCGCTGGGGCCAGTCAATCCGGCGCGACTCGTGGTCTGAGGCGTTCGTTTATTTTAAGCACGAGGAGAGGGGCTTCGGCCCGAAGTTAGCAACGCAAATGATCGAGCTGCTCGGCCAGACTTAGCAACTACTTAAGCAGCGGCGCGCCGCTTTTGTTTGACTAAGGTCGAAGTCGAACGTCCGCCATTCCGGCTCGACGAGGTTCGCTTCACTTTGAGGGATTGGTTACGATTCAAGCTTTCCTGAAGCACCTTCACCAGATCCACCACATTCGTCGTGCGCGGCTTGCTTTCGATCTTGGGGATTTCCTTCTTCTGCGCCTTTTGCTCGATCATTTCCATGACGGCGCTGCGGTATTCATCGCGATATTTCTCTGGTTCCCAAACGCTGGACATGCTTTCAATCAATGTCTGCGCCATCTTCAGTTCCTTTTCGCTGATGGCGGTAGCAGGCCCTTTGTTCAGCTCAGCCGGGCTAAGGATTTCGCTGGCGAAATGCATGAGCTCGAGAACAAGGAAGAGTCCATCCGGTTTGACGGATGCAAGGTGCTCGCGATTAGTGATTACCACTTTAGCCACACCGATTTTACCCGTGCCGCTCAGGGCGCGGTGTAACAAAGCGTAGGCTTTATCTCCCCCTTTCTGCGGCTCGAGAAAGTAAGGCTTATAGAAAAACTTCGGATCAACCTGCTCGAGGTCGACGAAATCAGTGATGTCGATGGAATGAGTGGATTCAATGCGCACCTTTTCGAAATCTTCATCCTTGAGCACAACGTAGCGACCCCGCTCATACTCGAACCCTTTCACGATCTGATCGGCCGAGACTTCTTTCAAATCCGCTTCTGCCACCTTCTTGTATCGGATGGGGCTTAGATCGGTGGCGCGGAGTTGCCGAAAGCTTAACTTCTCTTCGCGGGTGGCCGGGTAAACCGCGATGGGAATATAGACCAAACCGAAGCTGATGCTGCCTTTCCAGATAGGACGCATAGTATTTAGTCGCGCATCCTAGAGAGGCGTTTCTCTCTTGTCAATGGGCGAACTGTTCAGTGCTTGAGCAGCAATCAGGCCAGGACGACGTGGGAAGGATCGCGCGACTGCGTCGGCCTTAATTGCAAGCGACCGTTTCCGTTTAGCACCAGAAGTGATTTTTGTATATTGAGAAAATCAACGATGAACGGACAACACTTGTTAGAACGCGAGCGACTCGTTGTTGTCCTTTCGACGGTATTCATCAACATCGTCGCAGTCGCTTTGCTCGCCCTGGCGCCGTGGTCTGACTGGAAGACTGGCTTGGGATTGAACATTATCGATAATTTCATTCTTCTGGCTTTCATCTGGCGAAGACATGGTGGATTGCTTGCGCGTTTCGTTCTCTTCGGATTGGTGGTGGGGCTGATTGAGTTGGCCGCGGATGCATGGCTGGTCGACTATACCGGCACTCTTGACTACTCGGTCGGCGGCGGGCCGATGCTCTGGCGGTCGCCCATCTGGATGCCGCTGGCATGGGAAGTTGTGGCCGTGCAATTTGGTTACATCGGCCTCAGGCTGGGAGAACGATTCGGCGCGGCTGGACTATTTGGGATAGGCGTGCTGGGCGCGATCAACATTCCTTATACGAAGAGATGGCGCGGCGGATTCATTGGTGGCAGTATCGCGACTGCCGCATGATTTCGAACACTCCCTACTACATTATCCTGGGCGAACTTGGGATCGCCGTCGCCCTGGCCCTGCTCGCACGTCTCCTGCGACGGGGCGGCCTGGCGCGGACGGTGATTGCTGGTGTCGCTGGAGGTGCCGCCATCTTTTTGGCTTATGCGCTCGCCTTCGTCATCACGGACGGTTTGCGTCACTAGGAATGAGCGATTCGACGATTGACGCTGACGAGCGCTTGCCTTGATTTCGAACATGAATCGCATGGGTCGGAAAGACGCGCGCATCGCTGTGAGTGGGATCGCCGAAGGAATTGAGTCGATCAGGGCTGAGCTAGTGCGAGCGATAGAGAAGGCTGGGCGGGCGCCTGCTGAAGTCGAGTTGGTAGCGGTGTCGAAGGGACACGATGCGGAGAAGGTACGGGCAGCAATCGAAACTGGCCAGTTGCTCTTCGGTGAAAGTAAAGTGCAGGAAGCGCGAGCGAAAATACCCATGCTTCCGTCGCAGTCGCGTTGGCACTTCATTGGACATCTGCAGAAGAACAAGGTGCGGCACGCGCTTCCGCTTTTTGAGCTCATCCACAGCGTTGACAGTTTGGAGTTGGCTAAGGAGATCGACCGAGTCGGAACGGATGAAGGTTGCTTTCCGCGTGTTTTGCTGCAAGTCAACGTCGCGGGAGAAGCAAGCAAGTACGGGTTTGACGGGCAGGCATTGATCGCAAGTATGGAGCAGCTATTGCAGCTCTCGCGTCTTTCCATTGAAGGCCTAATGACGATACCGCCTTTGACTGAGAGTGCGGAGAAATCCCGAGTGTATTTCATCCAACTTCGTTCGCTGCGGGACGAGCTCGAAAAGACGTTCGGAATCAAGCTACCTCAGCTCTCCATGGGAATGAGCGGCGATTTCCTGGTCGCCGTCGAAGAAGGAGCAACCTTGGTGCGAGTGGGCACTGCAATTTTCGGAGAAAGATCCAGGAAAATAATCGTGTAAAGGGGGCGCAAGATGCGACTGGAGCCAAGGAATGTTCAGCAGATCGGAGATGAGCTGGCAGTTAGCTGGAATGATGACAAGGAATCGTTCGTCACCCTGGAGCGATTGCGCCGCGCATGTCCCTGTGCCGCGTGCGGTGGGGAACCTGATGTACTTGGGCGCATTACGCCCCCCAATGTTACTTACTCCGCGCGTAGCTTCGAGCTAGCAGGGTTCGTTACTGTGGGTGGCTATGCTCTGCAATTTGAATGGGGGGATCGACACACGACCGGAATCTATAGTTTCGATTATCTGCGCAAACTGGCTGCGAATACTACCGGTGCGGAATTGTGATCCGGAGCAGCGAAGTAGATTCGCCCATGGGTTTGACGGTTCGATCGGTCGCTTCCGCTGGTAAGAGAACGAAGTCGCCAGGCTTAAACGGAATAGTTCCACAAGCGCACGAGCCGCTCAAGCAAAGCGCAATCCCAAAACTTCCTGGCGGCGCCAACTCGCGAGGAGTTTCGTTTAATTGCCACCGTTCAAGGCTGAAAAACGCGTTCGAGACGAGTTTCTCTCCCTCGGGCTTAATCGGTCGCGGCGCGCAATCGGTAAAGTCGATGCAGCGCATTGCCTCCTCGATGTGCAGTTGGCGCTGTGCTCCTTTTTCGTCCGTCCGGTTCCAGTCGAAGACGCGAAAGGTGGTATCGCTGTTTTGTTGTATTTCAACGATCAAATTGCCGCCGCCGATAGCGTGAATTCTTCCACTCGGAATAAAGAACGTGTCGCCCGTTTTCACTGAAGAGCGGTAGACGAGTTGCGCGGCCGTCTCGTTTCGGAGCGCTTTTCTGAAGTCGTGGGGGGATTCCAGCTTGTTTAAACCGAGATACAACTCCGCTTCCGGATCGGCGTCAGCGATATACCAGCATTCCGTTTTCGCTTCGCCATTAAGCAAAGCCGCTACTGATGCGGGAGGATGCACTTGAAGTGAAAGTCGCTCCCGGCAATCGAGCAGCTTCAGGAGCAAGGGAAACCGCGGCGAGTCGGGCACGGAACCGAAGACTGTGGCGCGCTCATTCACCCAAAGATCGTGCAACGATCGCCCGCGCCACGGACCGTCGCGCACGATGCTCTGCGCCTCGGCGCGGTCGACAATTTCCCACGATTCACCAATGCGTTTATCCGAGGGAATCGATTTTCCGTAGAACGATTGAAGTTTGCGCCCTCCCCAAACGCGCTCGAAAAAAAGCGGCTCGAAGGTAAGAGGGCCCGGATCCTGCGTCACACTAATCAAGAATGCACAACCGAGAAGATTGTCGACTGCGAGTGCGGGAGTAGATTAGGTCTGTTTGAAAGCTTTTCTTCGCTACTGGTTGCCTATCCTTTTCTGGATGGCGTTGATTTTCATCGGCTCGACCGATGTGATGTCAGCCGAACACACTTCGCGCATCATCGAACCGTTCCTGCGTTGGCTGCATCCCGCTGTTTCGCCGGCGACGATCGCGAGTGTGCAGTTTCTTCTGCGCAAAGTTGCTCACGTTTCGGAATATGCCGTGCTGGCAGCGCTCTTCTACCGCGCTCTCGTGAATACGATCTGCGCCGGTCGCGCATTTGTCGCGGCTGCGATTGTATTGCTGGCTTGCCTTGCCTACGCGACGACGGACGAGTTTCACCAATCGTTCGTGCCTTCGCGCACGGCTTCCGCCCGCGACGTGGCCATCGATGTCTCTGGCGCTCTTCTTGCCGTTTGTCTTTACTCGATTTTTTGCCTGGGGCGACAGCTAACCAATCGTTCCGCTATAGCCGAGCTGTAAGGCGGGCGGTCAAACTGGCGCCGCCCGACCTCACGGCCTGAGCCAAGTTAGGGGAGCGTATCGAGACAGCAGAACCTTCCGCAACGTAAGCCCGCCTTCGTTTCACCCCTTTGGCGGGCTTCGCTTTCCGCTGCGCTCCAGGCGAAGACTGGGCCTGAAAGGATTTGAACCTTTGACCCTGCGCTTATCAAGCGCATGCTCTAACCAGCTGAGCTACAGGCCCATTTTGCCGAGTGCAAAAGTGGCGAGTCGCCGTAGCTAGTCAACAAGCAAGCGAAGCGTAACGAAATGCGCGAAGACGACCCTCCTCACCCCAAACGTTCCCAATACAAAACAGTCTGGAATTCTCTCTCCGACACAATCGACCACGCGAAGATGCACGTGATCGGTTCGAAAGAAGAAAGGGAATTTGAAAGGACGGGACTCGAGAGTTTGCAGTTGCTGCAAGAAACTATCGGCATTCGCTCGGACGACGTGGTGCTCGAGATCGGTTGTGGAATCGGGCGTGTCGGCGAGCGCGTGGCGCCGCTTTGCCGGCGCTGGATTGGCTGCGACGTATCGCCGCAAATGCTGCGCCACGCCGCGGAAAGGCTGCGCGATTTCACCAACATCGAATTCCGCGAAATTACCGGCTATAACCTGCACGGCATCGCCGCGCAATCAGTGGACGTCGTTTATTGCACCGTGGTCTTCATGCACCTCGAAAGCTGGGACCGCTACTCCTATGTGCTGGAAGCCATGCGCGTGCTGCGACCCGGCGGCAGATTCTACGTGGACAATGCAAATCTCTGCTCGGAAGGCGGCTGGAAGGTATTTGAGACACATCGCGCTTTTCCTCCGGGGCAACGCCCGCCCCATATGACGGAATGCTCCACCCCGCAGGAGATCGAGACGTATCTGCAACGCGCTGGATTTCGCGAGGTCGGCTTGCGCACGAGCGATGATTTCGTTCGCGCCTGGGGAATCAAGCCCTGATTGAAGGAGGCGACGTCGCCCCGTCTCACATTTCGGTCGGCGATTCGTTGTTCCAAGGCGATGTGAAGTCGGTCGGGATTCCAAATTCCTCGCACTCGACAGCGCCGCCCTCTTTCCTACCGTGCCGGGGTTAAAATGCGGAGGCGAACTCCCAATCGAGCCCCAGCCTAACCGTTCAAATATCGCCGGCCCTAGTCCAGGTGAAGTTTACAAATCTCACGCGTCACACCGAGATCGGCGCGAACTCCTATTTCCTCGAGATGGGTGGCGCTCGCCTGATTCTCGATTGCGGTATGCACCCCAAAGAGCAAGGCGAGAAGGCGCTGCCAAACTGGAAGCCGTTCAACGGTCGCGACATTGATGCCATTCTCATCTCGCATGCGCACCAGGATCACATCGGCACCTTGCCCGTGCTTATGCGGCGGTATCCGGACGCGCGTGTGTTCATGCTGGAAGCGACAAGCGAGATCGGCAGCGTCCTGTTGCATAATTCCGTGAACGTCATGACGCGCCAGCGCGAAGAGCTCGGCACCATGCTGTATCCGCTCTTCACCCATCGCGAAGCAGACCGCGCGAGTGATCGATGGCATCTCTGTCGATATCGGCAGCCTTACACGACCAAGGGCGATCGCGTCGGGTCGAGCGACGCGCTCACTTTTGAATTTTTGGACGCAGGTCATGTTCTGGGGTCATCGGGCATTCTCCTGCGCGCGGAGGGCCGCACGGTTTTTTACAGCGGCGACGTCAACTTCGACGCCCAGACCATCATGAATCCTGCCGTTTTTCCCGAGAACGAAATCGATGTGCTCATCATGGAATGCACGCGCGGTGATAATGCTACGCCCACATCCTGGAGCCGCGAGAGTGAAGAGAAGCGACTCGCGCAAGCGATCGACGACACATTTCGCGGCGGCGGGTGCGTGGTCATTCCTGTCTTTGCACTCGGTAAAACGCAGGAAGTGCTCGCCATGCTCTGGAAATTTCGCCGCGAAAGATGGCTAGGGGATTTTCCGGTTTATATCGGCGGGCTGAGCTCGAAAATGACGGGAATCTACGACCGCCGCGCTAATCAAACTCGCCGGCAATTACCGCGTCTGCAGTTGCTGCCGGACATTGCGCCGTTCGTCCTGAACGGCCAGACCATCGGCGAAGCTTCCGCGCGCGCCGGCCGCGTTTACGCCCTTTCCAGCGGAATGATGACCGCGAAAACGCTTTCGAATATTTTCGTGCGGCGCGTGCTCGAAAATCCACAGCACTCGATTCTTTTCGTTGGCTACGCCGATCCTGACTCGCCTGGTGGAAGGCTGCAATCGGCGGTCGTCGGCGACAGCATCCAACTCGATGCCGACCTGCCGGCGCAAACGCTGCGCTGTCACCTCGAAAAGTTTCAGTTCAGCGCGCACGCCTCGCGCGAATCTCTCATCGCTTACGCGCAAAAACTCGCGCCAAAGAAAATATTGCTCGTGCACGGCGATCCACCCGCGGTCGAGTGGATGCGCGCGCAGCTCGCTGCGCTATTGCCGACTGCCGAAATCGTCGTGCCGCCGCCGGGCGTGGAGTTCGAGTTGTGATACACCCTCTGTCATCCCGAAACGCGCAGACGGTGAGGGACCTCACGAGGTTCGAAAGCGCCAACGACTATCGTGAGGTCCTTCGCTGCGCTCAGCATGACCTCGTTTCAAGCGGCGAATGAAGATCGCGAGCTGGAACATCAACTCACTGCGCAAACGCCAGGACAGGTTATTCGCATGGCTCAGCGAGAGGCAATACGATGTCGTTTGTCTTCAGGAAACGAAGTGCACTGATGACCAATTTCCGGAAGTGGCGCTTGCCGCCGCCGGTTATCGCTCCGTTTTCCACGGGCAGAAATCATACAATGGGGTGGCCCTTCTCGGCCGGGGCGAACTACACAAGCCAGCGACATCGCTTTGTGATGAAGTCATTGATGAACAGGCGCGGGTGATAGCGGCTACCTACGACGACGTGCGCATCTTTTGCATTTATGCGCCGAACGGGCAGGCCGTTGGGTCGCCTGCGTTTAATTACAAACTGGAATGGTTTCGGCGTTTGCGCGATTGCGTCGGGCGCGCGCAAGAGACATTTCGGGATGTAATTGTTTGCGGCGATTTCAACGTTGCTCCAGAAGACCGCGATGTGCACGATCCCGTGCTTTGGCAAGGTGCGATTATGTGTTCTCAGCCAGAACGCGGCGCTTTTGCTGCGCTCGAGCAGCTTGGCTTGCGTGACACCTTGCGCATCCATTATTCGGAGGCTGGCCTGTTTACGTGGTGGGACTACCGCATGCTCGCGTTTCCGAAAAACCGCGGCCTGCGAATCGACGAAATTCTGGCCAGCCAGGATCTCGCTGGGCGTTGCACTGCTGCTGGCATCGATCGCGAAATGCGCAAGGGCAAAGATCCATCCGACCATGCGCCGACCTGGGCCGAGTTTAGAAACCGCGGATAACGCGGATAAAAATTGTTATGCGTTAGATCCGTGTGAGAAGTTCTGCCCCCGGCGCGTCCTTTATATTGCCTTGGCCTGTCATGTCGAGCGAAGTCGAGACATCTCTGATTTTTTTGCCTTGGACAACTAGCGAGAGATTTCTCGACTCCGCTTCGCTTCGCTCGAAATGACAAAAACTCTGCTCCAACATCCCGATTCAATTTTCTCTGTAGGGGCGGTCTATGACCGCCGATGATGGCGCGTGAGCCCATAGTGCACGTCGGCAATCCGCCTCCGAAGCCGCTCATGATCTGGGACGGCGATTGCCACTTCTGCCGACGGTGGATCGAACGTTGGCGCGCACGGACGGCCGGTCGGGTTGAATACGAGCCATCGCAGAACGCGGCGAGACGTTTTCCGGAGATCTCGGCCTCGGAATTCGCGAGCGCTGTGATTCTCGTCCGGACCGACGGCACGGTTTACCGTGGCGCCGAGGCAGTTTTTCGCTCACTCACTTTCGCCCCGCAACGAGCGTGGCTTTTCTCACTGTACTCAAAAATGCCCGGGTTCGCGCCGATTGCGGATGCGGCTTATCGGTCCATTTCGCGTCATCGCCAACTCGCTTCCGCCGTGACACGCCTGCTCTGGGGCGAAGATGTGAGCCGACCCAGCTACATCATGACGCGCCGGATATTCCTCCGTGTCGTCGGCGTGATCTACCTGATCGCCTTTATTTCACTTTGGTGGCAAATCGATGGCCTCATTGGCGACAACGGCATATCGCCTGCCCACGAATTTTTCTCCGCGGTTCGCGCCAATTACGGCGTGCGCGCCGTTGCCGCGCTCCCCAGTCTGTGCTGGCTTAACGCTTCCAACACCGCTCTCCAAGCGCTGTGCGCCACCGGCGTCATCGCATCGTTGGTGTTGATCATTCGATCGGTCCCGGTCGTTGCGCTTCTCGTCTGTTTCGTCAGCTATCTCTCACTCACCGTTGCCGGCCAGACCTTTCTCAGTTTTCAATGGGACATTCTGCTGCTCGAGGCCGGGTTTCTCGCCATCTTTTTTGCGCCATGGCGTCACCCGCGCTCTGCGGCCGTTCCCGTCGTCGCATTCTTTCTCCTAAAATTTCTGCTCTTTAAACTCATGTTCATGTCCGGCGTGGTGAAGCTCTCCAGCCACGACGATTCCTGGTGGAACCTGACCGCGCTCGATTATCACTATTGGACACAACCGCTGCCGACCGTCTTTGGCTGGTGGGCGCATCAAAGCCCGGAGTGGTTTCGAAAGTTTTCGACCTTCTTTGTGCTTTTCGTGGAAAGCATAGTGCCGTTCTTCATCTGGGCACCGCGCCGCTTGCGATACTCCGCGTGCGCGCTGCTTATCTTGCTCCAGATCCTGATCGCGTTGACCGGCAACTATTGCTTTTTCAATCTGCTTACTATCGCCCTTTGCTTGCTCTTGATAGATGACGCGGTGGCAGGGACGGTGCGCTGCGCCGTCCGCGGCCCGCGGAGCGCACGAGCCCTACCAGAACGATTGTCGATCTTCGCCGCGGTGGCGGTGCTTGTCATAACATTACCGCTGAATGGGTGGCTCATCTTCAGCGCGTTCAAACCGGATGCAGAAATGCCAC
>JBBRAF010000009.1:0-92075 GCA_038207045.1 Chthoniobacterales bacterium
ATCGAAAGAAGGTGAGACCGCGCTGGATGTCTGCGGTTACGCCGCGCACCTTGCCGCGCAGCTCGGCGCTAACATCGTGAAGGTGAAACTTCCGACCGCACACCTCGAACAGGAAGCCGCGAAGAAGATTTACGAAGCGCAGAAAGTCCCGCGCGAAACCATCGCCGAGCGGGTGCGCCACATCGTGCAATGCACCTTTGACGGCCGCCGCATCGTCATCTTTTCCGGCGGCGCGGCCGAGGCCGATGACAAACTCTTGGAACAGGTTCGTGGAATCCACGCTGGCGGCGGCTTCGGATCGATTATCGGTCGCAATTCCTTTACCCGGCCCAAGGCGGACGCACTGCGCCTGCTCGGCACCATTATGGACATTTACGCCAAGTAATCCAACGAAGGCAGCACAACTTCCGATTGAAATCGGTAGTGCGATTTATCAATCCAACAACCTTGGCGAAACCGCGCGGTTACACGCACGTCGTTGAAGTAGCAAGGGCAAAGACCATCTACATTGCCGGACAAATTGCGCTCAACCGTTCAGGCGAAGTGGTCGGACGCGGGGATTTTTCGCGCTCAAACCGAACAGGTTTTTGAGAATCTAAAAGCGGCACTTGAATCGGTTGGCGCGACCTTCAACAACGTCATCAAATTGATGCCGTTTACGAAGTTCCCACCAGCTTCTCGAGCTGAGCGCGATCGCCTTGAGCCATGACGAGGTAGGCATGACCGCCTGCCATCCAGGCGGCCGTCATCCATTCGCCATCGGCTGAATAGTTGGGCTTATCTCGACCGGGCAAACCGGGCAACGCCGCGCTGTTGACGACGAAGAGGTGCGCGAGTTTGCCGTTCTCGCGACGAAAACAAATTAGCGCCACATCATGACCATGGAAGCGCAGCGTCCGGCAGCCGACCGGGTGCAGCTCCCGAAGTTTTTCCGGAATCTCAAATCCAGCGGGCGCATCGCTTTTTTGCAGGGACTCGGTGATGCGTGAAAGATTGCTCGTCTCCAATTGGAGCGGAGGGGTGAGCTTGATGAAGCCGACCATTTCGCCCCGGTAATCTGCGAGCGAAACCGCTGGCCGAAACGGTCCACGCCAGGAGCCGAACAGGACGGCCATCGCGACAAGGCAAGCGGCCGCGAGCAGAATGGGACGTCGCCATGTGCCGCGCACCGGCTTCGGTATCTCGGAGGTAAGAAGACGCTCTTTCAGGCCGGCGGGCACGGACGTACTCATTAGCTTCGCCGTTATGACTTGGTCGAGTTCCTTTTCTTCCGCCCACCAAGTCGCGAGAGTCGGGTCGCTTTCCGCCTGCTGCTGCGCTTCTCGAAAACGCGCATCGCCGCAGTCCTCATCGCTGGGGCGATGAAGGCTCAGGATCGACCGCGCGTATTTGTCATCCATGGGAGCGCACCTCCATGGGAACAACTTTGCGCGCCTCGCCAGCCGCTAAATTCGTCAACCCTTTTCGCAACTCGGCTTTTCCTCTGGAAATTCGCGACATGACCGTGCCGATTGGGATTTCAAGAATCTCGGCGATCTCGCGATAGGAGTGTTGCAGCATGTAGAACAACGTCACCGGCGCACGATAACGCTCCTGGAGCGCAAGCAGTGCCTCCTGCACGGCGGCGGCATCAAAAGCATCGACGACCGATGGAGAGACGTGCGCGGGCTCTACCCACGTCGCGTCGTCCTCCATATCGAAGAATCTCCGGTCGTGGCGCTTCCTCGCCAGAAATTCGCGGTATAAGGTGGTAAATAACCACGTCTTTACTTTCGACCGATCGCGCAGTAGAAGAGCGTGATCGAACGGCCGACGACGAGCGACATCACCTGCCTTCGATCTCTACACGCACGCGAAGAATCTTTTTCTGACAGCGTGGGGCAGTAGCACCGGGCCGGAGGATTTACCACAAGCCGCCGATCTGCTGAATCAGGCTGTTGCCCGTGATCCATCATTTTTCGATGCGTATTGCCAGCTCGGCTTTACTCAGCTCACAATCTATTTTCTTGGCTGGGATCACACTCCAGCCCGCCTGGCCCAAGCCGAAGCGGCGGTGCAAGCCGCAGTTCGCCTTCGACCCGATGCCGGTGAAACTCATCTCGCCCGTGCTCGAAAACTTTACTTCGCATACCTAGAGTATGAGGGCCTCGCTGGCATTGAACACGGCCCGCGCGATCACGAACTCCCACGGCTACGACTACGGCCTCCCCGCCTTCAATGTTCAGCGTGGGCCGGTAAAGTCCGCTGCGCGCGGCAACCGATAAGAGTTTTGCCGTCGGCATCGCCCACGCGAAATTACGCGCGGATGTTTCGGCTGAACGTTGCGACTAACGCTCAATCGATTCGCATCGTTCCAGCCCTTAATGACTGGGCCGCCGCTTTGTCCCGATTCTCTCGAAAACGGACAGATGGCAAGAACGCTAAGGCAATGCGTCCCCCGGCACCTTTGAGTTCCAACTAACGCACCGTCCGTTGGTTCTTATCTTCTCCAACGACGGTTGCGCGCAAACTCAGTGCAGGCGGCACTTCGGAATCTTTCTGGCCGGACTTCTCAACCGCGACAGCGTTGGGGCAACTGATCCATTGGAGGAAGACGGAGCCGAGATTCGCGAACCCCTGACCGCCGTCCCCTAGTCAGGGCGGCCTTCGCGGCTGGCGTAGTACGCCTTTACTTCTTCTTTATCGAGCTTCCCATCGTCATTTTTGTCCGCTTCGTTCACTATCTTCTTCGCAATTCCGTGAGCACGACCGTAGGCAATGGCTTCCTCTTTGGTCACTATGCCGTCACCATTGTCATCCCGCTTCTTGAAATCAGCGCGCCGTCCGGGATCGTCATCTCCCCATTCTTTCGATGTCATGCGGCCATCATGATTGGCGTCACGCGATGAGAAGATTTCGTTCACGAGGAAATCGCTCGCTTCATTCCGTGAAAGTTTACCATCGTGATTGGTATCGGCTAAATCAAAGCCGCTGACACCGGGCACGGCCGATTGATCCGGCTGAAGATTCTTGTTCGTGGCGCAGGCGCTCAGCGCGAGGAGTGAAAGCGTAACAAATGTGCGGAAGATAATCTTATGTTCCTGCCTCATAGTTTTCGTGAGTTGGCTCCGTGTTTCGTTAATAACTGAATCTCAGGATTCATTCAACTTCGGCTATTCGTCTGGTCCCACGGCCCGGGGCGAGAGGACCCCGTGCCAGGGCCACCCAGATAGTGCGGTTGATGGGTCCCGCCGGTTTTCAATCTGCGCCGCGCTCGACACCCTCACTAAAATCTTGTCGAGAACCGCACAACTATTACAATAGCTGCCCCGAGATGGCACCCGACCTGGTCGAGCCCTGCCATAAGGAAATTACCTAGAACCAGACAAATGTTCCGTAGCAGCTACTTGCGCCTCATCGGCCGGAAAGATTGCAACCTGACTCCGCCAACTCGCAAGCCCAGCCCCTCCGATTCCCTTCCATGAGCGAGGACCCAGCCAAACTCAGCTTAAGCAATTTCCTCGCGAGCGAAACCAACGACCCGCTTCAGGCTCCGCCGACATTCACCAACTGGATGCGTGTGGGAGCGTGGGCCGTCGAGTTATACGAACCGGAGCTTCTCGCGAGCGCAGACGCTCGCACGACTCTCAACTACAACGGCGAGCCCCAGCCCGTCATCAACCTCTGCTCCTATAATTACCTGGGCCTGGCCAACCATCCCGAGGTCATCTCTGCCGCCCACGACGCGCTCCGGACTCACGGGCTGGGAGCGTGCGGATCGCCCATGCTTTCGGGAATGACGGACCTGCACCGCGAACTTGAGCGCCGCGTCGCAGAATTTCTGGGACGCGAGGATGCGATGCTCTTTAATAGTGGATTCGGCGGCGCGCTCGGCACCATATCCGGTCTTCTGCGCAAGACTGACGTGGCCATTCTCGATAATCGTTCCCACCTTAGTTTGCGCGATGGCGCCGTGCTCTCGCGTTGCCGCACGGAGAAATTCGAACACAATGATCCGGCTTCGCTCGACGCCGCGCTGGCGCGGCAAAAAGGGCGCCGTCAGCTCGTTATCGTGGAAGGCATTTACTCCATGGACGGCGACTTTGGCAATCTGCAGGAGTTGCTGGCGGTGGCTGACTCACATGGCGCGAAGATCTTTATCGACGAAGCGCATTCCATGCTGGCTTGTGGTGAGCACGGTCGCGGCGCGGCGGAGAAGTTTGGCGTGCTGGACCGATTCCCCCTCGTTTACGGGACATTCTCCAAGGCCTTCGGCGCGATCGGCGGATTCGTCGCCGGCTCGAAGGACACTCTTCAATACTTGCGTTTCTACGCACATCCATACGTCTACTCATGCGCACTTCCGCCCGTAGTTGTCGCGGCCATTCTTAAGGCGCTCGAGATAGGAATCCGCGAGCCAGACTTGCGAACGCGGCTCTGGGAAAATGCCGATTATTTCCACGCCCAATTGCGCGCGCTCGGCATCGACACCGGCGAATCGACCACCTACATCATGCCGATTATCATCGGCGACCGCGAACGAATGTATCGACTTGGTCACGAACTGCGGAGACGCGGACTTTGGGTCGCGCCGGTGGATTACCCCGCCGTGCCGCAACATCGCATCTGTTTCCGTGCTTGCGTGACGGCCATGCATACTCGCGCTGATCTCGACGAAGCGCTCAACATTCTCGAAGACACTCTCGTGCCGCGTTTGGTGGCGCAAAACGCCTAAGGCGATTCGCGCTCGCCGGCCTCCGCGCACTTCCCGTATGTCGGCCGAGATGGAAAAGCTTCCGGCCATTCAGGCGAGCTACAAAGCGCGCGCGGTCGAGGGCTTTCTCGACCTCCACTTCTACCGAAAAATCGGTTACCGGATCGCCTTGCTTTCTGCCACGCTCCGCCTGACGCCGGCGCAGGTCACGCTCTGCGGCGCCGCTGCCGGGATCGCCGCCGGGCATCTCTATTATTATGGCGATCTGAGGTTGAACGTTCTCGGGATGGTTTTTCACGTTTTCTCCAACGCGCTCGACAATGCCGATGGGCAACTCGCTCGCCTAACGAAACAAGGAAGTCGCGCCGGACGCGCCCTGGACGGACTCGCGGATAACCTCGTTTTCGTGAGCATTTATGCACATCTCAGCCTGCGTCATATCGCCGGCGGCGGATCGCATCTCGTCTGGCTGCTGGCGCTGGCGGCCGGGATGAGCCACTCGCTCCAAAGCGCTGCGGCGGATTATTTTCGCAACGCCTGGCTCTATTTCGCCGAGGGACAAGCGCGCGCCGAGCTGGATTCGTCCGAGGATTTGCAAGCGGAGTTCAAAAGCTTGCGCTGGTGGGATTCGCCTCGCCGGAAATTTCTGCTCCGGCTTTATCTCAATTACACGCGCCAGCAAGAATGGCTGGCGCCGCGGTTGAGCGAATTAAAACGAAAAGCTGCGGGAACCGAAGACGCCGCTGTTTCCAGCGCTTACCAAAAGGCGAGCAAACCATTTCTCCCTTTGCTCAACATGCTCGCGACCAACCCGCGCATGATTCTGCTTTTCGGACTGCTCCTGGCCGGTCAGCCGATCTGGTATTTTTTTGCGGAGTTGACGGTTTTCAATTTTATCCTGCTCCTGCTTTTGCGCTGTGAAGAGGGGGTTTGCCGTCGCCTCCTGAATCGAGCATCTTAGGGACCATGCCGCACCGCTACGTCTCCAATCGAAATGAATCGGTCCGCATGTTCGAAAGCGACTTCATGGAGTTCTTTTCCCACGTCCATCCGGCCACTCCGCTCGTCATCTATTTGCCCTTGATGGCTGGCATGTTTTATCTCGCGCTGGCTGGGCGCGGGCAACCGCTTGGTCTCGTCGCAAGTTTGTTCGCGGCCGGCGTTCTCATCTGGAGTTTTGTCGAATACTCCATGCACCGCTGGGTCTTTCATTTGCGGCATCATTATCAGGATGATGAAACTGGCTACGGGGTGACCTCGCCGCTTTGGGATCATGTTTTCGGAACGAAAGCCGCGCGCGATGCGGGCCGGGCTCCTGGCAGCGACGGCGCGCCAGCCAAACCGTGATTTGGCACCGCTAGAAATTACGCCGGTCGTGTCGCGCACGGATCGCGACGCCTTCATCAAGTTTCCCTGGGAAATCTACCGGGACGATCCGGTGTGGGTGCCGCCGCTCTTGCTCGAGCGGAAAGAGTTTCTCGATCGAAAGAAACATCCTTTCTATGAGCATGGCGACGCGGCGCTTTTTCTGGCGCGGGCGGGCGGAAAAATCGTCGGCCGAATCATGGCGAGCGACGATCCGAATTATAACGCCGAACACAATTCCAACGTCGGCTGCTTCGGACTCTTTGAATGCGTCGACGATTGCGCGGTCGCGGCCGCGTTGTTCGCCGCCGCCGCCGCCTGGCTCCGCGCGAAAGGGCGAAGCGAGATCATGGGACCGATCGATTATTCGACCAACTACGTCTGCGCCCTGCTCATCGAGGGCTTCGAACATCCGCCGATGCTTCTCACCTCGCACAATCCGCCCTACTACGCGGCCCTGATCGAATCATGCGGATTCAGCAAGGCGATGGACTGGTATGCCTGGTGGTTTTCCGAGCCGGAGAAGACCGCGATGCGCCTGCGTCGCATCGCCGGGCGCTTTGGCAACAAGCTCGGCGTTTCCGTTAGGCCGGTGAATAGGAAAGACCATGCCGGCGAGAGCCGCCGCTTGCGCCAGATCTACAATCAGGCGTGGGAGAAAAACTGGGGCTTCGTGCCTTTCACCGAGGCGGAGTTCCATCACCTCACGAAAGAGCTGAAACCGATTGCGGTCCCGGAGTTCACTCTTATCGCAGAGATCGGCAACGAGCCGGCCGGTTTCATTCTTTGCGTGCCGGATATCAACGTTGCCTTCAAAAAAATCAACGGCCGCCTAACGAGTTATGGATTGCCCATCGGCCTGGCGAAGCTGCTTTATTACAAAAGCCGCATCCGCACGGCGCGTCTGATCGCGCTCGGAGTAAAACCGAAGTATCGCCGCGGCGGCATCGCCGAGATGCTCGTCCTTCGCATTATCGAAGACGCGATGATCAAGCGCGGATTCATCGGCGAGCTGAGTATGACTCTGGAAGACAACCATCTGATCAATCGCTTTCTCTCCGCCATCGGGGCGCAGCGTTACAAGACCTACCGGATCTACCGGCGCTCCCTCACGAACTAAATGTTGTGCCGCGTCGTCATTCTCGCCGACGAATCGGCGCGCTGGAGGATCGCCGGCTTACGCCAGTTGGAACGTCTCGCGTTGGAAGTGAAGGAAGGGGCCGCCGCCCGCGCGGAGACGGCCGAGATTTTCATCGCCTGGCCGGCGGAGGTTGGGTCGGAGAGCAAGTTTCTCCCGCAACATCCCCGTTTATCGCCCCGCGACTTCACAGCAACGCAGGATGAAAAGGCCGAATTGCTTTTCAGCACGCGGATGTTTCCTGATCGAAAGAGCCCTCCGGAGGAATGGGAATACCTGGAGAGTCCGGCGCAAATTCCCGCCTGCGAAAAAAGGTTCCTGGAGGCGAGCGGCAAATCCCAGGATGGACTGGTCTCGCGGTTCCTGAATCGGCCGATCTCGCGCACGCTCACCCGCGCACTCTTGCGCACCCCGCTCACGCCCAGCATGTGGACCCTGGCGATTTTCGTTCTGCCGCTCATCGGCGCGGGATTCCTGGCGCGCGGCGATTACGGCAGCGTGGTCGTCGGGCTGCTCATTTTCCAGTTCTACAGCATCCTCGATGGCTGCGACGGCGAGATCGCGCGCGCCAAATACCTCGAGTCGGCGCGCGGCCGCCAATTCGATACCTGGTGCGATATGGTGGGCAACTTTCTCCTCGCGGTCAGCCTGGGCTACGGGATTTTTCGCCTCCCGGAAGGCATTCTCGTCGCCATCTTGATTGCGACTAACGAATTCCTCCTGGCTCGCCTGGCCGCGAGCGGTAATTCGCTTCCGGTCAACAGCGAAGGCGCGCTCTACCCGCGCCATCAGCAAATGGTCGCGCGTTCCGGCCTGCGCTTTCTCGGCGGGCGCTGCGCCGGCTGGTTGCTGCAACTGACCAAACGCGACGTCGCCTTCGTCTTTTTTTTGCTCCTCGCGATCGCCGGCCAGCCAGCCTGGATTTTGCACTTGTTAGGCGCGGTCGCGCTCCTCAGCTCTCTCCTCGCGCTCCGCTCCCTTTCTCGTCGTTAGGCGCGTGACCGCGGCGCCGAGCATGCCGCCATCGTCGACATCCTGCCACCAGGCCTCCCCGATATCGGATTCGCCAGATGTTGCGCGACAACTTCGGGCGCGTCGGAGAGCACGATCGCCTGGGTGAGCCCGCAACGTTGCAGGGTGCGCAACAGACGTTCGATCAGGGAAATCCCGCAAAGCCCGACCAGCGCGCCGGGGTTGTCGGCCACGATGATACATTCGTTAGGCGCTTGTCGGAATACTTCTTCTGCTTAACCTTTGCAGCGAAAATTTCCACCCGATGCCGCCAAACATATTTTCCCGTTTGCGCTACAGCCCGCTGCTCGCGCAAATGGTCGTGATCCGCCGCTGCAATCTGGCCTGCGGCTACTGTTCCGAATACGACAAGACGAGCGAGCCGGTGCCGGTTGAAGTCCTGGAAGAGCGCCTCCGCAAGCTCAAGAAACTCGGCACGTTTGGCATCTCTCTCACCGGCGGCGAGCCGACCTTGCATCCCGATCTTCCGCGGCTCATCGGCAAGTGCCGGGAGCTTGGTTTCCTCCGCACGGGCATTATCTCGAACGGCTTTTTCATGCAGCCGAAAATGATCGAGGCGCTGAACGAAGCCGGACTGCAGGAACTGCAAATCTCGATCGACGGCGTGCATCGCAACGAGACAACCGAGAAGGTGCTCTACAATATCAAGAAGCGCCTGCTTTCGCTCCGGGACCACGCGCGTTTTAGCGTGAACTGTGAGCGGTGTGATCGACGCCGCTCCTCCGGAAGAGGCCGAAGAGGTGGTGGCGTTCGCGCGGAAGCTGGGGTTCACGCCGCGGGTTCTTTTGGTTTACGACCAGCAGGGCAAGCTCAAGCCCGAAGAAGTAAAAGCGTTCCAGCGCATCGTCGATACACTGCCGAAAAGCTGGATGGATTTTTCGAGCAATCGCAAACGGCTGGTCCACGACGGCGTGGCGGCCTTCAAGTGTCGCGCCGGCAGCCGTTACCCTTACATCGATGAATTTGGCAACGTGAATTGGTGCTCGCAAACTCGCGCGGCTTGGTGGAATCCGCTGCTCGACTACACGACCGACGATTTGCGCGAGCAGTTCAACACCTACAAAACTTGCAACGAGACTTGCACCCTCGGCTATTCGCGTTCCACCAGTCAACTCGATAACTGGCGCGCCCACGCAGCCCCGACGTCGACGAGCGAACGGACGCTTCTTCCGGTGTGAGCGGCGTCGATCGGCCCGCTGGTCGCCCTAAAGTTGCCGTCTTCTCCTCGCGCTTTCTCCATTACTCGCAGACTTTCGTCTTCGACGAGATCCGGTATCACGCGCGTTATCTCGCGGAAGTTTTCACGCGCGAGCGTTTGAACGCTGAA
This sequence comes from Chthoniobacterales bacterium, assembly GCA_038207045.1. Lineage (GTDB taxonomy): Bacteria > Verrucomicrobiota > Verrucomicrobiia > Chthoniobacterales > UBA10450 > AV69. The sequence goes on from JBBRAF010000009.1 coordinate 9,556, forward strand.
AAGTTTCCCTTCTCGCCGGTTCACAGTCTGACGGGGCTCGAAGCGTTCGCCTATCGGACCACGCTCCTCAGTCCGACTTTCTTCCGGCTCTTTCGGGAAGGCCGGTTCGATTTGGTGCATGCGCATTTTGGTTCCGGCGCCTGTTATGCGCTGCCTTACTGCACGCGCTTCCGTCTTCCGCTCGTAGTGACCTTTCATGGCTACGACGTTCCGCTTCTGCTTTCGTCGGAACGTTTCCATCCGGCGAACTGGGCATATTGGGCTTGCTCGCGATGGCTCTTCCGGCGCGCGGATCTTTTGTTGGCCGTCTCCGAAGACCTACGCTCGTTGCTCATTTCCGCGGGCGCGCCGGCGGAAAAAGTGGCGGTGCATCGGCTCGGCATCGACACGATGCTGCCACCGCGAGTCGAGCGGACGGACGAGAAGATGGTGGTCCTGATGGCCGGCCGGATGGTGGAAAAGAAGGGCTTCGAATACGGAATCCGTGCATTCGCCCAAGCGCTCAAAAAGCATCCCGCGCTCCGGCTTCGTCTCGTCGGCGACGGGGAACGACGGCGGGATTACGAGCGCTTGATCGGCAGCCTCGGTTTGTCCGGGAAGGTGGAGATGACGGGCATCCTCTCGCACGCGGAACTGCTCGAGACGATGCGGCGGAGCGACATCGTGCTCGTCCCCAGCGTGACCGCGCGTAACGGCGATCGCGAAGGAATTCCGATGGTCGTTTACGAAGCGGCCGCCTTGGGCATGCCCATGATCGCTTCCAAACACGGAGGCATGCCGGAAGTGATTGCAGATGGCGTGACTGGCCTGCTCGTGCCCGAACGGGACGTGGCCGCGCTCGCCGGAGCGCTGCGGCAGTTAATCGAAAACCCCGCGCTGCGACAGTCGTTAGGCGAGGCGGCGCGGCGGAAGGCGCAAAGCGAGTTCGATATCCGGCAGCGCATCACTGCCTTGGAAGAACGCTACGATGAGCTGCTCCGGCGTCGGTCGAGCACGAGGCTTTTGTAAAGATAGAAGATGGCCGCGCCCATCGCTCCGACCAGGATCAGTCGGGTCGCACTTTGGAAGCCCGGCGCGAGCAGCCGGGCGGTCAACCACATCGCGAGCGACATGAGAACGACGCCGGGAAACATCGGCGCGAGCGCGGCAAGGAGACGACGGGCGGTCAACCCGAAGTAACGGCGCGACCAGTGGAGATCCCAAATCAAAACGATCGGATAGACCGCCAGCCAGGCGCACGCCACCCAGAAGGCGCCCCGACCGGCCGGAGCTGCGAAGACCGCGATGGCAAATCCCAGCGCCAGCAGCGTGCCCGTGAGCGCTGCTTCACAGACGGCAAGGCGCGGTCGTCCGCCTGCCTGATAGAGCGGGGCAAAAAGCTGGACCAGGCCGCGGATCACCCCAGCCCAACACAAGATCTGCGCGAGCGGCACCGCAGTCTGCCAGCGTTCCGCGGCGACGAGCGCAAAGAGGTCGCGGCCTTCGATGGCGATGAAAGCGGCGATCGGCAGAAGCAAAAACAGGAGCGATCGCGCCGTGCGCTCGAAGGTTTCGCGCAAGATCGCTGCATCACTCTGGACGTTGGCAAACACCGGATAACCCACGCGGTTGACCACGTTGGTCGTGGTCTCGAACGGACTCATGCCGATCTCGAAACCAACCCGATAGAGCCCGAGCGGTTCCACCCCGAGACGCAAGCCGATGAGGAAGTAATCGACGTTGCGATAAACCTGAAAGAGCAGGTTCGAAGCGACGACATGCAGGCCGAAGTTGACCGCTCCAGCCGCTTCCTTGAGCGGGAACCGAAACGCCGGGCGCACAGGCTGAAAATAGAAAACGATGAGAAGGAAGACCAACGCACGCGCCGCGGTTCCCCAGACCAAGGCGGCCGCTCCGAAACCCCAGACGATCAATCCGATCGAGGAAAGTGCCTCGACCGTCCCGGAGATTGTCTCAGCTATGGTAATCTCCCGGAACCCGAGCCGGCGACTGATCAGACCGAGCGGAACGAGCGCCGGCCCGATCAAAATCAGCTTGAGGGAAGCGATCAGGAGCAGCACGGCCAGGGTGGGTTCCCGATAGATATGTCCGATGAGCGGCGCGGCCGCGGCCAGCGCTCCGGCGAGGACGAATCCCCAGATCGTCGAAATGGAAAAAAGGCCGCGCAGCGCGGTCGCCGACAAATCGCCCATCCGCACGATGGCGAAATTGACCCCGAGCCCGCAAAAAGCTTCCACCACCACCATCACACTCCAAGCCGTCGCCCAACGGCCCATGTCGCCGAAGCTGAGCTTTTGCAGCATCACCACGGTCAGCGCCACCCGGATGATCCGGGTCGCTACCGTCCCCGAGCCGGTCCACCAAAGCCCGCGGGTGAGGGCTCCGGCGGCTTTGACCGCCGGACTCTGCACGAGCGGAGTGGGAACTTCAGGCTGCATGGCCGGCTTCCGCCGTCGCAAAAAACTCTGCCAACTTTCGGGCGCGCGCCTGCCAGGTGTAAGCGCGCGCATCCTCCTGGGCTTGATGGCCGAGCCGCCCAGCCATTTCAGGATCCGAGAGAACTAGTTGCACCGCAGCGGCTGCGGCTTCGCTTTCATCCGGTGGAACCAGTAGTGCGTTTTTCCCGGAGTGCAGGATCTCCCGCAGGTCCGGAAGGTCGCCTGCGATAATGGGCCGCCCGGCTGCGAGGTAGGAAAACGTCTTCATCGGCAAAACCGTCCGCCCGTGCAGTTGCAATGGGGCGGCCGTGGGCGGGATGACCAAGCAATCAGCGGCGAAGAGATAGGTCGGGATGATCGCCTGCGGGACGCGCGGAAGCAGTCGCACGTTGCGCGCGCCGAGGTTTTCGATGATCCGCATGACGTTCGCCTCGGTCTCTGATCCGGGCAGCGAACCGACCAGAAGAAAGCTGGCTTGGGGAGTTTTTAGCGCAACGCGCACGAGCATTTCCATGCCTTTGCTCGGGTCAACGTGGCCGGTGTAAACGACCAGAGCCGCCTTCGGATCGAGACCGAGTTGGATGCGGGCTTCTTCCCTGCTCAGGAGCTTCTCAAAATGAGTCGAGGCGTAGCCGTTATAAATCGTAGCCACCCGTGAAGCCGTTGCGCCGGCCTCGATGAAACTGCGCCGGCTCAAGTCCGAATGCGTGACGATGCCCCGCAAATTGCGCCGGCCATAACACCACGACCGCCAGAGTGCGAATCGCCAGTCGCGATTGAAGTCCACGCGGTAAGCTTCAAAAACACAACGAAGACCCGCCGCGAGCGCGAGCGTGAGGGCAAAGAGATCGCGCGTATGTACGAGTCCGGCGCCAACTCGCCGCGCGTGCAGGACATTTCGGAGGTCGGCCAAACCTTCGGTCGGCGCGCCTCCGATTCCGCCCAAACCGGTGGGCGTGAAATCAATCGTCTCCGGCATCGAGGGGATCCCGTAAAAGTCGCTCACCTCTGCGCGCAGGCGGCGCGCCCGGGCGCGATCTCCACGGCAGATCACCTCCACTTTGACCCCGAGTCGCGCCAATTCGGTGAAGGTCCAAATGGTCTGCTCGGTATTGGTGAAGTGCGATGGAATTGCAGCGTGCGCAAGCGTGGTGACTCTCATCCGCACTCGATCCGGTAGAGATGAACCTCGTGGTATTTCATATAGATGAGGTAGGAACGGGCGAAAACTGCCACCGGAATGCGGCGCCATCCGGCGGGCAGCGGTAAGTTGTCGTCGTCCGTGTAGATGGCCCGCACACCTCGCGCGATTTCTTCGAACTGCTCCGCTGTTGGCTCCGGAAAGACGCGCCGGAATTCCGGCGCATACCATTCGGCGTGGCGGCGCGAACTGCGGAAGATCAGAACAACGCCTCCACGCTCCTCCATCGGATAGAGATTCTTCAAATAATCGACCAGGCGCTCGGGCGGCGACTGCTCGCGGTGGTTTGCGGTTGCGGTCGGAATGAGGATGGCGACGAAGAGCACCGGCACCGCCACGACAGCTTTGCTCCAGGGAGGTGGCAGGCGTCGCAGACCGCCCAGGACCGCCACGAGGAGCAGCGGGAAGATGATCAAGTAATAGCGCTGCGTAGGCGGGAGGCAGACGAAAATTATGAGAATGTGCAGGAGTGCCCACGGGATATGAAAACGCCAAAAACTGGTGTCCTCGCGGACGCCGCCCCGGCGCAGATACATGAAAAGGCCTGTCGAGACCACGGCGGTTCCGAGGAGGAGAAAGCTCCAGTGTTCGAGCAGACCAAAGCCTAGGCCGAACCATCCCAGGATATGGCTTCCGAAACGGAGAGCGAAGTAGCGCACGCTCCAACCGCCCGCGAATATCGAGACCTGCGGCTTGTCCAGCCCATACTGCCATTGCTTGTAGAGCAACTGTGGATAGACCGACCAGGCGGAAATTTCCCGATGCCAGCGCGCCTGGAGATAACAAGTCGGGACCAGCCAAACGAGAGAAGCCGCCACAAAGACGCTCAGCCCGAGCGCCCAAACGCGTCCCGCGGCCGCGCGGGCGCGCAACGCGATGATCAAAACGGCGACCGCAACGAGCACGAGCTGCGGCCGCGTTCCGACCGCGGCTGCTCCCAGCATCGCCGCCAGCGAGAGAGCCCGGCGCCCGCCCGCGCGCAGAAAGAGCAGCGCGGCCAGAATTTCCGCACTGAGAAGCCCAGCTGCCAGACTATCGGTCAGCACTTTGGTCGCCGTCATCCAGACGGCCGGAGTGAGGGCGAGAGAAATTCCAATCAGCCAGGCGAATCGCTCGTTGAATTGCAGACGCACAATGAGAAACCAGGCGGCAACAAAGAGCGCGCCGCCAAAGGCCGCGACGAGGTGGAGAGAGAGCTCAGGGCCCAGATGAAAAATCGAATCCCCCACCCAGCCGAGAAAAATAAAGATCGGAAAACCCGGAGGATGGGGCTGGTCGATCCAGAGGTTGAACTGGCGCACGCCGAGCGCGAAGAGCACCGAGTCGTAGTCGTCCAGTCCGGGAGACCGCAGCAAAAAATAGACGGCAAAGACCGCAAGAAAAAGAAGGCCTGCCCTCGTCAGCAACCGCCGGTCCCACGGCGCTTCAGCGGCAGATCGCATCAGTGCGTGTTTTGCTGCGCGCGCAGGGTGGTTTCGGCATGCGCCCGCATCTCGGGCGTGTCCACGTCCTGCCACCAGGCCGCGCCGATATCGATCGCGCGTACCTTTCCATCCGCCGCCATCAGCCGGACGCCGTCGGCCAGACTGCAATCGCCGTCCCGTCGCGAGCGTTGCAAATATCCGAAGAGTTCGGCCGGACAGAGAAAAATTCCGGTGTCGATCGCGTCGTAGATTTCGAGCGTCTTGCCCAATGTGACCACGCGGTCGCCGGCGGTCTGCACTTTCATCCCGTCGTCCAGGTCAAAGATCGAATCGAGCTTGCGATCGACCGCGAGATTGAGCTCGCGGGCCTGCGCGCGCGCGAACAGCAGATCGAGGATCGATGGCTCGAAAAGATGGTCGCTCATGGCGAGAAGAAACGGCGCCCGCACCTGCTTCGCCGCCGCCAGGACCGAGAGGCCGTTCTGTTTTTGCCATTCCGGATTCTCCAAAAAGCGAAGCTCCAGACCGCGCGGAATTAACGGTGAAATTTCCTGCCTAACGAAATGACTTTCAAAACCCACCACCGCGTAAACCGTTTTGATTCCAGCGTTCTGGAGCGCGGCCAGGATGTAGGAAATTAAAGGACGCCCGAGAATGGGTACGAATGGTTTCGGCAGATTCCGCGCTTCGGAGCGCAGGCGCGAGCCGGCGCCCGCCATGAGCACGACGGCTTCGGAAACTTCCATCGACCTCACAGCCGGTAATATCTCTTCAGTCCCCAAATTCTCACGCGCTGCGGGAGGAATTTGAAAATGAGCGGCGCCACGCCCGCCTGGAACGTCCCGCCGACCGTCACCCGCGGCGGCGGATTCGCCTGCTCAATCAGCCGACTGATCCGGCGGGCGACCAATTCCGGCGACGGCGCCGCCTGCAAGTTGGCGTCGATCTGATTCCAAACCTGACGGAGCTCGGGGTCGTTAGTCTGAGGCGTCCCGAGCGCTTCGTTGAACGAGGTGCGGATGTCGGCCGGCTGAATGTCGATCATGTGAATCTCCGACCCGCGCAGCTCCAGTTGCAGCGTCATGGTAAAGGAGGCCATGGCTGCCTTGGCGGCGTTGTAAGCACTCATGAAAGGCACCGGCAAACGCGCGGCCATGGAGGTGACGTTGATGATGAGCCCGCTGCGGCGCTCGCTCATCGCCCGGAGCGCGAGCTGACATAATTCGATCTGGGCGAAGACAAGGATTTGAAATTGCGCCCGCAGCACTTCTTCCGAGAGCGTCGCACTCGGATCGAAGTGGCCGCTGCCCGCATTGTTGATCAAGACATCAAAGTGTCCGGCCTCAGCCAGGGCGCGCGCGAAACTTTCGCGGGTACTTTCTGAGTCGGATAAATCAAGCGCCACGGGATGCAACCGGTCGAGCCGCGGCAGGCGTGCCGGGTCGCGCGAAGTGCCCCAGACTTCATGGCCTTGCCTAAGGAGAAACTCCGCGCTGGCGCGGCCGATTCCCGAGCTGGCTCCGGTGATAAAAATTTGTTTCTTCATGAGCTGTCGACGTGCGCGGCGCGCGGGTGACTGCCCACGATCACGCCATCCTGCATTTCGTGAATCCAATCGCACGCTTCCGCGATCGCCGGGTTATGCGTCACCAGAAGGAGCGCCTTGCGCTCCTCGCGCACGATTTTTTGCAGTAACCGAAAGGCGCGGTCGGCATTGGCGGTGTCGAGATTGCCGGTCGGTTCGTCCGCCAGAATGACCTTCGGATCGTTGGCCAGCGCGCGCGCAATCGCCACGCGCTGTTGTTCGCCACCGGAAAGGTGGCGGCTCGACCGGCGCAGCTTCCCGCCGAGGCCGACTGCCTCGAGCAAGCGGCCCGCGCGCTCCCGCATCGCCTCTTCCGTCAGGCGGCCGAGGCGTCGCATCGGAATCATGACATTTTCCTGTGCGGTAAAATCTTCTAACAAGAAATGAAATTGAAAGATGAAACCAATGAATTGGTTCCGTTTGCGCGAAAGTTCGTTGTCGGACAGTTCGGAGACCGCTTCGGATCCGAACATGACCGTGCCGCCGTCGGGATGATCGAGAAGACCCAGGATATAAAGAAGCGTGCTTTTTCCGCAGCCGGAATGACCCATCACCGCATGCACGCTCCCGGCCGCGACATCAAGCGAAACTCCGCGCAGAGCGTGCACACGGGATTCATCCTCGCCCAGATGGCGTTCAATGTTGCGGCAGCTCAGATAAACGCTCACAGGCTGGAGCCGCGCAAAGTGGCCACCGGAGGCAGTTGCGCGGCGCGCCGTGCAGGCACGTAACTCGCGATTGCAACCGAAATAGCGGCGAGCAGGATGGCCCAAAGGTAATGCCGCCAATCCCACGCCACCACGAAGTAATCGGTCGAAAGCAAACCGCGCAGATGAATGGGAATTTTCGACATCCCCCAACTAAGCAACGCGCCGGCGCCGCAGCCGATGAGCGAACCGGCGGCGGCAATGAGTCCACCTTGCCAAAGAAAAATCGCGCTGATATCGCCGCGCCGATAGCCCATTGACCGCAGAATGGCGATCTCCCTAACTTTCGCGAGCACCGTCATGGTAAGCACATTAAAAATTCCGAAACCCGCGAGAAGAATGACGAGTGAGACGGTGATGGCAGCCGATAATTGCAGAGTTCCAAAAAGGTGGAGCGTGCTTTGATCACGTTCCTGCCAACTAAGAGCATCATGCTGGAAGAGCTTTTCAAAGTGGCCCGCCAACGCCGGAGCACGGTCTGGATCGCGCAGCTTGTAGATGATCATGGAGGCGGTGTAAGGCTTGTGCAGAAGCGTTTGCGCGATGCGCGCGTGAGAGTACAAACGGGCCGAATCAACCGATCCCACGCCGCTGCGCGCAATGGCGGCGACAACAAAGCGGCGATATTGACCTCCGGGCGAGAGAAGTTGCACGTTATCGCCGGCGTCGATATTCAGTGCCTTGGCTAAACGTGAGCCGACGATCACCGCGCTCGGATTATTGCTAAAATCATCCAGGCTCCCTTTGATGATTTGGCGAGCGAGATCGGTCGTCTGCAAATGCAGCGGCGGCTCGATGCCATAAAGTTCGGCCGTGGCACTCTCAAATCCCGCCCGCGCACTGAGATTGCCGCGCAAAACGGGAGAACAAGCGACCACATTGGAAAACTGCCGGCTGACGCGCATGATTTCGTTGGCGTCGGGAATGCCTTCAAAATATTGCCGATGAGTTGCGTCGGTTGTCCTGGCCGGCACGATGGAACCCACCTGGCGCGGCTCGAACCGCTCACGCAGGACAAGCGCGCCGTTGCTCCCGAGGGTCGAATTAATGAAATATTGAGCGAACCCCTGGGTCTGCGCCTGAATGCAAATAAAGAAGGCGACACCGAGAACGACGCCGCTCAAACTGAGCAGCAAGGCGCGTTTGCGATGGGTGAGAAAGCGCAGTGCGATATAGAGGGGCGGGGTCACGGCGCCTTTGTCGGACCCGCGACTTCAATGATTCGTTGCCGCACAAATCGCCCCGCGCGAAACCGATCCTGATCAGACACGATCACGTGATCGTTTAACGAAAGCCCGGCCGTCACCTCGGTGAAGTCGAGCGTTCGAAAACCGGCGGTGACTGTGCGGGCGCGCACGATTCCTCGCTTAACCATAAGCCCCTGGTCAACGAGCAAGGCTCGCGTAGGCACAAGCAGAGCATCCTTGTGTATGCCGGTGATGATGTTCATCTCGCCAGTCATGCCAGCCATCACGTTGTCGGGCGCCTTCTCCAGTTCCAGGACAACGGTATAACGTTGCGTTTCTGGATCAGCCGCGGGTTGGATGGAAGAAACACGCGCGACAAACTGCTGCGTGCGATAAGCATAAAGTCGCAGCGTCGCTTTCATGCCCGGCTTTACTTCACCGACATCCTCCTCGTTAACTTCACCTCGCACGTAGTTCTTGCGCGATGAGACGGTGAAGAGCTCGTTACTTTCCGCGACTAGTTCGCCGTCGATCGTTTGAATATTAGTCAGGAGTCCATCCATGGGAGCGCGGATCTCCGAGTTCTTCATCTGTGCTTCGAGCTTCTTGCAGGCATCCTCGAGCGTTCCCAGATTGCGATCGCGCTCGATGCGCTCGGTCTCTACGACGCCGCGCAAACGGTTCGCTTCGCTTTTGGCTTTCTCATACTCAACGGTCGGAACGTTGCTTAGCGCCGCCAGCTTCTCCAGCCGTTGCACACTGTCCTCGGCTGTCTTGAGCAGCTCGGAAGAAGGTAAGGGAAGAGCGGCGCGTTCCTTCGCCGAGGCCAAATCAGCTTTCGCTTGTTTCAATTGTCGCGCGGTGGTCTCGTCCGCTATGGTGGCGAGGAGCTGGCCTTTCTCGACGCTTTTGCCGATCGCGCCACGACCCGTGGAAAGTTGGTCGGCGAGATGAATGAAGCCGGCGTTTTGCGCCCGCACATGCACGACAAAGGAAGGCTCGATGCGCACCGTCCCGTAGACGGCGGACATGGCTGTGCCGCGGCGGACCACCGCAACTTCCGCCACCGGCAGGAGCGAATACCGAAGCAGCGCCGCGATCACGATCAGCGGCACGATCAGCCAAACGAGCTTTCTCAGGGGCGGTATCTTCAAAGCTATTGCACCTTTGGCAGAGTATCGTCGGCAAATCGAAGATACCGTCCAGTCGCTCGGTCCCATTCCGCCAGGTCAAGGCTTCGTTGGTAGGCGAGAGTGAGAAGCGCCGTCTTCACCTCGAGAAGATCATTCTGCGCCAGGCGAAATTCCAGCTGCGAGGCAATGCCTCCCTCCAGATTCTTTTGCAAAGTCGCTGCGTTTTGTTCCGCCGCCGAGGACGCGCTTCGCAATGCGGTCTCCTTGGTGGCGATCGCGCGAAAATCATTCTGGATTCGGGAGAGATCGCGCGGCACCTGCCGTTCCATTTTCTGAAGGAGCAGCTCGTTAATCTCGCGCGTGGCGTGCTGTTTCGCCACCGCGCCTGAAACCTTACCATTATCTACCACTCGCCAGGTATAAGCGGCGCCCGATCGAAGCTCGGAGGAGATGACGTCGTCGGAACGATGAGGCGACCCTTGGCTTTCTTCCCGCCGTACGCCCGAGACAGGAATATATTCGCCTGAAACCGTAGCAGTGATTTGCGGATAATAGGCAGCCTCAATGATCCGTTGATCTTCCGTTGCCGCCCGCACGAGCAAACGCGCTAACTGCAGGTCCGCTCGGTTCAACGCCAACCCCGTCGCCTGCTCAAGCCCCACATTGATCGCAGCGGGAGGAAGCGAACCCTCAGGTCGCGCATCCGATTTTGCGAAATCGCGACCGAGTGCTTCGCTCAGTTGCAACAGCGCGCCTTTGTAGGCGCGCTCGGCCGCCGCAATGCGCGGATCGAGTTCGCGCGTTTGCACTTCAGAGGCGACGAACGCTCCGCGGTCCGTCAGGCCGGATTGATAACGGCTGTTTTGGCTGGTGGCATTCTTTTGTAAGCGCTGCTGCTGTTCCCGACGCAGAGTCGTTAGCTCGCGATTGTAAAGCGCCGTGTAAAAGGCCACCCGCGCCCCGTGCAATTGCTCAACGACGGTCACGTTGAGCTGCTGCTGAGCGATCAAGACTTCGAGATTACCGCGTCGCCAGGAGGCCGGAACAGCCATGTTGAAGAGCGCCTGCGTGAAATTACCGTAGGCAAATCCGAACGGCTGGATCGGCTTTTCCCCGGCGCGACGGCCTCCTTGCACCCCGCCGGCCAAACCGATTGTCGCATCCGGCAACGCCACCGAATGGAAAACCAGACGGCGCCCACCGGCTTGCTCCAGATTCGCTTTCGCGCTCCGGATCTGCGGGTTGTCCCGGACAGTCTTTTGCAGCAACGCCTCCAGCGTCATGCCATTGGCTGGGCCTGCCCACCATGCCACACTCACAGCTAACAAGAATTGTTTCATGGCCGCCTGAGCTTCTGCGGGGGGCGCGCCAGGTCGACCACATCAAGTCCCTTATTCGGCGAGGCGTTTCTCGCAATCGGCGGCTGAGATTCAAACACCTGTGGCGTCGCGGCGCAGGCGCGCGCCAGTCGCGCCAGAGCAACGTTATGCTGATAGATGGCGCTTAGTCGCGTCGTGCGGGTGCGAGTGACATCGGAGGCGGCTTGCAAAATATCGAGCTGGGTTCCCAACCCAGCGCGCAGGTTCGCCTTCGCAATTTCCAAAGACTCGGCCGCCGATTGCACGTTCTTCGCCTCCGACTGAAGTATGCGATTAGCCTGCTCAATATCGAAAAAGGCGCTGCGCACTTCGGACGCAACGGAAAGTTGTGTCGCTTTCAGAGCCTGCACCGCAGCCTCGCGACGTGCGCGCGTCGCCTGGAGCCGGCCTTTCGTGGCGAAACCATCGAAAATGTTCCAGCGCGCATTCAGCCCGACAACGTAGCCATGGTTGAACTCGCGGCCGATAAGTGGATCGCGTTCGTTGTAAACTTCGTAGCCGGAGAAAGCTTCCACCTGCGGACGCAGTGCGCTGCGGTCCAGATCTGCCTGGCGCTCTTCGATTTCGATTTGCTTTCGCCTTTCCTTGATTTCGGGCCGGTCGGTGTCGGCCCGGGCAAGACATTCCCCAAGGTCCGGATGATCCGGGTAATACTGCAAATCTCCTTTCGCCTCGAAACTCCGCGCGCTGGCCTTCGACTCCCCGCCGAACAATTCCTGCAACCGTAAATAGGAATTCTGCAACTGCGTCTGCGCGTCAATCAGATCGGGCTGTTCGTTGGCCAGCGCGACTTCGGCGCGGCGAACATCCAGCTGTCCGACGATTCCCGCGTTGAATCGTTCCTGTTGCGACTTCACCTCTTCCTTCAACACGCTCGCCGATTGATCGGCCACCCGGATACGCGCGCGATTGAGAAGAAGTTCGTTGAAAGCGATGCGAACATCCATGGTCACGCGACTGGCCGTGACCTGGAGTTCAAGCTCCTGAATTTCCAAATTCAATCGTGCGATCGCCAGTTGATTGCTGACTGCGCCTCCGGTGTAAAGATTCTGCACTACCCGCAGCGAAGCGCTGTAGTCCTCATCACGCAGACGCGATTCCGTCTGATGTTGCCGTTCCCGAAACAAACCTGATGATACGACGGCCGGTAAAAAACCCGAGCGTGCCTCCGTCACTCCACCCCGCGCCGCCTGAACTTTCTTGCGCGCTATGACGATATCGGGATTCTGAGCGCTGGCCAAGGCAACGGCCTCGTCGACGTCATAGACTGGAACCGCAGCATTCGCCGAGAACACAAACGCGACTATCATCCCCGTCGCCAGACAAGCCTCACGTATTCCCTTCAATGTTTTTGTTCGAGCTGCTCTGTTTTCACTGAAGTCCCGGTTCGCCCGTCGGCTCTCGACGACAGACTTAAAGCAGTGTTACTTGCATCTTGCCTCAACCCCGTTGCTGTGGGTAGGGTTGTTTTTCCACAATGAGTAAGATTAGAATCGCCATCGTCGGGGTCGGCAACTGCGCCAGTTCGCTTGTCCAGGGCATAAACTTCTACCAGGGCGCATCCGCCAACGACGGGGCGGTCGGTCTCATGCACCGTCAGGTTGGTCCGTATCGGCCGGGGGACATCGAAGTGGTAGCAGCTTTTGATATTGATCGGCGTAAAGTCGGTCTCGATGTCGGCCGAGCGATCTTCGCGCCGCCGAATTGTACCAAGGTTTTCTGCGAAAATATCAAGCTGACTGGTGCCATCGTAAAGATGGGCTGCGTTTTCGACAGCTACGCTCCTCATATGAGTGAGCACGATCCCCTGCGCACGTTTCTTCCCCTGGAAAAAGAATCCACGCGCGAGCAGATCATCTCCGAGCTGAAAGACTCCTGCGCTGAGATTCTCGTCAACTATCTGCCGGTCGGCTCGGAAGAAGCGACACGCTTTTACGCGGGGTGTGCACTGAAAGCAGGGCTGGCTTTCGTTAATAACATCCCCGTTTTCATCGCCAGCGATCCGGCTTGGGCAAAGCGTTTTGCCGACAAAAATCTGCCCATCGTCGGGGATGACATCAAAGCGCAGATCGGTGCCACTATCCTCCATCGCACCGTCATCGATCTTTTCCGCAAACGTGGAGTGAAGGTGGAGAGAACCTATCAATTAAACACGGGCGGCAATACCGATTTTCTGAATATGCTCAGTCGGAACCGGCTCGCCTCAAAGAAAACTTCGAAGACGGAAGCCGTCCAGGCTGTCATGGGCGAACGGCTCGCCGATGAAAATATCCACATCGGACCCAGTGATTATGTGCCATGGCAGCGCGACAACAAAGTTGCCTTCATCCGGGTAGAAGGCCGTCTTTTTGGCGATGTGCCCATGGAGTTGGATATCAAACTTTCGGTGGAAGATTCGCCCAACTCGGCCGGCGTCGCCATCGACGCGATTCGCTGTTGCAAGCTTGGGCTGGATCGCGGAATCGGCGGCGTGCTGCGTTCCGCTTCCGCTTATTTTTCCAAGCACCCGCCGGTGCAAATGACGGATGATGAAGCCTACCGCTCGGTAGAACAATTCATCCGCGGTGAACGCGAGTCTTGACCCACCCGCTGCCGCCGAAAGGTGTGAGCACTGCGCCGGACTTGTCCCGTCCGGCGTGCCGCGTTTACATTGTTGTAAGAGGGAGACCCGACACGTAAGCTCGCGCTGCCTCGCATAGTCTCAGCCATGTTTGCCGAAGAATCTCGTATTCTGCATGCTCAACGGTCACGGCATTTCCGAGATGCCCTCAACCATCCGCCCGCCTGGCTACGATACGAGAAAGTCGAGTCTTTCAGTTTCAAGTCATGAAACAGAGATCAGAAAACAAGAGAGGTAATTAGTTACTATGAATAAAACATCGATAATTAAGACACTCGGAGGCGTCGCACTCATTAGCGTGATGCTAGCTGGATGCGCGGGAACTGGAGCTATGGGCGACAAAACGTCGCCGCATAAGGAGCAACTACTCACCCAAGCCGGATTCAAGATCAAAACCGTCACCACCGACAAACAAAAGAAGCAGTTAGCTACGCTCATATCAAATAAGGTTTCTGCTGTTATGTACAAGGGCAAGCTCTACTACGCTTATCCAGACGTAGCCCATAATCAGGTTTACGTCGGTAAGCAGCCCGAATACAACACCTACAAGCATTTGTTAGGGCAGAGAGCCGCTGGAGAAGGTCCAGATTCTTCCATGGTAGAAGAAACTGCTGGCCCGAACCGTATTGTTATAAACCGGTTCGACGCCTGGGGTCCGCTCGGCGAATAGAAGCCGCGGTGGCGGTGTCCACACTGGCGAACTCCACATATCGAGCAATACCGCGGCTAGGCCGAAGCGTTTCGGCCCTGCCGCGGATGTAGATTTTATTAACCATCCTTGACGACATGTGACTCGCAGACAATCCCACAGCGCAGTAACATGACTATTCGCATTCTTGTAACTGGCGGCACCTTCGATAAAGAATATGATGAGCTCAGCGGCTCGCTCTTCTTCAAGGATTCGCATCTCGGCGAGATGCTGCGGCTGGGACGTTCCCGCGTCGAAGTCACCGTGCAAACGATCATGATGGTCGACAGCCTGGAAATGACGGACGCGGAACGCACAGCCATCGTGCAACATTGTCGGCAGGGTCCGGAAGATCGGATCGTTGTCACCCACGGTACCGATACCATGACCCTCACGGCGGAAGCGATTGCTCGGGAAATCACCGCAAAGACGGTTGTTCTTACTGGCGCGATGGTCCCTTACGCCTTCGGTAGCTCCGATGGACTCTTCAATCTTGGGAGCGCGCTCTCGTTTGTGCAGGTGCTAGACCATGGCGTCTACATCGCGATGAACGGCAAATATTTCGCCTGGGACCGTGTGCAAAAAAATCGCGAGCGCGGTGAATTCGAGGAAGTGTAAGGGCGTTTCAGCCGACAGCGAGATAGCAGCCGGCAGCCATCGGTAGGCCTAACAAGTTACAAGTAAGGCAAAACCATTCGGTAGAAGCGCGCCACGCCGCTGAAGTTCGCTGGTTACGCGGTGTCAAACCCTGGGACGAGCCCTTAAGCAAGGAGCAGATACTCGCACGCACTTCCCCGTTTGTGCGCAATACTACCCCGGGCACCGCCGCAAATCCCAGCTAGAATTTGCCTTGACGCAAAGGCGTCTTGCCAAGTAGTTCCATTGACCAACGGAAAAGACAGATGCTACGCGGGTTTGTAATTCTGATTGGCTTGTTCCTTTTACTTGAGGGAATCTGGGAGCTTTTCAGTCCTGTCGTTTTTGGTGTGTTTACATCAAACGCACTGCACGGCGGGATCCATATCGTGCTCGGCGTGGTCGGACTTTTTGCGGTCTTTCGCGGCGGCGCGCGTGGCTTTTGTTTCTTCCTGGGTGCGCTTTTGCTGGTGGTCGATACACTTTGGCTTCTGCCCGCAACGCATGAGCTCGTTGTGCGACTGGTGAATGTAAACCAGCCAGTCGCGATTCTAAATCTCGTCGTCGCGCTGATGTCGCTCCTTGTCGCTTTTGCCTCACGCGAACGACAGGTTGATTCGAGTTACTCGCGCTGACCCGGCTTAGGACAATGCCGAGCCCACGCGACTCGGCATGACCAACACCACCAGCTTAGAGCTTGCCCGCCAGAACGATCGGTCCGGCGGGACTAGATACTCCACCCTTGCGTTCCAGACTCACCAGGAATTGCGTGGCCGCAGTGATGGGCAGCCTCGGCCGGAAGACCATTTCTGTTCTTCCGCTTTTGCCGACACTGAAAACGCCCGCATCCACCGGCGCTTTGTATTTCGCGTCTGCGATCCAAAGCTGGTAATCCTGTTCGGTGGTCGTCTCCGGGACGTCGGCTGTGCGCAGTACCCCTTGCTGCTTCGCGCCATCCCATATAATGGTCGCGAGAGCCTGCGGTGCATTCCCTAGTTTTGAATTCAGAGTCGCCACCACAACATTAGCATTCCGCTCCAGAGCGCTGATTCTGTCCTGCAAGGCGCTTCGATCCGCCGTCAACTTCGCAGCCTCAACCCGCGAAGCATCACTTCGCTCTTCCAATTGGGTGATCTTTTTGGTCAGGGTTTCGCGCTCTTCCGTCAGCTTTATCACTTGCGCTTGGACGACTTCGGATTGTCGCCGGCTTTCCGCTGCCGTCGCCAGCGCACGATCTCGCTCCGTTGTTAGCGCGGCCACGCGGCCGCTCAAGTCATTAAGCGCCTTCGACATCTGCGCTCTTCCGAGAAAGAGAATGATGCTCGCGGCGGCGAGACCCGCAGCGATCGCCCACGGAATCCATGTCGGTTGCTCTCTCACCACGCTTGCCGTCAGCGGCGGCGTCACAGGCTCGATACCAGACCCGACTCGTCGCATGACCGTCTCTTTTAACGCGGCTGGAAGCGTCTTCATTTCCGAGGAAAGCGCTACCGTCGCGGCCGCGTCGCGAAGCTCGCGAACCAGCTCGCGCAGTTCAGCGCTGGATTGCATCGCCGCTTCGAAGTCGCTCGCTTCCGATGCTTCGAGCAGTCCCAGAGCATAGAATGCGGCCTGATCTTGTTGTTCTTCTGGGATCATCGCATTCGGTCTCTTAACTTCAGCAAGCCGCGTCGGATCCGCGCTTTCACTGTTCCCAAAGGTTGTGCAAGTCGCTCCGCAATTTCCTCGTGAGTCAACGCGGTGAAGAATGCCAACTCGAGCGCTTCCCTTTGATGCGCCGGCAGTTCAGCTAATGCTGATCGCACCCGAGCTGCCTTCTCCTTTCTATCGGCAATATCCGACCCACTTTCCGAAATGGATGCAATGTCTTGCCTGACTTCTTCTTCTACGCGCGAGTTTTCTTCCAGGCGGGCACGGCGAGCACGCGCACGCAAACGATCGATCACGCGGCTGCGCGTGAGCAGGACAGCCCAGGTAAAAACGCTACTTTGCGCGTGATCGTAGCTGGGGGCACGACGCCAGATCTGCAGGAAGACATCCTGAATGGCATCCTGAGCTTCGGTTGCATCACCTAACATCTTATAAGCCAGGGAATACAACGGCGAACCTAAGCGATCAAAGAGCATGGCGAAAGCTGAGTGATCGCCCCGCGCAGTGCGCGCAATCATCTCAGCATCCGCCTGCTTCTGCGTTGGTTCCTCGCTCATCGCGCGCCTGAGCCAATAGGTGAATTGCGCTTGGCGCACAATCGAAAAAGCAGTTTCACGGCTTGAGTTAGCAGGTGGGGATTAAACGTGAGTGCAGTTATACGTTCAATCGCATTCCGCGGATGCAGTTAATTGTCGCTAAGATCGCGAGCGAAAAATTAAGCCCAAAATTTATTTTCTAGCCATCTGAACCGGCGGCAGCGACGTAATTAATAATAACACTTAGATAAGTAAGGCATACTCACCAATATCAACTCACAACCCAAGGGAATATCATGAATATCGATTCGATCACGGAACAAATCACATCTTCGAACGGAGCAAGTCGTCGCCAGGTTCTGAAACGCCTCGGTCTAGGCGCTGCTGGTCTCACCGGACTAAACCTTCTTAGTTCTGTCGCGCGCGCGCAGTCGACCGGAGCCGCCAGCGGGGGCATCGCTCAGGATATCGCGGTCCTGCAGTTCGCCTTGAACCTCGAATACCTCGAAGCGGAGTTCTACAGCTATGCCACCACCGGCCACGGTATTGAGGCCGTCTCGGGCCAGGGGAACAAGGGACCTGTGATAATTAAAGCCAATCCGCAAGTCCCATTCAGCGATCCTGACGTCAGACAATACGCGGAAGAGATTGCGGAGGATGAGCGTAGGCACGTTCTCTTTATTCGAAAAACATTGGTGTCGTTAGGGGTGGCCCCGGTAGCTCGCCCCAAGATCGACCTCAAGGATAGTTTCGATGCTCTGGCGCAGGCTGCCGGCCTCGGTTCGAGTTTCGATCCTTTCGCCAATGATACTAATTTCCAACTTGGCGCCTTCATCTTCGAAGATGTCGGCGTAACGGCTTATCGTGGGGCCGCTCCGTTGCTCAGCAACCCGGCTGTACTGAGCGGCGCGGCGGGACTGTTAGGCACGGAAGCATACCACGCCTCAAACATCCGCACAGAATTGTTTGATCAACACAATATGGCGATCGACAATGCCGTGCAGAAAATCTCGAACCTGCGCGATGTGCTGGATGGAGGTGGGGACGACGACCAAGGGGTTCTTCTAAACGGTCAGGCGAACATCGTTCCTACCGATGGGAACGGGCTGGTCTTCGCCCGAACTGTCCGTCAAGTTCTCAACATCGTTTACTTTGCTCCCGGCGCTAGCAAGGGCGGCTTCTTCCCAGACGGGATCAATGCGGGCTGAGAGTTCCCCGCGATCTAACTGAGTAGGTAGTTCGACGCGCTGCCGAGTTCGATGGTGACTCGGCAGCGCGATTTGCTTTGGACGGCAGCGGCACGTCATCTAACCCGCTCTTTGCAGTCATACTTGTCGAGCGCGCTCTTTGTCAGATTGCGCACATTTTCAGTGGCTCTAATTAACTCCCGTCTTAAGATGTCGCCCAAGAATCCCTACGTTTAGCTTCCTAGAAACGAACGGTGAATTGAGTGGCCACGGTGTGGCCGGCGTCCCGGGGCTGCTCGTTCTGATAGTAGTATTGCAACTTCATCTGGGTATTAGAGGTGAAGCGATAAGCCACTGCCGCTTCGATGCGGGAGATGTCCGGAATGCTCATGCTGCCATCAGCAAAGGCACCAGCAAAAAACTCCTGATTCCACCGAACGGCTGCGAAGAGCTGCGGAGCGAACTTATACTTCGCTTCGATATAATAACTGATCGCATCGGCGTGACCGCTTCGTGGCACTTCGAAGCGCACCTCATACACCTCCGCCCAAAGTTGCCAGTGACGCCACGCAAAACTGACATCCTGTCCCAGTAGGAATTGATGGAAATCCGCGGTGCTTCGGCCATGCGGGAGAAATGGCTGTGCCGCGTCGGACAAGTAAGCGCCTTCACTTCCTGATAACCCGATTTTCCAACTTTGGTCGGGCCGAAAGCTGAGATGACTTGTTAGGGTAGGATGCGAGAAGCCCCGACGGGTAAGGTCCCATTCTTCCGGCCGCGAAGAAAGCGACGAGTTTTTGAGCTCGATCGCATACTCGAACTGCGAGATCGATCCCGTAACCGACACCCCGCTGGCATAGCTAGGCCCCCAGATCAGTGGAACATGCTCATACTTTGTCTCCTGGTTGAGGGGAAAAACTCCCCCCCCGTGAAACGGCGGTTCCAAGTCAGAAACACCGGTCACGTTCTCGTAAGGAAGCGGAGCGTTGATGAACGGGTTGTCCCAGGAGAGATGGCGCTCAACCCATGTTCCGGCCACGGTGGCAAACTTTCCTATCTGAACGTTGAAGATACCGCTCGTCCAAGGGGTAGCTCTCAAGGCATATTCATCAATGCCAACGCGAACCCCATCGTCGCTCGGATCGAACCCACGGTCGACGCGGACCTGCGAAAAGAAATAGAACTGTGAGCCGGCCTGAGCATCGAGGAACAAGCTAAGGCGCGGGTTAACGAGGTCGTGGGCAGTAGTATCGATGAGACCGGGAGCAGGATTGCTAAAGTAGTATGCTTCGAAATCTAAAGTGCCACTTAATCGAAGCCGGAGAGTATCGTCGAAAGCGCTCAGCCGCAGCGATTCATCCAAGCGATCGATAAGGCCATCAATATCGAGGGCATCAGCTTGCGAAATAAACAAGCAGGCGAGAAAGACGCTTCGGAGCGTCCGTTTCATGCGCTACCAGCACCGTTCTGCCTTTGTGAAGGAACTTGGAAACTCACCTCAAACTCCGTCCAATCGTTCGCGGAACTAACGAGACGTAGCTCGCCGCCGTGTAAAAGAGCGAGCTCGCAGGCAAGGTTCAGACCCAACCCGTGCCCGGCGACGTTACCACCCGCCCCTCCGCGGTTAAATCGCTCGAAAATATGTTCCTGTGCCGCCGGAGGGATGGTCGAACCGGTATTTCCAATGCTCAGCGCGACCCCCTCCCGCCGTCGGCGCGTCGCGACGCGAATGCGGCCGCCCGGGCGATTATACTTGCGCGCATTCTCGATCAGGTTTTGCACGATCAAACTGGTGTAACGCTTTTCTCCCGCGACGTGCAAACCGGGAGAAACCTTTTTCTCAATTTGGACGTCCATCGAATCAGGCAATGCGCTCAGGTCATCCAGCCATTCATTCACCAATTCGGTCAAATCGACTGAGCTAAAGTCGATACTAAGTCTTCCCGCGTCCATGCGCGACAGCAAGAGGAGATCATCGATGACTCCCGTCAACCGGTAGGTCTGGTGTAGAAGTGAGGAAAGCTCATCGTAGACCGGCGCGTCAAAATCATTTCGCGCAAGGAGTGATTCGATGCCGACGCGCAGCACCGTGACCGGGCTCTTGAGCTGGTGCGACGCGTCGGCAGAGAAACGGGAAGAGCGCTTCAGTTCCTGGCTGGTGGTGGCAAGAGTCGCTTCAGCGCGTTCACGGCCGGCCAGGTTCGCCTCCGACTCGATGGCGAGCTTCTCGACCGGGCGAGACAAGCGCCCCGCTGCAAAGTGGCTGGCCAGAAAACCGAGGGCCAAAAGTCCGATACCGGCGCCAACGATCTGCGCCTGTAGTTTTCGCCGCCGCGCCGTGGCATTTTGCAGCGAATAAATACAGACCTCGTAGGCTGGCGGGAACATTGATTGAGGATTGAGGATGCGAAAGAAGAGAAGGTGCGGCGAACCATCTAACGAGATGGTGAAGTTATTGCGCTCGGCTGTGCCGCGAAGGATCTGGGCCCCGAGATCGTGACTGAGAGCTTCCACCGCGGGCGCGCTCAGCGCCGGCAAGGAGAGACGACCATTTATCCAAATACCACTGCGCATTTTCGATTCTTTCGCTCGCAGTTGCAGCGGTTCAAACCCGACGACAAGCGCGGAAATAACCTCGCCGGTCTCAGTGGAGTAGATGGGCAGTGTGATGATCTCATCGATGATCTCTCCCCGATCTCTCGAGCTTCGGAAAAAATAACCGATTTGCGTGTTCGTGGGCAGCTTGGCTAAAGTAATTTGCGATTCGTCCGCCGCGCTCAGTCGGCCGACCTCCGCGGGATTAGGCGGTGAAATAACCGATCCACTGGCATTGAGAAAGCGGTAGAAAGTGGCGGGCAAGGTGAGGGCACTGGGATCTGAGTTGGGTTCGCCCGATCGTAAGAGATCGCGTAGCTCGTCTTTCGCGCTCGGATAGAGCAGATCCAGCGCGTTATCTTCAAGCGCGGCGTGTAAACGGGGTTTAAGAACGAGACTGCGGCAGCGTTCGGCCAACACCTGGTGCCGTGCCTCTTCCGCGCGGTCAAGTGAAGTAAGCGCACTGCGGAATTCCTGCTGCAAATCGCGCTCGGCGTCAGCGACGGCGTTACGCTGGACGATGTAAACTGCGACCATCGTTAAAATGCCGATGACGAGCATCATCGCTACGATCAGCTTCGCCCGAAATGTGGCGACACCGCGTCGATCGAATCGAGGAAACGCGCTCACGGAAAATCCAGATGAACAACGGCGCCGCTCTTAAGATCGACAGGTTGCTCACGGGTCGTCCTGCTGTCGAGCCACGCTTTGACAGTGTAGTGGCCGGAAGGCAGTCCGTTGAGACGAAAACGGCCATTGGAATCGGTCGTGACGAAGTAAGGCGTGTCCAGAACAAGAATGAGTGCACGCATGTGCTCATGGATATCGCAGCGCAAGGTGACCAAACCTGGCGTATCGAAAACCTCCGATGGAATCGGCCGCTCATCCGGACGATAGCGACCGAGGTCGAAACGCTTGGCTGGTGAGTAAGAGAAAATATTGTGATAAGTGTCATCCAGGTTGGGAAATTCCACTCGCGTTCCCGACTGCACCGGTAACAGGCCGGGGTCGAAGATAAGATTCTTTTGTGCCACCTGCTTTGTCGCTAATGACGCAGGCTTCCCGAACGCGCCCTCCAGGTAAACCACGGCGACGGGAGGGCTGGGCGAGAGAACTCCGCCCTTAGAGACAATCTCGTAACGCTGCGTCACTACCGGCGCCGAACGCTTCTTGGGTAACTCGACGCGCCCCTCCACCACCGCCTGTCCGCGCGACGACTGCCACGCCACGCCGCATATCAAGACCACCCCCAGGAAGCACCGTATAGTCACGGCGCGTAGATTAACAGCTACGATGGATACCGCAAAGCGCCGTCTGGTAACAGCGAGAAGCCCTGCCGCTGGTAGCAGTAGGGCTACTCTTCCCTATGACCCACTCCTAGTCGTGCTCGATTTCGTAAACCTCCACTAACGAGATTCCAGCAGCGTTATTCGCACCGGTTACGACGGTGGTGTAGGCTCCCGGCTCCAGGCGCAGCAGCACAGCGGGCTCACTGGCGTTGCGTGGCGACAGTCCGCTCGCGACGATGTCCCCGGCATTAGCATTCGATCGCCAGCTGTCATTTTGCGCGAGCACGGTCTGCCCTTCAACTAGCCTGAATTGTGGATCAGCCAGCACCGGGCTAACGCCGAACGGGGCCAGCGTCGGTCCCAAGGCGCGAATTAGCACGAGCTTGGGTCCGCCGCTAATAATAAACCCGCCGATGAGTTGTCCTTGGCCCGTGGTCACAAATCCGCGTGTCGAAACATTGATGAGATGGTTCTCCGAAGACTCCTGCCCTCCCCGGAAAGTAAAGCTGACGCCGTTGATCGGAAATGTCGCGGTCAAGCGACCGTGGCTGAAGTCTAAGGTGCCACTACTGGTCTGGCCGGTTATTAAGGTGATAGTAAAGACGCCGGAAAAATGTGGCGCGCTATCATCTTCATGCTCGTCTTCAATTTCATCTCCGTGCTCGATTTCATTTTCATTTTCAATTTCGCCTCCCTGAGTCATTGCCGCCTTGGCAGTGGCGGCTGGATGTACGGTCGTCGTCCCAAATCCGCCGATCACCGTTGAACCCTGCGTCCCAACGAAGAAGATTCTGCCCTGGCTATCAACCAGGAACCTGGCATCGAAACTACTCCCGCTGCTCGCGACGGCATTGCCAGAAAAACGGCCGCCCACATCATCGCTAGCCCCGAAAATTTGCACGCGACTGGCAGTGACATTCTGAGCAGCCACGGTTGCGCTAATTAGGTTGGGCGTAACATGGCCCGTAATGGTGCCGGCCGGAAAGGTTGTAAGCGCGAATGCGCCGTCATCCGCTACCGCCGCACCGCCGAAGCTTGCTTGATGTGCTGCAGTGTTGAAAACATAAGCGGAGATGGCGTGATTACCCTGGACAAAGAAAACTATCTTGCCGCCGCCGGCGAGGCTGCCTTCGAACAGCCCGCGCCTGCTTTGTTCACCGTATCCCGGAGCTGCCAGTGCAATCAGTAAAGTGCATACATACGCCCCTTTCTTTATTAACTGTAGTGTTGAGTTCATTGACTCAGCCTAACGTGCGAAGTAGTCGTCTAGCTAACTGTTATAGGTAACGCGTTTGTTACCTGCCTGCTTGGACTAGGCTTCAGGAAACTGCGCGCGTCTCATCAGCCGCGGGCAAGCTGAGGCGAAATTCCGTCCATTGCTCGTCCGATTTCAGCAGGCTGACATCGCCTCCCTGCGCCCGCGCCAGTTCGCGCGCGATAGTGAGCCCAAGGCCCTGACCCTCGATGCGTCCGTCGCCTCGCGCTCGATAAAAGCGTTCGAAAATATTTGCGCGACGCTCGCGCGGGATACCTTCCCCGTTGTTCCCGATTGTTACCTCCACCTCCCCATCCACCCGACGCGCGCCGATGGAAATGGTCCCTCCCGGTTGGTTAAACTTCACCGCATTCTCCACCAGGTTCTGCGTGATGAGCGAGGTCGATGCGCGATCAGCTACGACCGTAAGCTCACCCGACACGTCCGTTTTTACCATTAGGCCATTCGGCTCAGCCAGCGCGCGTGTGTCGTCGCACATCCCATCAAGAACCTCGCGCAAGTCAAAGCGGCAGGGCTGCAAGGCGAGACGGCCGGCATCGGCGCGCGCGAGCAAAAGAAGGTTTTCCGCGATGGAAGTAAGTTGATGCGTCTGGTGCAGCAACGCCTCGGAGCGCGCGCGATGTTTCCTTGTCGTTGACGGGTCGACTAGCATTTCTTCAATACCTGCGCGCAGGACGGAGATGGGAGTCTTTAATTGGTGGGACGCATCAGCCGAAAAACGGATGGATTGCTCGAAACTGTTTTGCAACCGATCAAACGTGCGATTCAGGACACCGACCAATCCGGCTATTTCGTCATGAGCGGCAGGCTCAGGCAACCGTTGACCCAGATTGCTAATTGTGATCTTCGCAGCCGCGTTACCTATCGCTTCAACCGGCCCGAGCGCCTTTTTGGCGACCCAACGTCCGCCCAACGTTACCACCAACAGAACGGTAGGAATGGCGGCGAACATGCCAAGAACGATATCGAGCCCGAGCCGGTCTATCTCGGAACGATCGGCTGCGATGTATAAGGTGCGATCACCATGACGAAACGTTCCTATCCGATAGTTCCTGCCCTGCAGAGTGCGGTCATGGAACTTCTCAATCCCGTCGCTCAGACTTCTGTCACCGAGACGCGGCGACTGATACAATGACTTATCATTGGCGGTCTTCAGCTCCAGCCAATGGTCACGCGCCACAAGCCCGGCCAGCCCCTGCTTATTTGAATCGTTAGACGGAGCGGCGTCTAGAACAGCGAAAATCTCCTTCGCTTCCGCAAGCATGCGCCGGTCGAGACGCGCTACCTCGGAGAAGTGCATCACCGCCCAGGTGGTGGTGGCGCCAGCAATCGTCGCGACGATACCCAAAGCGGCCGCATACCAGGCGATCTTCCAGCGCAACGGCCAGCTCTTCATTTCGCGTCTTTGATCATGTACCCAATATGTCTAATGGTGTGGATAAGAGGGGGCGCAGCAATTTTCTTGCGCAGCCGGCCGATAAATACCTCAACCAGCTTCATATCGTACTCATGCTCCCGCTCCCACACTCGCTCGCACAGCTCGGTGCGAGTAAAGACCCGGCCCGGCTCGCGCATGAGAACTTTTAGTAGAGTAAGTTCGCGAGTGGATAACTCGATGCGGCGGCCGCCGCGCTGCACGGTTTGGTCGGCCACATGCAGCGTGAGATCTCCCACCCGCCACTCCAAGGCTGGCTCCTCCGCGAAGCGGCGGCTAAGAGCGCGAATGCGCGCCAGAAGCTCCTGCATGGCGAAAGGCTTGGCCAGATAGTCATCCGCTCCCAGCTGAAGGCCGGCCACTCGATCGCTCACCTCGCCGCGTGCCGTCAACATGATGATGCGGCTGGTAACGCGGTTTCCTCGGAGGCGTCGCAACACCTCGAAGCCGTCAATCCCTGGCAGGCCAACGTCGAGAATCACCAAATCGAAGCCGGTCTCCGATCCGGCGCGCAGCGCCGCCTCGCCCTCGAAGACGGCGACGGGATCGTGGCCCGCTTCCGTGAGCGCGGAAAGAATATGGCGCGACAAACGCACTTCATCATCGACTACCAGGATGCGCATAATGTGACAGGTAATTGTACCGTTGGGATGATCTATAGCACGAAGGCGGCGGATCGAACAATATCGCAGGCATGTGGCAAAGGTAACACTTCCGTTACTTTTTCAGGCAAGGTCATGCCGTGCCTTTGATAATACTCGTTAGCAATGATTTGAGCCGAGCTACCATGGTAACTTCCGTCTTTACTCATGAGACTGACTAATCCGAGAAGTCGTTAACTACCAAGGTAACATCCGCGATACCTTTGCGGGTTAGAACAGATGTTGCGATGTGCTTTAACTACTCGCATGAAGATGAAATCACATACCCTGGCGGTGGCATTGTCCACCGTCGCAGTAGCAGTTATTCCAAGCGTCGCGCAGGCTCATGGTCACGGCGGCGCTGGCAGCGGTCGATCGATGATGGGCGGCAGTTTCTCCCGCTCCGCTATTGTGCAGCAAGCCAGCATGCGACGAGGCGGAGTCGATAACCGAATGGGGCATAACCTCAATGACAACCGCGGGCAGCTTCGCGGCCGTGGGGCGAACGATGGTGCTCGTCATGATGCAGGTGACGATCGCGGCCGCAACCGCGAACGTGGTCGGGACGATCGTAACCGTGGCGGCGATGATCGTGGTCGCGGACGCGGGGCGGATGATGGCATCCGCCACGATGTGAGGGATGACCGCGGGGCGGCGCGGCAGGGCCGGCGCGGATGATCCGGCCGGGCATGAAGCGGGCGATGACAATGGGCGCAACCGTCATCGTCGCGGTCGTCACTACCGGACGGAGCGGGAGCGGATCTCCGGAGAATCGGAGCAAACGTAACAAAGCAGCCCTCACAATCGTGAGGGCTGTTTCCTTTTCTACGGCAGTTTGTCAGAGCCGAGATCTGACCAGACCAATGCAACTCGTCCGATTCGCTCCGCGGAAATGATAAGTGACGAGAAAGTTAAATGAAATTCCTACAAATTGTTAGCACAAACACTGTAACTTCAAACAGAGACCAGTCACTGCGGGCCGGTTTCTTCGATATCCTGTAACCAGGGGCCGTAGCGTGCGCCAATCTTTTCGGCTGAACTGAAGAGCAGGACATAGAAAGCCATCACGACAGAAGCGGTGAAAGCGGCTCCGGCCCAGTGGTGTGCGCGCATGCGCGCAAGCCGCGGCATATAGGCCACCCAACCGAAGGCGCTAAGAAGAACGACGACCGCATCAAAGCTGCCGCGTTGCCAGTAGCTGCCGCCGAGGTGCAGCCACATGCCGAATTCATCAAAGGTAAGCGCCATGCCAAAGCCGTAGAAGAGTGCGCAGAGTTTGCGCAGTTGATCTGACCGGCGAGTTTGAAAAACAAGGATCGCGCCGACGGCGGAGAGGATGAAGATGCCGTAGTTTAGATGATGAATGTGCGTCCCGCGAGCGTGCAGGAAGAGATCAGGCATGCGTCGCGTCATGATAAGAATGACAAGAACGCGCGCGGTAATGAAGGTGAAAAGAAAGGCGAGGAAAACGCGGCGCGCGAGGAGCCGGACCGGGATTGGGCCGGTTTGTTCCGGCTCAGTCATCGAGATAACACGTAAGTGCGAAATCCAGCACGCCTTCTACTCTCCGGAGGTATTGTTCTGGTCCGAGTGCTGGTCGGATTTAATCTCGATCTGGTCAAGACCAGCCGCGGCAAGTTCTCGGTTTAGCCTGGGAAGATCGTCTGTCACGACTCTCTGCCATCGCTCAATCAGAGATGGTAAATCGCGAAGGAACTTAGCGACCGCAGCTTTGACGCTCGGACGCGGAGCGGCATCCACCTCCTGTAGCTGGGTGAAAAGGCTCTGGAGCTGGCCCAGTGCCTCAAAACTGAGCGGTGCGCCCGGGCGGGCATTGGCGGGGGCGAATTGGGCGAGCGTCTTCGCGAAATCGTCGAGCTGTTTCGTGATGGAGCTCTGGCGTTCCTTCGCTTTCTCGACTTCGCCGTGGAGGGAAAGAAAGCTTTTGCTGATTTGCTGCAATTGCGGGCGCGCATCATAGAGTTGCTTGGAAAGGGTCAACTGATCGGCGAGATCGGTGTCCGCCGTTTTCACCCGCGGATCCATTCGCACCGCCAGCGGCTGCGTATGGCTTTTGCCGTTCGCGCTTAGGACAACGGAATATTGGCCTGGCATTGCCCACGGCGAAGTCGCTTCTGGCGCGGTATGGCGGAAAACCGCGCTGATCGGAAACTCCGGCTCGATGTCGGCGATTGGTGTGTAGTGCAGGTCCCAAACAAAACGGTGCAAACCCGCCGTAGCTGGAAGCTGTTGCGCAGGCCGAATCCAATAGCTCGGCACCTTTAACTTTTTCATGTCGATGTTCGGCGCTGGATCGTCGCTGGCGTAACGACGCACGATGTTTCCCTTGGCATCCTTGACCTCCAACGTAACGCCGGCGCTCACATCCGACGGGAGGAAGTAATCGATCATTGCGCCATCCGGCGGATTTTCACCGGTGGGTTCGTCTGGCGGAAGCGGCGTATCAGTATTCATGTTCCATCGCACGCGCCATGCCGTTTGCGGTTTGAAGAAGATCGTCTCGGTAGGTTTGGCAGCGAGCTGACGCAGCGGAGTAACATTATCCAGAATCCAGAAACCGCGGCCATGCGTTGCGACACAGAGATCGTCATCTTTAACAATAAGGTCGCGCACTGAAGTCGCGGGCATGTTAAGGCGAAGGGATTGCCAGTTTTCACCATCATCTAACGAGAAATAGACTGCGCGCTCCGTGCCGGCGAAAAGCAGACCTCGGCGCTGCGGGTCTTCGCGCACCGCATTCACCGTCTGGCCGTCAGGAAAGCCGCGCACAATTTCCTGCCAGCTCCTGCCCGCATCATGTGTGCGGTAGATGTGCGGGCGCACGTCATCGAGGCGCAGAGTGTTCACCGCAGCGTAGGCCGTGCCGGCGTCGAAGCGACCGGCGTCGATGATGGAAATTTTCTGCCACGCGCTGATAGGAGGCGGCGTCACATCGTTCCACGTTTTGCCACCGTCGTTTGTCAGTTGGATCAGGCCGTCGTCCGTGCCGGCCCAGATGCGATTGGCATCCAGCGGAGAGGGAGCGACGGTATAAATCACTCCGCGCTGCTTCGCTTCCGCGGTCGGTTCAGAACGATACTTCCCAATGCTCGCGGGTAGCTCGTACGTTTTGCGCGACAGATCGGGACTGATCTGCGTCCAGGTTTCGCCGCGATCACGCGTTTTCCACAAGGTATTACCGGCGAAGAAGAGTAAATGGGGATCGAGGGGGGGGAAGACGATGGGCTGGGTGCGAATCATTCGAAAATCGGGCGAACGCAGCGGCAACGGAAGAATTTCCTGCGCCTGATCGGTGCGTCGGTCGTAGCGCGTCAGCTTTCCACCATAGACGATGTCGGGATCGAGTGGATCAGCAACGACATACCCGTATTCCTCAGCTGCGACTGGATGCCAATCGCGGAAAGTGATGGCGCCGTCATTGCCCCGACTAGAGATCCCGACCGAGCCGCTTTCCTGTTGCCCGCTGTAGAGACGATACGGAAAGCTGTTGTCCGCGCTGACGTGATAAAGTTGCGCGGTCGACTGGTTATACCACGAGCTCCAGGTGCGGCCACCATTCACGGTCACGATCGCGCCCTGATCGCTGCCGAGCAGGATAATGTCGGTGTTGCGGGGATTGATCCAAACGTTCTGGTAATCGTCGCCGCCGGGCGCACCCCGCCAGGCCGTCCAGGTCTTTCCGCCGTCGGTCGATTTCCAGCAAACTACGCTCGCGGAGTAAACGATGTTCGGATTCTTCGGGTCGAATCGGACGACCGGCAGCTCGCCTCCACCGATGCCTGCGGCGGGACGTTCGTCCTCGGTGATTTTGCGCCAGGTCTCGCCCGCGTTTTCGGAACGTAAGAGCTCCGAGTGCTTTAATCCGCTCACCGAAGCGAACAATGTATTCGGCGCGCTCGGCGCGATGGCAATATTCGCCTGCACGATCGCCTCAGGCAATCCATTGCGCAGCTGCGTCCAGGTTTTGCCGCCATCGACCGATTTGAAGATGCCGCCGTTGCCGCCATCCCAAGTGCTGTTTTCCCACGGGCCTTCGCGCGATTCCCACAGGGAGGCATAAACAATTTCGGGATTTGCCGGATCGATCGCGACATCCGCCCCGCCCGTATTCTCGTCTTTATAAAGGACCTTCTCGAACGTCTTGCCGCCGTCGCTCGAACGAAAGATACCGCGCTCCTGGTTTGGCCCGTAAGGATGACCGCTAACCGCGACGAAGAGCCGTTCAGCATTGCCCGGATCGATCGCAATCTGCGGAATTTGCTGGCCATCACGCAGGCCGAGTTGCGTCCAGGTTTCGCCCGCATCGGTCGATTTATAAATACCATCGCCGACGGACAAATCCGGGCGATGCAAACCTTCGCCGCTGCCGACATAGACGACGTTCGGGTCCGAATTCGCGACCGCAATCGCGCCAACAGATGCTGTCGGCT
The DNA here is from genome assembly GCA_038207045.1 of Chthoniobacterales bacterium. Lineage (GTDB taxonomy): Bacteria > Verrucomicrobiota > Verrucomicrobiia > Chthoniobacterales > UBA10450 > AV69. The sequence continues at coordinate 39,614 of JBBRAF010000009.1, forward strand.
GACCATCAAAAATCGGTGTCCATGTTCGCCCGAAATCGTTCGTCTTGAACACACCACCGTTCACCTGCGCCATGTAAAAAACGTTAGGTTGCGACGGCACGCCACAGATCGCGCGAACCCGACCGCCGCGATACGGGCCGACATTTCGCCAGTGCAATGCCTGGCTTAAATCGGCATCAAGCTGCCCGAGGACGGATTGGGCAAAAGCCAGCACCGCCATGACGCAGCACATCGCGGGTGGTCGGCGGGTGATCAGCATGAAATTCCAAACTACTCACGCCTGACTCACGAACGCCAGTAGAGTTACGTTTTTCCGTTGCCGCTCAATTCATCGCAGCCCGGCGCCGGCCATCTCCGGGGAAAAGATCACACCGTTCTTGATCACAGTATGAATATCAGATGCATGCGCGATGTCCTGCAGCGGGTCCGAGTTCAAAATCACCAGATCGGCGAATTTTCCCGGCGCGACCGCGCCCAGCCGCGCCCCGGAATCACCGCCAAATGCTTTGGCGGCATTGGCCGTCACGCTTTGCAGGATTTGCATCGGCGTCAGGCCCGCTTCTTTCATTAGCTGAAACTCGCGGAAAAGCGCAGGGCCGTGAATCGTGCCGATATTCCCGGCATCGGTGCCAGCGGCGATCGTGACGCCGGCGTCTTCCAAGGTTTTCAGATTTTTGAGCGCGACATCGTAGGTCTGTTGAATGTGTTCCAGAACGCTGTCGGGATTTTCCAAGGCGCCCCTGAGGCGATCCGGCATTTTGTCCGGCGGAAGCTTCCTCACATCCAGGGTGGCGATGACTTCAGGGTTACCCCAGGCTTTTTCTTCCGGGGTGATATTGAGCCGGTTCGCGAACGTGCGGCCGTAACGCTCGAAGACGACAAGGGTCGTTGTGAGAATCGTGCCACGATTTTTCAACAGTTTGACGAATGCTTCGTCGACCGGTTTATCGGTGACACTGTGAACAAGAAGGTCGGCGCCTTCTTCGACGGCGTTGCGCGCCGCTTCCAGTTCGGTGGCGTGAACGGCGACGCGAATTTTGTGGGCATGACTTTCCTGAACGACCGCGTGAACGACGGGACGAAAAATGGCGGCGCGATCCACATCGCTCTGGCCCGGCACAGGCGACTGGCCGCGAGAAGACGCGGACGGTCCGCCTTCGCGTTGCTCGGACGCGGACGGCACAATATACCAAATCTTGACGTAATCTGGATTTTGCCCGGCAAGTTTGCGCACGAATTCGCGGCCTTGGTCCGGAGTGTCGATCTTCACAATCGGGGGATCGCCCAGGTCGAGTTGGGGCCGAGCGACGCTGGAGATGAGCGGGCCGGCGACGGCGACGCGCGGCGCTTTCGCCGCGGCGCGGGCGCGCTTGCGCACTTCGAAATTCCACATCGGCCCGCCAACGTCGATGACACTGGTAATGCCGCAGCGGAGATAGCGCGCAAAGGTGTCGTCGAGGTGCGATTTCATCCACGCCACCTCGTCTTTGTACGGGCGCACGCTGGTCAGATCGATCACGTCAGGCCGGGTGAAGAGATCAGCCGACTGGAAAAAATGCACATGAGTGTCGATGTAACCGGGCAGAATAAATTTGCCGGCGCAATCGATGGTCTTGGCGCCATCAGGAACGTGGATATCGGACGATGGTCCAACCGCCGTAATATGGTCGCCGTCGAGCAGCACGGTCGCGCTGGCGATCACTTTTTCATCGGCCGGATTAATGACGGAGGCGTGAGTAAGCGCGAGATTTTCTGCGGAAGAGGTTGCGGAAAGCAAAAGGCCTGCGGCCAGACAGGCGAGAAAAGTCCATCTTCGCGATGGCGATCGCAACAAATCCCCTGCTTTCATAGCTGAATTCGCAAAAACGTTATTCGGCCGATTCCGGCACCACCTTCTCCGCAGCCTGAAAGCCCACCTTTGAATGCGTGCCGTCGCAGAATGGCTTTTCCGTCGACGCGCCGCAACGGCACAGCGCCATGCGCGTTTCCGCAGGGTAACTGTGACCATCGCTGTCCTTCAATTCCACCGCGCCCTTTACTATATAGGGACCGTTCTTGATTACCTCGATCGTTACATCAGCCATGGAGCGATCTTAAGGTGCGAAATGGAGCGAGACCAGTCGGATTCGCTCATCCTTCACGCTCTCTAATTTCTCCCTACCCGCTGCCGTCCAGCGTTTCGAGGCCCACCAAAAGGCGAATGCGGCGATTCAGCCGGCGTCAAAGCAACGCAAAGTCCTACCCTTTGCTCGAAGGCAGCTCGCGGGCGAAGAATTTCGCCGCCTTCGGGCGCACGATTTGCATCGCCGTTTCGCTGAGGACATGGCCCTCGCCTGACACGAAATCCGTCTCTACCTCACCACCACGCGCGCCGAGGACTCGCTGAAGCGGCTTCGCATATTTTTCGAACGGCACCCGCTTATCCGCCACGCCGTGCACCATCAGCACCGGCGGCATTTTGCCGACACGTTTCTCCTGCGAGTTCCACATGCCGCCGGCCTGCTCCGTCACCGCACCCACTAAAGGATTGTTTGATGATGCCGCGATCGCCAGGAAAGCGCCCAATGAATATCCGTAGACGCCGATCGGCCGTGCGCCTTTGCCCTCCCGATCATGCACCCACGCAATCCCATCGCGCACCGTCTGCAGCCAGTCGTCGAAACGCGCCTGCATTTCCGGGTCGCGAGCGGCGATTGTGCCTGTGCGATTGAAGTAATGGAGCAGATAAACCGTGTCGCCGGCATCGGCGAGCGCACGCGCCACCCGACGCATGCGCGAACCATCGAAAAGCATCCCGCCCGCTCCATGCAACACAATAACCGCGCGCAGCGATTTCGGCCCGGCCGGCGCATAAAGCTCCGCGCGAATCTTCCTGCCCGCGCTCTCGAAGGACAAGCTCGCCGGGCGCGCCGTCGTGCCACCACCATCGCCGCCTGCCGCCAGCAACGGTTCGGCGACCGCAAAACTCAGCAGCAGCAAAACCCTCGTCGCCGCGCGAAAGATCCTCATACGGCAATATCGCGATCCGCCGCTCGTCCCGAACAGAATGTCGACGATTTGCCTGGCTATCCCGTGGCGTTCTAGCGGCGCACGCGTTCCGGACGCGACTGGAAGTACTTGTTTACAAGTTTGGACGCGAAAGTGATGACGACGAGACGAAAGATCCAGCGAAACATAATAGTAATGGTGAAAGCGGCGACTGATCAGCCGCTCGCTTTGGAAACGGCGCTCATCCTCTCTCTGGCCGTCTGGAGCTTTGGCATTGCCGTTCTCAGCGTTTCAGCTTCTCGGACTTTTCAGCTTCTTAGCTCTCGTGCTATCTCTCGGCTTTCACCAGATTGCGATCGTCCCTTCTCAGAGCCTTTACTGAGTTTTCCTCTGCGTTATTCTTTTCCGGCCGCCTGCGACCGTCGGTTGCCAGCGCCTGGTCAGGACTTTCGATCCTGCCAGGGAAACGGTTTGTCCTTTGGATGTTTGATAAACTCTTCAATCAATTTCCTTATCGCTTCCTGCTCAGCGCCCTTCATCACTGGCTGGATGCTCGCCTCGTTGAGGCGAGCTCCCATAACTAGCCGCAGGTAGCACCGACGATCTGCAACTGATCCCAACCTACGGGTGCACGAAGCGTGGTGCAATCTATTATGATGACGATTCGGCCTGGTTCTTCTTCGGTCGCGGAAACCTTAATACCGGCCTCGAATGCAAGGTTGATGTTGCCGACGGGCTGCGGCGCGTTTGTTGGCGGAACGTTCTGGACGCAAATCAGCCGGACAGGGGTGGGCATGCCGGACTGAGCATACCAATCGTGACACATGACCGGCGCGATCGTAATCTCGCCTGACCCAAGGCCGTCCAGTGGCTGGTAAGTCTGCGTAAGGCTGGACTCACCCCCAGCAGCGACGCGCAAGGTGCCGCAAACCAGAAGACTAAGGCATGCCGTTTTCAGTGAGCGCACAAAGAGGCCTAACGAGACAAAGCTCAGTCACAACTCAGGGAAGCGCAAGCCTGCCGGGCCTTGGCGGGCGGCGCTGTTCCCACTAACCGATAACTAGTAATCCTTAACTCACAAGTGTCTCTGAGCCTTTCGCTGCATCGCCTGGTTACATGGTAGCGTGGCATGAATATCAGATCTTCTCGCACGTGTCAGCCGAAGAGTCAGGAAGTAGTCTCAAGACTTCGTTTGCCTTCGTTAGGTCATCCGGCAAACCTTCGAGTTCAAAATCAATCGGTACGCCGTGTCCGTTCTCAGCGAAGGTGACTTTCACGCGGCCTGCCAAGCCTGCAGATGCCAATTTCTCAGCGATCTGCTCTTTCACCCGCTGCCCGATCTTGTTGCTAAGCTCGTCGCTCGAGAAATCGATATTGAAGCGTAACATGGTCCGCTGGTGCTACACCTGAAGTCCCCTAACGAGACGAAGATCAGAGACGCCTACCGGGGGCGAGCGTAGCTCGTGGATGAAATGGTTGAGTCATCGAAAATGTGGATCGTACAGGGGCAAGCGTTCGTTGCATCGCCAGATTAGGCCTCGCGTGGGACTCCCCCAGTTCTCTATCGCCACCGGCTGAGGATAACAACCATCAGCAGTATTTTGCCGAACCAGTCTCCGGCATGAATGCATGCGAGCTTCCACGGCACATTCTCCCACATCACAGACCCAGACAAAAGTAATGCAGGAAAGCCAATCCACGTCAAAACAGCGAACTGGATCGCGGCTGGCCAGCCGGTGATACCAAGACGGCTGACTAAATACGCCAGGACGCAAGCAAGAACGACGTTTCGGGCGATTTCGCCGATCATTTTTACTGGCTGCGGCTTCTTCATGTCTGCCACCGCCGCAGAACTCAGCTCCGCTCGCTGCTTGGCGAAAGCGATGTACCACGCCGTGCTGAAACACAAACGCCGCCACTGCCGCCACTATAACCGCCGGATATTTGATTTGATGCATAGTTTACATTTTCTGTGGGCCTAACGAAACGTAAGATGAGCCACCGCTGGCGGGATCGAGCGCGGCTTGCAATGGGTGTGTTTTCTTAGGAGTAAGCGAGGCGTCGACCCGGCCAGCGGTTGGCTGCAGCGCTTGCTTAGATCGTTGTACCATCGCGGAGCGATGCACGCCAAGCACGCAGAACCCAGCCGACACACCACAATAAACTAACCACAACAGCGTACAAAAGCATGTTGGCACCAATGCTCATCGCGATGGTGGCGTAAGCACCAGGCTCGTGCTCATGTCCGTCGGTAGCCAAAAGAAATATTCCGCTCAGCCACAGGAAAGCACCGCGACCGCCTGCGACGTGCTCTGCAAAACGATGCGACGCGAGGGAGAGAATGGGAGCAACGACGCCAAGCAGTGCTCCAGCCAGAAAAGCTGATCTAAACTTCGGGAGGTGCATAGATCTAACGAGCAGTCGGTGTCATTTATGACGTAAAACAAATGCATCGACGTGACGTATGATACGACCTTTCTCCTTGCAGGCCAGCCTCAGGAAGGCAACCGCCCGCTCATTTCTGACCGGCGGTCTGCTTTTCCGTAATGTGGCCGCCAAGCCGGGGGTTTTAGTTCCATTCTGATTAGCTGCGTGGTTAGATGTCTGATGATGGAGTGAACCACTCGGTTAAAGCGTCCCAGGTCTTCTGCTTAAGCAGCTTGCCGCTTGGCCGGCGCCATCGCAAGCCGCCAACGCTGATGGTGAGAGTCCCTAGCTTCCGTCGACGCCTCTTCCACTTTTCCCATACCTCAAACTGGACTCCGCGCTTGCCGATATCCACGTACTCAAGAACCCTTGCTGAGACCCATTTTGTCGGGCGACCCTTTTGCCTGCCTTTCATCTTTGTTCCTCCTGTATCATAGTTGCGCCGTCTAACGAGACATAAGCTCAGCCACGGCTCAGGTAAACGCAAGGCTGCCGGCTGTGGCGGGAAACACTGTTCCCAATTAACCGATAAACTGATAACCCTCCTCCACTCACGAAGTGCGTCTGAGCCTCTGGCTGCACCGTCTGGTTAGGTCATTCGTCGTCGGAGGACTTGGGTGGAGTCACACGCAGAAGGCTCGCAGAGGAGTCGCTTGGCTGAAAGCCCAACGTGACGTCGCACGAGTAGAAGACGCGGCCCACGGGCCGGGTCGCTCACCGAAAACCGGAGTTCTAGATCGAGCTTATTGCCGTCCCAGCGCTTTGGCTCGGAGAGACAGTGAAGGTCGGGTTGTGTCGCGGTCACGCGGCCGAGCGCGTTCTGCGTGTAATCGGGCAGAGTGATACGGGTGGCAGAGGCACCTGCTAGATAGAACACGTAAATCTCCAGACTGTGTCTCGCACCTACGATGCGAACCTCGTAATGGCCATCTTTGGAGCGGCCGCCATCGACCAAAGCTTTCTTTCGCACCCGCTGAGGTGGCGAACGCGAATGTGAACATGAGAACAAGTGCTCGCATCAGACCTAATCAATTAGACGAAAGGTCGTAATTAATTGAAGCGTAGGAGAGCTTCGGGACAACTACAGAACGTTCTTGCCGCGGCCGGTCACGACCTTTACGAATTCTTCCACCTCTGGAAAGGCCTTGTCTCCATTCCAGGCAACCCAAAACGGAGTGATAACTGGGGGACTTACCGGGCGAAAGACGACATTCGCGTGAGGAAGCCTTTTCGCCAGCTCGGGCAGAAGAGCGACTCCCAGGCCGGTCGCGACTGCGTGCAATACCGGCCGGTCGAACTCGACTTCCTGCAGAACCTTAGGTCGATATCCGGCTTTCGCGCAGCTTTCAGTCAACCACCTGCGATATCCCGGTCGGGCCGTCTCCGAGATGCCGACAAAGAACATCGGTTCCAATTCTTTGAGTTTGACGGTGGATCGGCGTGCCAAATGACTCTGCTTCGGCAAAGCGACAAACGTCTTATACGCTGCCACGGGATGGGCTTTGAGGCCGCTTCGTTCCATGACCTGAGGCGATCCAACAAAGCCCAGGTCGAGACGGCCATCCGCGAGTCTGGACAACTGCTCGCCACAGGTGAGATCGAAGAGGGGAACCGGTATGGCGGGAAAAGTCGCCTGGAATGTGCCAATGCTGGCAGGAAGTAAATCGTGCACCAAATCCGCCACGTACCCAATTCTTAAGCCGCGCTTTTCTTCCCGATCCAGTGTGCGAACCGACTCCACGATTTCCTTCCCATGAGCAATTACCCGTCGTGCGTCGGCGAGAAAGGACTTCCCCGCCGCGGTCAGGGTAACGCAAATGCGGGAAGAAGCTTCAGCGTTCGACCCGGCCAGCAGCAGCGTGTTCGCCTGGGCAGTGATGATCGTTCGCTCCTACGCGGTAGAGTGGTTACGCCGGCGCGGCAAGGTCGTTTTTCGAAAATCTCACATCGCGGCGGCGGGATCGTTCAATCTGGAACGCCAACGCGATGATAGCCAAAAGGGGAGCGACGGCCAGGCCGCGCTGGCGTTGCTCTCACCGGAACAGTGGGAGGTTCTCGAGCTTGCGTTTTTCCAGGGTATCTCACCCAGCGAAATATCCGAGGCGCTCACCCTCCCCGTTATCACGGTGAAGGCGAGGATTCGTTCCGGTCTGCTTTGCTTGCGTGAGGCTTTAGCCGCGTCTGAGCAGGAGTCGCCATTTGCGGTCCCGCGTTCAGGTATCTTCCGACGCGGGACCCAGCTCGTTAGCGGACGTAGGAGGGATGGAACTCGGCTCATGCTGGACATCTGCGCACTCTTGTGGTCGAATCTCGCGGTGCGCGTGAATTCTTTTCAGAGCCGCGGTGACTAAGCATGAGAACTGATCTAACTATCCGCGGTCGCCCGGTCACGATGGTCGCTGCCAAAGAGCGAACAATCGTCGAGAATGGAGCCTTGTTTGTGGCGCATCAGCGGCTCCGGAAAACGATTCGTCCAAATGCCGTTCGACTTCAGTCGCTCCTCAAGAACCACGACGAATCCACTTCCACCTTGCGCACCTCGGTAGGAGAGTTCGCCTTCAAAACCACAGGACTCGGCTGCCAGCTCGAACTCATCCTCGGGAGGGTGCGTCGCGCTCTCGGTTTTTATCACTCGAGTGAGGCCGTGCTGCACGCGCTGAAAAGAGGCCGAACGGGTTTTCGCGCGTGGGATTCCTTGGAACGCGTAGCGACTGCTCGGCAAATCAATACACTTGGCCGCTGGAACAAAACGGAGAAGACTGCATGAGTAACGCTTCGGTGATATCTACGCCCGAGTGTGAGGCCGGCGCGCTGAAAGAACGTACTTTCTTTCGGCTACCTCTGGATCGCATTAACTGGTTAACCAGTTCTTTCCTTATAGGCACGCTTATCCTGACTCTAACGGCGGTCCCTCTTTACCTATACTATTTTGGACTCGACTGGTTCCAGGTAGCTCTTTTCTTTGCCATGCTGGCAGCCTGTGGGTTCAGCATCTCGTTAGGCTATCACCGTCTGTTTTCCCATATCGCTTTTCAAGCAAGCTGGCCGATCCGGCTTTTCACCTTGATCTTCGGAGCCGGCGCTTTCGAGAACTCGGTTCTGATGTGGGCGAGCGAGCACCGACGGCATCACAAACATGTCGATCATGATGAAGATCCTTACAGTATCTCAAAAGGATTCTTCTACGCGCACATCGGTTGGTTGATATTCAAGCTTAGTCCGGAGCCGCCTTACGATAACGTTGCGGACCTGCAGAAGGACAAACTCATCCGCTTGCAGGATCGGCACGTGCACTCCATTGCGGTGGTCGTCAGCTTCCTGTTCCCGGCGGCGTTGGGGTATTTCTGGAATGGTTGGGAGGGAGCGCTCGGCGCCTTCCTGATTGCCGGTGTCGCGCGAATAGTTGTGCTGCAGCACTGCACTTTCTTGATCAACAGCGCATGTCACACCATGGGCCGACAGCCCTATTCCACCAAGTGCAGCGCGCGCGACTCCTTGTTTCTTGCCTTGTTCACTTTCGGGGAAGGGTATCATAACTATCACCACGAATTTCAGCACGACTATCGCAATGGCGTGAAGCCCTGGCAGGTGGATCCCACTAAATGGATCATCTGGACGTTGGCGAAGCTCGGACTTGCCCGAGGTCTCCGACGTGTTTGCGTGGATAAGATTCAAGCGGCAGAACGTGCCACTCAAGCCAGCCGATTGACGGAGCGAAAAATGCCGACCTCCCAGGTGAATCCCGCAGGGACGTTCTCCTGTTAAGCTACCCATGCGGTCTCGACCACGTTCTTTACCCACGTCGCGGCAGTTCGCTGTGTCTGAGACTGCTTTGGAGGCTCGGCTGCTTCGCCTCAGGATTCTTCACGGCGCGCAAGATCTGCTTGCCAGGATAAAACGTGTGCGAGTGGCGAGCATAGATCACAGGCAGCGAGCGCGCCAGCCGAAGCCAGGCGGGCGAATAAAAGGCAACTACACGAATCAGCCTCAGAATTGCAGTTGAACGTCCGCTGAAATTGCGCGCGGGTCAGCCGGTTCAAGGCATTGTTTCGTCATCCTCCCACCCTACGGAACAAAGGCCCCTCCTCGCTGACTTGAGCGCATCGCGAAAAACTGAAATCGGAGGACAGTGCTTCACTTTTGAACACGTGACGGGAGCGAGTTATAAAGGCTTCAAAAGCGAGCCGTTGCTCTGGACTTCAATTTTCCGGCCAGTCGCGCAGTGTCCCGCGGGCGCGCTCCTTTTCGGCATCTTCGAAAAGGCAATCGAGCTTACCCGCGACCGCATCGGCTTCGATCTGTTTGTCCCACGCCGCGTTGTCCAGTCGTACCAGGAACGCGGTTAAAGCTGTTTATCTCTTGCGGCGGTAACTCGGCAACAGCTTGCTTGATTTCGGCGAGGCTCATGCAGAAAGAGTCTCGCAAGGTGCGGCCGAAAATGCAATACGGGCGCGATTTAAAAGATTGACGAATCGGATGAGAAGAACGCCAGCGTCTTTACGCCGCCGAGGCCGCGACTAAAGGAAGTCGGCGCTCCAACTCTTCGGTGACCTCGTCTGCCATGACGTGAAAAAGGCGACGACTTTCTTCGGAGAAACGCCGCGGTTTGGTGTCGAGCAAGCAGATCGAGCCGACGGGGAATTTGTTCACTCGAAGGGGCATGCCAGCGTAGAAGCGAATGCCGCGTCCCTTCAGCAGCGGATTATTGGCGAAACGTTTGTCGCGGGCGATATCTTCCACGACCAGAAGCTCGTTAATCGCCACGGTGTGCGCGCAGATGGATAGCGCGCGCGGGGCATAGCGCGCCTCCGCGATTTCGTCGGGCAGGCCGACCTGCGACTTAAACCATTCGCGCTGGCCGTCGATGAAGGCGATGAAGGCGATCGGCACTTCAAAAACGCGCACCAGACGCGCGGCCATGCCATCGAAAAATGGTTCGCTGGGTGTATCGAGCACATGCAGGGCGGCGAGCTGTTGCAATCGCGCTTCTTCGTTCTCGGGAACGGGAGCTTCCGCCATTTCGTCGGTGATAGTGCCGGAGAGCTTCGCCAACTGCACCACGGCCTCGGCGAAAGAAACGACGGTCTCGTCAGCGCCTGATTTGTGCAGACCGTGCGCGGTGTTGGCAACATTCTCGGTCGCGCCCCAAAAACCGACGACAATTTTCGCATCTCGGAATCGTTCGCGCAGCTTGCGTGTGATATAACGCGCGTGGATGAGCGTGGAAGGCGGCACAACCGAAATGCAGATGGCGTCGCAGTCCGTCTTGGTGACCGCTTCGACGATCTCGTCGCCGGCGAGCTGAGCGGAAAAGTTTTCGGCCTCGAAGTTTTGCTGCCGTAACAGTTGCACCAACATCAGCCCGGCGATCTGATCGCGTTCGGCGCGGGCCGGCACGCAAACGACGCGACACGTGGGCGCGGGTGGCAACGCCTGCGCCTCGTCAGCGATCGTCTTGTCCGCTGCCAGTTCGGAGGGAGTGGGAGGGCGTCCGCCAAAATCCTCCGTCATCTCGACGAGACTTTCATAAACGGCCGACCGTTCTTTTTCTTCGAGCGCGCCCCGCTCCACGTCGGTCTCCGTGGCGATCACGACGGGCAAGAGCATGTTATCGTAGAGCGCGGTCAGCGAATGGGTGTCGAGATATGTTTCGGCGAGATCATTTGCCTGGTGCGCTCCGGGCACGAGCAGGCGGTGATAACATTCTTGCGCAGGCGAGAGCGCTTCTTCTTCGCTCAGGAGAACGCTGAGAAATTCAAGCCTGGGCACGTGTCGTCCCATCACGGCGAGGCAAACCGTCAGCGGCGTGGAAAGGAGCAGACCGACGGGCCCCCAAAGCCAGGTCCAGAATAGGGCGGCGATGATAAGCGCGATGGGGGAAACGCCCGTGCTTGATCCGTAGAGCCAGGGCTCGAGCGCATTGGAGTTGATCAACTCGAGCACCACGAAGAGGCTGATGGTGAGAATAGGCGTGAGCCAGCTGGTCGAGATGGCGAACGAAAGCAAAATTGGAACGGCCGCGCCAATCCAAGGTCCGACATAGGGGATGAAGCGGAGCACACCAGCGACGGCGCCCCATAAAATGGCATTGGGCACGCCGATGAAGTAGAGGCCGACGCCCACGAGAATGCCGTAGCCGGTGTTGACCAGGGACTGCATGGCGAGATACCGGGCCACGCGATGAGCGGCGTCGTCCATGGCGCGCGTGGTCTCGCTGATGTGACCCTGACCGATGAGGCGAATGATTCGACCACGCAAATCTTCGCGTTGGAGAAGCATGAAGATGGCGAGCAACAGGACGAGGGCCCCAGTTCCAAGTGGGCTGAGGACAGCAGCGCCTACGGTCTGCAACAATTGCGGGATGCCCTTGTTCGACTCGACGATGCGCACCGGGACGGGCGACGCGGCGATCTCAGGAGCGTTCGGAATCGCCTTTGCAATCTTTTTTCCCGCATCGTTAAGGTCTGCATCTGGGGGCGTGCTGCTGGCGGGCAGCTCTTTCTTTATTTGCTCTACCGTTTTCTCGAAACGACTGAACACTCCGCCTGTGGGTATGCGGAAGGCGTGAATCTTCGCGGCGATGTTGGTTTGATAATCGGGTAGCTTGGTCGCCAAATCGATGACTTGCCTGGTCAAAAGCCAACCAGCGCCAGCCAGCAAACTGAATAGCATCAACACCACGAGCAGGACGGCGACGATGCGGCCGAGCCACCTTTCGAGCCGTGTGACTACCGGCGTAAGGAGAAATGTGATCAACATCGCCAGCGCCAGCGGGATGAGTATGTCGCGCCCGATGTAAAGAACGGTGATGACGACAACCATCACCAGGATCGACCAGATGCCGACCAACGCACTCGCCGAAGAGCTTTTTACTGGTCGCATTTGCTAGCTTTGTCGCCTCATCCCCTCCAAATCGAAACGCGCAGCAACGGCTAATCGGATGCGCGGTTCAGCCACCGCGCTCTTCTAAAAGTCAGAATCGTGCTTGATCCGGGCTTTGTTCATGTCGTTCGTTTGCGGCAGGGAAGGTTAGCCAGCCGCCAGCGCTTTGACCGATGGATATTTTCAGGCGCTGCGTTCGATCCAAGCCTTAAAGCCGTCGTCGAAAAGCAAACGCCAGCCCTCGGCTGTGGCGCTGGGCTCCTCCAGGCAACCGAAAGTTGCCCGAATCTTCGTAGAGGCGTCCGCCCGGTTTTACCTCGAAGACGATGCGTTGCGGTGAGGTAGTGACGTAGAAATCTTTCGGCCACCAGGAATGGATATCTCCGGTGAACGCTTTCCAGACGGCAACGTGTGGTTTCGCGATCTCCAAGCTTAGACGGTGAGTGGCGGACGTTATCGGCGTTTCAGGTTTTCTCTTGGGCATGATGGGTGTGGAGTGCGATGGACAATGCAACGCGAATAGAGCGCGGCAGTGTGGCGCCGCGATCTTTTCGAAAAGTAGAAGGCGTCACTCCGAATCGTGCCCGGAAAGCGCGCGTAAAAGTTTCGTGATTCTCGAATCCAGTGACGAGCGCGATGTCCAGCACCGTCGCGCTCGACGTCAACAGCAACCACGCCCCGCGATCCAATCGAAGCCTTCGCTGGTGCGTTCCCGGTGTCTCGCCAAGCACTTGCACCATCAGCCGATGAAATTGCCGCCGCGAAAAGCAAGCCGCTCCCGCCATCACATCCACAGGACGGGAACTGGACGTCGAACTTCCGCGACAAAGGCGAGCGACCGTCTCGCCATCCCGGAGTTTCGCGCGGGTCTTTAACATCGCGCTATTATTACCGGAAGGTCGACAGCTCCGCTTGACCTTTCCTGCCATTCTTTCCTCTTTCTTCAGCCTGTCAGCGGTTCTTACAGCAATTCTACGATATCATGCCCCAGGTAGCCGACGGCTGCGTGCTCTAAGAGCTGCCGCACCCCCCGCCAAGCGGTTTGTGCTTCCGCGGCGTCTCATTCGGCGTTTTGATATGAGGCCATGGCGAAACGCGACATGCCGTGGCGACATCTCGCGCTCCTCATTTCCATCCTTTTGCTCTTCATCGCCAGTCCGTTCGTCATTCCGCTCCGGCAAGGCATTCTCTTTCTCAACATCATCGGCGCCGCCTTCCTCGTGGCCGGTTCCTACGCGCTAAGCGAACACAGAAAACCGTTCGTCATCGCCATCGTCCTCCGCGATCTCCGTCGTAGCGACCGGGCTGCTACTTACTTTCCCGCAGCACTGGGCTGCCCTTCTCTCGCACAGCTCCATTGTCGTTCTCGTCTCTTTCTTCACTGTCAGCATTCTTGGTTATGTCCTGGGCGGCGGCAAAGTGACAGCCGACAAAATCTTCGCCGCTATCTGCGTCTACCTCCTCGTTGGCTACGGCTGGGCATTCATCTACGCGCTGATCGATGACCTTCAGCCGGGCGCATTTCCTAATTTGTCTGTTCAGGCCAAAGACTTCTCAGGACGAGTCATGCAACTGCGCTATTTCAGCTTCATGACTCTAACGACTGTTGGCTACGGAGACGTGGTTCCCCTCTCACCCATCGCCCGCACCATGGCCGCACTCGAAGCCATCATGGGCCAAGTCTATCTCACCATTCTGGTCGCGCGCCTCGTCGGTTTACACATCGTCCACGGCCTTGATTCGAATTCGCGGCGCGATGATTGATGTCAATGATTCGGCCGCGCCTTTTACGTTACTTAATGCGTTCCCAAACCTGAAGAATGTGACTGCTGCCAGGCTCGGAGGTAACGCTGTCGGGCGCGGTTTGCCCACCGGCGCCCAGCAGGCGCGCTTGTGGTTGTCATCGGCAGCGGGTTTAGCAATCAGCGACGCGAGTGAGGCAACAGCAACAACAAGGATAAGTGACGTGGGGCGACGCATGAGAAAGTGTATCGAAAAGCTGCCGCGAATGGAGCTCTCAATTCATTCTTTTGTCGAGGGATCGAATCCAATCCGCGGATGAGAGCGAGCGGTGGATTGATCGTTGTTCCTTCCGCTGGAATCGGGCATGAAGTAGGGGATGCTTAACCAGGGCGCCGACTGGAGAATAGAACGCGGTCATCTGTGGCCGCTGCTCGCGTTGGCGGCGGTCACGGTAACTGTGCATTGGCTGGTGGGCGGGCGTTATGGGTTTCATCGTGACGAACTGGCGACGCTGGATGATGCGCGTCATCTGGCCTGGGGTTACGTGGCGTATCCGCCGGTGACGCCGTTTTTCGGATGGTTGTCGCTCCATCTTTTCGGAACGTCGTTGGCCGGGTTTCGATTTTTCGCTTCGCTCGCCGGCGGGGTGGCGATCGTCCTGACCGGATTAATGGCGCGTGAGCTCGGCGGCGGGCGCATGGCGCAGCTTTTCGCGGCCTGCGCCACGACGCCGATGGTGGTCGTCACGGGTACGCTGATGCAATATGTCTCGTTCGATTACCTGGCGTGGGTGGCGGCGGCGTATTTTATGGCGCGCCTTTGCCGGACGAACGATCCGCGCTCGTGGCTGGCAGTGGGCGCGGCCATCGGCTTCGGAATGTTGAGCAAATACAGCATGCCGTTCCTGGTGGCTGGGATCGGCGTGGGCGTGCTGAGCGGCGATCTGCGCGCTCATCTGCGAAGTAAATGGCTCTCGCTGGGCGCGGCGCTCGCGATCCTCATTTTTCTCCCGAACCTGCTCTGGCAATGGCGGCACGATTTCATTTCGCTCCAATTTCTCCAGCACATCCACGCGCGTGATGTGCGCATTGGCCGGACGAAAGATTTTTTGCCGGACCAAGTGACGCTGACTTTCTGTGCGCTGCCGGTTGCGCTCAGCGGATTGTTTTTTTATTTCTCGAAGCGCGGCGGGCGGCAGTTCCGGGTGCTGGGTTGGATGTTCGTGGTGCCATTCGCGCTTTTCGTTCTGGCGAAGGGTCGCGGCTATTATATGGCCGCCGGGTATCCCATCTTATATGCAGGGGGCGCAGTGCTGCTGGCCGCGTGGCTGAGCCGGCTGGCGCCGACGTGGCAGATTCTGATTGGCGGGATCGGCTGGATTGCTCTCGCTGCGAACATCGCGCTTTTCGGCGCCCTCTTCCTGCCGATCGCGCCGGTGAATTCGCCGTGGTGGCATCGGATGGTAGAGACCAATGGCGACTTAAAGGAGGAGATCGGCTGGCAGGAATTAGCGGAGACAGTGGCGCGAATCCGCGATGGTCTCCCGCCGGAAGATCGCGCGCGGGTGCGAATTCTGGCCGGCAATTACGGCGAGGCGGGCGCGCTCGATCTCTACGGGCCGGCGCTCGGATTGCCGCCGGTGATCTGCCCGGTAAATTCTTTCTGGGAGCGCGGCTACGGCGATCCGCCGCCGGAGTTGCTCATTGTCCTCGGAGCTTCCCGCGAGGATTTGAAAGGAAAATTCGGTTCCTGCGACCTCGTCGGGCACATCACTAATCGCGAAGGCGTGGCTAACGAAGAAACCCGCGACCATCCGGACATTTTCCTTTGCCGGCATCTGCGCGGCGATTGGCCAATCCTCTGGGCAAAGGCGCGAAGATTTGGGTAGAGGCGAATTCTTTCGCCGCGCTTGTCCTGAAGTCGCGTTGTTCTTCGTCAATGTGGTATGAGCACAACAACCAAACTTCCCACACGGGAGGACAAAAGCATGCAGACCAGGTCGAACACGTTTCTCTTCATCTTTCGCGGGGGCGCCGATCCTAACCAGATGTCGCCGGAAGATATGCAACGGAACATGGATGCCTGGTTTGCCTGGATGAACGATCTGAAGAGCAAAGGTCACTTCGAAGCCGGCGAACCGCTCGAAGAGGGCGGCCGGGTGTTGAAGGGTAGGAACGGCCAATCTGTGACCGATGGGCCTTACGCGGAAGGCAAGGAGGACGTAGGCGGTTTTATCCTGCTCACGGCGCGGGATCTCGATTACGCGACTGAGCTGGCCAAGGGCTGCCCCATTTTTGCCAATGGCGGCACCGTCGAAGTGCGGCCGATCCAGGACATGTCAGCCGTGCGGGCTGAGCGGGAGCAGTAAGGTGCTCCGGTGAACCCGGACGTGCATCGACTGGTGGACCATCTTTTCCGTCGCGAGGCGGGGAAGATGGTCGCCATGCTGGCGCGTGCCCTGGGGTTCGATCACTTGCAACTGGCCGAGGACGCGATGCAGGAAGCGCTCCTTAGCGCGATGCGGACCTGGGCTCTGGGCGGTGTGCCGCGGGATCCTTCCGCCTGGTTGATGCGGGTGGCGAAGAATCGCGCACTCGACGTCGTACGGCGCGAAGCTAATTTCCGTGGCAAGG
Source organism: Chthoniobacterales bacterium (assembly GCA_038207045.1). Classification (GTDB taxonomy): domain Bacteria; phylum Verrucomicrobiota; class Verrucomicrobiia; order Chthoniobacterales; family UBA10450; genus AV69. The sequence continues at coordinate 56,287 of JBBRAF010000009.1, forward strand.
AGGAACAGCTAACGGCATTTCTCGAGCAGCGCGCGGCGAGCCGGCCGCAGACATTTCGTTTCGAAGAGGAGATACGCGATGATCAGCTAAGTCTTATCTTTGCGTGTTGCCATCCGGACTTGTCTCGCGAGACGCAGGTAACTCTCACTCTCAAGACGCTGTGCGGTTTTGGGGAAAAGGAGATCGCGGCCGCTTTTCTCACTTCGCCGGCGGCGATCGCGAAGCGGCTGGTGCGCGCCCGGAAGAAGATTCGCGAAAGCAGGATAGCGCTCGAGGTTCCCAGTGGCGCAGAGCTAGGTGCGCGCCTGGAGGTCGTACTCGATGCGCTCTATCTGCTCTTCAACGAAGGCTACAAGGCGTCGCAGGGCGATGAGCTGGTGCGGAAGGAACTTTGCGACGAAGCCATCCGGCTCGCCGAGATCCTGGCCGCGCATCCGGCGGGTGATCGGCCGAGGACGCACGCTCTTCTCGCGCTCATGCTTTTTAACTCTGCCCGCCTCTCCGGACGAGCCGATGCCGATGGCAATATTCTCTTACTCGCCGAACAGGATCGAAGTCTGTGGGATCGGGCGATGATTGAGGGCGGTCTGGCGGAGCTGAATCGATCGGCGACCGAAAAGGAGATCAGCGAGTTCCATTTGCAGGCGGGCATCGCCTGTTGTCATTGTGCGGCGAAGACCTACCAAGCGACTGACTGGGAACGCATCCTGTCGCTCTACGATATGCTGATCGCGGTCGATCACTCACCGGTGGCGGCTTTGAACCGGACGGTGGCGCTTTCCAATGTAAGAGGCCCGGAAGCGGCGCTGAAAGCGATCGCGACGATCCCTTCGCCGGAACTACTGGCAAGTTACTACCTGTATCACGCGGTCCTGGGCCACTTGCATTTCCTTCTGGGTGATTGGGAGACGGCCAGGCTCGGTTTCGAGCGCGCTGCAGAATTGACAGAGGTGAAATCTGAGCAGGCGTTTCTGCACCGCCGCGCATCGGAATGCGCACCTAGGAAGAGTGAAGCACAGCCCTGACGACTAACGAGACCAAGCTCGGCGCATGCGGAAGTGGATGCTCATTGACTGCTTTAGATGCTCCCTGCGCTTCCTGAAAGTGAGGATGCGACGAGGAAATTCCGAAGCCGCCTCTTATCAGTTACCAATGATCGTTAATGCGCCGATCGAGGCTTGCGGTAGCTTCTGGAGTAGCTCCGGGGCGAGCGCTCGAAGCTGATCGAGGCGATTCGTCCGCGCACGCAGCAATAACACTGCAATTCGGAAGTTCGGAGATTCTGTCCCTCCGAGAGCTTGCGATCAACAGTCATGAAAGCGTCGATCAGACGCCAGAAAGTCTTCCATATAAAGCAGGGGATAGAAAGGCAGAAAAACCTGTCTCGCCGAAGCTCAGCCCCGTAATTCGTGGTGCTCGCAACAACTGACCAGAGCGTGAGAAGGCAATTACTCGCATCCTGAACGCGATCGGTGCAGATTTCTCGAATGTTCGCCGCGAATTCTACCGTCTCGGTTTCGAATCCGCCCCGCGTGAATCCAAAGCCCGCATTCACTGCATCTCACAGATCGGGAGGCCGATCTTATGTTGCAGGATTTCAAGTTTGCGCTCCGACAGCTTTCAAAGGCGCCGGGGTTCACAATCGTGGCGGTGGTGACGCTGGCGCTAGCCATCGGAGTGAACTCGGCCATTTTCGCGCTCATCAATAGCGTGGTGCTGCATCCGATGGTGCCGTTGCGTCCGCAGGAAGTGGTGAACGTCTACAACTGCCGGCAGAACGCGAGCCACGATTATCGCGCTTTTTCCTACAATGAATTTCGTGAGCTGCGGGAGAACGGCGGCGATCTCCTGACCGATCTGGCCGCGCTCGAGTTCGCGGTCGCGGGTATCGGGCGCGATCACGAGATGCGGCGCAGTTTCGCTTTCCTGACCTCGGAAAACTATTTCTCGCTCATGGGCGTGCAGCCATTTCGCGGACGATTCTATAACGCCGAGGAATGCAAACCTAACGCGAACATCGCAGTGGTGGTGGCCAGCTACGGATTTTGGAAGCGCCAGGGCGGACGCAGTGATTTTGTCGGCAGCACGCTCCAGATCAACGGCCAGCCGTACACGGTGATCGGTATTTCGCCGGAAGGATTCAGCGGCGCGAGCGCGTTGATCGCGCCCGATATCTGGCTGCCGCTCGGGGTCCATTCGCAGCTTGGCTCGACCTTCGACGATTCCGAATCGCTCCACGATCTGGCGAGCCCGAAAGTTTATGCGCTCAATCTGGTGGGGCGGATGCGATCTGGCCTGACGGTGGAGACTGCGAAAACGCGGCTGCCGGTGCTATCGCAGAGGTTCAATGCCATGCAGGGCGGCGATGCGGAGTTTCAGCGCGAGGTGCAGGTCAAAAAGCCATCGCGTTTCGACCTCAGCACTTCCCCGGGGGACGAAGGCCCAATCACATTGATCGGCACCCTGCTGATGGCGATGGCCGGAGCAGTCCTGCTCATCGCTTGTCTGAACCTCGCGAACATGCTGCTGGCGCGCGGAACGGCGCGCGCGAAAGAGATGGCGCTTCGTCTCGCACTCGGTGCGTCGCGCTGGCAGATCGTCCGGCAATTGCTCGCGGAAGGTTTGCTGCTGGCGATTTGTGGCGGCGTAGTCGGCCTGATTCTCAGCGTGTGGTGCAACAACATGCTGCTGCACTCGCTCATGAGTCTGCTCAGCAACGTGAACTTCACCTTCGTTGTGAACCTGGCGCCGAATATTTCAATCCTGGCGGTAACGTTTCTCTTTTGTCTGCTCGCGACTGTTCTCTTCAGCCTCGGTCCCGCGCTGAAAGCCACCCGGGCCGATCTGGTGAACGACTTGAAACAACAGGTCGGCGAACCGGCGCGCATCGGACGTCTCAGCCGCTTCTTCGCCCCACGCCACATTTCGGTCATGACGCAGATCGCGCTCTCGCTCGTGTTGCTCTTTGCCGCCGGATTGTTTTTGCGCGGCGCGCTCAAAGCGGCCGGGCTCAATCCTGGGTTCGTGGCAGCCGGCGATCTCGTCACCGAGATGGACTTTTCCCTGGTGAAAAAAGAACCGACTGATGCGCGACGCGAGATTTTCAGCATCGTGCAACGCACGCGTGAGTTGCCCGGCGTGAAAGCGGTCGGCGTCGGCACCATGTTGCCCTACGGCAATTTCGGGAACTCGCGCCGCATCATGTCCACACGTTCGACGTTATCGAACGATCCGAAAGCGCCCGATCCCGGTGTGACGGGAATGTTTACCGCGACCACGCCCGGATATTTCGATGCCATCGGAGTCAAGGTTTTGCGAGGCCGCGATTTCACCCAAGCTGAATGCGAAGAGAAGACTGGGCGGCGCGTTGCCATCATTGATGAAGCGATGACGAAAAAGCTATTCCCGAACGAAGACGCCATCGGACAGCATGTGCGCTATACCATTCCGCCGACAGATGGCTCGCCGAACGATCTCGAAGTCGTCGGCGTGGTGAACACGCATCGACACGACGTGCAGAACGATACTCCGCTGACGCGATTGTTTGTCCCGTTCGCGCAGGGCTACAGCGGGGTTGTTTTCCTGCACGTGCGTCTCAACAGCCAAAATCGACAAGCCGTCGTGGGGATGATCTCGACCTTGCGTCCGCTATTGCGCGGGATCGATCCCCACCTGCCAATCCTGACCATGGCGCCCTTCACAGATCTCGTGCAAAAAAGTGTCGGCTTGTGGATTGTGAAACTGGGCGCGCTTTTGTTCGGTGTTTTCGGCGGAATTGCTCTGCTGCTCGCGGTGGTCGGCGTTTATGGAGTGAAGGCGTACGCGGTAGCGTGTCGCACACGTGAGATCGGTATTCGCATGGCGCTGGGCGCGCGACGTCGGGACGTGTTTTCTCTGATCATGCGACAGGGGGCTTTACAAACCGCGCTCGCCCTCGCCGTAGGCTTGCTCATTTCATTGGGAGCCGGCCGCGTGCTCTCGCGGATTTTGTATGACGTGAGCCCGACCGATCCCTTCGCGCTGATCACAGCGAGTGTGCTGCTCGCGGCCGCGGCGCTTCTCGCCTGCTTTCTGCCGGCGCAGCGCGCGACCCGGGTGAATCCTATCACGGCATTGCGCACCGAATAGCGGTGTAGTCTTGCGGCGGGAAGAAGTTCCTGGCGGTGGCGTGGAGGCGCGCTAAGCTCGCGTTCAGGTATGAATAAGAGATTACTCGGAGTGTTGTTAAGCGCGATCGCATTGAGCGGCCAAGGAGCGGACACGCAAAAGCCACCGCAGGTGGGACAGCCGGCGCCGGACTTTAGCCTGGCGAGCGCGGAGGGCGGGCCGGTGAGTCTGAAGGACTACAAAGGCAAATGGGTGGTGCTCTATTTTTACCCGAAAGATTTCATCAGCGGTTGCACGCTCGAGGCGCACAATTTCGAGCGCGACCTGGCGAAGTATCAGAACCACGGCGCCATCATTCTCGGCGTGAGCGCCGACACCGCGCAATCGCACAAGGATTTTTGTGCGAAGGAAGGGCTGAACTTTAAATTGCTCGCCGACCCGGAACTAAAGGCGGTGACGAAGTACGGATCGGCCATGGAGCACGGAGGTATGAAGATGGCGGCACGAAATACCTTCCTGATTAATCCCGAGGGCAAAATCGCAAGGGTTTACACGGGAGTTAATCCAGCCGTGCACAGCGAGGAAGTCCTGAAGGATCTGGCGGTGCTGAAAAAAAGTTAACGCAGCAGTTCAAGCTGGGGCGCATTCGTAATTATCTCCGCTCCATTGCGTCACGCTTGATCACGTTAACGTGCTGGTAAGCACCAATTTGAGATCGCGCGGACGGCAATAGGGACAGTTAAAGCTGTCACGTCCAATAGCACGCGCGAGGGCGAACATTTACGTCATTATGAGCGAACAGAATTTAATCAGCCGCCGTCGAGCGATCAGGGGAATAGGGACGGGGTTTGCGGCCGTGGCCGCTTCGCGGAGCTTTGCGGCGGAAACGACACCGAAACCTGAATCTATGACACCAGAAAAATTACAAGATCCGAGGACGAAATATCCGAAGCCACCGTTCAAGGGCAGGAGCAACCGTGGCCGGGATTGGCCGGCAAAATGGAGCCGCGTCCGGATCATGGGGAGAAGAGTTACAAAGGGTCAGGCCGTCTCCTGGGCCGGAAGGCGCTGATCACGGGCGGCGACTCGGGCATGGGACGCGCGGCCGCGATCGCTTACGCGCGGGAAGGCGCCGACGGAAGCTTTTTGCCAGAAGCTGGTGTCCGATGCGGTGAAGGAACTCGGTGGTTTGGATATTCTGGTTTGTAACGCGGCGCGGCAGCAAACCCGCGCGTCCATTCTCGAAGTCTCGAGCGAGGACTTCGACGCAACGATGAAGACCAACATCTATGCGCCGTTCTGGATCATCAAAGCCGCGCTGCCGCATCTACAGCCGGGCTCGGCGATCATCGGCACAACCTCCGAGCAGGCGACCGACCCGTCGCCCGAGCTCTATGATTACGCGCAAACGAAGGCGGCGACGACGAACTACGTGCGGTCGCTGGCGAAACAGGTGGCCTCGAAAGGCATTCGAGTGAACGGAGTCGCGCCCGGGCCGATCTGGACGCCGTTGCAAGTAAGCGGCGGCGCTACGCAGGAAAAGCTGAAGGTATTCGGAGGCAAGACACCGATGGGACGGCCAGGTCAGCCGGTGGAGCTGGCGTCGATCTACGTCGAGCTTGCGGCCAGTGATGCCAGTTACTCCACCGGACAAGTTTACGGAGCGGCCAACGGAAACGGGCAGCCGTAGAAATAGGAAGAAGAAAGGCTAAGAGTAGAAGGTGCAGTCGTGCTCAAAATCTTCACGTTGCGCGGCGAATTGCCAGCTGCGCTTCGGATGACGAAGAACAGCGCCGTTTACAATCCTTCTGATCGAAGCATATTCGCCGCTCGCGATGAATATCCTGATCGGCGTTTTTCTCGGTATCGACGTGCTGGTGGCGTTGCTTATGATTCTTCTCATTCTCATGCAGCGCCCGAAAAGTGAAGGTCTGGGCGCAGCGTTCGGCGGCGGGGTGACGGAGAATATTTTTGGTGCGCAAACGACCAACGTGCTGACGAAGTTTACCGGGTGGCTGGCCGGGATTTTCTTCGTCGTGACGTTTCTTCTCTCGATTCTTTACGCGCAGCGCAGCACCGGCGGCAGTAATATCCGGCGTGAATTGTTGCGTGGTGGAGCAGCTGGTGCGGCCGCTTCGCCATTTGTCGCTCCAGCGACGCAATCGCCCGTGCCGGGGCCAAGCGCGTCGGCCAAGCCGTCGGATTTGGCGGTGGGGGCAGTGGCGCAGCAGCCGGTGGCAACGGCGACGCCAGCGGGTTCAGCCGCAGCTACTCCGCCGCGAGTTCCCTGATCGTTGCTCGTATTTGTCGCACGCGATCGTCGGCGGGGTGGTTGCCTTCAGCGCGGTGGTCATCGCCGGTGCGGCTTTTTTTCCCGATCAATTTCTTTTCGTCCTCGGGCGTAACTACGCGCATTTGCAGCGCGAGCTTCTCCTCATGGTCGCGGGCGCCGTGATCACAATGTTGACCGGAACGTTCTGGGTCCTGAATGCTGCGAAGGCCTGGATCGCCGGCTCGTGGCTTTACATTCCGGTGACCCTGGCGACGCAGGTTGCACTCATTCCGTATACAAATTTTTCACGAGTGAGCGATGTGCTGATCTTCAATTTGATCGCCGCCGTGCCGAATTTGCTCCTGAATATGGTCATGAGTTACCGCGGATTTCGATCGTTGCCGCCGGCGGGATCGGAGCGCGATTTCGCCAACGACTAACGACGGTGGCCACGTTCGCGTTACTCGCGCTCGAACTGCTCGATTTCTCTAAGTAAGGTCTCGGCACGGTTGACCGTGCGTCCCGCGGAACTATCGGCCAGGTATTTCGCCAATTTCGCTTCGCCTGGGCGCCGCGACCGGCGGATGAGTGCGTACGATAGCCCCACGCAGACGAGGCTGCTCAGGATGAACCAGAAGACGACTTGCGGCTTGGCCACCCACACATCAGCGCCGAGCGCATAAAAGATCACCAGCATCAAAGGCGTCCAAATAAAGCATCCCGTCACGGCAAACCACCAGCCCGCCCGCAGGTGCCACGCGCGCAGCGCGGCGATTTGTTTTTGAATCGCTACCACCGGCGCGGAGTAATCGATGCGACCGATCAAAACGAGATCTCGAATGGCGAAGGCGATAAACATGATGCCGTAAGCGTGCAGGGAGAGCCCGTAGATCATCAGATGGACACTGCCAATGTGCCGGACCCAAAAAGGCGCGAAGATCGCCGACAGGAGCAGACCGCAGATAAGCTGAATGGACTGTCCGGTCACCAACGGGAGCAGCGCGGAGCGGAATTTGCCAAGTTTCTCTTCCTTGAAGAGATGAAAGGTGAGCGCGTTCTGGCGCTGCAATTGCCGGCTGAGGGTTTGCCAGGCGGTTTTTAAGTCATCGAGTTCGTTTGTGTTGGTGGGCATGGTTACTCCGTCAGTTGCGCGATCTCGCGGCGGACACGCTGTTTCAAGCGGCTGAGTTTGGTGGCGACGTTGGTTTCGCTGATTCCGAGAATCTCTGAAATCTCGCGGTAGCTGTGCTCGTCGAGATAGAGCAGGACGAGCGCGCGATTGAGCGGATCGAGTGAGGCGATTACGCGCTGCAAGAGCGTTACGCGCTCATCCGCCCGCGCCGTGGGTTCATCTGGCAAATCGAGCGCACCCTCGTCCAATGAGACGGTCTGCCGGAGCGGGCGGCTGGAACTGCGCAGGAAGGAAATGGCGACGTTGAGCGCGATGCGATACATCCAGGTCGAGAAGGAACGCTCCCGCGAATAGCGCGGATACGCTTTCCAGAGCTGGAGACTGATCTCCTGCATGAGATCATGGCGATCCGCCCGGCTGCGCGCATAGCTGTAGCACACCTTCTGAACGATCCCGGCGTGTTGCTCCAGGAGGCAAACAAACCGTGCGTCGTCATCGGCGATGGTGGTAGCAGGCATTGGTGCGGCAGAAGAGTGCATTGATTGTCGAAAATCGAATTCCCTTTGCCAGAGTGATTCGCACCGCCCCGGAAAAAATCACACCGCGCGACACTTTTTCTTGTGGGCAACGGTGAGCCCGAGGCTGATTGCAGATCGCGGAAGGAATGTATCTGCGGACGGGGACGCGAAGTGTTTCTGGAATTGGCCAAACGCTGGGCACGAGGCGCGGCGATTCTTTTTGCGGTCGGCGCGGTCTCGGGAACGGTGCTCGCCTTCGAGCTCGGGTTGCTCTGGCCAGGCTTCATGGAAAAAGCCGGGGCGATTATTGGCATGCCCTTTTCCCTCGAAGGCTTCGCCTTTTTCACCGAAGCAATTTTTCTTGGGCTTTACCTTGCCGGCTGGAATCGGCTGCCGCCTTTTCTTCATTGGTTTTGCGGTGTGCTCGTCGGGCTGAGCGGAATTCTTTCCGGCATCTTCGTGGTGACCGCGAATGCCTGGATGAATGCGCCCGCCGGTTTCAAAATTGTCGAGGGCAAGATCACGGACATCGACCCGATCGCGGCGATGCTAAACCCGGCCGCCTTTCACGAGGTGCTGCATATGACGCTGGCCGCGTTCGTCGCCACCGGGTTTGCCGTGGCGGCGATTCACGCCTTCTTCTTGCTGCGATAAAAAACGTCGCTGCAACGCGGAAGCGGCCAGGGCGATCGCTCTCACGAAATTGTGGAGGCGGCGTGCAATTCCTCGTCCGGCTTTTCTTGAATCTCAGCTTCGAGTAATTCGCCGTTATGGCGCCCGCGCTCCCTGCGGTGGAATGTTCGATACAGCGCGGGGAGAACCAGCAGAGTGAGCGCGGTGGAAGAGATGATGCCGCCGATAACGACGGTGGCGAGCGGACGTTGAACCTCGGCGCCCCGGCCATGAGCCAGCGCCATGGGCAAAAAACCGAGCGAGGCGACGAGCGCAGTCATAAGCACCGGACGCAGACGCGTGAGCGAGCCGAGGCGGATGGCATCTTCGAGCGGGTGCCCCTGGTCGCGCAATCGGGAAATAAATGAGACCATGACGACACCGTTGAGGACAGCGACACCGGAAAGAGCGATGAAGCCGACGCCGGCAGAAATTGAAAATGGCAGACCGCGCAGCCAGAGCGCGAGAATTCCGCCAGTCAGCGCGAGCGGGACACCGGTGTAAACGAGCAGGGAATCTTTGACGTTGCCGAAGGCCGTGAAGAGAAGCGCGAAAATCAAAAGGAGTGCGATGGGTACGACAATTTCCAAACGCCGCGTGGCGGACTGGAGTTGTTCGAATTGTCCGCCCCAGCCGAGCCAGTAACCCGGAGGAACTTGCACGGTGTCGCGTACGGCTCGTTGTGCGTCGGTTACGAATGAACTGAGATCGCGCCCGCGCACATTGCTGGTGACAAGGACGACGCGCTTGCCGTTTTCCCGGCCGATCTCGTTCGGCACCTGCGTCATTTGAAAATCAGCGACTTCGCCGAGAGGAATAAATGGCGCCTGGGCCGCGAGAAGATTGAGCGCCTTTTCGTTGGGACCGCTTTTCGGCAGCGCGAGGGGGATGCGCCGGAGCGCCTCCAGATCGGTTCGCAGTTCTTCCGGCAGGCGCACAACGAGCGGAAAGCGCCGATCACCTTCGAAGACCTGGCCCGCAATCTTGCCGCCGACCGCCATTTCCACCACGTCCTGTACGTCGCCCACGCTGAGTCCGAAGCGAGCAAGCGCCTCGCGTTTTAACTGAATGGTGAGCATCGGCAGGCCATCGACCTGCTGCACTTTGGGCTCGACCGCGCCACGAATGCGGGCGAGGACGGCTCTGATTCTCTCCGCCGTTTCTTTGAGGACATCGATGTCGTCGCCAAAAACTTTTACCGCCATGTCGCTTTTCACGCCCGAAATAAGCTCGTTCGCGCGCAGCTGGATCGGCTGCTCGATTTCGGCACCGGTACCGACGACTCCTTTCACCGCCGCGTCCACTTCTCCGAGCAATTGCGCTTTCGGCTTTTTCGGATTGGGCCACTCACTCTGGGGTTTGAGAATAACGAATTCATCGCCCTGGTTCGGCGACATGGGATCGGTCGCAACCTCTGCCGTGCCCAGGCGCCCGAAGGCCAGTTTTACCTCGGGTATTCCGATCAAAGCTTCCTCAAAGGGTTTCTGCATCTTGACCGCCTCATCCATTCCGGTTCCGACGACGCGATAGATTTCGAGCGCGAGGTCGCCCTCATCGAGGGTCGGGATGAATTCGCCACCGAGGCGCCTGGAAATTCCGAAGCTGAGGGCGAGCACGATCACCGCACCGATCAGGACAAGGCCGCGTCTTCGTAGCGAGCGGTCGAGCAGTGGGGCATACCGCCGTTTAGCCGCACGGATGATGATGCTCTCTTTTTCAGCGAGCCGGTTCGTAAGCCAGATCGAAATCGCGGCTGGGACGAAGGTGAGGGAAAGAATCATCGCGCCGAGAAGGGCGAACAGAACCGTCGCTGCCATTGGCACGAACATTTTTCCCTCCACGCCCTGCAGCGTGAGGATCGGGAGATAGACCACCATGATGATGATGGCGCCGAAAATACTCGGCGTGATGACTTCCCGTGTGGCCTCACGCACCGTGCGCAGGCGTTCATCTTGTCGCAGCAGACGCCCAAGTCTCTCCTGTTCGTTGGTCAGGCGACGAATGCAGTTTTCCACAATGATGACGGCGCCATCCACGATCAGCCCGAAATCGAGCGCGCCCAAGCTCATCAGGCTGGCGCTGACCTTGTTCGTCACCATGCCGGTGAGGGTGAAGAGCATGGAAAGCGGAATGACGAGGGTGGTGATGAGAGCGGCGCGCCAATTCCCGAGAAGGACAAAGAGAATGGCGGCGACAAGAAGCGCGCCTTCGAGCAGGTTCTTCTTCACCGTGTCGATGGTCGCATCGACGAGCGAGGAGCGGTTATAGAGGACGCGGGCGGTTACACCGGGCGGGAGCGACTGGTTGATCTCCTTCATCGCGGCATCGACGCGGTCCGCCACCGCGCGCGAGTTTTCGCCCATCAACATCAGGGCCGTGCCGACAACAGTTTCCCGGCCGTTGAGCGTGGCTGCTCCCGTGCGCAATTCCTTGCCGAGAGCGACATCGGCGACATCGCGGATGCGGACCGGCACTCCTTCGCCGCCGCCGACCACGATCCCCTCGATGTCCTCGATGCTTCCGACCTGCCCGGGCACGCGAATCAAATATTGCTCGCCGTTTTTCTCGATGTAACCGGCGCTGACGTTGGCATTGTTGCGCTGCAACGCGTCCATGACATCGCGGAAGCTCAAACCGTAGCTGACCAACCGCTCCGGTCGCGGGGTGACATCGTACTGTTTTTCATAGCCGCCGATCGAATTGATCTCGATCACGCCGGGCACGTTCCGTAGTTGCGGTTTTATGATCCATTCCTGGATCGTGCGCAGATCGGTGCTGGTGTAGGGCTGCCCTTGTTCATTCTTCGCTCCCGGCTGCGCTTCGACCGACCACATGTAAATCTCGCCCAGGGCCGTGCTGATCGGTCCCATCTCGATCGTCGCGCCTGGCGGCAATTCACCTTTGACCTGCGCGATGCGTTCGCTGATGAGCTGGCGGGCGAAGTAAATGTCGGTGCCGTCTTTGAAAATGACGGTCACTTGGGAGAGGCCGTAGCGGGAGAGCGAACGCGTGAAATCCAGATGCGGAAGTCCTGCCATGGCGGTCTCTACCGGAAACGTGATCCGTTGCTCCGTTTCCAGCGGCGAGAAACCGGGCGCCGCGGTGTTGATCTGCACCTGCACATTCGTGACGTCCGGGACGGCGTCGATGGTAAGGCGGCCGTAATTCCAGAGCCCAAGGACGGCGACGGCCAGCACCGCGATGAGCACCGGCCAGCGGCGACGGATGGAAAAATCGATCAGGAGCTCGATCATTCTTCTTCCCCCGGCTTTGGCCTCGCCAGTTCCGACTTCAGAAGAAAACTGTTTTCCGCGGCATACTTTTCTCCAGCGGCGACTCCAGACTTGACCTCGACGGATTGATCGTCGCGTTCGCCCGCTGCGATTTCGCGAGCCTCGAAGCCTTTGCCGGTGGCGACAAAAACAACCGGCTTATCTTCGAGTGTCTGGAGCGCGTTTGCTTTCACCGCCACTTTCACCGGCATTTCCGCCATCACGACCTGCCCATCGATAAACAAGCCTGGTCGCAATTTCCCATCGGCGTTGGCAACGACTACGCGAGCGAGCGTCGTCTGGGTATTCTCCGCCCCGAAGGGCGAGAGGTAAGCGATGCTGCTCTCAATCTTATCCGCATTCTCGGCCGGCTGAATCAGAATGGTCTGGCCAATTCGCAAATTTTCCGAGTCGCGGCGGTAGACGGGAAAGTCGACCCAAACCGATCTGAGATCGGCGACAACGAAAATCGTCTTGCTGGTGTCGACGAACTCTCCGAGTGCGATCTCTTTTTTTAGGACCGTGCCCGCGATCTCCGATTTCACTTCATACGACTGCAGGCTTTCGTTGCTCTCAATCACCGCCAGCGTCTCCCCCATTTTCACCTCGTCACCCAATCGCTTCGCGATCGATTTGACCACGCCGGGAAAGCGCGGACTGACACGCGCCATCCGCTCCTCGTTAGCTCCGATCTTGCCGGAGAGCTTGAGCGTCTTTTTGAGAACGGCTGGACCGACTGTTTCAACGCTAATGCCGGATTTCTGGCGGGCTTCCTCGGTCAGCTCGATAACGTTTTTTTTCTCCGGTTTAGTTTCGGCGTGCTCTTCCTCCTCGCGCTCTGAGCGTGAGCAGGCAGCGAAAAGCGATGCCGCGATGGCGACTGCCAGGAGAAACCTGTTCATTTCGAAAAATCGGATGTTGTTACGAACGGCCGGTTTGTCAGCGCTTCAATATCGGCAACGCCTTTGTGATAATCACTGAGCGCCTGCAAATATTGCAGACGCGCCGCGGTCAAAGTTCGCCTCGCTTCGTTGATGTCCAGGTAACTGAAACGGCCGGCCTGAAAGCCTTCCTGCAGCTCTGTCACGGCTTTTTGCGCGCCGGGCAAGACGGACTCCTTTAAAATTCGCACCTCGTTGGCGGCGCGCGCGACAGTCTGATAGGCGTCGTTTAACTCAGTGGAGACGCGCGCCACGGCCGTGCGTTTCTCGTCCTCGACTTTGGCGAGTTGATTTTGCGCTTCCAGAATCGCTCCCTGATTACGATTCCACAACGGCAGCGGCAGAGTAAACCCGACGACCTGCGTCCATTCACCGGTTTCGGCAATGTAACGCGGACCTGCTGACAGCGTCAGATTCGGCGTCGCCTCAGCCCGCTGCAGGCGCAGTGTGGCCTCTCGCTTTTCTCTCTCCGGTTGCCAGCGCGCGACGTCGGGATTCTGCAAGAGATTCGAAGAAAGCGTTTCCAAATTTGGTAACGACCGGATCGACTCCAAATCGCCAACGGCGCGAGCGAAATCGGGTTTGGTATTACCCCATTGCGCCGCCAGACGTTGTCGTGCGGCAAGCAGTGTTCTTTTCACTTGATCGAGCTCGATCCGCGATGACGCGACGGCCACATCGATGCGCGTCTGTTCTACAGCCGAGCCTTTGCCGGCTTCGATGCGCTTGCGGATATCGGGGAGCAAACCCGAGGCAAGATCGACGTTTTCCTGGGCCAGCCGCACCCGCTCTTGTCCACTCAGCACTTCCACAAAGGCCTGCACAGTTCTTTTTAGAACGTCCAGGCGCTTGCTCTGATAATCCAGCTTCGTCAACTCCCGTGCCAACGTGGCTTCGCGCACACGTGCCCGGCGTTTCCCGCCCAACTCGATAAGCTGGCTGAGCTGCAGCGTCGTCTGCGACCGGCTGAGTCCGCTCGATTGCCTGGTGCCGGCGATGTCTTCGCCTTGGGTGTTGAGTTCCGGGTTCGGCCACAAACCCGCCTGCACGAGACGGGCCTCGGCGCTGCGTGCGTCCCACGAGAACGCGGCCAACTCTGGATTCTTTTTCAATGTGAGTGCGAGGGCCTGGGCGAGCGTCAAATTTCCTACTACATCCGCGGCCGAGAGCGAATGCGAGTAGGCAGCGAATGCACTGAGTGCGATCAGCCGAATGGTAACGCAGATGCGCATGCTAGAGAGTCAGCAAGAAACGTTCAAACTAGACCAGACGAACGCAAATGGCACGGCAAAGCAAAAACACCGGACAGGCCGCTTAGGACCACGACGACTCACTTTCCCTTTGGTTCTTCCGGGCGTCCACGCAGCAAAAATACGGCAGATGCCGCCCGCTTTCATCGATGGCAATCAGGAGTCGATTGCGGGCTATAACAAGCGAGTGTTGAGGGAAATTGTTTGGAGAGCGGCCGGTTGAGTTCATCCGCCCCCACGCCGGCGAGTCGCGGTGAGCAGCTTCGTTATCTTTCGTCGTGGAAATGGCGAATGGAACTTGTGGGGCGAGGCGAAAGAAGCATCATTGTTTAATCCAAGCTACTTGCAGCCCAATTAGCTTGACGGGCTTATATCCGTTACTCTGAGCATAAGCGACCAGTGGGTGTTCAAGGGTTTGATCTTCGAATCCGGTCAGAACCGCGCGCGGTGGCGCGTGTGACAGATAAGGAATAAGGTCGTCGGCATCTACTATCAGGGCACGGTCCTTATCTTCCTCTGCAACGAAGGGTGCCGTCCGCCAGGCAAAGGGTCCCGTGGCGAATTCCTTGTAAATGGCAGCTCCGCCTTCGAGCGGATAGATGGGACAAAGGGTTAGCACTGGACCTTCTCCGGTGATGTCGGTGATGGCAACTCCCTGATGGTGGACGGCGAATGCAGGCCAATGTCGAGCCGACGCCAGGTAATGATCGCTGCGCATATCGGGGATAGATTCGAATACTCCTACGGCGAACGTCGCAGCGAGCGCTGCGAATAACAATGGCCTGGAGCTCTCCATAGTCCAAGTATGGGCCAGTTGCGCAGCAACCCCCCAAAAAAGAAAAGGAACCAGACTATAGTAGTATTGCCGGTAGGATGGCGTGGGCATCCACGCTCCCAAGAAAAGGAAAGGTAACAATAACAGGATAGCTTTGGACTCGGCGCACAGAGCCTTTGCAGATCGCGTGCGGAAGAGTGGCCATACATTATAAAGAGCGAAGGCAAAGCAGAGCAGGCCGTTCGATGGCACGGTGAAGGCCTGTTTGAAAGCAAAGAGTTCCTTACTCTTCAAGGTGATCTTCGACGGGATCAAACTTTGCCGATACGCGAGGTTCACCGGCCCGTTATATACGAAAGTATCAAAAAGAAATCGCCGAGGACCAGTTGCCATCAAGATCAGCGCTGGGAGGCAGGCAACCGCGAACCCTGCTAGAAAAAGAAGGATGCAGCGAAATCCTCCTCGCCACCCGGCGATTATAACGAAGGGAAGCGCGAGAGGCAGGAAACTCAACCTGGTACCGACTGCCAGACCCAACAAGCCACCGGCAAGCCAGGTGCAAAAGCCAGATCGCTTCGTTTTCTCCCGCTGTAACAGCAAAGCCAGCGCTGCGACGCTTACGAGAATGGGAAGATCGTGGTTCCAAGCCAGGCCAGCGGTATACCGGAACAACGGATTGACTGCGAGAACAAGAACGAACCCGCACGCAACAACCCATCGCGAATCACCGAGAATGCGAAAACGCCTGGAAAATAAAGCGAAGAAGAGCAGCAACAATAACCATGCGCATACGACGTTAAAGCTTCTCGCTGTAAGAAGAAGGAATCCATTGGTGAGGAAGAGACCAGCGAAAATGAAGACGAGGTTAGGAAGATGGAAATACGGGTAATCGACATAAGGAAGAAGGTGATAACGCGCGAGGAGCGCACCGGACGCGACGAACTGCTGTTCGTCGTGATCCAATGGCCGCGTCCAGCTCGCGATGGCGAGTGCAGGCAAGATCAGGAGGAGGAGGATAGCGGGAACGAACTCACAAGAGCTGTATTTCCTCGGCAGTTTCACTGGTAAGAGCAACCGCTTCCCCGCGCCCGAACAGGAGCGAATATCAATGATTCTGCTTCTTCGAGCAATATTGACTTGGAAAGCGAGAAGGAATCCGGCATTGCCGATTCCCGTAAACCGCCCGGGACGGAGCCCGCATCCGGACGGGGTTATTGCGCGTAATGAGTATTTGCATTGACGGCTGGTTCCGTGCCTGCCAGCATCGAGCCGAATTTCACTTTCATATAATGATACGCCCCTCCATTAAGACAGAGATCTTCGTTTGTGATCAATGTGGGAGCAGAAAACGATTGCGCACGGCGGCGCGACATTGGTGCGACGTCTGCAATCAAGGGAGCCCGGTCGAGATGCGCCCCACGCGAATCAAGCTGGGGGCGCCACGGATGGAAGCGGAACCAATCAAAGAAACGACGCAGGATCGGTATTAGCAACGCCCTCGTGAGCGCGGCAAAGCGGAGCTGAGGCAGCGGCGTTGCGAAGGTTTTCCGCGTCGCTCCGCGGGGATCATCCATCGGCTTCGCTCGGAAGGACAGAAGCAGGCGAGGCGCGCCTGCATTGATTTGCGAGAATGCGGATGCTAGGTAGCCCCGCCTTTTTTCGCGATGAATTACAAAGACACCCTCAATCTGCCGCGGACGGATTTTCCGATGAAGGCGAATCTGGCCCAGCGCGAGCCGGAGATGTTGCGCATGTGGCAGGAAACGCGCGTCTACGAGCAAATCCAGAAAGCGCGCGCAGAAGCCGAGCTCTTCGTGCTGCACGACGGACCACCTTTTGCCAATGGCGACGTGCACATGGGCACGGCACTGAACAAGATCCTTAAGGACATGGTGGTGAAATCGCAGACCATGCTTGGCAAACGCGCGCCTTACGTGCCGGGTTGGGACTGCCACGGTCTGCCCATTGAATACAAAGTAGTGAAGGAATCAGGCTCGCTTGCGCCGGTGGAAGTGCGCAAACTTTGCGAAGCTTTTGCGCGCAAGTTCATCGGTATCCAACGCGAGCAATTCAAGCGGCTCGGCGTTTTTGGCGATTGGGAGAATCCTTATCTCACGATGGATCCGGTATACGAAGCCGAGATCCTGCGCGCGTTCGCGGTTTTTGTGGAGCGCGGTCTCGTTTATCAATCGAAGAAGCCGGTCTTCTGGAGCACGGGTGCACAGACGGCACTGGCGGAAGCGGAGGTCGAATACCAGGAGCGCAACGACACCGCCGTGTTTGTGAAGTTCCCGATGGCGACGGGACAGCTCGCAGGCAAAGCGAGTATCGCCATCTGGACGACGACGCCGTGGACCTTACCGGCAAACCTGCTCATCGCAGTCCATCCGAAGGAGATTTACGTCGTGCAGGAATTCCGCCGCGAAGATGTTTCCGAAACGTTGATCCTGGCCGACAAACTTGTGGACTCGTTCTGCGTCGCGAATGGCTTCGCGCCGACGGGCCAGCCGATGGAATCGTTTCCTGGCGCCAAGCTCGAAGGTTTCGGCGCGCAACATCCGTTTTTGAATCGCACCGCCATGATCCTGGCGGCGGATTTCGTCACCATGGACAGCGGGACGGGCGCAGTGCACATCGCTCCCGGCCACGGCGAAGATGACTACGCATTAGGATCGAAGAACGGTTTTCCGATTCTGTCCCCGGTGGACGATCATGGTCGCTTCACCGAGGACGTGGGAATTCCCGAGCTCGTCGGCAAATATGTTTTCGATGCCAACGCCGACATCGTTCGAATCCTACGCGAGCGCGGCATGCTCCTGGCCGAGCAAAATTTTCACCACAGCTATCCGTACTGCTGGCGCTCGAAAACGCCGATCATCTTTCGCGCGGTCGAGCAGTTTTTCATTCGCATCGATCAGTTGCGCGGTCCGGCCCTCGAGGCCATCACGAAAGTGCATTGGATTCCAGCGTGGGGCGAGAATCGCATCGCCGGCACCGTTGCGTCGCGTCCAGACTGGGTGATCTCGCGCCAGCGCAGTTGGGGAGTGCCGCTGCCGGTCTTTTATTCGACGGCGGGCGAGCCAATACTAAATGCAGACTGGATTCGCCGACTGGCTGGTCTTGTCGCCGAACGCGGCTCGAACGTCTGGTTCGAGTTGAGCGACGCTGAGCTGGCGCGCGAATTAAATTTGCCGGAAGGAACAACCAGGCGCAACGACACCATCGACGTTTGGATCGACAGCGGTGTATCGCATCGCGCCGTTTGCGCGACGCATCCTGGGCTGCGCGATCCTGCCGACATGTATCTCGAAGCGACCGATCAGCATCGCGGCTGGTTCCAATCTTCGCTCATGACGAGTGTGGCGCTGAACAATCGCGCGCCCTACAAGAGCTGTGTCACGCACGGCTTCGTCGTCGATGTTGACGGCAAGAAAATTTCTAAATCGAGCACCTACAGCAAGCCGATGGACGCGGCTCATTTCGTGAACAAACATGGCGCCGATCTGGTGCGGCTCTGGGTCAGCAGTATCGATTACACGGACGACGTCCCCTTCTCGGAAGAAATGTTCACGCGCCTGGGCGACACATACCGGCGCATTCGTAACACGCTGCGCATTCTGCATGGGAACCTGTTTGATTTTGAATCAGGAAAACAGGAAAGCAGGAAAGGATCGACGCTGATCGACCGCTGGATCGTCGGACGGCTCGGAGAAGTGATCAATGAATGCCGAGTCGCGTACGAAAACTTCGAATTTCACAAGGTCCACCACAGCATTAATCAGTTTTGCGCGGTCGATTTGAGCAGCCTTTACGTCGACATCAGCAAAGACCGCATGTATTGCGACGCGCACGAATCACCGCGGCGACGTGCGACGCAGAACGCGATGGCGAAGATTCTCGACGCGCTTTGCCGCCTTCTCGCGCCCATTCTCGCCTACACCTCGGAAGAAGCGTGGGGTTATCTCGGGCGCGGCGGTTCCATTCACTTGCAGCTCTTTCCGAATGGTAGGGCGGGCGCCTCGCCTGCCCCGGCAACCGCAACGGTCGCCCTCCAAATGGCCGAGCTGCTAAAACTGCGCGCGGTCATCGGCCAGGCGCTGGAAAAAGCGCGGCAGGACAAATTGATCGGAAATTCGCTTGAAGCACGTGTGAGGTTGAAATGTGATCGCGCTGCTTTCGGCGAACTGTCGAAAGAAGAACTCGAAGAATTCTTCATCCTGAGCGATCTCACGATTGAGCAGGCGAGCGAAAACTCAGCGCAGGTCGAGAAGACACCGTTCGCCAAATGCGCGCGTTGCTGGCGTCATCGCGAATCGGTCGGAAAAAGCAACACGCATCCGGATTTGTGCGATCGCTGCGAAAATGTGATCACTTCGCCGTCATTCCGAGCGCAGTCGAGGAATCCCGATGCGAAAGCCTAAAGGTCACTTTCACGGGATTTCTCGACTTCGCTTCGCTTCGCTCGGAATGACGGCAATATGAAGTGGATTGTTTTTCTTACCCTCCCCTTTTACGCGCTCGATCAACTGACGAAGCGTTGGGTTTTGCAGAACATTGACCCGGAAAGCCCGCGCATCATCATCCGCGACTACTTCGACATTGTGTATGTCACAAATAACGGCGCGGCTTTCGGTTCCTTTAAAAACAACAATGCCTTCTTCATCGCCCTCTCGTGTGTGGCACTCGTCTCAGTCGCGGCCCTGCTTCTGCGTCAGCGGCCACGCCCGGATGCATGGCGCAACGTTTCGCTCGCCCTTCTGCTCGCCGGCGTGCTCGGTAACCTGACCGACCGTCTCATCTACGGACACGTCATCGATTTCCTCCTCTTCGACCTGCACGTTCCTTTGGCTCATCCCTGGCCGGCGTTTAATGTGGCCGATTCGTGCATCTGCGTGGCGGTATTTTGTTTCATCATTTGCTCTCTTCGCGATAAACGGCTGCCCACAGCGTTGTAGGGCAGGCGCTCCCGCCTGCCCCATTTAAACAAGGCAACCGGGAGCGGTTGCCCTACAATCGCTGTGATGTGAAGTGACAGGAGTGAACATGGAACAAACCGCGCGCGAAATTTGCGCGCGATTGCGCGAACGCGGGCACGTCGCCTACTTCGCCGGCGGCTGCGTGCGCGACATGGGGCGCGGCTTTGGTCCCAAAGATATCGACATTGCTACCGACGCACATCCGGAGCAGGTGCAGCGAATTTTTTCACACACCTACGCGGTCGGCGCGCACTTCGGCGTGATCGTCGTCTTAGAAAACGATTTCCAATTCGAAGTCGCGACCTTCCGTTCCGACGATGCCTATGTCGACGGACGGCGCCCGGTGCAGGTGCACTTTGCTTCCGCCGAAGAAGACGCCAGGCGGCGCGATTTTACCGTCAACGGTATGTTTTTCGATCCCGCGAGCAATCAGGTCATCGACTTTGTCGGCGGCCGCGCCGACCTCGGAGCGAAGCTCATTCGTGCCATTGGTGAGCCGGCGCAGCGGTTCTCCGAGGATCGCCTGCGCCTGCTGCGGGCGGTCCGCTTCGCCACCGTCCTCGAGTTCCTGATCGAAAAGGAAACTTGGAAAGCCGTCACTGATTGCGGCGCGGGCATTTCTCAAATTAGCGCCGAACGCATTCGTGATGAACTGGTGCGGATCTTCCTCTCACGTCAGCGTGTGCGCGGCTGGGATTTGCTCGACCAATCGGGCCTCTTAGGCGCCATCATCCCCGAAATCGAAGCGATGAAAGGCTGCGAGCAACCGCCGCAGTTCCATCCCGAAGGCGACGTCTTTCAGCACACACGGTTGATGCTCGGCCTCTTGCCGGACACCGTGTCCGTGCCGCTCGTTTACAGCGTGATCCTGCATGACATCGGAAAACCGGTTACGGCAACGGTCGACGAAAACGGGCGCATCCGTTTCAATGCGCACGATCGCATCGGCGCGGAGATGACGGAGCGAATCATGGAGCGGCTGCGTTTTTCGCGCGCAGAAATCGATGCCACGGTGGAGATGGTGCGTCAGCATATGGTCTTCAAGGATGTGCCCAGGATGCGGGTAGCGAAATTGAAGCGCTTCATGGCGCGGCCGACGTTCGAAGCAGAGTTGGAACTGCATCGCGTTGATTGCGCGAGCAGCCACGCCATGCTGGAGAACTACGAATTCCTCCAGCAGAAAAAGCGGGAGTTTGCGAACGAGCCAATCATCCCGCCGCCGCTGGTGCGCGGCGATGACCTCATCGCGCTGGGAATGAAGCCGGGACCGAAGTTCGGCGAAATCCTGGAAGCGGCAGAGACGCGCCAGTTGGAAGGCGCGCTGAGCACGCGCGCGGAGGCGCTGGAGTGGGTGAAAAAGGAGTACGGCTCATAAGCCTGTCATCCCGAGCGAAGCCGAGGATTCCGGTGCCAAAGCTTTAAGCTGACTTTCCGGGATCCTCCAATTCGCTTCGCTTCGCTCGGGATGACAGGGTTTTTGACATCAAACCTCAAACATCGAACATCAAAAATCTCGCTATGCGCATATTGATGATCAGCGCGGAAGCGCCACCGATGCAGCGACCGGGTGCGCTGGTCGACGTGCTCGAGGCTTTGCCGCGCGAGCTCCGAGAGCGTGGCCATGAAGTGAGCGTGGTGTTGCCCTTTTACCAGGAGATTCGCGAGAACGACGGAGTGGAGACAAGCGACACCGGCGTGACGGTGGACGTGCGCGTGGGCGAGAAGAACCATGTCGCGGAATATCTGGAAGGACACACGGCGAACGGCGTGCAGCTATTCTTTGTTCGCTGTGACGAGTTTTTTGATCGGCCGGAAGTCTACGGCGAGCATGGTATCGCCTACGAGGATAACGCGGCGCGTTTCATCTTCTTCGGCAAAGCCGCCATTGAGCTGGCGCGGCGGCTGACGCCGGTGCCGCAGATTTTGCACGCGCACGATTGGGCAGCGGCGCTGGTGCCAGCATATGTGCGCGCACACAATCTTCCTTTCGCCACGGTGCTGACGATCCACCGCATCGCCGAACAGGGAAGTTTTTGGGGACTCGATTTTGCCCTGACTAATTTACCGCAGCGTTTTTTTAGCCCGCGCGGACTTGAGTTTTTCGGGCGGGTGAACTTTTTGAAAGGCGGAATTGTCTTTGCCGATCGCGTCACCACCGTGAGCGAGCATCACAAGCGCGAGATCGTAACGCCGAGCGGCGGCCACGAGCTCGACATCGTGCTGCGCGAAAACGCGCACAAACTAAGCGGGATTCTGCATGGCGCCGATTACGCGCGTTGGAACCCGGAAAGCGACCCGCTGCTGCCAGCGCACTTCGATTCACAAAAACTCTCGGGTAAAACAATTTGTCGCGATGCTCTACTGGCCGACCTCGGACTCGCGCCGCGGCCGAGTGGTCCGGTCTTCGGGATGGTCGCGCGCGTGGTCGCGGAAAAAGGATTCGAGATTCTGATGCCGCTGCTCGATCGGCTGCTTTCCGATGACGTGCGCCTGATTATCCTGGGCGAAGGCGATCCCGCTTTCGAGACCGCGCTTGCCATGGCCTCTCGCCGTTATCCCACGCAGTTCGCTTATCGGCGTCATTTCGAGGAGCGGCTAGCGCATCTGATCGAAGCCGGCTCCGACCTCACCCTCATCCCCTCGCGGTTCGAGCCCGGTGGTCTGATGGCGATGTATAGCTTGCGATACGGTGCGCTGCCGGTGGCGCATGCGAGCGGTGGAATCCAGGAGATCGTCGAGGACTACGACCCGAGCTCCGATCACGGTTCCGGATTTCTCTGTTACGACTACTCCGCGGAAGCATTTTGGGATTCAATCAAACGTGCCCGCGAAGTTTTTCAGGACCGTGCCGTGTGGCTGAAGCTGATGAAGCGGGCGATGGCGCGCGAGTTTTCCTGGAGCGCGGCGGCAGAAAAATACGAGGAGCTATATCGCGGGCTTACTGGTGACGCGGAGCTGGCGGCGTGACCATCCGCCGATCTGTCTTAGTGGCCCTGTGCACCGCGCATTTCCGTTCTCGCGATGCCGTCAACGCGTCTCCATAAAATAAAGTCGGCGCTCATTGTTGCGTTCCAGCGTCGGCCCCGCTTCGAGACGCTGTTATCGATTTGCCTTGTTTTGGCGACAGTCGCGTTCGCTTTGCATGCCAGCGAGTTACTCTACCAGGGACGTTACTCGGTCACGCGCCAGGACTATTGGCGAATCTACAATCTGGATCTGCATTTCCCGTTTCCGATCAATGCGCTCTACAAACACAACGATCATCCGGTTTTCTTCCCTTCACTTCTCTGGCTGCCCATTCTCCATTTCTTTCATAACGATCAAACAATTCTTTTCTTTGTTGGCCTCGCCATCACGTGGGCTTGCGCCGCGCTGCTTCTAGTCAGCCTGTGGCGTTCTCCCAGCCTGACGCTCGCCGAGCGACTGACACTCGGGCTCTTCTACACCGTCGCGTGCCTCTGGCTTGGTAAGGCGAGCATCACAGCCTCGGGCGGGTTTAGTTGCATGTATTCAACCACGATTCTCGGGGTTCTCGCCGCTTTACTTTGTTTCGATCGCTTGGCTGAAGCGGAATCCGGTTCGGCACGGGCGAGGTTCTTCCTGGGTATTCTGCTGGCTGGGATTATCACTTCTTTCAGCGCCGGCACGGGCTTGGCGGTATGGCCAACACTAGCGATTCTCGCCATTTTTTACCGACTCGGCTGGCGCATTACAGCGGGGTTTGGAGCAACGGGCGCGCTTAGCGGTGCGATTTTCGTGCTTCTTCCTAACGACAGTAAACCCGAAATAACTGCCGGACTCTCCCACTTGTTTTCAGAACACCAGAGTTCCGCAGTCAGGTATCTTGAGCTGCTGGGTGCACCGTGGATTTATTTCGGGCGAGGGTGGCTCCTATCCCGGAATATCGACGAGAGACTCTACGTCGGTGCCGCAGTAATGGGCGCTGCCGGCCTCTGTCTGGCCATCTTTTTTGTCGTTCAATTGTCCCGTTCTTCTCGCGTGCCGGAACCGGCGGAGACCGTCGCCTTTGGCCTGATGATTTTCATTCTGGGTTCGCTGGCCCTGATCGTTGCGGGACGTGGCGCGCTCATGAGCACCAGCCCGAACGAAGCATTGGCTCCGCGCTACTGTTACTGGAGTCCGTTCTTTTGGGCTACACTTCCCGTGCTAGCCTTTTATCGTTGGTCGCAATTGCGCGTTTTTCCCGCGGTGCCAGCCACCGCTGCTTTGCTAATAACGACTGCGGCATTGCCATCCCAACTCGCAATCGGCCATAACTACGAGAAACATCGCAAGGACTGCGAAGACGCGGCCCTGCGGCTGGTCTGCGGTGTGGAAGACGAAGATTCCTTGCAGCGCTTGTTTTCGAGGAGCGTTTTCGCGGCCAGAATTATTTATCCGCTATCTAGAACATATCGGGAACGCGGGCTCGACATGTTTGCCTGGCCGGGCGCCAAGCTAATGGGCCAAAAGCTGCCAGACGGTGGGGCAGCTCGAGATGGGCCGGAAGTGGTCGGTAGTTGGCAAATCGATGCGATGCTTCCTTCGACTTTGAGCGGCGCGCCAGCCGCTCACTTTTCCGGGTGGTGCGCCACCCGCAAACCCTATTGCGCCGCAGACTGCGTGCTGATTTCGCAGGGAAGTGGCCGCGTTGTCGGCGTGGGCTGGATCACCAACCGGGAATACACTTTCACGTCGCATCCAGTCGTTGGGTTTAAAGGTTATATCAGGAATTTTTCCAAAACATCCCAATACGAATGCCGAGCCGCGTCGGGCGGCGAGTTATTTGGGCAGAAGCTTCAGATAGAAGAGCCGATCATAACACTAATGTCGTTACTTTCGAGTGCGTCCCTTGCGCATACTGTCCTTCACTAAACGCTGCGCCCGCTCCGGCCCGTAGCGCCCAAGCGGTTTGAACTTCTTTCCCTTGGCCGCGTTATAAGAAACGAAGAAATGCTCGATCTCATCCACCAGTCTTTCGTTTAGATCATCGAGCGTTTTGTAGTCGACGTCGGTGCGCGAGTTGACGGCCACGCCAATGAGCCGGTCGTTGCGTGCGGTTTCGCCTTCCTCGGTCTGCTCCGCTTCGATCACCCCAATCAATCGCGTCCGCACCAGACAGCCCACCGTTCCTGGTTCATCCATCAGCACCAGGACATCAAGCGGGTCGCCATCGCCACCGCGCGTCTGCGGGATGAAGCCGAAATCGAATGGGAAAACCGCGCCCGCCGGCAGGACGCCCGACATCTCGAAGAGCTTCCATTTTTCATTCCAGGAAAATTTGTTCCGGTTGCCTTTGGGTGTGTCGATGATGACGTGCACTGCCTCCGAGTCAGGATCGAAGGGTGGAAGAGTTATCCTGTTCATCACTGCAACGAAATGAATCGCTTCTCGTTTACACGCGGGATGGCTGACGGGCTGCGAATAAACGGGGGACTGCACCGTCCAAGAGCCGCTGTGACAACTGCCGTTTACGAGAGAGCAGAACACCTGGCAGAAGAGCCTTGCCTTGTGTCGGGGGTTGCCGTCTCCTCGGCGCCTGCGACCGATTCCTCGATGCTACTCCGCTTCTCCCCGACCGTCCGCGCCATCGGCGGTGGTTTGATCGTAACCCTACTGCAACTCGTTCTCGCGATCGGGCTGCTTGGGCCGGAAGGGCCTCTTCAATACCGGTATCAGACGTTAATTCAGCACGACAGTTACTGGTTCGGTAACATTGTCGATCGGGGCTACGACACGATCGTTCCACCCATCAGTCACAAGCTAATGGAAGTGTCGAATACTGCGTTTTTCCCCGCGTATCCGATGCTGGCCGCGGCATTGCATTACGGGTTGCGAGTGAGCACGGAAAACGCCCTTCTCCTGGCTTCGCAGACGGCGGCCTGGGGATTCTGGACGTACGTTTTCCTGTTATGCGAGCGTTGGACTGTTCCGGCGGGATGGCAATTTCTCGGCGCGCTCCTGGTCGCGGCGCATCCGGCGGCCTTTTATCTTGTGGCGGGCTATTCCGAATCCCTGTTTCTCATGGCATTGCTCGGCTTCCTTTACTGGAGCGGCAACGAGACGCGGAGTGGGAAAGTGCTAGCCATGCTGCACGGTATTGTCATGTCGGCCACGCGCATCGTTGGTCTTCCTTGCGCGCTGGTGCCGCTTGTGAAACGCGTTTGGGAACTCGGCTTGGGTAAACTTTTTGCTTTTCGCTCGGCCGTCAAAAACTATGGCGGTGCCGCGCTCCTCAGTCTTGCCGCCATGCTGGGCGCCCTCGGTTTCTTCGCCTATGGTCAATTGCGCTGGGGCCACTGGGACATTTACATGCTTACTCAGCAATTCGGCTGGGGAATAAAGCCTGATTACCTCGCCGTTTTCAAACCGTCGAACTATCACTGGTTCCTTCCCGCACTCGACAACCCGACGGAAGCCAGTCAACTGGCGATGACCGTTGGCGGTCTCATGTTGCTCGCTGTGATTGGCTGCGAATTCCTTCCCGCGGTCAAAAAACAAACGCAGCGTTCTATCCGTATCGCACTCTATTTCGCCGCGTTCGTTCTTTATTTCCTTTCTGTCTCCGGCGTGGCCTGCGTCGCCATGGAAAGCATGCTCCGCTACGAGTTTTGCGTCCATGCCGTTCTCGTGCTGGCGCTTTTGCATTATCTGGCCAATGTTCCCCTCCGTTCGCGACTGGCGCGAGCGGGCGCGGTAACTGCAGTCGCGCTGGCCAGCGCGGCGGGGCTCGCCCTCGAAAGCTGGTATGTCTGGAATTTTACCCGGGGTAACTGGGTCGCATGATGATGAAAACCAACGTTACTATTATTGGCGCCGGTCCGGCCGGGCTCACCGCCGCTTACCTTTTATCGAAAAACGATGTGAGCGTCACCATTCTGGAAGCCGATCCGGTTTATGTCGGCGGAATTTCCCGCACCGCCACCTACAAGGGCTTCCACTTCGACATCGGCGGTCACCGTTTCTTTTCCAAATCCAAGGAAGTCAACGACCTTTGGAACGAGCTTTTGCCCGACGACATGCTGGAACGGCCGCGTAGCTCCCGCATTTTCTACGGCGGAAAATTCTTCGCTTATCCGCTAAAACCCTTCGAAGCGCTAATGAAGCTCGGCATGGTGCGGTCCGCCCTCTGCGTTTTGTCGTGGGTGAAAGCGCGGCTCTTTCCCGTGCGCAACCCGCGCAATTTCCAGGATTGGGTCAGCAATCAATTCGGCAAACGTCTCTTCAACACCTTCTTCAAGAGCTACACAGAAAAGGTTTGGGGAATGAGCTGCAGGGAAATCTCAGCTGACTGGGCCGCGCAACGCATCAAGGGTCTGTCACTCGGCAGCGCCATCAAAACTGCGCTCTTCCCCCAACGCCAGCAAAAGGACAGCTCGAAAGTGATCAAAACGCTGATCAATTCTTTCAAGTATCCACGACGCGGTCCCGGCATGATGTGGGAAGCGTGCGCGGAAAAAACAAAAGCGCTGGGCGGTGCCATCGAAATGGGATGCCGTGTCACGCGCTGTGAGTATGACGACGACCGCGGCGCCTGGATGACGACTTATCGCGACAGGAGTGGCGCGGAGCACAGGCTCGAATCTGAGCACGTTATTTCTTCGGCGCCAATGCGCGAGTTGATCAATGGGCTCACTCCTGCTGTCTCGGATAAAGCGACGCGCGCCGCCAACTCACTGAAGTATCGCGATTTCCTCACCGTCATGTTGATCCTGAAAAATCGCGACGCTTTCAACGACAACTGGATCTATATCCATGACCCGAGCGTGAAAGTTGGACGTATTCAGAATTTCCGTTCCTGGTCGCCGGAGATGGTCCCGGAAGCGAACAAAGCCTGTTACGGCCTCGAGTATTTTTGCTTCGAGCACGATGGTCTCTGGGATTCGACCGACGAGGAGCTGATCGAGCTGGCCAAGCGTGAGCTGATCCAGATCGGCCTCGCGCATGAGGGCGATGTGCTCGACGGCACCGTCGTGCGGCAGAAAAAAGCGTATCCTGTTTACGACGACGATTACGCGCATCACGTCGCAATCATTCGCGATGAGCTGGAGTCGCGTTACCCAAATCTTCACCTCGTCGGCCGCAACGGCATGCACAAATATAATAACCAGGATCACGCCATGATGACGGCGATGTTGTGCGCCGAAAACATCGTAGCCAACACCAAGCTGTATGACCTGTGGCAGGTGAATGGCGACGCCGAATACCACGAAGCCGGCAGCGAATCGGACGAGGAAACGGTCGGCTCAGCCATACGTCTCGTGCCAACGCGAGTGGGCGCGCCGCAGTTCGCGCCGGAGAGTTAGTGGATTTGCAGTGGCGCTCCTGAAGGGGTGACTACAAGCACCTGCTTGTCATTCCGAGCGGAGCGAAGTGGAGTCCAGGAATCTCTAGCTATTTGTGCAAAGCCTGATGAACAGAGATGTCTCGACTTCGCTCGACATGACAGGGAGGGAGCTGTGATTTGCCGTGCCCCAATCCACCATTTTTCGCGACCGAACTGACGCAGGCCGTTTACTCGCGGACGAATTATTGCACTACGGTGGGCGCGATAATGTTCTCGTCCTCGCTTTGCCGCGCGGCGGCGTG
This sequence comes from Chthoniobacterales bacterium, assembly GCA_038207045.1. Classification (GTDB taxonomy): domain Bacteria; phylum Verrucomicrobiota; class Verrucomicrobiia; order Chthoniobacterales; family UBA10450; genus AV69. The sequence goes on from JBBRAF010000009.1 coordinate 84,791, forward strand.
CCGGTGGCCGCGGAAGTCGCCCGCCGTCTCGCCCTTCCCCTCGATGTCTTCGTCGTACGCAAATTGGGCGTTCCTGGCCATGAAGAGCTTGCCATGGGCGCCATTGCGCCCGGCGGTGTGCGCGTCCTCAATGAAGATGTCATTAGCGCCATTTCCGCGCCGGCTGAAATCATCGAGGCGGTCGCCATCATCGAACGCGAAGAACTCGAGCGCCGCGAACGCTTATACCGCGGGGATCGCCTCGCGCCCGACGTGTCCGGCCGAACTGTAATCCTGATCGATGACGGTCTGGCGACGGGGGCATCCATGCGCGCCGCCGTGGCCGCTCTCCGTCAGAAAGATGCAACGAAAATTGTCGTGGCCGTTCCCGTCGGTGCGCCCAGCACCTGCCGCGAGCTGGCGAATGAAGCCGATGAATCGATCTGCCTCATCGCTCCCGACTCATTCGCCGGCGTTGGCCAGTATTACGAAGACTTTTCCCAGACGAGCGACGAGGAAGTACGCCAGCTGCTTGAGCGGGTGGCCAGGTAAGTCGTCGGGAGTTGTGGGCCGCGACCGATCGGGGCGGCCTCAGCTGACTTCTTCGTTCTCCATTTGCTCCATCGGCACGCACGAGCAAAACAAATTGCGGTCGCCGTAAACATTGTCGATGCGCGCGACGCTCGGCCAGAATTTGTAATCGCGCAGCCACGCCGCCGGATAGGCCGCCTCCTCACGCGAGTAGGGGTGCTCCCATTTATCGGAAGCGATCTGCCTCGCCGTGTGGGGCGCGTTCTTCAGGACGTTGTTCTGTTTGTCCGCCTGGCCATTCGCGATCGCCTCCATCTCAGCGTGAATGGAAATCATCGCGTCGCAAAACCGGTCCAGCTCTTCCTTCGACTCGCTCTCCGTCGGTTCGACCATCATCGTCCCTGCCACTGGCCAGGAAATCGTCGGCGCGTGAAACCCGTAATCCATCAAACGCTTGGCCACATCTTCCACTTCAATGCCGACGCGCTTCCACTGTCGCAGATCAAGAATGCACTCATGCGCGACCAGTCCGTGCTTGCCTTTGAAGAGCACAGGAAAATAGCGATCCAGCCGGCGCGCAATGTAGTTCGCGCTCAGGATCGCGACCTCTGTCGCGCGCTTTAACCCCTCCGCACCCATCATCCGAATGTACATCCACGAGATGGTAAGAATGCTCGCGCTGCCGAAAGGCGCTGCCGCCACCGGACCGACGTTGTGGCTGCCGCCCTCCTCGGCGGCAGGGAAGCCCGGCAGAAATGGCGCGAGGTGCTCCGCCACCCCAATCGGTCCTACACCAGGACCCCCGCCGCCGTGCGGAATACAAAACGTCTTGTGCAAATTCAAATGACATACGTCCGCCCCGAAATCGCCCGGCCGGCAAAGACCGACCTGCGCATTCATGTTTGCGCCGTCGAGGTAAACTTGCCCGCCATGCCCGTGCACGATGTCGCAGATTTCGCGAATGGTTGTCTCGAAAACGCCGTGCGTGCTCGGGTACGTCACCATCAAAGCCGCGAGATCGTGCGCGTGCTGGTCGGCTTTGGCGCGCAAATCCGCCAGATCGATGTCACCGTCTTTGAGCGTGGCAATTGCAATCACTTTGAACCCAGCCATGACCGCGCTCGCCGGATTGGTCCCGTGCGCGGAAGTGGGAATGAGACAGATGTTGCGATGCGATTCGCCGCGCGAGGCGTGAAATGCGCGAATCGCAAGCAGGCCGGCGTATTCTCCTTGCGATCCCGCGTTTGGCTGCAGAGAGACGGCCGCGAAACCGGTGATTTCCGCCAGCCAATTTCCCAATTGCTCGCACATCTCCCGATAACCAACCGACTGCGTCTCGGGCGCGAATGGATGCATCTGCGCAAACTCCGGCCAGGAAATGGGAAACATCTCCGCCGTGGCGTTGAGCTTCATTGTGCAGGAGCCGAGCGGTATCATCGAATGGCAAAGCGAAAGATCGCGCGACTCCAGCCGGCGCAGATAGCGAAGCATTTCCGTTTCCGTGTCGTGCGTGTTGAAGACGGGATGAGTAAGGAATGGGGAACTGCGAACTGCGGTTTGCGGAATGCGGAAGGCTGTGCCGTTGCTTTGCTCGACAAATTCGTGCGCGTGATCGCTCCGAAAAATCGAGAGCAAGTCGTGGAGGTCTCTTTCGCTCGTCGTCTCATCGACAGAGATGCCGACGGCGTGTTCGCCTAATGGTCGGAGATTGCAGCCCGCTTTCTCAGCCCGCTGCAAAATGTGGCTGGTGATGGCCTCGCCCAGCTCGACGCGAATGGTGTCGAAGAAGCTATCGTGCGCAATTTTAAACCCAATCTTGCGCAGGCCGTTCGCCAGCTTTGCCGCCTGCGCGTGCACACGCTCCGCAATCGCGCGCAATCCGCGCGGCCCATGATACACCGCGTACATCGACGCCATCACAGCTAACAAGACTTGAGCAGTGCAGATGTTGCTGGTGGCTTTGTCGCGTCGGATGTGTTGCTCGCGTGTTTGCAAAGCGAGCCGGTAGGCCGGTCGGCCCTCCGCGTCGTGCGAAACGCCGACAAGACGCCCGGGCAAGTAACGTTTGAATTGATCGCGCGCGGCCATGTAAGCCGCGTGCGGTCCACCGCAGCCAAGCGGAACCCCGAAACGTTGCGTGCTACCAATGGCCACGTCGGCGCCGAATTCGCCCGGAGATTTGAGCAAGGTGAGCGCAAGAATATCGGCTGCCACGATCAGTAACGCACCGGCATTGCGAACGGTCTCAGCCAATCCGGCGTAATCGTAAATGGCGCCGTCCGTCGCTGGATATTGCACGAGCGCGCCAAAAAAACTCGCGTCGAATTTAAACTGGGAAAAATCGCCGGTCACGATTTCCAAACCGAGCGGCTTCGCGCGTGTGCGAACGACTGCGATCGTCTGCGGATGACAATTATCGGCGACGAAGAATTTGTTGCGCTCGCCGCGGCCGGCGGCAGCGGCGTGGCAGAGCGCCATGGCTTCGGCGGCAGCGGTGGCTTCATCGAGCAGCGATGCGTTGGCGATATCGAGTCCAGTTAATTCACTGATCATCGTCTGGAAGTTCAGCAGCGCTTCCAGCCGGCCTTGCGCCAGCTCGGCCTGATACGGCGTGTAAGCCGTGTACCAACCCGGGTTTTCAAGAATATTCCGCTGGATTACCGGAGGCGTGATCGTGCCGGAGTAGCCCGCGCCAATGCAATTGCGCAGCACCCGATTCTTTGCCGCGAGCGCACGCAGTTCGGCCAACGCCTCGCTCTCATTCTTTGCTTCCGGCAAGTCGAGCGCGCGATCGAGCCTGATATCTTTCGGGACCGCTGCCTCGAGAAGAGCGTCAATATTTTCGAAGCCGAGCTCATTCAGCATCTCCGAGGCTTTATCGCCATTGGGGCCGATGTGGCGGTCGGCAAACGTGGCCAATTTCGCTGGATCGTTTGCGGTTGTTTCCGTTTCGGTCCGATGCATGCCGGCAGGTTACGAAGCGAGCTTTGCGCTTCAACTCGCTCGCGGCCTACGCGTCGTATGTTTCGACGCCGTGTTCCCGCAGTTTCTCGCGTAGCTCGCGCAGATGCTCGCGGTGACGCGTCTCTACCGTGCAGAGCACGTGCACCGCGGAAACGTCGGAGCCGGCGAAAGCGCGATCGTGCACTACTTGTTTGATGCTGGCGCCGCTGGCCGCGATTTGTGATGCGAGATCAGCCAAACCGCCGGGGCGATCGCTAATGATGGCGCGGAAGCGAGAGAGCCGGCCATCGGCGACGAGGCCGCGCTCGATTACGCGGCTGAGGACATTGGGATCAATATTGCCACCGCAGAGAAGAATGACGACGCGTTTGCCGGCAAGCTCCGGCAGTTGCCCGCTCATGCACGCGGCCAATGGCGTCGCCGCCGCTCCTTCGACCACGCCCTTCTCCAGCTCGACCACGCGCAGCACCGCCAGCGCGATCTGCTCCTCGCTAACGAGAATTGTTCGATCGACACGCGACCGCGCAATTTCGAAAGCGTTCGCGCCCACTTGCGGAATGGCCAGACCGTCCGCCAGGGTCGGCTGCATCTTTATCGGCGTCGGCTTGCCCGCTTCCAGCGCCGCCGAAAAGCTGGCGACATGATCCGCTTCCACCGCGATGATCTTTGTCGCAGGTTTCTTCGATTTGATCGCCAGCGAAACTCCCGCCAGCAATCCCGCGCCCCCCACTGGCACAACGACAGCATCGAGATCGGGAACCTGCTCCAAAATTTCCAGTCCCGATGTTCCCTGCCCGGCGATGATCGCCGGGTCATCGTAGCCATCGATGTAAGCCAGTCCTTTCTCCTGCGCGATCTCGTGCGCCCGCGTTTTCGCTTCGCCGAAATCCCTGCCGTGCAATACCACATTGGCGCCGAGGTTCTGGCAATTATTCACTTTGATGAGTGGCGCATGTTTCGGCATGACAACCGTCGCCGGAATGCCGAGAAGTTTTCCCTGATATGCGAGCGCTTGCGCGTGATTACCGGCGGAGGCCGCGATCACGCCGCGCTTTTTCTGTTCATCGGGCAATTGCGAGAGCGCATTGCGCGCACCGCGCTCTTTGAAACTTCCGGTGCGCTGCAAGTTGTCGAGCTTGCAAAAAATCTGCATGCCGGTCAGTTCGCTCAGCGGAATGGAATGCGGGCAGGGCGAAAGATAGACGGCGCCTTTAATACGCGCCCGCGCTGCTTCAATGTCCGCGAACGTGATCATGTGTTTTTGCATACACCGCGCAAGATACACCGGCAATGCTGATGAGAGTACACGCTGTCAGGCGACAACTCGGTTGCCCGGGCAGCGACCCCCCGCCCTCCAATTACGAATCGAGCGCGTCCCGGACGGAGCGGGCGAGCTGCTCCGGGTCGAACGGCTTGGCCAGAAAGATGACATCGCTCTGCCCGTCGTCGTTGCTCGAGCTAAAATAACCGGAGGTGAGCAGGACGTGCGTTTTCGGATGATGTTCACGCGCCCAGCGCGCGAAATCGCGCCCGCTCGTGTCGGGCAGGACGATGTCGCTAACGACAAGATCAACGCGCTGCTCGCTCATCCGCGCGCGCGCTTCATCGGCGCGCACGGCTTCGATGACTTCATAGCCAAGCCGGCGCAGCGTCCGCACCATGACATGCCGCACACTGATATCGTCTTCGAGCATCAACAATGTCTCCGTCCCCCCAGGCGTTCGGGACCCGCGCGGTTTGCGATAGCTGTCCTGGGCGGGAGCAGCCACTTCCGGCAGGTAAATGTGCACCGCTGTGCCTTTGCCCGGCTCGCTCTCGAGCTCGATGTGACCGCCGCTTTGCCGCACGATTCCGTAACAGGCGGCGAGACCAAGTCCGCTGCCGCGTCCGTCGTCTTTGGTGGTGAAGAACGGCTCAAACAAGCGCGCTTTCACTTCTTCGCTCATGCCGCAGCCGTCATCGATCATACTGATGACGACGTAATCGCCCGCCGGCAGCTCTGGCGCGAGCCGGTCGCGCGAAGGTTCGCTCAACGTTCTGGTTTCTGTTTTTAGAAGAAGTCTGCCACCGGCCGACATAGCGTCGCGCGCATTGACGGCGAGATTAACGATGATCTGCGTGAACTGGCTCGGGTCGACCTTGATGTAGGCTACTCGCTTTTTCGGCAACAACTCGCAGAAGACCGAGATGTTTTCCCCCAGCAATCGCAGGATGGAGCGTTCCAAATTGCTGATCAGCGCGTTGACTTCGAACACCCGCAGCTCGAGCGGCTGACGCCGGCTGAAAGCGAGCAGCTGTTGCGTGAGAGAGGCGGCGCGTCCGGCCGCGCCGCGGATTTCGCTGATGTATTTGGCCACGGCGCCGCGGCCTTCAATCTCCGCTACAACCAGATCGCTGTAGCCGAGGATGGCGGTGAGAAAATTGTTGAAGTCGTGCGCCATCCCACCAGCGAGCTGGCCGAACGCTTCCATCTTTTGCGAATGCGCGAGCTGGTCTTGCAATTGCCGCCGCGCCGTCACGTCCATGAGCGCTCCGACCAATCGGACAGCTACCTGGTTTTTGTCGCGCAGGATCACTGCGCGTTCCAGCACCTGGACGTAGCTGCCATCGCCACATTGAAACCGATATTCCCCCGACCATTTCTCCGCCCCCGACGCAATTGCCTCCTCGATCGAAGCGGCAATTCGCGTGCGATCGGCCGGATGAACGTGCTGTCGCCACCAGGCGATCGACTGATCCACCCGATCGGAGGAATATCCGAGCAGCGACTCTAAACCCTGCCGCCAGCAAAGAGCGCCGCTAGTTAAATCACAATCCCGAACTGCATCGTTCGTAGCCCGGGCAAGAAGTTGATGATGATCCGCAGTTTCCGCCGCAACGGCTTTCCTCGCAGTGTAGTGTTGATGTCCATGGAACGCTTGTTTGTTCTCGCTGGCCGGCGGCTGATCGCTATCAATATGAGTAGTTCCTCGCATGCGCCGCGCCGTCGTGCCCGCGCGCACAAAAGAGCTAAATCCGTGCCGCTACTACCCGGAGGATGTGCGCGCCACCAGTTATCCTGAAGAAGCGCCGCACGTGGTCGACACTATTCAGACTCGCGGCCCGAAGCGACCCATGAGGTCTGTGCTCAGGCACTCTCGTTTTGCCACGAGCGAAACAACAACCCGCGTTCCTTGTGCCGGGGCCGCTCAGATGGAGCCGGCAATCGGGCTCGAACCGATGACCTGCTGATTACAAATTCTTTGCTCGGGCGATCCCGGCAGTTTGTGGTTCCAATGACTGCAATCCAGCGCGGAACTGTACTACAGATTGTGCTACACCTACGCACTTGCTGACCGTTGCTGTCGGCGACAGGCCTGCCACCGTAATTATCACTTAATTCCTGATTTCCAATTACTTACAGCAACGGCATGGAACGCTGTGAAACATCCAAAAACCCAATTTTGAGTCTAGCGCGTCTGCCAATTTCGCCACGCCGGCTTTTGCAGTCCGAAAAGTTAAAGACGCTGCCGGCGGGATGCAAGCCCCGAGGCGCCCCTAGTGTGGCGACACCTGTGGTACGCATGGGCCGCCCGGCTGCGCTAGTCGCGCCCTTTCCCGGTGACGAAATTCTCGACCTGATGGCCGCGCTTTTCGAAGCGCTTGCCGACGCGATGGAAAAAATCCGTCACGCCCCGAAACGGCTCGCCGGAACGTGAAAAGCCTTGCTCGTTATCCTGCCGGCCATCCGGCGGCGGCTGCTGACGGTCGTCGAGATAAGCGCGGTCGTCGGACGGTCCGAGTGGCTCGCGACTGAGCTGTCGATGCAGCA
>JBBRAF010000010.1:0-88549 GCA_038207045.1 Chthoniobacterales bacterium
GCGCTACGAAGCGGTAAACGCGATGTTACTAAACGAGTTCCTGAAAGAGCATATCACCGTGCGGGAACTGAAAACGACGGTTGCCAAACAGCAGAAAGAGTTTCAGGCGACAGTCGCACAGCAGCAGAAGCAGATCGAGGCACTCACTAGCGGTTTACAGAAAGTGAACGAGCAAGTCGCCCTGCAAAAAGCTGCGCCGCAAATCGCCGCAAACCACCAGTAGGTATGAGTCAGATAGATCGAATCCGACTGAGCATATTCCCCGGTTCTCGGAGTACAACACTATGAAAAAATCTCTCGTTCACATCGCATTTGTTGCCGGGTTTCTCCCGGCCCTTGTTCTGCTGTTTAGTATCCAAACTAGCCAGGCTGGCAGCGCCACATGGGCATCAAGTCCAGCGACCAACGACTGGAACACCGCCAGCAACTGGAGCACCGGTGGCCCGCCGAACGGGCCTTCAGATACGGCGACTTTCGCAACCTCCAACAAAACCGCGGTGTCCCTTTCGGCCGCTACGCAGGTCAGTGGTACAATATTCAACGCGGGCGCAAGCGCCTTTACCATCACCATCCCGGCTAATAACAACCTCTCCTTTACTATGAGCGGCATGGGGATCACTAACAATTCAGGCGTCACGCAGAAGTTCGTGGCTGCCAGTACCTACATGCAATTCTTGAACAGCGCCACTGCTGGAAGCTCCACCAGTTTTACCATCGACGGCACTTCCTTTATCCATTTCCTTAATACCTCGACCGCCGGCGCCGGCACCTTTACCCTCGATGGCGATCCAGCCACCGGTAACACCAGCTTGATCGAATTCTACGATAACTCGACTGCGGGCACCGGCGGCTTTACTCTTAACGGCCCTGCCACCATCAATTTCTTCACTACCTCGACTGCCGGCGCCGGCACCTTCATCCTCAACGCCGTCGGCTTTTACTCCAGCTTCATTTACTTCAACGGTACTTCGACTGCCGGCGCCGGCGCTTTCACCCTCAACGCCAATGTCAACGGCGCCTCCAGCTTCCTGACCTTTAGGGATAACTCGACGGCGGGCAACGGGGTCTTTACCGTCAAGGGAGGTACCGCTAGCCCATATGCTGGAAGCCAACTCGACATCGATCCGTTGGCCACCGCGGGCCATGGCACCTTTACCATTGATGGCCCTGAAGCCAGCGGCGCAGACGGCGCCACGATGTTTATCGCCGGAAACGCGGGTGCTGCGACCTTGATTGCCAACGCCGGAGTGGGCGGCGGCGGCTATGGTGGTTCCATTTACCTCTATGGCGATTCGGTCGGTGGAACCTCCCGCGTGGAGGTGTTTGGCAACGCCACAGGCAATTACACCGACGGCAATCTGGACATCAGTGGTCAGAACGCTCCCGGTGTGGCGATTGGATCTATTGAAGGAAGCGGAAGTGTATTCCTTGGAGCCAATAAGTTAACAGTGGGCGCCAATAATCGGAGCACGATTTTTTCCGGGATAATCGCAGATGATCCCAGTGCTACCAGTTATTTTGGTTCGCTGAGCAAGACCGGGAAGGGCAAGCTTAGCCTCACCAATGGCAACACCTACTCCGGTGGGACCACGATCAGCCAGGGCACGCTTTTGGCAAAGAACAAAATCGGCTCAGCCACTGGCACCGGCGCTGTGCAGGTCAACGCCGCGACGCTAGGCGGCACCGGTAAAATTAGCGGCGCGGTCACGATCGGGAATGGCACCACTTCCGGAGCGATTCTGTTGCCGGGCACGGCGACCAAGCCGGGCACGCTTACCATCAATAACACTCTGAGGTTTAATTCGCTCTCAACCTACAAATGTGTCTTGAACCGGGCGACACCGGTTGCGGCAAAAGTTAGCGCCCTTGGAGTAACCATTAGCGCCAACGTGCCATTCACGTTTGGCGATACTACCACCGGCACATTAACGCCCGGAACAATCTTTACCGTCATTAATAATACCTCGGCTAATCCGATCGCTGGCACCTTCAGTAACCTGTCAAATGGCTCAATGTTGACCAGCAACGGCACGAACTTCCTGGTGAAATACAATGGCGGCACGGGCAATGATCTGACTCTGAAGGTGCAGTAGTTGTGGCGTCCAAATTGAGCTACCGAAGACGCCGACTCGAATTAACAATCCTGTTACCTCTCCAGGCGATTCAGGACTTCACCTCGGTGAAGAACTTGCATTCCGACCTTTTTCGTTAGGAACTTATGGGAGCTCCAAACACACATCCAATGAACGCACGATTTGTTAGAGATTTTGTATACAACTCGAATTTCCGCGGCACTCCGCCCTGGGTTGCCGCTATCGCCATTCTTACCTTTTTAGTTTCACAGCGCAGGCGGCGACGATTCAGGTCCGAATTGAATTCATGCGTGACTCGCATTTTACTCCGAAATTCATCACTATCCATAATCCCACTCTAGAACTGCACGACGCTAACGGCACGCTCATCGCCGCTAACGACAATTGGAAAGGCGCGCAGCAAGCCCAGATTTCGGCCACAGGCAAGGCGCCGCCCAATGACCTGGAATCAGCGATCGTGCGCACTCTTACTCCCGGCAACTACTCTGCCATCGTGCGCGGGGTGAACAACACGACCGGGACGGCGCTCGTCGAAGTCTACGCGCTGCAATAATCCGGCTTCGCCACCGCGAGTTGCAATCGGCGATCTGAAATCTACACTCTGAGATCCTTGCGGGGTCTTAGCTCAGTTGGTAGAGCGCCTCAATGGCATTGATGGCAAACCAGCGATCTCAAATTATCCCATGCGCTCTCTTCGAGGGTGGTGACCGAGACATACTGCGCTGATTTGCTCTCAAACGGCCCTAATTCGACTCCGGCAGTGTACAAACCGGCGTACAAACTTGCTCGCTGCTGGCCCCGGAACCCGGTCTTTTTGTTTTACCTTACCGCGTCGAGTGAAAGCGGTAAGACAGTGTTCCCGAAGTTAACGTAAGCATTCGACGCGTCTCGTTTCACAAGACGCAGGCGCGTTCCGCGCCGAATGACTACTTCGCCGTACTCCAGCTTCACGGTGACGTCCCTCGTTGTAACGACGTAGGCATCCTGAGGCGTAGGAAGTTTTGCAGCAGCGGCAGACGGGGGTGCGGCAGAGGCTGTCGTGGGCAAGGGTGCGACAGCTGGTGGTTTACTTACTGGGCGCTCCGCCGGCGGAGCGGCGCGCTCAAGCTCAGCTATTGCTGCGTTCAACCAGTTGGTCCTGTTTTCAACCCAAGATGGATTCGAAGAGGCATATGTAAACGGTGTTGTGTCGTTTGGCACGCTGGCTTCGAGAAACCATCCAGTTATGTGATAGCCGGAATTGTACTGCTCCCCTAAAAGGACATACCTCTGCTCGTTAGATTTCAGAACCTCTGAACGGAGCGAAACACGATTTAGGTACGCAGGTGGAATGTCGATGGTGAAAGTACGTCTCGAGAAAAGCTTACGAGGCTCGTTCTTGTGCTCCGGTTGGCCGACAAAAAAGAAATCAACAATGATCTTCGCGGGCAAAGAGCTGAGGTTGTGAGCGTCGATTAGAACGTCCTGCTGCGTAAAGAAATCTCTGATATAACTGCCCCAGGACGTTGCCCAGCTATAGGATGTGGAACCGGCCGATCCGATTTCGTGCGCCGAAATGCTCAGAGACCGGGCTGGCGCCAACCGGTTTTGCTCGGGACCTGCTTTGACTACCGGGATGGCGAGTAAGAGGGCAAAAGCCCCACATAGCCCAACCTGGTCCGCCCACTCCGGTAGCCCGCGCGCCGAATTGCGTGAGGGACGAACCAGAACGATTCGAGCGCTCATTTTGACGAGCGCTCCGCTTCGCGATCGACGAACCATTGCACTGCGCGATTTAGATCGCCGTGCATTTTATTTGCTGATTCGAGCTGTTTATTCATGTCCTGAAGTAGCCGAACGATTTCTCGATTTGCCCGTCTCTGTTTCGCCAGCGAGTTGATTACGGAAAACGGGAAAATCAGCCAGACAATCCCGACAACGAACGCGAAGATTTCGAAGCCGGCCACGGGCAGTTGAATTATCCGGTATCTCGCATCAGGTAAAGAAACAAAACCGACTCCCAGCACCGTCAGTACGCGAGTGGACCATTGATGGCGAAGGCAAAGTAATTTTCCTCATTCCCGACAATGACGTGATCCAGAAATCTTATCTGCAGGAGCTCGGCCGCATCGGATAACCGCTGCGTGAGTTCTTTATCGGCCCGGCCCGGTGATGGATCCCCGGATGGGTGATTATGCAAGAGCAGAACCGCAAATGCGTTCAATGCGATCGCTGGCGCGAACACATCACGCGGATGAGCTATAGACTCATTGAGTGTTCCCAAGGAAACGAGCGCGAAGCCGACGACCCGGTATCTGGTGTTTAAACATAGAACCACGCAGACTTCGCGTTCCTGGTCGCACCAGGGCATCGGTGCGATTTTGGTCCACCAATATTTGAGCGCGTCTTCGCCGGATTGAATTTTTGGTGCTGAAACTTCTTCACGGATGCAGATCATTTGAAAAACAACAAAAAAAGCGCGCACGCTAAGAAGTCCTGACAGACTTATCACCGCTACCGCACTACCGGCCGCAGCTATCTCAACGCACGCGCGTTTCTGTGTTTTTCTTTCGCCACGAGGCTAGTGAGGCCGCGTTACAGATTGGCGGTGCTGTGTCAGCAGCACGGTTCGATTAATGACGAACCGCGTTTGCTTGGCAACATCTTTTCGCCCTTTCCGCTTTGCGAAAAATTACGCAGAACGGAAAACGTTAATCACAATGGCGTGACGTAGCCAACGTGAATTTTCGCGGCGGTCGAAGCTAGGAAATCGTGAGCGCTTTCTCTATCTCTTTTGCCGCATTTGTAAGCTTGTCGGCCGCGCCGCTGAGTTTATCGGCGGAGTCTTTGTGCGCGTCTTTGCCCAGGCTCGCTGCGCTTTCTTTCAGGCTCGCGGCCCAGGTTAAGATGACTGCCGAGAGAACTGAACCCGGTATTGCCGACTATGCTGGAACCTTCCACATGGCCGGTCTCCAAGCCGCTCTTTACGCTCGCAAGCGGCGCGCGGGCGTCGATGCGACCGTATTTCTCGAAGAACGCTTGGCCGCGCACGTTACCGCTTTTGAAATCGGCCTGGAGCTCTTCCTCTTTCGAAAGCGCTTGACCGCCACCGGCTTTCACGTCGCGGGCGCGGTTAAACTGCAGAAGGAGCGCGCGCGCGACATCAAAACCGAAGAGCGTATCGCGATCTCTTTGCTGGCTTCGATAGCGTCGGTCTTAGGTCGCGTCAGTTCGCGGATGCGCGCAATCTCGCTGTCGTCTTTTTCGGCTCCTGGTAAAGCTCCTCCGCGGACATGCCCAACTCGATACTGACGTCGCTCACGCCCGAATTGGCGAGTCAACGTTCCGACAGTCGCCGTCTCTGCGGATAACTCTGTGAGGCCCTGTTTACTGCTGAGGAAGAGAGGTCTCGCTCGCTGCCGCCTCCGCTTCTTCAAGCTTGCGTTTGGCCGCAATGACCTCGGGATCCGCGGCGGCGGCTGCGAGAGCACGCGCTTTGGCCGCTTGTTCGACTTCCTGAAGCGCTGCCGCTCTCCGATACTTTTCTTCGCGCTTGGTCTGTTCGTCCGCTTCCAATTCGGCAATTTCTTCAAGAAGGGGTTCGATGATTGCCGCTGCCTGCTTGAACTCGTTAGAGTCTTCGAGCGTCGCCAAGAGCGCTTTCGCTCCCGCGAGCTCGACGCCGGCCGATTGCGAAAGAACGACCATCGCGCCCATCGCGTTTCTGATGTGGCCAATATTGCCGCTTATCGGCAGCGTGTTCTGGACCTGCAATACAAGCACGGCTTCCTTTTCCTCAACGAAGTCGCGTAACGCGATGGTACTCGTGTGTAGGCAGCGAGCTTCGGTTGCGACGTTAGCAAGACTTTGTCTCGGATCGGATCTCTTGAAGGGGTTCAATTTCATACAGTTTTTTTTAGTCGGTGAGCCGCCCACCTCGGAGGAGGATGAACTCCGTTTTCTTGCTAGGCGTGAGTTTTTCAAATTCCGCCCGCGTCATGAGTTTACAGTTCGCGGCGACATAGGGTTTTGCCGGAAGAGAGGCTGCGGGCGTGGTCGCTGGCCGCGTATGGGGCGCTGGGTTCAGCGTTTTTGCCGGTGCTGCCGGTTTTGAAATGGCGACTAATCCACAGAGCAGATTGATCTGCGCCTTTAACAACGTTTTTTTATCGGCGAGTCTTCGATCGAACAGCTTCTTTGCGGAGCCGAGGCCGTGTTCCGACTCGTAAATCCTTACAAGCTCGTCGCGCTGCTGTTTCTGAGTCTGAAATTTGCGGACATTTTTTTTGGCTGGCGCTTTGTTGTGCGCTTCGGGGGAACGCTGGGCGAGCAGACGCTCCGGCGCTTTGTTGTGCGCTTCGGCGGAACGCTTGGCGGCAAGAGCACGCTCCTCCTCTATCCGGATTGACCTGCGGATGTCGCGCTCCGCGTCTGATCTAGTCATAATGGGTGTTGCCTTTCTTTAGAACTAACGAGCTCACAATGGTGTTTTGGCCCAAGCGGAATCGTCGCCGCCAACCGCCGGCGAAGCGCCAACTCCTCGGACAGGGAAACTAACGTCCTTCGCAGACTCCGCCGGCCGCAGAATGTGCTTGTTGTCCTGGAACACCGCTGGCATGAACGCGATCGCGCCGAGCTTGTTCTCATCACTATGGAAGAAATCCATCGTCCCTAACCATTTGGCCAGGTTCGCTCGGAACTTTTCATCCGGCGCATACTCAAAAATTTGCTCAGCCGCGTCGATCAGCCGCACGGTGCAGCCGGATAAATTCGCCAAAAACCATGCATACTTTTCAACGACCTCGACCACCTTCTTTTCGGGTAATTGAGCAGTAAAAAGGATCCCGATACCGTAAGCGGGAACTGTTGAAGTAACTTCGAAATCCCCGTTCGCCTGCGGTCGAATTTCATACGTGAGGCCTAACGCCCTTTTTCTTCTAACTGATGTAACCTGTACATTCGTTAGAACCGTGTTTTCGTCCGCGATTTTGCTCATGCTCGACTCGCTTTCGCTTCCCTTTTAAGCCCGGCCCAGCGGCTGAGGTATCCCTTCCTACTCGGCGTCGGGGTGCAAGTAGTCGCAGGAGGCGATGGTTTTACGGAGGAGTTCGCTCTCCTGCTCGAGGACGAGGGCGCGGTCGTCGAAGCCGAGGCCTTCGAGTTTCTCGTTGAGCCGCGCGCCGAAGGCGTTAATGGCCGCAAGAATCGCGGAATTCGTGAGGAAGAGAGCGGCCTCGAACTCGGCGGCAGAGAGCATGCGCTCGCGCTCGCGCTCGAACTCGTAACGGCGGCGATCGAGGTCGAGCTGAAGGATCGCGAAGCGGATGGCGCGTTCCTCGTCAGTGATCTCTGTGCGGCTCCTGCGTTGCTGCTGCGCTTCTTTCCACGCACGAGCAGCGGCCTCAGAGGTGAGCGGCATGCCTTTGGCAACAAGCTTGGAAATGGCTTGTTGGGTACAGCGCCATCTTTTGGCGAGGGTGGTTTGGGTGAGTGCCATTGCGAGGCACCGTCAGTCAAGACACAACTACAACTTAGTCGGTTGTAAGCCACGTACAGAAACGACGACAGTTCGTAAAACCGCGCAAAATTTGGGCTGGGAAAAAGATTCCTTACCGGGGGACCAGCATTCTTTTCCGCCAAATGTGACAGTTCTGTCGGATTTGCGCTGACACGCTGCGCTCGCTCGACGTGTTGCTGCCAAGAGAAGACTGAGAACTCGTGATCGAGAATGGAGGATATTGGCTGATGGTTGCCAAAGAAGCGGAGCGCGATCCCGTTGCGGGCGCCCTCGTACGCAAACAAGCCCGCCGGCATTTTTTCCAAGTGCAATCCCTCGTCTCGCTGGCTATGAACGCGGGCGTGCTGGATAACGCCCGATTCATCGACGATGCAGCGGTCTTGGCCGACGATATTCGGGAGTTTGTTTGAATCGGACAGTTCTGTCCGTTTTATGGTCTTTGTAGCCCGGTCACAGTAAGACGACGCAGACTTTTTCGGTTCTCTGATGTGCGCTGGCGTTGCGTTTCGAGTTGCATGCGAAGCAGCAGCGACAGCTTCCGAAACTCGCGAAAATTTCGCGATCGCCGTTTCGCGCGTTTCACATTCAACGCGAATCTCAATTGGCCGTGGAAGGGCAAGCGATGATTGAGTCACAAGTCAAAAACGGCGGCGGAGATGAATTGGCAGTAAGCGGTGTAAGCGGATCCGCTCGGCGTAGATTTCTGCTGGACCAAGCTGAACGCCGTTAAGGAACACCCGCCCGCCTTTGACGCGAACTCGCGGTCGCGCGTGTGTACGCAAAGCGATACTGAGGTATGCATTCGCCTCTTGTTCCGCTGCGGCCAATACCTTCATGCCGCCGTTGCAATCCTCTTTCCAGGTTTGGCGACGCGCTCTAGCAGTAAACATTCAGAAGATCTAACGAGACGGCTAATCGTGGCCTTACCGCGTTCCTGCGAGTTGCGAAATCTAGCGAGTAGCTCGTCTCCATTAAACTGCGAAGTCCAAAGGATCGGGCGTTCATATTCAGCGCGCGTTTGAATTAAGTCGTGCAAGGCAACTTCGCCGGCCGCGCTAAGCCGTTCCATTCCGAGATCGAGGAGCAAGAGGACTCCGGCGTGCTCCAGTCGGCGGATCAACACTTTCGCCTGGCCTTTCCGCTCGTCGTCGAAACGATCATCCACCACGGTTTCAAATTGCACGGCTCGAATTGAAGAGACATGAAAGCCGACGAAGTGAAGATCGCGGGCGAGAAGGAACAGGAGACGGCGCTTGCCAATGCCCGCGGCCCCACTGAGTCCCAGGCCCCCCGGCCGTTCATCCGGCCGCCACCGCAGTATCTTTTCCACGACGGCCTCGTCGAGCGGCAAGCGCCCCCGATTTGTATGTCGATATAATGGCGGGCACTTCGCGGCCCAACTCCTCTCCATCTCAGCGATGTGTTCCCGATTCCTTTCGGATCGTACCCGTTCTTGGTCTAGGCTGACGCAGCGTTCACAAAAGCGTTTGGGAAATACTTCGCGACCGCATACCTCCAAGTGGGGAGCCTGAAACTGAGCGCCACAGTCAGGACATCGGGTGAGAAACAGATTATCGTTGTTCACTTCGTTATCGCCTTTTTGAATCTGCATCGTCTTCCTGAACGAAAGAGCAAAAGCGCTTTCTCTCTTCTCTTTGACCGTCTCTCTTCTCTATGCCCTCGGGAACTTGTGCGTTGCGTTCACAGGAAGTGTTGTTGCGGCGCACACCTCGCTGTTCTCCCTTCACACAGCCGATGTGATTTCCGCTAACAGCTCGGCCCGCTCGAACCTGTGCGTTCTCCGCACAGGTATCCATCCACTCATGCCAGAAAAATCTCACGACCTGTTTGGCACCAGGTCTGCCAATAATCTCCAAAAGCCCCCGTTTTCGAAGATCGCTCAATGCGGCGTTTGCAGTCTCGCGGCGAATTCCGATGCGTTTCGCGAGCTCGCCTTGATTTAGTCCGAAGATGACGCCTTGCTCTTGGTCAAACTTTTCACAGAGCGGCCTTGGCAGCGGGAAGAGCAGTTTCGCATACACGAGTTTCTCGGCGTACGTCAGTTCGCGTCTGCTAAACAGCCAGTCCGGGCACCGCGCAAAAGCCCAATCTTGGACAAACGGGTTGATGTATCGATGCGCGTCTGACCCGATGGCTCCCCCCGGTCTTTTGTTGTTGCGGCGAGGTGTGACGCTCCGGCTATGGTCGCGAGCGAACTCCTCCCGCACACTTTCAATCAAGCTTGGGAAGATTGAGCGCAGTACGTTCTCAACGCGCTCCTGGAGGTTGAACCTATTGCGCGAAACAATTTCGCCTTTGTCGTATGCCGAAAGGTCTGCTCGCGTTCTGCCGTCTTTCCAAACACTAACGGGAATTTGAATGATTTTTTTGCCCGAGCGGTACTCGAGAAATTGGCCGTCCGAATTCACAGTCGGCACAAGTTCCTTAAAAAGCTCTGACTGCTGCTGCATTGTGACTCAAGCCGCGCGCTTCGAGTTTCCAAGCGCAAGCCAGCGATCCAATTCTGCCCGCGTGATAACGATGTGACGAAAGCCAGGGTGTCGCTTCAATTCCCCACGTTTGATCAATCGACGAAGAGAGATAGGCGCGAGTCCGGCGGCATACTCACAGGCTTCTTGCAGCTTGAACGCGCCGCGTTCATGGAGCGGAGTTCGATTCGTTTGTCGCGCTTTGGGTGCTCTCATTGGGCACCCACTAGCTCAATAGCCGCTACTTAAAATGACTTTCTGCCTTCCCTATCAGGACGACAAATCTCGACCGCCGCGCGTGGGCGCGCACCGCCCTCGCGCGTCAAGAAAAGGGATATGGTACTCCCGCAGTGTATCACGGAGAAACTTGTCGCTCGCGAGACGAGCCGGAGATCCAACAATGGTTCGTATTTCCGCTACGCTATGCCAGGCGCGTCCAAACTCGACTCCTAGCCCGAATTGCGCGCATCGTTGGCCGTACTTCAGCAGAGCGAATTTAACCTGAGATAAAGCTTCAAGTTGGGGGTGGCGCTGCCGACGTTTTGAACGTTCAAGCCGGCTAAACAATCTCGCGATCCGCGGGTGATTAAGAATAAGATTTCCCGCCTCCTCTGCTGTTAAACACATTCCCGGAATCGTCGGGCCCACGTCCGTTGCCGACGCTTTTTTGAAAGCGATTTGTCGCGATTGCCAAAGCGCGAGAGCAATGAGCGAATCCCGCTTGCGAAAATCTTTAGGGACAGCCCATTCGAAATACTTTAGGCGCGAATGGACCTCCCAAGCACGCGCCGCGGTCATTCGCTCGATGTCCGCAGAACTGCTGCGATATTTGCCTCGGCCAACACGGCGCAATTGCGGCCGAAAATGGCAATAGAGAAGCGAGCGGTCAGCCGGCCCGAGTTTCATGAAGCGCCGTTGGTAGCGACCTGCGGAAATCTAACGACGTTAATCTCCTCACGCGGCTCAACCATCAGCTGCGCCATTCGCTGCGAGTGCGCCCGACGCACATGGCTGTATGTGCTGAGAATCAACTTGCCGCCGTCTTTGTGCCCCTGCCATTCCGCGATAACCTTCACATCCACGCCAAGCTCAATCGCCCGCGTGATGAACATCCGACGAAACGAACGGTGGCTGTAAGCTGGCAGGTTTAGCCGACGGCACGCTGCTGCGATAGCTCGTTTCGCATCCTTAATTCGGAAGACGTTTTTCTCCACGTCCGAACCGCGCTGCGTGTAGCGTCGTTCAAGTAGCGGCCGCAATTGCGGATAGAGGGGGATGGCGAAGCCGGATTTCGTCTTGTGTCGAAACGTTGTGATTTGTTCGCGGTCCCAATGTATGTCAGGCCACTCAAGCGCCGACGCCTCAGCTTGGCCTAGGCCGGCAAGACCAATGAATTCGACAAAGTCTGCGCTCTCTTCGGCCTCCGCGCTGAACGGCTGCGCGCGAATATCAGCAACGATGGAGCGAAATTCTTCAAACGTAGGAGTTCTCCGAATGGGCTTCGCAACTTTTACTGATTTGATTTCAGCGGCCGGCGATGCTGAGATCACGCGGTCAGCGACCGCTAATGCGAACACCTCCTTAACGCACGCGAGATGCAGATTGCGAGAAACAGGTCCGAAGCTGTACTGCGCGAGCCAAAGTTGAATGTCGGATTGGCGAATGGATCGGACCTGGCACGAAGACCCGCCGGGCCAATTCATCTTCAGGCGCTCGACGATTAGCGCCTTCCGTTCGATCGTCTTTCGTTTCTGATGCTGAACAGTTCGGAGAAATCGCTCGCAGAGCTCAGCGAGGGTGAGCTTGCCACGAGAGGGATCGATTTTTTGTTGCGCGTCTCGCAATTCGCGAAGTTTCCGTCCGGCGGTCGCTCGATCATCAGTCCCTAAGCTGCGGCGGATTTCCTTGCCGGCGGTTTTGATGCGCGCATAATAAACGCCGCTTGATGAATACCGGTAGAGACATTCGCCGACTTTCTGAAACGATCCGATTTGGCGCTCTCGCGTGCTCAAGTGGACTTGAGCCTACAGCGTACAAAAGCGGTGGACAAACAGAATTTTCGGCGCGCCAATCTCGTGCTGGCTTTCATAGCTGAAACGGGGTCTTAGCTCAGTTGGTAGAGCGCCTCAATGGCATTGAGGAGGTCAGGGGTTCGAATCCCCTAGGCTCCAGTTTTCGCTCGTCGCATAAACCGTAGACTGTCACGTGGTAACCCTTGGAATGCGTTGATTTGAGTTCGACGCGGTGGCGTGGGCGCTTTTATTCTAGTATCCTGTGAGGCTTCGGCTGTTAGCATCCGCGTTTCCTTGCTCGAATAGTTCGTAGGCAGGCTCTGACCGGCGAAACCATGAAAGATCGTTTCACCCTCGGCATCGAAGAGGAGTTTCAAATCGTTGACCCCGAAACGCGTGAGTTGCGTTCGGACATTCATCAAATTCTCGAGGACGGGAAGATGACGCTGAAGGAGCAGGTCAAATCGGAAATGCACCAGTCCGTGGTAGAACTTCGCACTGAGATTTGCCCCGACATCGCTCACGCGCGCCAAAGAGTGACTGAGTTGCGGAGTGATCTGGCCAGCGTGACTGCGCATCACCATCTCAAGATTGCTTCGGCGGGAACGCACCCATTTTCGCGTTGGCAGGATCAGTCGATCACGCCGAACGAACGCTACGCTACGATCGTGCAGGACCTGCAGCAGGTGGCCCGCGCCAACTTAATTTTTGGAATGCATGTCCACGTCGGGATTCCCGACCGCGCGGAGGGTCTCAATGTCATGAATCAGATGCGGTACTTCCTGCCCCACATCTACGCCCTGTCCGTCAACTCACCTTTCTGGCTCGGACAGAACACAGGCCTCAAAGCCTACCGGCAGGCAATCTTCGAGCGCTTTCCGCGCACGGGAATCCCTGACGCCTTTGAGAATCTTGCTGAATATGAAGATTACCTCGAAACATTGATTGCTACTAACTGCATCGATAATGCAAAAAAGATTTGGTGGGACGTCCGGCTCCATCCTTTCTTTGACACGCTCGAATTCCGCATTTGCGACGCACAGTCTCGCGTTGACGACACCATCGCGTTGGCAGCGGTGATGCAGGCTCTCGTTTTCAAATTGCACAAGCTCGGGAAAGGAAACGTCGGTTTTCGCCGCTATAAACGACGCTTGCTCGACGAGAATCGCTGGCGCGCCGCCCGCTATGGTATCGATGGAAAGCTGGTCGACTTCCGGAGCAAATGTGAAAGAGAGGAGCGTGAGTTACTTCATGAAATGCTCGAGTTCATTGCCCCGGAAACGGAAGAACTGGGTATCAGTCGCGAAATCTCGCACATCGAGACAATCATGCGCGAGGGCACAGGGGCTGATCGCCAGCTGCGCGTCTTTGAGGAAACGGGTGAAATAAAAACGGTAGTGGACCACATTATACGGGAGACTTACGCCGGCTTGACCGTTGTTACCTAGGAACGGGGACTTTTGCGCCGCCTCGTTTTGCGCTGCGCATGATCGCATCGAGGACGCGCTGAGTTTTCACACCATCGGCAAAGTCAGGACCAACCGTCTTTCGCGCCACCACCGCTTCGACAAAATCTGCGATACTGTGAACGAAAGAATGCTCGTAGCCCAAACCGTGACCGGGTGGCCACCAGTTTTGCGCGAATGGATGCGCAGATTCGGTCACAAGAATGTCGCGAAAGCCACGTGCGGCGGCAGGATCGGTCGCATTGTAAAAGTGCAACCGGTTTAAATCTTCCAGATCGAAGGAGAGAGAGCCGCGGTTGCCGTTGATTTCGAAGCTGAGCTGGTTCTTGCGACCGTGCGCAAAGCGCGTTGCTTCCAGATTTAAGACGGCACCATTACGAAATCGGCCGACGACGCTGACGGCGTCATCCACATCGACAGTGCCGAGACGACGCGCATTTTTTCTAATCGGTCGCTTCCTCACAAAAGTCGTGCCTACGGCGGAAACATTCGCGATTTCGCCAACAAGATAGCGCGCGAGATCGACAATGTGCGCTCCGATATCGCCAAGCGATCCGGAACCGGCGGTCTTTGATTGCAATCGCCAGACCAGGGGAAAGTCCCGGTCCGCGATCCAGTCCTGCGCATAACGTGCGCGAAAGTGATAAGCGCGATCGCCGAGTTCACCGCCCGCAATCATTTTTTTGGCAAGCGACACCGCAGGGACACGCCGGTAATTGAAGCAGACCATGTTCGCCACTCGCTTACCTCTCACCGCGGAAAGCATCCGCATTGCCTCTCCTAAATCGCGCCCGAGCGGCTTCTCGCAAAGGATTGCTTTACTCGCCGCTGCCGCGGCGATGGCGATTTCCGCGTGAGAATCGTTAGGAGTGCAGATATCGACAATATCGATGTGGGGATCCGAAACAACGCGGCGCCAATCGGTCGCGGCTTGTTCCCAGCCAAGCTTTTTCGCAGCGGCGCGCGTTGCTGCCGGATTGCGCCCGCAAATGACAGACATGCGAATGTCCGCCGGCAGATCGAAGAAACGCGGCGCTTGTCGCCAGGCGTTCGAATGCGCGCGTCCCATGAACTTCGTACCAATCAAGGCGACTGACAGGGAACGACGATTGGCCATGAAGTTAGACAGTAACCAATGGGCCGTGTTGCCGACTAGCGAAGAAAAACCTTCGAGCGAAACAATCGCGCGTTATTCATCACAAAAACCTCTCGGACCTCGGCAGTGTAGAGCTCGCCGTTCTTTTGCGGATGAAACTCAAGCAGCAAAGTGCCGCCAGGTTTGAGCTGGTTCGCACGCGCGTCGTCAATGAAGAATTGCCAGTCCTCTGGCGACCACGTTCGCCAGTTGCCATCCGGTAAACGCTCGATGCGGTGAAAGCAGGTGAGATAGCTTGTGATAAGATCGAATCGATGCTCGTTAGCTGGTAACGGCTGGCCAGGCTTGATGCGATGGACGAGGCGCTCAACATTGAGCAGACGAAGAGTGTCGCGAAAGATCGGCTGCTCGTCGAGGTCAAGCCCGATCCCGCTGTGTCCGAGCTTATCGGCAACATACAAAAAAAATCCCGGCCCGCAGCCGAGATCGAGAATATGCCGGCACGGCGCTCTATCGAGCGAAAGATCCTGCGCCCGCTCGACATTGCGCCCAATCCAAAACTTGGTGTCGCCAAAGCGATGCACCTCTTTCCCACTCCGCGGATATTTGCAGCGCAATTCCGCCCACGATGGGTCTCGCTCAAGCTCCGCGTGCAACTGTCGCGTGTTTACCGGATGCAGCGCGCGATGCAGGTGCTCACGTGCGCTACCGATAATCTCGGGATCAAGAATTTTCTGAAGCTTACGCGCGATCTTCATTCTCCTTACACGTCGCGCCGGCTTGTTGTCATGTCGAGCCCTTCGACTTTGCTCAGGACAGGCTCCGTCGAGACATCCCTGAATTTCGGCCTTGCACCAGAAGTTAGAGATTCCTCGACTGCGCTGCGCTGCGCTCGGAAATGACAGGGAAAGGTAGCGCGGTCCCTTGCTTGCGCGCCGTCCAGCAGCCGGCGCCCGTACACTAAAAAATCGAAACAGTATTTCCTACCGTCACCAACTCTTTCACTCGTGCCGCATCCCAATTCGCCGTGCGAATACATCCGTGGCTCGCCGCACGCCCAATCGTCTCTGGATTGTTGGTGCCATGAACGCCGACATGCGGCTTGTTCAACGCCATCCACAATATTCCGACCGGGTTGTTCGGTCCCGCTGGCAGGTTAAAAAAATTGTCGCTCACGACGCCGTGTTGAAGCACGCCCTCATCATGCCGAAACACTGGCAACGTGGCGATACCGCGAATTTTCCAAACCCCGATCGGCGCCGGCAGTTTCGTCGAACCGGGAGTGATTGGAAATTCCGCGACCAGCGTTTGCTGATCGTAGATCAACAGGAAACGCTCTTTGGTGTCGACATAAAGAATGCGCTTGACGAACGCGGGATTGGCTTGCGCGAAACCCTCATGCAAATCCTCGATCTTAAACGGCAGAACATTCGGCACTGTCACGGTGTCGCCCGGTTTAAGTTTGTCCAGATTCATCGCGCGATTCAATTTGCGCAGATAATCCTCCGCCGAGTGGAAGCGCTCTGCCACCAGCTCCAGCAATGATCCATACTTCAATCCCTTAAGCTTTGATTGCTCGCTCGGCTTGTTCGATACAGGCCCGATGAAACCTTCCGTTTCCGGCGGAATCGTGAACGTCGTGAATGGCTCGGGCACCTGGTCGAGCAGCCACTGATCAACCGTTCCCCGCATCGGCATTAAATGCGCGCGCTTGTAAGCCAGCAGCGCCTTGCGAAAAAACTCACCCATTTGTCCATCGATCTTTCCCGGCCCAAAGTCATTGTTATCGAGAAAAATTTGGAGCCGCGTCGCCGTCACCTCGTCGTAGTTGGGCAACGCTACGACCGCCTGGGGCGTAGCCTTCTCCGCCTTGGGTGGCGCCGACATTAGCGGCAACACCTTTGGCTTCTCCGCCTCGGTCGCCGGTAGGACGCAGAGACTAATTAGAGCAACGCACCACTTCATGAGCCGCAAGTAATCCACTGGCTCATGGCTATGTGCAAATCTTGCGCCAATCGCAGCCACTGGCTGAACTCGGACTCCATTGTATTCGTTTTGTTTGGGAAAGGAATTCTCCCGCGACTTCTGGCGCGCGTCATTAGCGAGCTCATTTTCACGGCCCCAGCCGTTCCCTCGGATTTTTCAGCTTTTATTCTTGTGGTTGTGCGCTTCCTTTCGCGAGCTTGGGTGGTGAACTCAGTAACTATCAAGTCCGTCGAACTCACCGATCTGGACGAGGCTATTGTGCTCTTCGATGCGCAGCTGCGGGAGCACAACATCATCACGCCCAAGGACGATCTCCATAACGTCGCGCGGGCGGTCATCGCCGATCCTTCCACCGGTTTTCTCCTCCTGGCCCTCGCGGAAGCTGCGCCGGTGGGCGTAGCGTACGCAGCTTCGCATTTAAGCCTGGAGCATGGAGGCAGGGTGGGGTGGCTCGAGGAACTCTACGTTCTTCCGGAGAAGCGCGGGTATGGTATCGGCTCTCAACTGCTTTCGCAGACGATCGCGCGAGCCGGAGCGTTGCAATGGCGCAGCGTCGAGTTGGAAGTCGTCGCTGGACACGAGCGCACCGTTCCACTTTACCGGCGACACGCCTTTCAACCACTCTCCCGGTCGCGTTTTTCTCGGATAGTGAGTGAGTAGATGCTTGATCGCTCCGCACGACCAGATCCGCCGCAGGGATCACCGGATCCTCCACGGGACTGGTTCGAGTTCTGGGTTCGTTTCTTTTTCGGTGCTATCTTGGGCTTAGTGCCGGGTCTCGGCATATGATTGCGCCTTTGTCCCTGGGCCCAGTATGGCTGGATAGCCCTACCAGCAACATCTCTCCTGATTGGTCTTGGCGCAGCGGTCTACGGTGATCGCTTCTGGGAGGGCCTTCAATATCTTTGGTGGGGATGAACTTGTCTTTTCGTTAAGGTGCGGCGGCCGATTATGTCAAAGCGCGTCGATCTCTATAGCAGTTACAGCCAGTTTACGGCAGGGTGGAGAAATCTGCGCGCTAGGAAGGTGGCGTCAGCGCGCGTCGCCTTTGGGGAACATCACTTTGTCAGGAGCGGCGTTGAGAGCGGAAAGGAGTTTCGGAATGAGGCGCGTTTTGATGCTGCCCGCCTCGCGCGGCGGAGCGAGGTAGCGGACAATTGCTTCAAGCCAGGTGTTGTCATTTGGACGAAAGATGACGCGCGGACGTTCCCTTACTTCCAACTCATCGACGGGCGTTTTGGCGAGTAGTTGACGGTATACTTCTACGCGTTCCATCATGTCTTCACCGATCTCTTCTTCGGTGATAGTTTGCATGGTCCTGGCCACGAACTCGAGGTCACTACCATAAGCGATGTGGAACTTAATCTCATTCCAAATATAGGGAAAGAGCGGCCAGGAGTAATTGAACACCATCGCGCTCAGCACCTTTGAGTTGGGAAATTTAATGATGCGGCCGCTGGGATGATCGGTGGAAAGGTATTTGCCGCCAAACTCCCACAGGGTGGTATCGATGTAGCTCACATCGATGACGTCGCCGGTGGCATTGTCGATTTCAATGCGGTCACCCACGCGATAGGGCCGGCGCACCAGAATGTAGATCCAGCCGATGAAGCTGGTCATCGGTGTTTGCACGGAAAGGCCGACGATGACCGAAAGGACGCCCACGGAAATGAGCGCCGTATACCAATTCACGAAAAAGACTGAGATGGCGATGATGGCAATGAGAATCGCGACGATCAGGCGTTGAATGCGTTTGAGGGTGAAGCGGGTGGGAGCGTCGCTTATGCGGCCAAAGGCATAGACTGAGATGGCCTTGGCGATGCCGAGCAGAACGATGATCATGACAGCACCGCGCACGAGACGCAGGAGTAGCTCGATGGTAGCTCCGGGTAAGGGGACGAAGTGCGCCGAGAGAGCATAGTAAGCGACGCCGCAGCCGATGAGCGCCAGTGCGTGAGTGATAAACCAGAATTTGTCTGTCGCGCCGGCCTTGACTTTCTTGCCGCGCGTCTGGTCAAGCGCCTCCCGCACTTCTGGTTCGCGCTCAATTTGTTCGGCTTTGTCGCTCATTCGTTACAGGCAATTGTAGGGCGCGCGCTCCGTCTGCCCAGTCTATAAAGTGGAACAAGGATGGGCACCCGGAGCGGTCGCCGCCAACTACAACTCGCGCGTTGCGCGAATGCCGATCAGGCCGTCTTCAACCAGCTGCGCAGAACTTCGGCGACGCTCCATGCTTGTGCGATGCAGCCGCCGGGATGATGCGGTTCACGCGCGTCGAAAACTTCACTGATTGTGCCTATGCCGGCTTCCTCGAGGTGCTCGGGAAAGCGCTCGAGAAATTTTCGCGCCGTTTGCTTCTCGTTAGGGTGCACTTTGAGCCACGCGTCGATAAACGGGCCAATCAGCCATGCCCAGACCGTGCCCTGATGATAGGCGCCATCACGTGACCGCAAGTCGCCACTGTATATCGGCTTATAGTCGGGATGATCTGGTGCAAGCGAGCGCAGACCGAGCGGCGTGTAAAGCTTTGCTCGAGCGACATCCAAGACTAATTCCCAGCGCTCTTGCTCGAGCACGGGATGGTCGAGAGAGATGGCGAAAAGTTGATTAGGCCGGCAGGAAGAATCGGTCGTGCCGCTTTGACCATTGCAATCGACGACGTCGAAGAGATAGCGGCCCTCGGCGTACCAAAACCGTTGATTGAATGAAGTGCGCGCGCGTTTTGCAGCGTCGCTGTATTTCTCAGCGCCGCCGAGGTCGCCCTCTTCGCCACACCATTTCGCCAGTAGCTCAAGGGCGTTGTACCAAAGAGCGTTAATTTCGACGGCCTTGCCCCGTCTTGGAGTGACTACCCAGTCACCCATCTTCGCGTCCATCCAGGTAAGCTGATAACCCTCCTCACCTTGGACGAGAAGGCCATCGTGCGCGTCGACATGGATATTGAATCGAGTCCCGCGCAAATGATGCTCCGCGATGTCGATCAACGTCGGTAAAAGCAGACGCAACGTCGTGCGATCATCGGTGTAATGCAGGTAGCGTCCCAGCGCGTGAAAAAACCAGAGGGTGGCATCGGCCGTATGGTAGAGCCCAGCTTTTTTTCTATCCGGAAACATGTTCGGAATGAGCCCGTCGCTGACGTAATGCGCGAAAGTGCGCAAGATATAACCGGCTTCGAGGCTGCGGCCGGTGACGAGGGCCAGACCTTCCAGCGAAATCATGGTGTCACGTCCCCAATCGGTAAACCAATGGTAACCGGCGATGACCGTCCGCACTTCATCGCCGGCCGCGTGCGCGCGCGCCGCTTCTTCCGCACGTCCGGCTGGGGTGATGATAAATTGATCGCCTGCAAAAACGAGCTCAGCCGGAAACTCGCTGCTCGCCTCGGGCAGCGCATCATCGAGCATTTTCGCGCGCCGCTCAGTCTCCGCCGCGAGCGCTCCGCCCGGCGAAAGGACATCGATGATGTCCCACGTTTCGACGGAAGCGATGAGTGAAACAGTGTTGCGTTCGCGCAGATCGATGTGGAAAAAACCGGGACTCCACAGATCGCCCTCATAGGCGTAGCCGCGACTTTGTTCGATGCGGTAAACAACCTGCCGAATGCTTTGCGGCGAAACCGTGAACTCCGCCTCGCCATTGGCGGCCTTCATCCGCAGCGGCGGCAATCCACTTTGCGCGGCGGCGATTTCATAGCGGCGATCGATGGCAGTGAATCGATACGGTCCCGGCCGGCCTTTGTTAACCGGTGATTCGTAATGGCGAAAGCTGAACGCTGGGCGCAGCTCCAGACGCGGCCGGTTTTCGCCGCTCAGGATTCGATAAATAACGTGCACGGTGTTCTGTCCGTGCAGGAGAAGCACACGTTTCTCCAGCACCAGATCGCGCACGTGATACGTCCAATTCGGCAATCCATTCTCGAGTCTAAATTCGTGCAGGTAATCCGCCGCGCCGAGATCGAGCTGACCGCCCGCCCGTTCTTCGCCACCGAGCGAAACCGTTTCCTTATCATCAAAATGGAGATGCTCCGAGACGTGACTCCACATCACCATGCGGCCATGCGGCGCGGGCAAAGCGGCAATGAGCAGACCGTGATATCTACGTGTAATCGCGCCTGAGATTGTGCCGGACGCGAACCCGCCGAGGCCGTTGGTGACAAGCCATTCGCGCGCAAGGAGGAGTTCGCGCGAGTGGCTTGTTTTGTCCCAAGGCAGGGAACGATTCGTAAAATTCATACCGGTTCCGAAATGAGGTGCGCCGCGTCCGTCATGTCGAGCTGTCACCCTGAGCGCAGTCGAATGGGCGAGACATCTCTGATTTGGAAAAGAGATTCTCCGACTGCTCTTGGCTTCGCTCAGATTGACAAAACATACGGCTCTAATGTTTCCTCGGCTTCTTGCGCGGCTTCGTTCGCGGCCGCGGGCGAAAAACAACCGCAGCGTCCGCCGGCAGGAGCCAGCCTTCATCAGGAACAATGTCGACTCGGCCCGGACCATCGTATTGCGGCGAATCGCTCGTCCAGATCAGCTCCCATTCCGAGTGCAGCGGCGGCGCCAGGAGCGGCTCCGATGCGGCTGTGAGCTGCGATCGGCAGCCAAGGTTCACGATGAGCAAGCGGTCGTCGTCATTCTCGCCGAAATAGCGGAGCAAAAAGCAATCTCGTCCCAGCACGGCTCCATCGATCGCGGCGCGCGGCTGCAGGCGAAAACGGGAATCTTCGCGCCGCAGGGTGATCAAATCGCGATGCAATCTTACGAATGCTGTGTTCTTCTCTCGCTCCTGCCAATTCAGCTTGCTCGTCTGGAACGTGCGGTTGTCGTGAGGAACCGGCAGCAATTGTTGCGTCTCGGCGGAAGCGGCTGACGGAAATTGGGCGAGGAATTGGAAACGCCCTTTTCGCACAGCTTCCTTGAGTTTGTCATCGCCGACATCGGCAAAGTAACAAAAGGGCGTGGTGGAGCCGAACTCCTCGCCTTGAAATAGCATCGGCGTCCAGGGGCCGAGGAGGAGCAGCGCGGTCACGGCGCGATAGGCTCCGGGCGAAGTGAGGGCGCGCACGCGATCGCCGAGAGCGAAGTTCGAAACTTGATCGTGATTTTCTATGAACGCGACAAATGTCTCCGGCGGCAACCCGAACCCCGGAAACCCGCGCGGCGCTTCCTGCCACGAATACGGCTGTCCTTGGAATAAATATCCGTACTTGGCCGCCGAAATGAGTTCTTGTGGGCTGCCACGGTAGTCAGTGAGGTAAGCTTCGTTGCGCCCAGTCAACGCCACGATCACGCTGTGGTGCCAGTCGTCGTTCCAAAGTCCGTTCAGATCCTCGCCGCCTTGCGCGCGCGATCGCACCAGTTTCGTTTCCTGCGGCTCGTTTTCCGCGATGAGAAGGAGCGAGCGTTTGCCGGCGGCGTCGCGCGCCGCGCGCCCGATGGCGCCAACGATGTATTCGTCCGAGCGATCATGAATGCTCTGCGTCGCGTCGAAACGAAAACCATCGAAATGAAACTCCTCGACCCAATAGCGCCCGTTGGTGATGAAAAACTCGCGGACCGGGCCGCAGTTTTTTCCATCGAAATTGATGGCGTCGCCCCATTCGTTCACGCCTTCGCGATTAAGATAATCGTCCGAGTATTGACCTAGGTAATTTCCGTCTGGCCCAAAGTGGTTGTAAACCACGTCGAGGATGACGCCGAGGCCGAGCGCGTGCGCGCGATCGACAAATGCGCGCAGATCATCCGGCGCGCCGTAAAGCTGCGTCGGGGCGAAAAGATTGACACCGTCATATCCCCAGCCAAATCGCCCGGGGAAATCCGCGATCGGCATCATTTCGAGCAGAGTGATTCCGATTTCTTTCAACCCCGGGAGCTTTTCCATCGCCGCGCGCCAGGTTCCTTGCGGCGTGAATGTGCCAATGTGAAATTCGTATGCGACCTGCCCGGCTAATGTCAGCCCTGGCCAGTCGGCGTCGGTCCACGAAAATGAGAATGGGTCGACCACGCATGAGTCGCCGTGAGGGCCGTCAGGCTGAAAACGCGATGCCGGATCGGGGAAAACGTCGTCGCCGTTGACGCGAAACTTGTAGCGGGCTCCCGCTCCGCACGGGGCGGCGCCGGAAAAATAACCGTCACTCTCGCGGGCGAGCGGAAAAAAATCTTCGCCGTGCGCGACATCCAAGCTCCACGCCTTCGGCGCCCAGACGCGAAAGTGTGTTTCGTTTTGCGCCGTCATCTCCGCACCAATGGGATAACGCCTTTTCGTCATGCCGTTTCTTTCCATGGCGCAAAAGTCGTGGACGATTTCGCTTCACCCCACCGTGCCGCACTAATTAAAACAACGCCGTGGCTCGGTCGCTCGGCAATGTGCATTTGATTGAGCATGCTCTGATGGCGGCGAAGATGTCGCGGTTGCGTGATAAAACAACTACGACGCTAGAATTTCGTCGCGCTCTCGAGCAGATCGGCGTCCTGCTGCTGGCGGAGGCGTCAAGGAGCTGGCCTACCAGGTCCATCGAGATTCACACGCCGCTGGCCGCAATGCCCACGGCAGAATTGGCGCGGCCAATTATCTTCGCTCCAATCCTGCGCGCCGGTCTCGGGTTGCTCGAAGGAATGCTGCGAATCATGCCCGAAGCAGCGGTCGGTCACATCGGCTTGTATCGCGACGAAGTTACATTGCGACCAGTTAATTACTATTCTCGTTTG
The DNA here is from genome assembly GCA_038207045.1 of Chthoniobacterales bacterium. Classification (GTDB taxonomy): domain Bacteria; phylum Verrucomicrobiota; class Verrucomicrobiia; order Chthoniobacterales; family UBA10450; genus AV69. The sequence goes on from JBBRAF010000010.1 coordinate 23,338, forward strand.
CCGCAGAATCTGGCGGAAGCGCAGGTGGTCCTTCTCGATCCCATGCTCGCCACCGGTCACAGCGCGTGTGAAGCGGCCGCGCTGCTCAAGGCGCAAGGGGCCGTATACATCCAGTTCATTTGCGTCGTTGCATGCGATTACGGGACAGAACAATTGCAGAAAAGCCATCCTGACATTTCCATTTACTGCGCGGCGCTTGATCCGGAGCTTAATGAATTCGGCTACATCGTCCCCGGCCTCGGCGACGCCGGTGATCGCTACTTCGGGACCTAAAAACGCTTGAAGCTGCCGCCATCTCCGGCCACATCGAACGATACATGCGCGACCTCGACGGGATCCTACATGCACCGGGCCGAAAATGACGTGATCCGAAACGACAGTGTCGAAGACGGTGGCACCGGCAGGGACGTCGTTTATTTGAAAACCTCCACGGCCTGCAGCTTGTCATTCCGAGCGAAAGCCCTGCCCTAAGCGAAGTCGAATGGGTCGAGGAATCGTTCGCTATTCTCAGAAGTACAATCAGAGATGTCTCGGCTCCGCTCGACATGGCAAAAGGCACCCTGATAGCGCAACGCGCGAATTCCAGCTGCTCAACGAAACCAAGTGGTTTCAAAAATCCTATAGCGCGGTTCTGCGACCGCCAAGCAGCCAATTCTGCCCAGGCGCGCCCGACGCTCATTAGCGCCGCTACAGTTCAAAAGGATTTTTGGAACCAAGCTATACGTGACTCACGTTTAGCGTCATTAGCGCTCTCGGTTTATCTCCAGGACTACTCTGGTAGCCTTTCTTCCTTGATCCCGACGATCTTCAGTTTGCCTTCAATGTCCTGCAGCGTCGCCCGAATATTTGTATGTCCACTTGAACGCCTTTTCCCACCCTGCGCGCTGAAGGCAATGCTGAAGTCAATCGTCGCCATCTGGTCAATCACGGGAGTTACCTTTACCGGTTCGGTCAACGTGTAACGCCGGCGCGGCCAACGGCGCATGTAGCGCAGCGTATCGGTGCGCACGAATTGATAGTTGACCTTACCGTGATCGAAGTAATCGACCGGAAACTCAAAAAAACGAAGTTGGGGCGTGACGTATTTACCTTCGCTCACATGCAAATAATCGTGCAAGAATTGCGTTACTCGCTCGACGCTAAACTTCGGCGGCAAAGTTTCGGGCGGCGCTGGAGACGTGCGTGCGGGCGAGGCCGAAGGACGAGCCGCGACACCTTCCGCCGGCGGCGGCTTTGGAAGAGTTCCGTTGGGCCTACCCGGCGTGTCCTTGGCTGCGCCAGGTGAATCAGCTTCCTGTGTTCTCGTAGACTGGGGCGCGACCGTGGTTCTGGGCGATGCGGCGGGACCAGCGGTCAAGGTTGGAGACGGAACCGGGTTTCTGACCGACCCCACAGAAGTGGGCGAAATAGGCGGAGGCGTACTCGCAGTCGTGCGTAGCGAAGGGGCAATTGGCGCGACATTCACACTTTGTTTTGGGACTGGTGCGGGGGGCGAAGGAACAGCGCTTGGGGTTACCGTTGGTCTCACCTTTGCGGGGTCGGGCGTTGCAGTGTCCGTCGCCCCAGGCAGGCTACTGGACGATTCGGTGGATCGAGGCGTTGGAGTCGATAAAGGAGGTGTGGGCGGAATGGAAGTTTGCTGCGCCGCGGGAGCGGGCGGTGTCACGCCTAAATTAGGCAGGGCCATGCCACCTTCATCATCGAGTGCTTTCGCGGTCGCGCGATCGACTGAACCAGTCGCGGGCAGATTGTGCCGCTGCTGAAATGCTTTGAGCGCTTTTGTGAATTCCGGGCTTGGCTTGCCGTCGAGTGGGCCGGAATAGCTGCCTTGCGCCTGCAATTGCTCCTGCACCGTGCGCGTCAATTCATCGGCTCGCGCAGTGCCGAGAATAAAAGCAAAAAGGATGAGGAGGGAAACACGCACAGTAAATTCTGAGCAACTGGATCGCGTGGAAGCAAGCGTTATCAAACCGCTATCCCTCATTCGCTGAATGTCCTGCCTTTCTTTCGTTGCGGCGCGAATGCGAAAATGACAAATCAACAATGCCGACAGCAACGTACCAATCGAGCGCGACGATGTAAGAGTTGCTCATTTTTATCCTCCCGGCGGCAAGGCAAGCAGTCGCTGCTTCTGCTCCTCCGGCAATCCGCTGCCTTCGACCATTGCGTCGCCGCCGCAGAATTCTCATTGAGCCACATCTTCACTACGCTTTCGAGCGAGCGTTCCTGGATGGTGGGATCGGCGATGCTCGCGGCAAGATTCGCCGCCGTCTGCGGATCACCGCCGGTTCCGCTATATCCCATGGCAACGCGATCAGCCAAACCGGCGAGCCCGACATCGTGCATCTGGCCGTCGAGGTGACTTATGTAATCGGTCGCGGCGTTTCGATCGCTGATCGCCCAGATGCTAATGGCGTTTCCAAGGGCAGTTGCGCCTAAGTCGTCGGGAAGGGCCAGTGCCCAATCGGCCGCGGCCCGTGGATCGCTCATTGCCATCTTGCTCGCGATCATCGATTCCGCATTGCGGCGCGATTCGGGATCCGGCAGCTGGTTGACCCACGCTTGCGCATGCTGCGGATCTTTGTCCCAAATCATTTCCGCCATGATTGCCACGTTGGATCTGCCGGTGAAACCGTCCGGGTGCGCGGCCACGTATGCTTCGGCTGCCGCAGGATCCCGTTGCCACCAACCACTGAGCGTACCGGAGGTCGCGACCCGGCCGCTGTCTAGATGTGACTGCTGCCACGCCATCGCCGCGGCGGGATCGGTCTGGGCCCAACGCTCCGCGATCGTGCCGTACGCGGTGATTAAAGTGAACCGATCCGCCGGCAGCGTATCGATGAACTTCGCCGCTGCCATGGGATCGGTTTCGCTCCATCGGGTGGCAGCGCTGTTGAAAAGGCTGTTTCGGTCATCGCGACTTAGCGCATCCGCGCTTAAGTCTTTGAGCATCGTCGCCAGCGCTGGACTCAACGGCGCGTCGGCTTCGTCGACGACGTCGCCCAGGGCGACAGCGCGTTGCCCCGTTGTTCCCAACGATGCGGCGGCGGCGAATGCGGCTTTGGCATCGAGATGCGCCCAGGCTTTGAAAAAGGCTTTGATCTTCGCATCGTTAGGATCGTTCTCGGCCAATTGCCGCAGCTGCTCCGCGATCTCGTTCATCTGTGATGGTGAAAAATTTTCGAGATCTCCATGCAGCTGTGGGAACGGGATTGTTTCGAGCTGTTGAATCAATTCCGCTGATTCTGGCGGCGCGGCCGGTGAATCGGTGCTCTCAACGACGAAAGGTGATCCGCCAGCCGGAGCGGGCTCGGGCGGTCGCCATTGTCTTGCAATCAGCACTATGAGCACGCCCACGAGAGCGCCTGCCGCCAGCCACATCGCCGCGCGCTTCACTCTATCGCTAGTCACGTCTCGTTAGCCGTTCGTCGCTGCCCAGAATTTCCGGAACGCATCTGGCCAGGTTCGGGCGACGACCGCCTCGCGCGCATGACGGGACATCGCTTCGCGTTTGCCAGCATCGAGGACGAGCTCGCGAATCGCACGTGCCAGATCGTTTGCGTCATGCGACCTGGTCACAATTCCATTCACGTTCTTTTCCACCAATTCCTTCGGCCCACCGGTGTCCGATACAATCACGGGCACGCCGCAGGCCTGCGCCTCGATTACGACGTTACCGAAGGTATCCGTCGTGCTCGGGAACACGAAAATATCGGACGAAGCGTAGGCCGTCGCCAGCTCCGCCCCACGCAGGTATCCGGTAAAGACAGCTTCAGGCAGCGCACCATTGAGCGTCTGCAAATATGGCCCATCGCCGACGAGGTAAAGCTGCACCGGCAACCCTTCCTCACGCAGCTGCCGGTAAGCTTGCGCAAGAACGTCGAGATCCTTCTCTTTTGAGATGCGACCGACGTAGAGCAAACGCACAGCGCCGTTGTGTTCGCCAAATTTTTGCCAGAATGCTGCATCCCGCCGCTCCGGCGTGAACAACGTCGTGTCGAGACCGCGCGGCAGAATTTTCAGTTTCTCCGGCGCAAACCCGCGCCCGATCCAGCTTCGCCGATACTCTTCCGAGTTCACAAATACGGTGTCGAGTTGTCCGTAGAACCAGTGCATGAAACGCCATGTCACACTTTCCAGAAAACTGTCGTCCGTCAGGATGCGGACGTATTGGGGAAAATCGGTATGATAAATGCCGCTTGTTTGCAGGTTGAGCATTTTGGCCGCGAGCAACGCCGTCAGCCCGATCGGTCCCGGCGTACTAATGATGATTTCGGTGAACCCTTCCCGCTGAATGTAATCGAGCATTCGCAAAACGGGCGGGAAACTGAGCTTTTGCAGTTCGTACTCGGGCAGTTCGAATTCGCCGATGGGCGCGAAATTCTTGATCGGAATGTCGGCAATATGAATCTGGCGGCGCGAAGTAACGACGGTGAGATCGGCGCCGGCGTTATGGGCGGCGCCGGTCATTTTGCGAATGGTCGTGGCGACGCCGTTCACGTCCTCGAGCGTGTCGGTAAACCAGGCGCGCTTGTTGTTGCGCAGGACTTCAGGAATGGCGCCGGTCATTTCCTGAAAAATTTCCCGCAGCCACTTGCGCGAGGGAGCCTGACTGTGAAAGCCGTAAATGTACGGCGCGAGCAGGACGAGCACCGGCGCGATCGCGCTCAACGCCTGCACACTTTCGATCAGATTTCCCCCGCTAATCTGCTGCACAAATTTCTGGAAGGATCGAAACGCGAGCTGCTCGCACACGATATTGGCAAGGAGAAAGGCGCGCCGCTCCGGCTCCGCCACGACGTTCACTTCGCGCGCGATCGTTTCCTTCACTTCCGGGCGTGCGAAGTAGCGCGAGAGTTCGTTCCACAGCGAAACATTCGCGGGCTTGGCCAGCTCGAACAGTTTGCCCGAGAGCACACCCTGCGCGACAAATGTCGCCTTCTCGCGCAGGGTGAATTGCGTGGGATCGCGCCCTTCCATGAAGCGCGAAAACATTTGCTCGAGCAGCGCACCGCTCGGCCCAAGTTTTGCGTGAAAGCGTTCCTGAATAAAACAGGAGAGCGTGTGATAAAATCCGTGCGAGAGCACGAGCGGCGTGCCGGCATGACCATGCGCGTCGCAGTGGCCGGCGCGCACGTTCCCGAGAAACTCGGCTGGCGTTTTTGCGTCCGGTGTTTCCGTGAAAGCAGAAGCCAGAAATTTTCCACCATGATCATCGGACCCGCCGACCACGATTTTCTTCCACGGCTCCGGATGGGTGGGAGCGAGATTCTGCCGATTTGCGAACTCGTCGATTTTCTCCGGCGTGAGCTCGCCCAGGAGGCTGCGCGCGAGCTCGCTCAGGAGGGCGTCGCGCAGACCGTTAATCCCTTCAAAATGTTTGAAGAGCAGGATTAGCCGTTCGAGATGCGACGCGGTCAGCTTGCCATTGACGCTGTAGAGCGGATGGGCCACGGCATGTGCGATCTGCTGTTCCGCCAGGTAACGTTGCAGCTCAAAAATATTGCTGCGCCAAAGCGAAATGTCCTCGTGCTGGGCTTCGCTGATTCCCCATACCAGAAGATGAATCTTACACGGATCATTCGGGAAATAGGTCGTAACCTGCTCGCTGATGAACGTCTGCGACTTATCGGCGATGGCGAGACAGCCGTCGATGGAGTCATGGTCCGTGATAGTGACGAAATCCATTCCGCGTTCTCGAAGCTCGCCGTAAAGCTCGAGCGGTTCCGTGCAGCAATCGGGAAAATCAAAGCGACGGAAGAGCCACTCCTCCGAACGGGCACTGAATTTGGAATGGACCTGAAGATCGCAGCGGCTCATGGGTCGGTGCGCTTTTGCGCAATCCAATCGCGGTAGGTCGTGGCCGTGCGTGCATCGGCAAAGCGGCGCGCCAGGCCCAGGAGTTGCGTGCGGATTTCGGGCACGGAAAAATCTGGCGGGTGGATGCTCACGCGCACCAGCTCGCGCAACTCGGCGCTGCGCGCGAGCACAGCGTTCCATGCGAGGCTGGCGGCCTGTCGCCATTTTGTGTCCGTGCTGTAAACGAGGGAACGCGCCGGCTCGGTCTCGCCCGTCAGCAGATCGGCCACCCGCCCGATGCGCGTGGTGTATTGCATGCCGGCATCGCGCGCCGCGCGTTCAGCCTCATCGCCGAGCAACCATGCCGGCGCGATGAATCCGACCGGCGATAGATTTGCCTTTCGAAAATCGTCCCGTGCAAGATTAATGCGCCGCGCCGCTTCCTCGTAGGAAAGGTCGAAGAACTCGCCTTCGTCGCGCGTGTAGATGCGGGTGAGAAACTTCTCGCGCATTCCCTCACCACCGCGCCGCGGGCGCTCGTGAAAATATCCATGGATGACGACTTCATGACCATCGGCTTCGAGATTTTGCAGCCAGGATACGAACCGCGCGTCATCGACTGCTTTGCCCGCGTGATGATAATCCGGCACGACGAGCAGCGAGGTAAACGCGATGCCGATCGATTTCAGCTGTTCCAGAATTTCCGACGTCGCTGCTTGCGTCTGCGGAGCAACGTCGTGCAGCGAGACGATAAGCGAACGAGCCGGCGCCGCAGCCGCGGAAAGCAGCGGAAGGAAATCTGCCGTCACCGCATTGGTCATGGGGAAGGCTCTGCTCATGAGAGTGCGCGAACAAGGTGAAAATCCAGGGATTCGTGTGCGCCCTCCTGTCATGTCGAGCGAAGCGAAGCGCAGTCGAGACATCTCTAATGATTGTTTCTGAATAAGATTAGAGATTCCTCCGCCTGCGCTGCGCTTCGCTCGGAATGACAAAGATTGCAGGATCGAGAATGTCTCTTGTTCGACAACCCCACCCATTTGCCGCAAAATCGATTCACTCGCTATGCCCCTCATCACCTTTGAAGGTTCGGAAGGCTGTGGAAAATCTACGCAAGCGCAGCGGTTGGCCGGACGATTACAAAAGCATGGCGTTGCCAGTTCCATGTTCCGCGAGCCAGGTGGCACTGCCATCGGCGAAGCTATTCGCCATTTGCTCCAGCATTCCGAAGAAAATGCCGCCATGACTCCCGAAACGGAGCTGTTGCTCTTCGAGGCAAGCCGGAGCCAGCTCGTGCGCGAGAAAATTCAACCGGCGCTGGCGCGCGGCGAATTCATCATCTGCGATCGCTTCTTCGATTCCACCACGGTGTATCAGGGCGTGGCCCGTGCGCTCGATCCGACGCTGGTCAAAACTCTTAACGCGTTCGCCGTCTGTGATTGTGTGCCTGACGTCACTCTCCTGCTCGACATCGATCGTGCAACAGCGCGCGCCCGTCTTGGCCAACGCACAATCCGCGATCGCATGGAAGACGAACCCGAACACTTCCACGTGCGTGTCATCGCGGCTTATCGCGAACTGGCGCAGCGCGAATCCAAACGCATCGTAGTGATCGACGCCCGCGCCTCGGCCGACGCCATCGAAGCGGAAATCTGGCGAACGTTGTCCGCACGTTTTGCGCGCCTGCTCAATCTGAAATCTGAGATCTGCGATCTGAAATCCTAAATGGCTTTTCCTCCTGACAAGGCGCTGGAGTATTTACAAAGCGCGCACAAACAGGACCGCCTCGCACACGCCTATTTGATCTCCGGTCCGGCCGGCAGCGGAAAATCTGCTGTCGCCGCCGGGCTCGCCGCCGCGCTAAACAACACCACGCCAGAGGAGGCGCTCAACGCGCGAGCACCGGATGTTCTGGTGACAGAACCGGGCTCGCGCTCGCGCCGCATCGTCGTCGATCAAATTCGCACGCTCGAACGCGCCCTCCAGCTGCGCGCCGCCTCCGGCCGGACGAAGATCGTGATCATTCGCGACGCGGATCGGATGCAACCGCAAGCGGCGAATGCGTTCCTGAAAACGCTGGAAGAACCGCCGCAGAACTCACTCCTGCTCCTGCTCACCGCACTGCCGGAGGCGTTACCGGAAACGATCGTGTCGCGCTGCCTGAGTTTGCCGCTGCAAATCCCTTCGCAGGCGAAGCAGTCGCCGGAGGGGACCGAGTTGCTGCGATTACTTTGCGCGGCCGCGGAGGATGGGGGTGTGGAACGAGCCTATCGCGTTTCGCAGGGCATTCAGCGATTACTCGATTCCATCCGCGCCGAGATCAGGGAGAGGCATGCGGCGGCATTGAAAACGGAGGAGCAGCGTTATCGTCAAACAACGGATGGGGCCTGGCTGGCCGAGCGCGAGGATTATTACAAGGCGATGACTGAAAGTGTGTATCGAGAACAGCGCAGCCGTTTGCTCGAAACATTGTTCCTGTGGTGGGCCGACGTCTTGCGTGCATCGGTGAAAGTGGCCGGCCGCGCGGTGGAAAGTTGTCAGGACGCGACCGCGAAAATTGCGGCACGATTAAAAACGGCCGATGTGCTCAGGCGCATTCGGCGCCTGGAAGAGATGCGCGATCACCTCAACACGACGGCGCAAGAAGCGCTGGTGCTGGAGGTGGCGTGCCTGCGCGTGTTCGGGTAGACGACAAAACCACCAGATCCCAAATTCCAATCACCAGAGAAATAAAGCTATTGTAGGGCAGGCATTCCTGCCTGCCTCGCCCCGTTTTGGCAAGTGGGAGCGCTTGCCCTACAATTCAATCTTTCCAACCATGCCACGCTCCCCTTGCTTTTCTTGGCTTGGAGCTTGGGCTTTCTCTGCGGTTTGGGTATTGGGTGCTTAATCAAATGAGATTCGAGAATCAAGTGGCCGTCGTCACCGGCGCGGGAAGGGGGATCGGTCACGCTATCGCGGTGCGCCTGGCCAGCGAAGGCGCGCGCGTGGCCAGCGTCAGCCGCACGAGCGAAAACGCGCAAAGGACCGCGGAAGAAATCAACGCCACGCGCGCCGATTCGGCCCGAGCTTACGCCGTCGATGTTTCCGATCACGCGGCCGTGCAGAAAATCGGCGAACGGATCCTGAGCGACTTCGGTCGTGCCGATATCCTCGTTAACAACGCCGGTGTCACGCGCGATACGTTTAGCGTGCGCATGTCGCCCGACGATTGGGATGTCGTGCTTAACACTAACCTGAAGGGTGCGTTCAACTTCGTGCAGGCAGTGCAGCGCGCCATGACGAAGCAGCGCAGCGGACGCATCATTAATATTAGTTCGATCATCGGATTGATCGGCAATGCCGGGCAGACGAACTACGCCGCGAGTAAGGCCGGTCTGATCGGTTTTACCAAATCACTCGCGCGCGAGCTGGCCAGCCGCTCCATTACGGTGAACGCGATCGCGCCCGGATATGTCGCGACCGACATGACGAAAGCATTGTCGGAAGAGGTTCAGAAATTCCTGCAGGATAAGATCCCACTGAAACGCGTGGCGCAGCCGGAGGAAATCGCGGCGGCGGTGGCGTTCCTCGCCTCGGAAGAGGCGAGCTACATCACGGGGCAGGTGCTGTGCGTAGACGGCGGGATCGTGATGTGATTGGAGGGATGACCTCCGTGTCGTCCCAAACCACACTGTCATTCCGAGCGAAGTCGAGGGATCCCGTCGCGCGACTTTTTAGCCGACATCCGCGGGCTCCTCCGCTCCGCTTTGCTCAGGATGACACGGTCGAGGGCTGCGCCATAATAATCGTGATACGCGCATCGGCTAACAAGATGTCGTCGGCTGCGACATTGCATTGGTAGACAGTGTTTCCCGCGTCTCCGAACAAACGCTTCGCTCTAATCTCGAGCGCCGCTGCGATGTCGTCGAGGCGCGCGACATGCAAATGCGCATCGCGCAAAGCCGCGAGATAACAGAGGGGAGGGACCTCTCCCGCGGCGCGCGCGCGCAGACCACCGTGGATGGCGGCCGCCTGCGCGCCGTATTCAAATGCGTGCAGGGCGGAAAGGCGTCCGGCGCGGCGGAGGGGATTGGCCGGATCGCGATGCGTCGTGCTCGTACAGAGAATCGACAGGTCGTCCCATTCAACAACCTCATCGAGCAGGCACATCGACCCCGAATGCGGAATAAGGCTGCGAATGTCGCGTTTATCGAGCAGCATTTAAGGTGGAACTAGTCAGTCCCAAAACGGATAGAAGTTGAACCAGTTGTAGGGAGCGAGCCGGGTGTAGTGCTCGAGACGATCGATGTACTTTTGCGTCCAGCGTTGAATTTCCTGGATGCGGCGCTCCCGCTCCAGGGTCACCTCTTCCGCGAAACGCTCGAAGTAAATCTCGTAGCGATTGCCGCCGCGATAGAGTCCGAAGAAGAGGATGATGGGACAATGCATCATGGCAGCGAGGAGAATCGGACCAGCCGGAAATGTTGCGGGCGCGCCGAGGAACTGGCATGGCACGGTTTTTCCGTCGCTGGTGGGCCGGTCGCCGAGTGTCCCGATGAGGAAACCCGCATCGATGCTTTCCTTTACGCGAAGCAAAGTGTCGGGCCGGTCCGGCGCGATGACGGTGCGCGCAACCTCAGGATTGAGAGCATCGAGAAAGCGCGAGAGGTTTTCGTTGTGCTCGATGTCCATCAGGACCCGCAGCGGCAATTCCTGATGGGTTACGCCGAGCGTGCGCAGCACCTCGAAACTCCCCAGATGCGACCCAAGAAGAATGCAGCCCTGGCCGCTTTCTACCTGCCGGTGCAGGATTTCGCGATTATGCAGGGCGACGTGGAAGTGTGCGAACTCACCTCTTAATAAGTAGACGCGATCTAAAATGGTGGCGGCGAAACAGTGCAGGTGTTGGAACACATGCCACCAGTGAGCTCGCCGACCCCGGATGCGTTGCAGGTATTGATATGAAACGCGGCGCTGCCGGCGCGCGGTGAGAAGAAAGTAAAGCGTAATCGGGTAGAGCAGGACACGGGCGACTTTGCGTCCGAGCACGACGGCGATCCAATGAATCGTGCGCAACATTGTCGGGCTGCCGCGCTCGGGCAGGTTGAGCCAACGGCGCGCGTGTGGTGCGTCGGAACGGTTCACTGCAGTCGGAGGGATCGGCGGTCATAGACCGCCGCTACAAGGCGCGCGTGCAATGCCTGAGGCGCGGTCACTTCTCGGCGACTTCTCCGCAAATCGCCGACGTAAAAAAATGAGGATAAATTTTGCTGATACTGTCGATGTCGGGATTAATTTCCACGGCGCTAAAACCGGCGCCGGCAAATGCGTGACGCCAGTTTTGTGGCGTGAGGAAGCCAGGGTTAGGACGAAATTCGGCATCCGTATTCACCTCGGTGAAGCTGTCGAGAATTTGAAATACCAGTTCAGCGTAGATGGGCTGATGGGGAAGCGGCCGCACGCATTCGCCGATGACGAGGCAGCCGTCGCGCGCCAGAGCTTCGCGCGCCTGCCGGAGGCTGAAGAGCAGGTCGCGCGCGACGTGCAGGACGTTTACGCCGTAGACCAGGTCGAATTCGCCGGGCGAAATTCCCTGAGCTTCCCACGGTGAATCGATGTCGAGCGCGTTCCACTCCAGCGGTAGCTGAGGATAGCGCTGCGTTAGATCACGCTGGCTGCGACGGCGAAAAAAGGCGTTCGGTTCGGTGATGAGATAGCGTTCCAGGCGCGAGAGAAGGCCGCGCTCATCAAGACAGCGCAGCAAAATTTCGGTCGCGCTGCCGGCGCCGGCGCCGAGCTCGAGAATGCGGAAGCGAGTATTAAGCCGCTCGGCCGCGAATAGCGCGCTAAGCCAATTGTTGATCGCGTAGGTGGGATTGTTGTTGTGGAAATAATTCAGCCAGAGTGAAACCCCGCGTGGTTCAAATAACGCCTGTTCGCCGCGCAACTGGCCGCGTGCCACGGCCGGATAGAGGCTGGCCGCATAATCGAGCAAATCCAGAGTGGGCGCGTTGGCGGGGTCGATCTCGAGACCAATCTGGCGCAGTCCCGGCAAATCCGGCGACCCCGGCAATTGGCGCAAACAATAAGAGCGACCATCCGGACTTTCGCGCGCTTCGATGCACCCGGTATCAACCAAGCGTCGCAAAAGCCAGCTCAAGGCGGAGTGGAAACGGGGCTGAAAATTCAAAGTTCGGCAAAGATCAGTTGGATTTTTCCATTCTCCGAGTTGGGGAAAAACGTCAAGTCGCTCGAGCACGTCGACCGCCAGGTCAATGCTGTAGCGTTCCATCAACTCGATGCTGCGATACAATTGCTCACTGAATAATTGTGGCGGATAGCTGCTGAGAAAATCACGCAGCTGAGGATTCAGAGGCGGAGGATCGAAGACTGGCGCGGTGGCGGTGTTCATCGGCTGACGGTGACTTCGCACCGACCCTCGACGGCAACGCAATCTTCAATGCGACAGGAAAAAACGATCTCGTGCCTTCCCGCGCTATTGCCGCTGGCGTCGACCGCGGCCTTCAGCGCCGGGTCTTGCGTTTCGCCGCGGTCAGCAACGGCTTTCGCGAGCGGCGCCTCGGATGCAGCGGAGAGTGAGACGGTAAATGGTTGGCCGGGTTTTACCGGTTGAAGAAACTTCACCGTGCGAATGCTTGCGAGCTGCGCGCCAGGGCGCCACTCCTTCAATGCATCCGCGATTTCATCGAGCAGCACCACACCAGGAACGATGGGAGCGCCGGGAAAGTGTCCAGCCAGACTGGGATGGGTCGCGGGAATAACGCGAAGCGCTTGGAAACTCACCGTCGCGTATTTTCAAATCCCTGGGTCGATGGAGCAATCACTTTCCCATATTGTTTTATCATGCGGTTGACGTTGCCGGCCGACCGGTTCCATTGGCCAGCGCGGACGCTACCGCGTCAAAGCGCTTCCGCCGCGACCCCGCGAAAGCTCGTCACCTTGGTGGAGACTTCAAATCGATCGCAATATTGCCCGAAGAATCTTCGTTCCTGCGCGAGCGTAAGACCAAAGGCGCTCAAATCGTAATGATGAAATGTGCGCAGCTCACTGGTCTGGTTCGTCAGCACGCGTTCCATACTTCGGACAGTCTCCTGCGAAAAGGGCCAATCAAAATGCTCGTACACTTGCCGCACGGCGGCAACGGGGTCGCGTTGCAGCTCGGCATAGGGAAGATCGAAAACACGATCCGCGGTCAGACGATCACGTTCGGGAAGGAAACGCTCGATCGTCTCCGACCAGTAACGCAATGCTTCCTGACCGATCTCCACCGGATCGACGGCATCACTGAAAATGCGCCGCAACATTGTGATCAGGCTTGAGACCGAAGCGACCGCCCGCAGCGGGGCGCGATGCGTCTGCACGAAGCATGCGTCGGGATAAGTCGATAACAACGCGGGGAGCGCGAACATGTGTGTCGGTGCTTTCAAAATCCAGCGTCGATCTGGCTGGGCGAGCTGAAGATGTTGCAAGAAGCGCCGATGAAATTGATAGGCTGGCGACAAATCCTGCCGCAGGAACCAGGCGCGGTAGCCCGGCACGTTATACATGGTGTCGAATTGATCGCTCAGAAACGTGGCGCTCATCAGGCTGACACACTCCTGCGGCAGTTCGGCGCCGACGGGGTGGATGTGTCCGAAATCCGGAGCGAGATATTTTAGCCAGGCGAGATCACGTGCCGTGCGCTCGATGCGCTTATCGCTCCGTGGCCTGGTCGGCGGGGAAGGCTCCAGTACTTCCCAAGTCAAAGGTGCGCGGTGCGCCGGGTCAGCGCTGAGCAAGATGTGTAATAAGGTTGTTCCCGTGCGCGGCAAGCCGACGATGAAGAGCGGTTTCTCGATTTTCTGGCGCGCGACAAGCGGGTGCGTTTCGCGATCGCGTGCCATGAGAAGACGGTTGCGCAGCAGGCGCGTTACATCGGAGCGAAGAGCAAACTTTCCGACCAGATTTAATCGCGCTTCGTGATGACAGGATTCGAGCAGTCGCGCCAGTCCCTCGCGAAATTCGCCGCTGCCGAAATCATCGAGCTGACATTGTCTGCAGGCTGCATCGATGAACTCAGAGGCGCGTCCGCGGCGAATGACCGCGCCATTTAGAATCGACCCGCATAGATTCAGGGCGCGGATCGGGAGCGGCGCCCGTTTGCGGTGGACGGTGGGAAGTTCGGGCATCTGCGAGAATCTTCTGATTCATGGCGGAGACGCAAGCAAGCGCGGGAAGTTTTTCGCGGCGAAGGTGCCTTGCGTACCGGCCCAATCGCTTCATCGTGCCGGTATGGAAACGCAGAAAGCAACGTTCGGCGCCGGCTGTTTTTGGGGTGTGGAAGAGACTTTTCGAAAACTTCCCGGAGTAATGAACACAGCGGTCGGATATGCCGGCGGCACGACCGACAATCCGACCTACGAAGATGTATGCTCGGATGAGACGGGACATGCCGAGGTGGTGCAGGTAGAATTTGAGCCGGGAGAAATTTCCTACCGGCAACTCCTCGATGTTTTCTGGGCCAATCACGACCCGACCACCCGTAATCGGCAGGGTCCGGACGTAGGGAGACAGTATCGCTCCGTTGCTTTTTATCATACGCCCGAACAGAAGACGGAGGCTGAGGAATCAAAGAGCGCGCTGGAAAAGACTGGCCGCTTCAAACGTCCAATCGTGACCGAGATTCAACCGGCGGGAGAGTTCTATCGGGCGGAGGAATATCATCAGCGTTACCTGGACAAGCGCGGCATGTCGCACTGCGCGATCTGAATGGCGCGGCAGGTGATTCGGACGAAAAATTTCGCGCGCGAAGCAGCGGAGTTTATTTTGACGAGGGCGCGGACCGCCTTAGCGCAACATGAGGAGTTTCGCATTGCCCTCTCCGGCGGGAACACGCCCCGTCTGGTTTATGCGGAGCTATCGCAGAGTGAGCTTCCGTGGGAGAAAACGCTCATCACCTTCGGCGACGAACGCTGTGTGCCGCCGGAAGACGAGCAAAGCAATTTCAAAATGGTGCGTGAGACATTGCTCGAGCCAGCCCACGTCCCGCCATCGTCTGTATTGCGCATGCGTGGGGAAATGGAGCCGGGGGTGGCGGCTGATGAATACCAGCAGCAGCTTGATACACTTGCGGCGCAACGCGGGGAGAAGGTTTTCGTGCACGATCTGGTTTTGCTCGGGATCGGGGAGGATGGGCATACCGCTTCACTATTCCCCGGCACGGCCGCGCTGACTGAGATGAATCGCCGGGTGAGTGCGAACTATGTGACAAAGCTGCAAACGTGGCGTTTGACGTTCACCTTTCCGCTCATCCTGGCGGCGCGGGAAATTTGTTTTTTGGTCGACGGCAATAAACCGGCGTCGCTCATCGATCGGATTTTTGCGGGCGACGGATCGTTGCCTTCTGCGCGCGTGGATGGCGAAGCCGCGAGCGTGACTTGGATTTTCGGACAGACCCGCTGAGGTCGGAAATGCAAACAATCATCGTCACCGGTTCGGCTGGCCTGATCGGTTCGGAGACGGTGAAGTATTATGCGAGGAGCGGCGTTCGCGTCATTGGCATCGACAACGACATGCGAGCGCGTTTTTTCGGCAAAGACGCTTCCACCACCTCCACGCGTGAAGAGCTGTTGCAGGCCTTTCAGAATTACGAACATCACGATCTCGACATACGCGATTCGCCAGAAGTGAGCGCACTCTTTGCGAAGCACCGCGGACATATTCGTTCCGTTATCCACACCGCGGCGCAGCCTTCCCATGACTGGGCGGCGCGAGAGCCACAGACGGATTTCACCGTAAACGCGAATGGCACGCTCAATTTGCTGGAAGCGGCGCGCGCAAATTGTCCGGAAGCGCCATTCATCTTCACTTCGACGAACAAAGTGTATGGCGACACGCCCAACCGCTTGCCCCTGCGCGAGCTGGAGACGCGCTGGGAAATAGACGCCGGACACGAATATGAGCAGGGCATCCCAGAAAGCATGAGCATCGATGCGACCAAGCATTCGCTTTTTGGCGCCTCGAAAGCCGCGGCCGATTTGCTGGTGCAGGAATACGGTCGCTATTTCGGAATGCCGACGGCCTGTTTCCGCGGCGGTTGCTTGACGGGACCGGCGCACGCGGGCGCCGAGCTGCACGGATTTCTCTCGTATCTGATGAAGTGTTGCGTGAGCGGACGGCCTTATCGGGTCTTTGGTTACAAAGGCAAACAGGTGCGGGACAACATTCACTCGGCCGATCTCGTGGCTGCATTCGCCGCATTTATTGAGACGCCGCGCGCGGCAGAGATCTACAACATCGGCGGCAGCCGCTTCTGCAATTGCTCCATTCTGGAAGCGATCGCGCTTTGCGAAGAGATCAGTGGTCGGAAATTGACTTGGAATTATGAGGAAACGAACAGGATCGGCGATCACATCTGGTGGATTAGCGACGTCCGCCGCTTCCAGGGGCAATATCCAGAATGGAAATTCCGTTACGGCCTGCGCGAAATCCTCGAAGAAATTTATCGCGCCTGTTCCTGTAGCGGCGGTCCATGATCGCCGCTACAGGAGCGACGAGTCCTTTGTTGTCATGTCGAGCGAAGTCGAGACATCTCCGATTATTCGGCCTTGCACAAGGAGTTAGAGATTCCTCGACTCCGCTTCGCTGCGCTCGGAATGACAAACTGGGATTCGCGCGGGAACGGCCCGGCCAAAATGGACGAAGCGAGTGATATTGATGCGCGTCAGAAAACCGCGGCCAGCGACCGCGGCTACAGCCTTAATATTGCTCGCCTTCGTCGGCTTTCGCAGGGCCGACGCGGTCTTCGATGCCGTAGACGTGAATCATTACCCCAAGGAAATAGAGCGGAAGCAAAAGCGCGGCAAAACCAGCAGTCGCCGTCGCCGCCAGCAAGGCCATCCCTAGCGCCATCGGCGTGGCTGCGAACAGCAACAGCAGCCCCACGGCGGTGTGCCCTTTGTAGATGTGTCCCAACCCTGGAACGACGCTGAGGAGCACGGCGAACGCATCGCTCGCTTTGCCCTCAGCACCTTCATCGCTTTCGCGTTTCCAACCGCAACGATCGCACACCGCTGCATCCGTTACCATCTGATGTCCGCATTGGGGACAGCTCGTCGTCGGGGCGATTTGCGTGGGCGCGTCGGTGTATTCCATCGAGCTACTAAGACTCATCAGACGGGCGGCAGCGTCAAGCACCTTTGCTTCCTCCGTGCAAATTTCCGGGTACTTGGCAAAGTGGACCGGTGAGATCACTCCGCGAAATTGTTGAGTACAGCGATGCATATCTGCGCGTCCGCGAGATCGGCGACTACGATCACGCCCTCAATGGTCTGCAGCTTGAGAACTCCGGCAGCGTGAGGAAGATCGCGGCGGCGGTTGATTTCTCCACCCAAGCTCTCGAAGCAACAACGAAGTGCGGGGCTAACCTGCTCATCGTACATCACGGAATGTTTTGGAGTGGATTGCGTCCGGTGACGAAAGCGGTGCATCGTCAACTCAGCTTCGCGCTCGACAATGACATCGCGGTTTACAGCGCACATTTGCCGCTGGATTTGCATCCGGCCATCGGCAACAACGTTCTGCTCGCCCGTGCCATCGGGATCAAAAACGCGGGGCCATTTTTGGAAATAAAAGGCTCATTGTTGGGCCAGCGAGCACCGGTCGAGATTGCGGTATCAGAGATGGTGGAGCGGCTGGAGAAAGCGGTCAGCGGTCCTGTTCACGCGATCGCAGCCGGCCCAAAAACCACGCGGCAGATCGGAATCATCACCGGCGGCGCTGGAGGCGAGGTCGAGCGCGTGGCTGCGGAAGGGGTCGACACCTTCATCACCGGCGAAGCGCCGCATTGGGCCGCTATCGCGGCGCGGGAGCTCGAAGTGAATCTGTTACTCGGAGGGCATTACGCGACAGAAGTTTTCGGCGTCAAAGCGCTCGGAGTGCATCTCGCGGAAAAATTCGATCTCGGTTGGCATTTCATCGATCTGCCGACCGGCTTATAGCGCGAAAGCTGCTCTTTACCGTTTCTGCGAGAATATGGTAGCAACGGAATGATGATGGTTTGGCGCGTTCATGGCCTTGCTATCCTGGCTCTTCTTACTTTGGGCTCCTCCCGATCTTTTGCCGCCGAGGAGGGTCGCGGCTGGGGTTCATCATGGACGGTCCCGCATTCCGAGCAGGAAAAGATCGGACGCGACCTAGCCGATCGCCTGAGCAAGGCGCTGCGCGCGAAGGAATGGGCGGCGGCGGCGAAGGTGTTGGATGAGGCCGAGCGGGCCAATCCGAAGTCCGCTGGTCTGCAAGTCGCGCGAGCGACGGTGGCGATGGTGCGACACCGTTATGCGGAAGCGGCGGGCTATTACGACCGCGCGCTTTCTCTGTTACCCGCGCAAGGTCAGGCGACGGCCGCGTCCTTCCTCCATGCTGAGCGTGGATACGCCCACGCCCTCGCCGGAGAATACCGTCTTGCCAGGATCGACTTGGAACGCGCGATTGCTTTGAACAAAAACAATCTGCAAGCGCATAACAACTATGCCTGGCTGCTTGCGACTTGTCCGGATGCGAGTGTGCGCGACGGCAAACGCGCGGCGGAATTTGCGCGCGCTGCCAATCAACGAACCGGCAAGCGCAATCCCATGATCCTCGATACGCTGGCCGCTGCCGAAGCTGAAGCAGGCGATTTCCGTGCCGCCATCAGCGACGAGAAACGTGCCATTGCTCTGGTAAAAGGAAATCGCGACCTCTACCAGCAACACCTGCAAAGCTATGTGAAAAGCACTCCTATTCGCGAAACGCCGCAGCCGTTGGACGTGCCGAAATCGTGAGGCGCATGTTTCGCGTGTTCAGGCCGGCGCTGCTGGCTGTTGTTGCCGCGCTGATGGCAGCGTCCAGCTCGGCCTTATTAGCCAAAAAAAAGGAGTCGCCCTTGCCGACGTTGCCCGGCTACGTGGCCGTGCCGATCTATTACAGTTCATGGAATAAAATGCTCATGAACGCTGTCGTTAACGGAAAAAAGACGCGCTTCATCATCGACACCGGCGCAGGTGTCAGCGTGCTCGATGCGTTTCGCGCACGCGCGCTCGGCGTCCGCCCCGTCGGGGCTGATTCACCATATGGCGAGTTCACCAACTTGAATGGCGAAGAGTATCGCATCGGTTACATCGATAGTCTGAGAGCGGGTGCGATGGATTTTGGCAACGGGCCGATTGCGCTTTTTGTCCCATCTTCGGCTGAGAACATCATGACCTCGCGGAGACAGAGCCAGAATGCGGATGGCGTTATCGGCGCCGATATTCTTACGCGCTACAAGGCGGTAATTAACTGCGTCACGAAGACGATTTTCTTCAAGGTTGATCCAGCCGCTCATCTTCGGCTCGCCGCTTTTGCCGTCTCGCAGCATTTCGTTCGGGTGCCGTTGCGCGAGGAAGTCAGCCGCGTGTTCACCGTTCCAGGTTCCGTCAATGATCATGCCTGCCGTCTGCTGCTCGATACCGGATCACTCATCACAACTTTCGATCAGCGGAAGGCACAGCAGTACGGACTTGCTTTAAAAGGCACGCGCATGGGCGTCGGTTTCTCCGATGGTGTGGCGCGGCAGGTCAGCCTCGCTCAATTCGATAAACTGAAGATCGGCGATTTCCATGTTCCACCACAAAAGCTGTCCGTCGTCAGCATGCCGGAGTTCGCCGTGCACCATGGCGGTGAGGTGCAAATCGCGGGCATTGTCGGCATGGAACTTCTCGCTTTCAGCCGTGGGATCATCGACTTCGGCAGCATGAGTTTGTTCTTGAAGTAGCACTTTTCGCTTTTCCAAGGGCAGTCGCCCCTGTTCCTTGCTGCGATGACTACGACCGAGCACAAGCGCGTGAGTGCACGCGCGACTGGAGTTGTCGGGTTGGCGGTGTTGTCCAGCCGTGTGCTCGGCTTGATCCGCGAGCAGATCTTCGCCGGGCTTTTCGGCGCGGGAAAGAATCTCGACGCGTTTTTGATGGCGTTTCGACTGCCGAATTTGCTGCGGGATCTTTTTGCGGAGGGGGCGCTTTCCACCGCCTTCATCACCACTTTCTCGGGCAAGATGGCGACGGAAGGGGATGAAGCAGCGTGGCGACTGGCCAACAAAGTCGCAACCTTGACCGCCGTGTTTATGAGCGCAGTCACGCTCCTCGGGATCTTTTTCGCGCCCCAACTGGTCGACCTGCTCACCTGGTGGAGCTGGCCGCCGGATAAAACGGCACTGACGGTTTTGCTAACGAGAATCATGTGGCCGTTTATGCTCCTCGTTTCGCTGGCGGCGCTGGTCATGGGAATGCTGAACGCGAAACATGTGTTCGGCGCACCGGCCATGGCCTCGAGTTATTTCAATCTCGGTTCGATCATCGGTGGGGTCGGAATCGGCTGGTGGCTCGATCCGCATTTCGGTGCGCGTTCACTCACTGGCCTCGCTATCGGCACCTTGATTGGCGGTTTGTGGCAACTCCTCGCGCAATTTCCCTCCCTCCGGCGCGTCGGGTTCAAATACGACGCCGATTTTCAGTGGCGCGATCCCGGCGTGCGCGCCGTGCTCACTTTGATGGGCCCGGCCGTCATTGCGGCCAGCGCGGTGCAGGTAAACGTCCTCATCAACAGCGGCTTTGCCGCGAGCCTGGGCAACGGCCCGGTGAGCTGGCTCAACATCGCTTTTCGTTTGATGCAATTGCCGCTCGGAATTTTTGGCGTCGCCATCGCTACCGTTACCTTGCCGCTCGTTTCCAAGAGTGCGGCCATCGGAAATACCGATGAATTTCGCGCCATCCTCGCCAGCGGAATGCGGCTGGCGTTTCTGCTAACGATTCCATCCGCCATCGGTTTGGCGATGCTCGCCTCCCCGATCATCAGCGTGATTTATCAGCATGGGCGATTTACTGCGGAGATGACGCGGCAAACAGCCGGCGCGCTCCAGTTCTATGCGATCGGACTGGTTTCCTATTCGGCGCTGAAAGTGCTGACACCGGCCTTCTACGCCGTGGGCAAACGCAACACCCCCATGTTGGTGAGCTTTTTCGCCATCGGGACAAATCTCTTTCTTAACTGGCTCTTTACCTTTCGCCTGGGGTGGGGACACCGTGGCCTGGCCTTCTCCACCAGCATCGTTGCCACCGTCAATTTTCTTTTGCTTTACGCGTTGATGTGGCGGCATACGCGCGGATTGGAGACACGTCGCCTGTTAAGCGGGCTAACGAGAATTATAATAGCAGGAGCGCTTCTCGCGCTGATTTGCTGGATGGCGAATTACTGGTGGCTGAACGCCTGGGAACAGTTGCGCTTTCTGCACAAGCTGCTCGCGCTTTTGCTCACCATCGCGGTTGGCATGGCAGCTTTTTTCGGCGCGGCATTTGCGCTGCGCGTCCACGAAGTGCGCGATGTCTATGAGGTGGTCAAGCGCAAGCTTCGTCGTTGAGTTGGAGGGACGCGCGCTGTCGCTTCCCCTAAAGATCGGGGAAGTGACGGCGCACGTTCCTCCAAGTCAGGCCAGCGCCTGCGCCAGGTCGTCGATCAGGTCGTCAGCGTTTTCGAGTCCAACCGATAAACGCAGGAGCCCTTCCGGCGAGCGGGAGTTGGGACCTTCGATCGAGGCGCGGTGTTCGATCAAGCTTTCAACTCCGCCCCAGCTTGTCGCGCGCGTGAAGATTTTTGTCTTCGCCGCAACCTGCATCGCCCGATCGCGTCCGCCTTCCACTTCCAGCGAGAGCATCCCGCCGAAGCACGATGCTTGTTTCGCCGCGATCTCATGTCCGGGATGCGAGGGCAATCCCGGGTAGTACACCCGCTCGACACGTGGGTCCTGCGCGAGAAAACAGGCGACTCTCATCCCGTTTTCGCTGTGAGCCCGCATTCGCCACGGCAATGTGCGCATGCCACGCAGGGTCAGCCAGCAATCGAAGGGCGAGGGGACACCGCCGCCCGAATATTGGGTCGTGCGCACACGCTGGAAAAATTCATCGTCATTTCGGCTAATGACGATGCCACCGAGCACATCGCAGTGGCCGCTAAAATATTTTGTAGTGGAGTAGTGGACGATATCGACACCGAAGTCGAGAGGCCGCTGCAGGGTGGGCCAGCAGGTGTTGTCGCAAACGCAAATCGCGCCGGTTTCGCTCACGATGTTCGTCACCGCAGCGAGGTCGACTACATGCCAGAGGGGATTGGAAGGCGTTTCAATCCACACCAGCTTCGTCTCGGGTCGCAACCCGTTTCGCACGGCCGCGAGATCGCTCATGTCGATGAAATCTGCTTCGAGCTGCCAACGCAGAAAAATTTCGCGCAACAATAACGTCGTTCCGTAATAGGCGTCGACGTCGGCAAGCACATGATCGCCGGGCGCCAGCGCCTGAAAGAGCGCCATCGCGGCCGCCATGCCGCTGCCGAACGCGGCCGCGGTCACTCCGCCTTCAAGCGCAATCGCGCCGCGTTCGAGCGCTCTGCGGTTTGGATTGTCGCTGCGCGAGTATGAGAATCCGCGCGGGTAACTTCCTTCCGCCTCCCTCTCGAACGTCGTGGAAAGATGAATCGGCGCCGAAACCGCGCCGGTCGACGAATCGACTTCGTGGCCGCCATGCACGGCGATCGTTTCGATGCGCGCTTTACGTAAGTCGATCGCCACATTGTCACGGTAGTGAGAGCAACCAAGCCTGCCAATTTCATTTGACGTCACGCTGCCCGTGCGGTGTTTGACACAAACGCCTCTACACTGGAGATAGCACACTTCGGCGCACATCCTGCGCTTCAGCCGATCATGACTTCCGCGGTCACCATCTACGACGATGATGTTTTTCGAATGGCGTGCGAGCAATTCCGCGTCATCGCTGAGTATCTCCAGATTGAGCCGAACTACCGCGATCGCCTGATGCTGCCAAAGCGCGCTGTGGCCGTGACGTTGCCGGTGCACATGGACGATGGCAGCACCCAGACGTTTCAGGGTTATCGTGTGCAGCATCACCTCACGCTTGGTCCGACCAAGGGCGGCACGCGTTTCGCGCCCGATCTTTCCATGGGCGAAACGGCCGCCCTGGCCATGTGGATGAGCTGGAAATGCGCGCTCGCGGGCTTGCCCTACGGCGGGGCCAAAGGCGGCATCGCCTGTGATCCAACAAAACTATCGCGCAGTGAGCTCGAAGCTGTCTCGCGTCGTTACATGCAGGAGATGATTCCGTTTGTCGGTCCGCATACCGACATCATGGGGCCGGACATGGGCACGAACGAACAGGTGATGGCTTGGTTCATGGACACATATTCGGTTTATCAAGGATATGCCGTGAGTGAAATCGTCACCGGCAAACCGGTTTCTATCGGCGGCACGGAAGGGCGGCGCGAGGCCACCGGCCGCGGCGTGGTGTATCTCATCGAGCGCGCCATGGACATATTGAAAATGGATCCCGAGAAATCCACCGCGATCGTCCAGGGATTCGGCAACGTCGGTTCCGTCACGGCCTTATCGCTCGCGCTAAAGACCGGCGTCAGAATCGTCGGGATCAGCGACGCCTACGCCGCCATCTACAATCCGAAAGGCATCGACGTCAAAGCGGCCGAGCAGCATGTGTTGAAGAAAGGAAATCTGCGCGGGTTCGATCAGGGTGACCACATCGATCCCAAGGAAATGCTGGTGCAGAAGTGCGATGTGCTTGCGCCGTGCGCCGTCGATCGCGCGATCAACTCTTCCAACGCAGACAAGCTGCAATGCCGCATCCTGGCCGAAGGCGCGAACGGGCCGACCACGCCCAAGGCGGACAAGATTCTCGAACAACGCTTGGACGAAATTTTTGTTATCCCCGATATCTTGTGCAACGCCGGTGGCGTCATTGTTTCCTATTTCGAGTGGGTGCAGGGATTGCAGGCGTTCATGTGGAGCGAGACAGAAGTGACGGATAAGTTGTTCAGAATTTTGGAGCATTCGTTCACGCAGGTGATCCGTCGCGCCAGGGCGCACAAGATTTCACACCGCATCGCGGCCATGGCCACCGGTGTCGAGCGCGTGATGAAGGCGAAAGATGCTCGCGGGTTGTTCCCCTGAGCGAGGGAATGTCGTTCGTTCATTCCGAAGAAGCGCGGGGCAGCCGGGTCATCGATTGGCTGGAGAATTCCGAAAGTGGTTTGCGCGTGGGAATTTCCCAACTCGGCGCGGAGCTCATTAGCATTCAACGTCGCAACGCGGCCGGCGAGTGGATCGGTTTTTTACATCGCGACAACGATCTCACCGTCCCGGAGCGCGGCTGGGCCAATCACGCCACGGTCATGGGCTATTATCTTCATCGTCTCAAAAACGAACGATCGCTTTACCGCGGCCACGAAATCCGTGGTGGCACGCACAGTTTCCTTCGCAAAAAAATTTGGGAAGTGGCCGAGATAAAGGAGAATCATGTGACGTATCGCATCACGCCGGACCGCTTTTCGCCGACCGAATATCCGTTGAACGTGTCACTTAATCTCACTTACACGCTGAGCTCCGAACGCGTGGCGATCGAGTTTCACTTCAAGAGCGATGAGCCGGTCTTATCAGCCCATGTCGGCTTTGGCATTCATCCGGGCTTCTCTGCCGAAACGTTCGAGAGCTTTCAGTTCACCTTTCCCGCAGGCGTTTATCGTCGCGTTTTTGCGCCGAATAATTTTCTTTCTGGCGAAAAGCAGGAAGTCATCTTCGAATCGTCCCGGGTGCCGTTCGAGCGTGCGAAACTTCCCGGCAGTTACATCTTCGAACTTCTCTTTCCCGGTTCGCGTGAGTTTACCTTGGAAGATCGAGCGAGTGGCCGGGCCGTCACGATCGATGTCGGTCATGCGCCCTACCTCACGCTTTGGTCGGACGGCGGTGCTTTTCTTTGTGTCGAACCATGCTGGGGCCTGACCGATGCGCATGAGCAACGTGCCTTCGAGGACAAGCTCGGGATGCAGGTGATCCCAGCCGGCGGTGAGCTCGTGGCCCATTGTGCGATCGCGCCGCGGCTGATCTAGATCATGAGCGCATCGCAATCTTTACGCGCGCTTCTCACGAACTCGATCGATTTCGCCGGATTGTTTCCGCCGGCAACGCTGCCTTTGGAATCGGCGTTAAAGAATTTCGCCGCCGACCTTCGCAGTGAGAATTCCTGGATGCTGTCCACCTTCGTGTTGCCGGTTGCGAAATTCGCAGAAGCGTCCTCCCTTTCTGGGGCCTTCGATGCCCAACATCCGCTGCGCATTTCTGCGCTGGGAGCGAAAACAATCAACCATACCGACTTCGCCGAAGAGCTAAGAAAGGTGGGAAACGCGGTTCGCGAACTGTCCGGCGAAGGCAGCGATTTCGTGCTCATCGAGCAGCTCGAGATGCCGTTGCCGAAAAACTTTGATCAAACGACATTTTCTGCAGCCGGCGAAATTGCGCTGCGCAGCTTTTGGGAAGCGCCCGCCGATGATGCGGAGAAAACGATCCAGTTGCTGGCCGAACGGAACGCGTCCGGCTCGACGCCGCCAATCGGATTTAAATTGCGCACAGGCGGAGTGACGGTGGATGCATTTCCCTCGTCGGCGCAAATCGCCCGCGCGCTACTGGCGGCAGCGAAGCATAAGGTGCCAATCAAGTTCACTGCCGGTCTGCATCATCCGGTGCGCATGTTTCGCGGTGAAGTGAAGACGAAGATGCACGGTTTCCTGAATGTGCTCGGCGCGGGCGTGCTCGCGATCGAGCACGGTTGGGACGAAGAGCAAGCGATCACGATGCTGGAAGATGAGGACGCGACGGCTTTTAATTTCACACCCGAGTATTTCTGCTGGCGCGATTTTCAGATCGAGACATGCGCGATTGAGAAACATCGCGCAGTAATCACTTCCTTTGGCAGCTGCAGCTTCGATGAGCCGCGCGATGATTTACGCTCGTTGAGGCTGCTCTAGCGGCGCTGCTGTCTCGCTCATCTGTCATTCCGAGCGAAGCCGAGGAATCTCTGCTTTTTTTCTCAAGACCCAGTTAGAGATGTCTCGACTCCGCTCGACATGACCAACGATGCTTCGCTGTGCACTCATTCATCGACGTTACCCCGGACTCGCATTTCCCGATTCAGAATCTTCCGTTTGGAATTTTCAGACCGGGCAACGGAGACGCGCGTGCCGGGGTCGCCATCAATGATTTGATTCTCGATCTTGCTGCGCTGGAAGAGGCCGGACATTTTGGCGAGCAGCGTGTCTTTGCCGGCGGCTCGCTCAATGCCTTCATGGCGCTCGGCCGGCCGGCCTGGCGACGGACACGCGAGATCATACAGAAACTGCTCTCCGACGATGGATCCGCGCTGCGCGATAACGCAGCGTTGCGGGCTCGCGCCTTCCACAAACAAAGCGAAGTTACGATGCACCTGCCGGCGCGGATCGGCGGCTATACCGATTTTTATTCTTCATTTCATCACGCGCACAATGTTGGCACGATGCTCCGCGGGCCCGAAAACGCCCTCATGCCGAATTGGAAATGGCTGCCGGTCGCCTATCACGGTCGCGCCAGCTCAATTGTCGTTAGCGGGACCGAGGTGCGTCGACCCCGCGGTCAAATCAAACCACCCGATGCAGCGGAGCCAGTCTTCGCTCCATCGCGCAGTTTCGATTTTGAATTGGAGACTGCATTTTTTGTTGGCCCCGGCAATGAATTAGGCGAGCCGATCCCAATCGACCGCGCGGAAGATCACATCTTCGGCTTTGTCCTGATGAATGATTGGAGCGCGCGCGACATTCAGACTTGGGAATACCAGCCGCTCGGTCCGTTTCTGGCGAAAAATTTTTGCACGAGTATTTCGCCGTGGATCGTGACGCTCGATGCGCTTGAACCTTTTCGAAGAGATTTGCCTGCGCAAAATCCCGCGCCGTTGCCTTATCTGAAGCGCGCCGACGATTTCACCTTCGACATCCAACTGGAGGCGCGTTTGCAAACTTCTACCATGCGCGAGCCCCAAGTCGTCACCCGCACCAATTTCCAAAATCTCTACTGGAGTGCGGCGCAACAACTCGCGCATCACACGATCAACGGCTGCAATCTTGAGCCCGGTGACTTGCTTGCCAGCGGCACCATCAGCGGGCCGACGGAGGAATCGCGCGGGTGCATGCTCGAGCTGACCTGGCGTGGGGCCAAGCCGCTGACGATGAGCAGCGGGGAGACGCGCAAATGGCTCGAAGATGGCGACACACTCACCATCAGCGGCTGGTGTCAGAATGATGGCTATCGAAGCGGGTTTGGCGAAGTGAGCGGACGCGTGATGCGCGCCAATTGACTAGCGCACATCAACGCGTTTTATCGCTGTCCGCAGCCGATCAGTTGATCGGCCCGTTCAAGCCTCTCATGAAAAATCCGCCGCTGTGCGCATCCGGCACGAAGTAAAGGATATTCAGCACCTGACGCGTGGAGCGCCCGAAAACAAGACCGTTCCCGTTCGTCGGCACGATGTTGGAGTTTCCTCTGGAATCGGTCAGGCCCTGATCATCATCTGGCAGTTGACCGACGGAAACCGGGCCGGTGGAATTTCCATCGACCGTATCGCGCAAGTCCGAAATTTTCTGCGCAATCGCGATTGCCGGATCGCCCAGGATTGCAGAAATGGTGACGCGAGCGAGCGAGGCATGATAGGCTTCAGTGCCAAGCAAACCGGCGGCCCCGGACAAGACGTCGGGATTTTCGATTAAAGCGGCGGCGCCTCGATAGGCTGTCACGCCAACATCCTCGAAAATGAACGCGCCCAGTATAAAATTCGCTTCATTGGCGAAGGGGTCGAAGGTCCTGCCGATACCAGCAGCTCGAGCAAGCTGGTTAAAGCTTTCCAAAAGATTAATCGCCGGCTGCGCCACGGGTTGCACCCCAAAGAAATTCAGGACGTTGCGAAGATAAAACACGTGTAATCGCTCATCCGCCGCGATCTCCGCCGCGTAATCCCGAATGTCCGGATTTGTGAAAGTCACCTTCGGATTTGCCTTGATGCGAACGCCGCCAGCCTCGCCGCTTCCGGTGAGAAGAGAGGCTTCGATACCGGTCCCCGTGACTCCATACGAATAATATTGTGCCTCGAGGTATTCCAGGTTGAGCGCGAACTGCAGAACAGCTATATCGGTCGAGCTGAGGGATCCGACTGCGGCCGCAGAGGTGGCCGCCTCAGTGCGTTTTGCCAATAAGTTGAGACCAGCCAAGCCGACTGCGCCCAGCCCCAGACGTTTAAGAGCGTTGCGACGGCTGGTGCCGTTAGCGAGCCGAGAAGATAGAAGATCCATGTCCATATTTAAAAAGAGAGCTTTGTGTTTTTGTGCGATTTTTGCTTTTTGTGAAGATTACCAACCGT
This sequence comes from Chthoniobacterales bacterium, assembly GCA_038207045.1. Lineage (GTDB taxonomy): Bacteria > Verrucomicrobiota > Verrucomicrobiia > Chthoniobacterales > UBA10450 > AV69. Next base: position 51,423 of record JBBRAF010000010.1, read on the forward strand.
TATTCCTCATACGTTGCTGGCAGAACGGTCAGATGCATTTTCCGTTAGGCGATTCGCCTCTTAAGTGATGCGAGCGGTCGATCCACCGAAGGGAGCTCGCCCGGCAACCGGGGAACGCTTGCCCTACAAAAGTATTGTAGGGCAGGCATTTCTGCCTGCCGCGGAGCCTCGATGCGATGCCGGCAGCGGCCCGATTAATTTCGTGCCGATAGGAAGCATTCGGCGAACCTCAGTGCCCGATTACGCGAACCGCAGGTTCGTTAACGAAGGCGCCAGGGGTGGTAAACCGTCCGCCGTTGTCGATCTCCTCACGGCCGATGATGCGAACGGCTGAAACCGTGGTGGTGCCGACGCGGCGAAGTTGCACGCGCTGCGGAATGAGCGAGCCGGTGACGAAAACAAGTCGCTCAGTGGCCCGAGTGCCCTGTGCCGGCTTGTGCGAGGAGCGTTCATCAGCCGGCTTACCGGCGAAGATGGATGATGCGAAGAAAATCGCAGCGACAGCCACCAGAAACGTTTTCACTATGGCAAACTAAAGCAGATAGATGCCTGCCGCAACAAACGGCGCTTCAGCCCACAAGAACGGATGGCAACTACAACGCGGCGAGCCCATACTTGTCATCCCGAGCGAAGTCGAGGGATCCCGACGCGCAATCTTTAAGGTGACTTTCGCGGCATTCTTCGACGCCGCTCCGGTCCGCTCAGAATAACGGCAGCGACGACGCGCCGATTCAACCTGGCGCCCCCCGCGGATTGCGAAATCCGCGGGGCGCACAGGCTCAGAACTATTTTCCTTCTCAGTTAACGAGACGTAGCCAGGTTAGAACTTCTTCGTCAGGCGGGCGTAGACGAAGCGGCCGGTGGCGTCATAGGTGAAACCAGGATAACCGACGGCGTTCCCGCCTTCACCGAAAGCTTGAGGCGGGTCCTGACCAAATACGTTGTTGCATCCCAGAGTGATGCTCATGCCCTCGAACAGAACACGCCGCCAATCGCCGAAATTACTGGTTTGGACGGCGGCTGTTTGCGTGATGCTGCCGTCCTTATCACGCGCGATTTGTTTCGAGTCCTTGGAATAACCGGCCACCGGTTTTTCCTCCACCGGCACAAGCCCGCTGAAATCATATGTGCCTTGAACGTCGATAAACCAGGTCTGATGAACGTAGTGCGGGTGAATGTTGGGCGTAAACTCATGGAAACCGTCGGTGTAGCGCACGGTGCCGATGATATCGATATGGTTCCAGTTCCAATCGAGCCGGCTGTCGCCTTTCCATTTATACCAGCCCTCATTCGAGGCGCCGGGGTTGGTGGTCCTGCCGGCGAGGTTCCCATTCGTTGGTCCGAACTCTTGCAAGATGAATCCTCTGAAAAGGAATTCATCCAGATAAGTAGCTTGCGTAAGTGACGTGAATGTTCCCCATGGCGTCTGCTTTTGGTATTGCAGACTGAAGTCAAACCCGCGCGCCTCCTGGTTACCTATGTTCTGATTTTGGGTAATGATACGGGTAATACCCCCGCCCTCGTCGCGTTCCACCGCTTCTCCCGGCGCCAACGTGCCGGCCGCTTCACGCGCCAACACCTGATCGGCGAGCGGGGCCGTAACAACGCCAAGGCGCTCGGTATCCCAAAAGTCCACTGAGACGTTGAGGCCAGCGAACCATTTGGGCGTGTAAACGAAACCCGCGCTGAAAGAACGGGAATCTTCTGGCTGAAGGTTCGGGTTGCTGACGATCAGAGTATTCGTCTCAGGCTCGAAGGCATTGCCGTTCTGGGGATCGCGCGAGAATTCCAGCCCTGAAACCGGCGCCCCATACAATTCCTCGAGTGACGGTTGACGATAGCCTTCCCCCCAGGTGCAACGAAGAGTCAGTTGTTCGTCGAGAGGTTGCCAGCGCATGCCGAATTTCGGCACCAGGACGTTGCTGTCATTGTTCAAGAATTCCTCGAAGCGCACTCCAGCGGTAAACTCGAGCGAATGAAAGCCGGTAATGGCATTATTCTCGCCGAAAATCGGAATGCTGGTTTCTGCGTAGAAGGAGTAGGATTTTCTTCCGCCGTGCGCGGGGGGAACCGGCGAATTACCGGCGATATCGCCAGCGACGTTCAGCTCATCCGGAGTTTCGTCCAAGTTTTCGCGCCGGAACTGCCCGCCGAAGGCGAATCCGACGCCACCGGCCGGCAGCTCGAAGAGCGAGGTCGTGTAAATGTTGCTATCAAGCGTCCAGAGTTTTGAGATGTCTTCGTCTTTGGGACGGGCCCGGGCAAACTCGACCGTGGCCTGATTATCGGGAATCGGATTCCGAAAATCGCCGAAAGGATTAAACGGAACTGTGGTGCCGATGAATTGGGAGGAAGTTGGGTCGAAAATCGGATCGGCCGCATTCAAGATTCGATTAAATCTCGAGATGGAAACTTGTTGGCCGGTCTGGACGTTCTTCAGCTGACTGTAGCGGAAGCCGGCATCGTAACCCCAATTCCCATCAAACAATTTGTCTCCCTTGAGACCGATCGTGCCGAGGAAGGCATCGGTTTCGTTATCAAACAACCGATTTCCGAACTCAGCCAGACGCGCGCGCGTGCCGCCGGAAATGATTTGATTGAAAGGGTTAAATGGGTTGAAGGCATTTGCCGGAACCCCCGTTGCCGCGTGGGTCGGTGTGCCGGGCGGCTCCGTTCCCGGCGCAATCGGCAATCGCGACGGAATGGCTATCGTGACCTGACCCGCTGTCTGGAACGAACCTGTCGCAGGTGGCGCCAGTTCGTTATGCGTTTTGACGTTCTGATAAAACCCATCGGCATACATGACCATCTGATCGCCGAAGATTTTGTGGCTGCCGCTGAGATAAATGCCGTAGCGCTCCGATTCTGGGTAAGAGAGTGAGAACTCATTGAAGTTAAAGCCCAGGCGCTGCCCACTTCCGGACCTGACGCGAGCGTCAGGGTTGTAGAGATAGGCGCCAGCCGGGGCCAGGCCATTCGTGAGATCGGGCGCGCTGGCGAATACCGTTCCGCCCGGGTTCAAATTTGGTCCACCCGCGGCGGCCACCACATCGCTGCTGAGCTGCAAATTGTAAGGACTTGCGTTCGAGCTCAAGAACGGCGGAAAGGCTGAGAATGCCCGGTCACGGTTGGCAATCGAAGCGCGGTGATAGTAATTCGCGACACCGGTCACGTTAGTGTTGTCATTGCCGACGCCAAAGGTCAGCGAAGCCGCGAACTCGCTCGAATCTCTGTCCAGCGTGTTGCCGTATTCGACGCTCGCTTCCGCGCCGTTGGCGTAGTTGTGACGCAGCTTGATGTTGACTACGCCCGCGACCGCATCCGCGCCATAGGTGGTGGAAGCGCCGTCTTTGAGAATCTCAATGCTATCGATGGCGGCTTGCGGGATGGAATTGAGGTCAACGAAGACGACGTTGACCAGGCCAGGATTGTTGCCCGTGGGATAGGGAGCGACGCGGCGTCCATCAATCAGGATAAGAGTTGCCCTGGCATCAAAAGCGTGTAGCGCGAGGGTCGCGGCGCCTACCGCTGTATTGGTGCCGTTCTCGTTATTCGAGATGGGAACGACGTTCGCGTTAACCACCGGCAGGTTGAGAAGGAATTGTTCTGTTGTTCGTTCCCCCGATTTCGACATCGTCTCCCGATTGTAAGTGTCGACCGGATTCGGACCCACCTCTTCCGCGGTGGGGATGTTCGATCCGGTGACAATGACGCGCTCGGCCGTGGCTTCTGTTCCCGGCAAGGCTGCGCCTTGGGCGTTGACTGGTCCGGCGGGCGGATTCGTCGGCGTGGAGGCCGGCGTTTGAGCAATTGCACTTGCTGCCATGGCGAGAGACATGGCCAATGTCGCCGCGAACCCCTTGCGGCGAATTCCCAACCTCGCGAGCTGGATTTTGATCATGGTTGGTTAAGGTGGATTGCAGGCATAAATGAAAAAGGAAGGGCACGGCAATACTTTTTTTTGGGCCGTCCGGAGCGAAGGCGAGGAATCCCGAGGAAATTGCCTTAATGGTTTCGCGCCAGAATTCCTCGGTTATGGTCGGAAGGACTCTCGTGATTAGTGATTGATGAGCGTGAATTGTGAATGGAAACGATGAGAACGCGTCCCTGCAAAAAACGGGCCTGTAGCTCAGCGGTTAGAGCAGGGGACTCATAATCCCTTGGTCCCTGGTTCGAATCCAGGCGGGCCCAGCCTTCGCTTTGAAGCGCCGCGGAAAAGCGAAGGCTGCCACGCCGTAACGAAGTGAAGGCGGGCCGTTTTAAACTTTTCTCTCCGCGCTTCAAAGGCTACGGCTTGGCAGACCAGCCATGAGTCGCTTTATGTACGTCTACATCCTAGTGAGCGAGGGCAATGAGACTGTCCACTACACCGGCAGAGCTCGGGATCTTGAAGAACGCTTGGCCGAACACAATCGCGGATCATGCACGCACACCTCCAAAAACCGCCCCTGGCGTATTGAAACCGCCATCGCATTCAAAAATCCAGGCAAAGCGCTCGCCTTCGAAAAATATCTCAAGTCTGGATCAGGCCGAGAATTCGCGCGCCGCCATCTTTAGATTTCGGAATGCGCAATTTGGAATAGAAGGGCGGGAATGCGCCGCCGATTTTTTTTCGCGATCGAGCTAATACTCCTTAGCGCGATCATCCTCGTCACGCGCTGCGCGAATTTCCGCGACGTGTTCGTGAACGAAAAAATTTATTTCGTCGATGGCGATTGCTACGCGCGCATGACACGCGCTCGCATCTGTTTCGAGCATCCGGGCAGAATCATCCGCCGGCACGACTTCGAGAATTTCCCCGAGGGAACTTCACCGCACACGACCGCGCCGCTGGATTATCTGATCGCAGCGACCGCAGCATCTCTCAGCCCTTTTACAAATCGCGCGCTCGATCTCGCTGGCGCCATCATTTCGCCGCTCATTGCCATCGCGCTTGGGATTTTCCTCTGCTGGTGGACGAGGCGAATCGCGATGAGATTTCGGTTTGCCTTACTCGGACTTTACGCAGCGTCTCCGATTCTGGCCCATGGAACAGCGCTGGGCCGGCCCGATCACCAATCGCTCCTCATCGCGTTGATCGCGGTCGCCTTGTGCGCGGAGTGGATGCTGTGGAAATCGCCGGCGCGTTCCTGGGCGATCGTCTGCGGTGCAAGCTGGGCGCTCGCAATCTGGGTATCCCTTTATGAACCGCTCATTCTATTTGCGACTGCGACGCCAATCGGCGTGATCGGCGCGGCGTGGGGTCGCGAACGGCGCGGCATTGCAGCGGAGAAGCGGACAAAATGGATTCTTTTTGCCGCGGTTATCGCAGTGGCGTCAATCATCGAGCGCAGACTGCCGGCGTGGCCAAGTCGCGAGTCGATCGCAGGGCTGCAAAATTGGAGCAGGAGTATCGGCGAGCTTGCGCGCGTTCCGCTGAATAGTCGCGCGTGGTTTGAATGGTGCGGTTGGTTGCTCGCCCTGGCGCCGCTTCTCTTTTGGCCAAGGCGGCGAGGGCACAACGCTCCCTGGCTTATTGTCGCGCTCTTGCCCGCAACTTTCGTGCTGACGATGGTGCACGCGCGCTGGAGTTATTTCTTCGCGCTCGTCTTCGCGTTGCTCGTTCCGGAAATCGTGGCGGTATTCCGAAATCGCGTGGTGGCGTGGAGCTTGTTCCTGGTCGCGCTATTTCCAGTCTTGCAAGCTTGGGACAGGCGCTTTTCCGAACCGGAGATGGCGGCACGCGCCGAAAGCCGAGTCGAGAAAATGGAGTTGCGCGCGATAGCATCTCAGATCAATGCCCCATTCCTCGCGCCGTGGTGGTTTTCGCCCGCGCTTAGCTATTGGTCGCGACAGCCTGCTGTAGCCGGCAGTTCGCACGAAAGTATTGATGGAATTAGAGATTGCGCGAAATTTTACGCAATCACTGAACCAGACGGGGCGACTGCTATTTGCGCGCGCCGAAAAGTGGAATGGATCGTGAGCTACGACGCCGAGCGCGTGGCCGAAAACGCGGCCCGTCTGCTCGACTCACCGATCAGCCCGAGCGCACTGTGCTACGTGCTGGACCGTGCCCCGAGTCGCGTTCCGCGTTTTTTGCACCTGCAAAGGCAAACGGCGCGATTCAAGCTCTATCGAGTCGCGAATTAAACGGGGAAATCTCAGTCGGAAGCAGGGAACCCATTGACATGGAGGGTGGCGATTACCATACTGACGCGTGCTGAAAAAATTCATCCCGCAAAGGCCGATTGCCTCGGTCAGCGAAGGGTCGCAGCAGAACGCGAGTGTCGAGGAGCAACCCCGGCCTGTCCATCGCGAAGAACCAAGAACATCAATGTTAACCGAACAACCGAAATATATGGCAGAACACAGTGGCAAGGACGTGCTTTCGAGCGATGTCGAAATCAAAGGCTCAATCAAATTCCAGAAGGAACTTCTGATCGACGGCAAAGTGGAAGGCGAAATTAACTCCGATGGCGTGCTAACCATCGGCGAGAACGCCGACATCCGCGGCGAGATCAAGACGAAATCGATCACGGTCTACGGCAAGGTGCAGGGGAATATTACGGTGGGGGAACGCTGTGAGCTGAAATCGCGTTGCACGTTACAGGGAGATTTGAAAGCGGCGCGTCTCGTCATCGAGGAAGGCGCCACCTTCATCGGCAAATCCGAAGTCACCAGCTCGGGCATGTCGGTTGGCGGCAATTCCAGTGCGAATAAAGCCGCGCTCGCGCGGCCTGAGGTGGTTCGCCACGACGAACCGGTCAAAACGGCGGCGTTCGGCAGTCGGGGTTAACCAGAGCCTCTGGCGAGCGAGGCTGTGGCAAAGGCGCCTGTTAAGGTCAGTGTGGACTGTCCACACTGCGGCTTTAAACAGTCCGAGTATGCCGCGGCCAAGACCACGATGTGCCGCCAGTGCGGCGCGCATTTTTCACCGTCGGAACCGAAACGCGCTCCGTCGGTGGTGCCACGCCTGCGGCCGGAAGAAAGCGCCGCGCATACAGAAGCGCCGTCATTCATGCGGCGACTCGATGGTTTATGGAAACAACGCCGCAACACTGTCGTCGAATGCTTCGAGTGCAAGCGCAAGCAGGAGGTGAGCGGCGCGGCCAGCTCGACCATCTGCCCGTCCTGCAGCGCGCATATCGATATGCGCGATTATAAAATTGCCACCACCTTTAGCCGTTCCATTCGCACGACGGGCAATGTTCACATCACCAGCAAAGGCGACCTCAGCAGCAGCAGCGTGCGCTGTCGCCGCGCTGTAGTCGAAGGACGTTTGCGCGGGAACCTTCATTGCTCCGAGCGTGCCATCATCGATGTCTCCGGTAAAATTCCGGCGCGACTTTCTGCGCATGAGGTCATCATCGAGAAACGGCGCGAGGTGCAGTTTTACCAGCGGCTGCGCGTGGGCAACATCGAAATTCGCGGCCGCATGTCGGGCGAGATCATCGCCGAAGGCCAGGTCACGATTCGCAAGCACGGCGTCCTCGAGGGCAACGTTACGGCCAAAGCAATCAACGTGGAAAAAGGCGGGCTCTATTCCGGTGCCCTCATCATCGGAAAAGCTCATTTGCAGCAGGCGGAGTTGTTACCGGCGGAAACGACCGCGAAAAAATTTGAAACGGCCGCCGTGTCGCTTGCTCAACCGCTGCCCGTCACGTAAATCGCATTAATGCAGAAACTGCGACCGCGCAGTCCTTACGAAAAACTCGGCGGGTTCGTGCATTTGCCGCGGCTGATCGACAAAGCCCGGCTGCACCGCAAAGGATTGCTCAACGGCTACAACTACAAGACCGTTGGCTTCGACAAACATCTGCTCGCATTTCTGAAACTCGATGGTGACGAGTTTGAGAAAATGGCCAATCGCTTCGATGACGATGCGAAAATTTTGGATTGGGTCGAGCGCAACGGAGCGAAACATTCCGCCGATGCGATCGAGCATTGGAACCAGGAAATGGTTTCACGGCATCCCGACACCGCGGCCAAGCGCGCCCGTTTTGTCCATTTCCTTAAAGAAGCCGGCGGCGAAGAGCGCAAAGACATCAAAACTTATTTCGATCTGATCGAGTTCGACGAAGGGCGATTGAAGTAGTTCGTCGTGCCGGCTGTTCTCGCTGCGCTTAATCCGCCTGTCATCCCGAGCGAAGTCGAGGATCCCGCTGCCCAGGCTTCAAGGAAACCTGGCATTGTTGAAAAGCTGGAATCCTCGTCCTGCGCTATCCCCTTTTGCCTTTTGTCATGTCGAGCGAAGTCGAGATATCTCTGATTACGCTTCGGAGAATAGCGAGAGATTCCTCGACTGCGCTCGGAATGACAGGCTGCACGCCTTAAAGGTTTTCAACCAAGTCAGGTGACTTCCGCGGGATCCTTTTGAACGCGCGGGAGGTTATCCTGAGCCGGCGCCTGTCATCCCGAGCAACGCGACGGACCTCACAAATTATCACGCGCCTTCGGAGATTCGAGAGGTCCTTCGGTGGGCTTTGGCTGCGCGGCTCAGGATGACCGTGTCGATGGAGCGAATTGCGCGAAAATTTTGTTCGCTTCCTCCAGCGTCTCCTTGCTTCCGACATCGAACCACGTCCCGGAAATCTTCACCGTTTTGACCGGCTTGCGCGTGTAGAGCCACTGTATGAAACGGCCCGGCTGGTCGGGATTATTTCCCGCCGCGATATACGTGGTGAAGTCCGACAGTACCTTGGCCGAGTAATAATAAAGCGCGATCGCCGTCAGCGTGTTCGCTGGTTTCTTCGGCTTCTCCTCAAAGCCGGTGATGATGCCGTTCTCGTCCGTCTCCAGGTTGTTGTACTTGCGAATCTCCTCGAGGTCACCCACATCGTAGACCGCCACCGCCGCTTCGCTCTCTCGCGCCTGTTTCACAAAATCGATCAGCGACTCGCTGAACAAATTATCTCCCGCCACGATGAGCAGGTCGGTTGCGCCAATCTGCTCGCGCGTCAGCACAAGATTGATGTCGCCGATCGCGCCCAGTTTATCGTCGTCGCTCGTCGAGCGGTCGTTGACAATCTTGAAATGAAATTCGGGATGAGAAGCCTCATACTCTTTCGTCCACGTCTCGAAAGCGCCGGCGAATTTTGAATTTGTAACAATGTAGATCGTCTCGATCCCCTCGACTCCGCGCAGGTTATCCACTACCCATGCGATCATCGGCTTGCCCGCGACGTCGAGGAGCGGTTTCGCCTTGTTCAAAGTCAGCGGATGAAGCCGCGTCGCATATCCCGCGGCGAGAATGAGCACGTTCATGAGCGTGGACTCTAAGCACCGGCGTTCGTCGCGCCAGCGATTGATTGGAGGGACGACGGCATCTCCTCACCGCGGCGAGTGTCGTCCAGAATTTTAGCCGACGCCTCCGGAAATAGCGGACGGGACAGAGCCCGTTCCTATTAGCGAATCAGAGAAAGCTCCTCGTGAAGCGAGGTGATGCGCTGCGCCCCGCTCAATTTACCGCGTGTGCGGCGGTCGGTCACATAAAACGTGTCGATGGCCGCGCCGCCTTCGGTGCTGACGCGAGACAAGGCGATGTCGACTTCATTGCGGCTGAAACACTGAAGCAAATCGTGCAGCAATCCGATGCGGTCCGGCGTTTGGATCTCCACCAGAGTGAAATGTGGATCAGCCTCGTTGTCGATGCTGATCTGCGACGAGAAGTCCAAATCGGCGGTGACGCGCCGGCGGCTTTGCTGTCGCGCATGTTGCAGCGGCGCGGTGAGATCGAATGCTTCCACCTCGAGCGCTTTCTTCAACGTTGCCTCCACCAGGGCCATGTCGCTTTCATTCGTGACCGCGCGCCCGTGCAGATCGCAAATGCGAAACACGTCCAGGGCAACGTTGTCGCCGCGGGTAAAAATATCCGCGCCCAGAATGTTCAGCGGCACGAGCGAAATGGCCCCGGCGATTTTTGAGAGCAATTGCTGCCGATCCCACGTGCACAGCGTCAGCACGGTGTGCCCTTTTTCCGCAAGCGCTTCCCAGCTTATGACGGGCGCGAGCGGCGTCGACCCAAAACAGCTCGCTCGGTAAAAGCGCCGAAATAACTCTACGTGCGCCACGATTTCACGTGCTTCGAACGCGCGAAAGTAATGGTCCGGCATGAACTCAAAGTGCGCTTCAATTTCCTCCGCGTAGTCCGGTCCGAGTCGCTCCGTCACCGACATCTCGCGGGCGCGGCGCATTGTTTCGACGCGTTGATAAAACGCCTGCCGGTCCGCCAGATATTGAGTGGTGGCGCGATAAAGTTGCCACACCAGCGTTTCCTTCCAGTCCGACCACCGGTCATCACTCGTGCCCTGGCCATCCGCCAGCGTCAGCAGCATGAGCGCGTCGAGGTTCATCTGGTTCTTCACGCTGGCGGCGAACTCCCCTACCGTCGCCGGATCATCGATGTTGCGGCGCTGGGCCACGTTCGAGAGCGTGACGTGATGGTCGACCAGCAGGATGAGCATCTTGCGCTCCTCCGGTGTGAGCTGTAGCCGGCGCGCCACGCGCTGCGCGAAAACCGCGCTCGCTTCCGAATGCGGCCGCGCTCCCACCGCCTTCCCCGTGTCATGCAACAGTAGCGCAAGATAAAGCACGAACGGATCGCGCATTTCCTCGAAGAGTTTTCGATATTGCATCAACTTCAGATTTTCCGTCGTCGGCAGCGCATCCAGTTTATCGATGCACACCAGCGTATGTTCGTCCGCGGTGTAACGATGGAAGAACTCGTGCTGCACTAGGCAGGTAAGCTGGCCGAACTCGGGAATGTACTGCCCCAGAAAATTGAGCCGGTGCATCAAACGCAGCGCTCGCGCGACAGCGCCTTTACGCGAAAGGACGCGGCGAAAAATTTCGCGCGGCCCTTTGGCATAACGAAACGTCGGCGTAATCAGGCCAATCTTGCGGCTGAAAATATCAGCCAACTGCGGGCTTGGCTCGAGCCGCCGCTCCTGCGCCAGCTCGATCGCGCGCATCATTTCCACCGGATCGGTTGGGAACAAATCGCGCCGGCTCACATCGAGTTGTCCATCCTCGATCAGAAAACCGTTGATCGTTTCCACCGGTCGCTTTACCCGCGGCAGAAAGGAAAAGAGCGATCGCGTGTTCGCAGAGGAATAGCCGCTGGCAAACTGTTCAGTGATGCGTTCCGTCACGCGAAAAATATTCCGGTTATGCGCGTAGACGTCTTTCATGAAGGCCTCGCTCCGCAGCAGCCCGCGTGTCGGTGGGTAAGCCAGTCGCGTCGCCATCGCCTCCTGGAGATTCAGGTGCAGCACGTCGTTGGCTCGATTGCTCAGGTAGTGCAGCTCCGTGCGCACTCGCAGCAAAAAGTCATAGGCCGCTTCGATGCGACGCCGATCAGGCTCGCTCAACCAATCTTTCCCCACCAAATGGGTGGTGGTGAGGCTTCCCTCTTTGAAAAACGTGATCCAGAGAAGATTCTGGTAATCGCGCAGACCGCCGCAGCCGTTTTTCAGATTCGGCTCTTGCAGGTAAACGCTGTTGCCGAATTTGGCGTGGCGCGCCTGTTGATCGTGCATCCGGGCGTTGATGTATTCGCGCTCACGCCCCGCCACGCAGCGCGCGCGAAACTGCTGCCGGAATTTCTGTGCCAGGTCGCTGTCTCCGGCAACAAGGCGCGACTCCAGCATCGCTGTCTTCGTCGGCATATCAGCGTTCGCCGCCGTGATCGCTTCGCGAATGGAGCGCGTCGAATGTCCTACCTTAAACCCGATGTCCCAGAGAAAATACAACACCTGTTCCACGACCTGGCTGGTGGCATCGGAAACTCCGCTTTCCCCATGCAGGAACATGACGTCGACGTCGCTGAAGGGATTGAGCTCGCCCCGTCCGTATCCACCGAGCGCGATCAGCGCCAGGCGCGGCATGGTTTTCTCGACGGCGCGGTTGGCGGCGGCAAAAACATGACGCAGAAGCACGTCAACGAGATCGATGCGGCGCGCGCAGACTTCACGGCCGCCGTCCCCCGCCTGCTGCCGTAATCGCAAGCGGTGCTCTTCGATCTTCAGGAACTTTTGGTAAATCGGCAGCACATCCCGCGGCCGCTGCGCGCCGGTGGAAGCGAGATCGCGCTCGGCATGAGCGAGGATTTTTTCAAGATGCCGCGACATTCTTCGACCAACTTACGCGCAACCCAAATCTCCGTCATCCCCAGCGCAGTCGAGGGATCCCGTGGAAGTTAGCGTTAAGGTAGCGCAGCGGTATTCCCCGACTACGCGAGCTGCGCTCGGAATCCCCCCCGTTCCTTCAGACCTCGATGGCGTAGCGCTTGATCTTGTTATATAACGTTGGCCGCTGGATCCCGAGCAACTCTGCTGCCTTCTTCTTGTTGCCATGCGTCTGCGCCAGCGCTTGCAGAATTGCCTCCCGTTCCACCGCGTCGAGACTCGACACGCCGCCCGCTTTCGACGGTAATCCACGACCGTTTTTTTGCAGCGCCGCCGGCAACTGAATTTCCGCCGGCAACTCCTTGATCCCGACGTTGCCATGCCGCGCCAGCACGACGGCGTACTCGATCGCATTCTGCAACTCGCGCACGTTGCCCGGCCAGGCGTATTCGAGCAGCTTGCCAAATGCATCCGGCGAGATCGTCGGCTCCGGTTTCCCCAACAGCGCCGCGAACCGTTGCACGAACGTCGTCACCAGCGGCGGAATATCTTCCTTCCGCTCCCGCAAGGGCGGCACCTCGATCTGAAACGTGTTGATCCGGTAATACAAATCCGAACGCAGCCTGTTCTCGGCCAACGCCTGCGCGATGGGACGGTTCGTCGCCGTGATCACGCGAAAATCCGCCTTCAACGTGCGCGTGCTGCCCAGCGGGCGGTATTCCCGCTCCTGCAGGACTCGCAGAAAACGCGTCTGCAATTCGGTCGGCATTTCCGAAATCTCATCCAGGAAAAGTGTTCCGCCGCTCGCCTCCGCGATCATTCCCGGAAAATCGTTCGTCGCACCGGTGAATGCGCCTCTCACATACCCAAACAATTCCGACTCGATCATCGTTTGCGGAAAGGCGGCGCAGTTCAACTTCACCAGCGGTTTGCCCGCGCGCCGGCTTTTCGAATAAATCTCGTTAGCTACGATTTCCTTGCCCACGCCGCTCTCACCCGTGATGAGCACATTTGCATCCGACGGCGCCATCGCGCTGATGAGGTCTTCCATCTCCTGCATGACCTTGCTTTTGAAAACCGGCGCCAGTCGCGTCTCCGCTCGCTCCAGCCGCTTCTCCAGTTCCTGCGCTTTCTCCCGCAGTGCCTGCGTCTCCCGCAGAAGCGCCCGTTTCTCCAGCGCCTTGTCCACCAGGCTGAGCAATTCTTCCGGCGCATACGGTTTGCTGATGAAATGAAAAGCGCCGCGCTTGATCGACTCGATCGCGTTATTCAACGAATCGTGCGCCGTCAAAATGATCACCTGCGCTTCTGGAAAATCCCGTTTGATCTGCTCCAGCGTTTCCAAACCGTCGGCGTCAGGCAGCTGCAGGTCGAGCAGCACCAGTCCCGCCGGATTAGCCTTCATCGCGCGCAACCCCAGTGCCGCCGTCGCGGCCGTCTCGGTTCGGTAGCCGTGCCGGCCGAGCAACGCCTCCAGCGTCATCAGGATCGGACGTTCATCGTCGACGACGAGAATGCGGCGCGTTTCAGCGGTCGTTTTCACGGGGCGCGATTGTATCAGCTCAGCTCGATTTGTTGTAGCCCCGAACGCTTTCGGGGTTGTAGCTGCCGCTGGCCTTGCTCGCGAACGCTTTCGGAGTCCTCAGCCGCAGCGGGCGCTTCCGCCGACGACATCGGAAGAATCATACGACTGGTTAATGTGGAAGAATCCGCATTCCATTCGCTGGTGAGCTCGCCCCCATGCGCGGCCATGATCGCCCGCGCCCGGCGCAGACCAAGACCGTAATGTCCATGCGTCATCGCGCTGAGAGGTTCGTTCCATTTTGCCGGATCGACCTTCTCTGTTTTTGGCTCATGCAACGCGAAAATGAACTGCCCGTTCTTCTCCCGCCCATGAGCCGAAACTGGCGTGCTGCTGCCGTTGTGCCGAAAAGCATTATCGAATAACTCCGTCGCGGCCCATCCGATCAGACTCGGATCAATATCCAGCATCGCGCCGTTCAATGAGACTTCCCAATTCACTCGCTCTGATTGATCGGGAAACTCGCGCGCGATTTTTTTCTGCAAGTCGCCCATTAAATCCTTCGCCGCATAAGGCAGCCGGGTCGGTTGTGGCGCGGTCACCGCCACCGCCAGATGCTGCAGAGTTCCGCCGAGGTGGGAAATAAGCTGGCGCAGGCGTAAAACTTCCGGCTTCAACTGCGGCTCGGTCGTGAGCTCGCCGATCAACGCCGACTGCAGCTCGGCCGCGTTCAACTGATTGCGCAAATCATGACTGAGCTGGCGCACGAACTTCACGAAATTTTCCCAGCGGATCGTTTCCGCATCGCTTTCCCCGGCTGATGGCTCCGCATTCACCTCAGAGAAAATTTGTCTCGCGCAACCTCGTCGCCGCGTTCCAAGTTCACCGCCGGATCATTAGCGCAAAGGTGTTCCAACACGTGATAAATTGCCTCCGCATCCGCCGCTAATACGCTCGCTAATTCGTCGGCAGTCTGGGGCAAGTTATTCAGTTGCGCGCGCACTTGCGTCTGCAATTGCAGCAACTCCGTTGCCGCTTTCTTCCCCGCTTCCACGCCAGGCTGATCGTACGCGTTCACGTTCACGAGCGATCCATAGAAACCGACCGCGCGTTCGTAGAGCGCGATCAGCGCGCCCACCGAAAATTCATCCACGCGCGCCATGGTGACGGTGATCGAGTCGCGTTCATTCTCGTAAAGTGCCTTGCGCGTTCCGCGCAGGAACCCGTGAAGATAATCACCACTCGTGAAATCATTCTCCACCTTTACCGCCGGCCCTTTTCTATCGCGCGCGACTTCGATGAAAGTGACGAAAAAGTTTGCTACGCCATCGCGCAGTTGCTGCACGTAGGCGTGCTGATCGGTCGAACCTTTATTTCCGTAAACCGCGATGCCCTGGTGCACGACTTGTCCATCGCGGTCTTTTTCCTTTCCTAACGATTCCATCACCAGCTGCTGCAGATATCGGCTGAAAAGCGCCAGCCGATCTTTATAAGGGAGAATGACCATGTCCTTCTTCCCGCGCCCGTCGCCGGCAAAGAACCACATCAACGCCAGCAGCATTGCTCCGTTCTTTTCTGCGTTCTCGCTTCGCGTCAGCCGGTCCATTGCCGCCGCGCCTGCAAGAAATTGATCGATATCGAAACCAAGCAGCGCCATCGGCAGAAGCCCGACCGCGCTCATGACCGAGGATCGCCCGCCTACCCAGTCGTGCATGGGAAAACGCGCCACCCATCCGTTCGTCTCCGCGTGCTTATCAAGCTCGCTGCCGACGCCAGTTACCGCCACGGCATGCTTGGAAAAATCAATCCCACATTCGCTAAAATGCTTTTCCGCTTCCACCATGCCGTTGCGCGTTTCTTTCGTTCCACCTGACTTTGAGATCACGACCACAAGCGTTTCACGCAGGGCGTTATCCAGTTGTTCCCAGATGCGATCGAAGCCCTCCGGGTCGGTGTTATCGAAAAAGAAGGCCTTCATGGAAGCGCCGCCGTGGGTGAGCGCCTCGGCGACAAATTGCGGACCCAGAGCGGAGCCGCCGATGCCGATGAGCAGAAGGTGCTGGAATTTCGATTGCACGGTGCCGATGACACCGCCGTGCACGTCGCTGGTGAACCGCTTGATGCGCGCGTTCGTCTCCTCGATCTCACGGCGCAGTTCCGGAGTCGGCACTAGTTTGGCGTCGCGCAACCAATAATGGCCGACCATGCGCTTCTCGCTTCCGTTGGCAAGGGCACCCGACTCGAGCTCATGCATTTCGCTGAAGGCCTTGCCGGTCCGCTCCTTCATCGAGGCGAAGAAATCATCGCCAAAGCGCATTCGGCTGATGTCCACGCCGAAGCCGATCTCTTCGTAGCGGAGAAAATACTTCTGAAAACGCGGCCAGAGCGAATCCATACCGGACTCAGCTAACGCAGATTTGTGTCTCGCGAAAGCGGCGGAATCGTTAACTTTGACTATCTGCGGCCGCTGTAGGGGAATCTGCCAGCTTCCCCTACAATTGAACCGTTCCCCGAAATCCTTCCCTCAATCGGGCTAATCCTGTTAATCCTGTCATCTGAATGGCTCGCGCAATTATCCGGCGTCTCACCGCGCGTGACACTCGCCTGAGCAGCTTTCGTTATTACGACCTGCTCGTTCACATCTTCGTCGTCATTCTGCTCATCTCGAATCTGGTCGGTCAAAAAATTTGCGTCATCCCTTTTATCAAAATCTTTGGCTACATCCCGCACGTCAGCGGCGCGCAACTGCTCTTCCCGCTCACCTACATCTTCGCCGATGTCTTCACCGAAGTTTACGGCTACGGCGCCTCCCGTCGTGCCATCTGGCTCGCCTTCTTCGCCAACATCATCATGACCTTGATGGGCGTCTTCGTTACCTGGTTCCCGGCGGCTCCCGAATTCACCAACCAGCGTGCCTTTGAATCGGTCTTCTACACCGTGCCGCGATTCGTCATCGGCAGTCTCATCGCTTTCTGGGCTGGCGAATTCACCAACTCCTACACCCTGGCCAAAATGAAACTCTGGACCGACGGCAAATGGCTCTGGTCGCGCTTCGTCGGCTCCACTATTACCGGCCAGTTCGTCGACACCATCACCATCATGCTCATTGCCTTCGTAGGCTACGCGCCATGGTCGACCATCGGCAGCCTCATCTTCTGGGGCTACACCTTTAAAGTCCTCTACGAATTCCTCGCCATCCCGTTCACCTACATTGTCGTCAATGCCTTAAAACGCGCCGAAAGCATCGACGTCTTCGATCGCAATACCAACTTCAATCCCTTCGCGCGCAACCGGGACGCACTGCCGGGAACAGCTAATTAGGAAAGCAGGAACTCAGGAAAGATGGACTGAAATGACATCGGAATTCAGCGCGCTCGAGATGTCCGGGAATGATTGCTGAAAGCTCCGAAACCATCCGGTAAATCTTGTCCGACCATACTCGCTTTTCGTTCTTGAATGTATTTTTCCTGCGTTCCTGCTTTCCTTATTCATCTCCTAATTTCTCTCTACGGCGAGTCTTCGACCTGGTTTCCAGATTCAAAAGATGCTTTTTCTGCGCTCCTGCAGATTGCTTTCAGGCTTCCTGTGTTCCTGCTTTCCTAATCCATCTCCTGAGTTCCCCGCCCGCAGATTCAAAAACATTCTTTCCCTGCGCTCCTGCGCATTGCAGTTTCAGACTTCCTGCGTTCCTGCTTTCCTAATCCATCTCCTGAGTTCCTCGCCTCCAGATTCAAAAACATTCTTTCCCTGCGCTCCTGCAGATTGCCTTCAGACTTCCTGCGTTCCTGCTTTCCTAATTCATCTCCTGGCTGCCGCGTTACATGTGTTCGATCACGTTGTCGCCGAACTCCGAGCATTTGATTTCGGTCGCGCCCTCCATCAACCGCGCGAAATCGTAGGTCACGCGTTTACTCGTGATGGCTCCATTCAATCCTTTCAGGATGAGATCGGCCGCTTCCGTCCAGCCCATGTATCGGAACATCATCTCGCCCGATAGGATGACCGAACCGGGATTGACCTTGTCCTGGTTGGCATACTTCGGCGCCGTGCCGTGCGTCGCTTCAAAAACGGCGTGACCGGTGATGTAGTTAATATTCCCGCCGGGCGCGATCCCAATTCCGCCCACTTGCGCGGCGAGCGCGTCGCTCAGGTAGTCGCCGTTCAGGTTCAAGGTCGCGATGACATCGAAGTCCTCCGGTCGCGTCAGCACCTGTTGCAGGGTGATATCCGCGATGGCGTCCTTAATGACAATGCCGGCGCCCGGTTTGCCATCGGGAATCCGGCACCACGGCCCGCCATCGATCTCTTCCGCGCCGAAAAATTGTTTGGCAATCTCGTAGCCCCAATCACGAAAGGCGCCTTCGGTGAACTTCATGATATTGCCCTTGTGCACCATGGTCACGCTCTTGCGCTTGTTCTGGATGGCGTAAGAAATGGCGCTATGAATCAGGCGCACGCTCCCGGAGTAGCTAACGGGTTTTATTCCGATGCCGACACGCACGTCGCTCGGGAAATCCTTTGCCCCGACCGCCGCCCAAAACTCCCGCGCCTTTTCTTCCGTGCCGAACCGGACCTTGTCGAATGCTTTAGGAAATTCCTTTTGCAGGAAGCCGAGCAACTTCTTTGCGTCATCCGTTCCGGCGGCATATTCGATCCCGGCATAGATATCTTCCGTGTTCTCACGAAAGATGACCATGTCCACCTTCTCCGGATGTTTCACGGGTGAGGGGACGCCTTTGAAATATTGCACCGGGCGGAGGCAGACATAGAGATCGAGCAACTGCCGTAGTGCCACGTTAAGCGAGCGAATGCCGCCGCCAACAGGAGTCGTTAGCGGTCCTTTAATGCCGACCAGGTAATGTCGGAACGCCTGCACCGTATCGTCCGGCAGCCAGCTATCGAACTTGTCCTTGGCGGACTGCCCGGCGAAGACCTCGAACCAGGCGATGTTTTTCTTGCCGGCATACGCCTTTTTCACCGCTTCATCGAACACGCGCACACTCGCGGCCCAGATGTCCGGCCCGGTGCCATCGCCACGAATGAAGGGAATCACCGGTCGATCCGGCACATTGAGTTTCTCTGCTCGTGTGATGGTTTCCCCGGCGGGCGGCGTGATGTCTTTGTACGGCATAAACCGGAGAGGATAATGAGAAAGTAACCGTTAGGAATTAGAAATTCAGGCACTGACGGTAGCGTCGTGGCGCTCATCGCTCAGATGCGTTTCTGTAGCCGCGCCTCTGCGAGGGGCACTTTTTGCACGTTGGCTCACAAGGCTCGCAGGCCAGCGGTTCCGGCGCAGCGACGCCTGCGGCGCCGTCTTGCGGTCAGCGCGCGCCCTGACCTTCTGGTTGGCGGAGGGGAGATTTCAGCAAGTCTTGCTGCCCGCTTTTTCCTGAGTTCCTGCTTTCCTCATTAGATATCTTCCTCTTCCCTGCTCGTATCCGCCGTAGAAGGTGAATTAGGAAAGCGTGAACGCAGGAATCCTGATGGGGTGGATTTCTGCCGTCCCTCCAAGACGCCTTTCCTAAGGACGATTAACCAATAACTGATAACCCGTGCGCTAGCGCCGCGCGCCCCTGAAAACGATTAACCAATAACGAATAACTCGGCGCGCAGCGCCGAGAAAAAAAGCTCGACCGGACAGCAGCCAGTCAAATTGACTGTTTCTCCCATTGGGGCAGAAAGGGAGAATTGCCGCCGTAACCGATCGAGCCTACCTAACAAAGAACCTCACTGCGGTCCCGACCGCAGCGCCTAATCCCATCAATTTCAGGGCAGAATGTCAATGCGAAATGCGCCTTGGAAGCGCATTTCGTTATTCGTTATGCGTTAATCGTTAACAGGACTGAGTCAAATGCTTACGCTTGATTCATCGCAAAATGCGAGAAAATGCGATAAAGGGGAAACGGAAGTGACGCCCACGAAGAAGCGCACCGAGGAGCATCAGCGCCCCGGATGTCAGTTGCTGGCTTTGCCCATGCCTATTTCTGTTTCCGCGCCGAGCAGCGGTGCAATAAGAGCGCGCTCTTCTGGCAATAGGGATGCCCCTGCGAGATTTTCTGCAGCGATCGCCGCGTCGTCTTTCCAGCCATTCGCTCCCATCGCCACTGCCCAGACGGCCAACGCTCCCGCTGGTTCGGCTCCAGTTGGCCTTCGTGCGGAGAATGCATCTAACGCGGCCGATATCCGACCTAAACGAAGGCACGCCAGTGCCTGAGTCCTTCGCGCATTCCAATTCCAGGGTTCTCTTAGGGCAAAGGCTTCGGCCTCTCTGAGGATGGTTTCGACGGGGGCACCAGAAACGCCGAGCAACAATCGCAGATAGGCGGCCTCATCGCGGGCCATCTCGTCGGCAGGCCATTTCTGAACGATGTCTGCTGCCACCACTGCTGCTTTCAACGTCTGACCTGACAGCTCCGCGGCCCGAAGTTGTCTCGCGCGGATCGAACGATTGTTCGGCGCGAATGTAACCGCTCGAATATAGGCGGCATCAGCAGTCTGCCATGCTCTTCCGCGCTCGGCGTAGGCGCCGAGTGTGAGGCACTTCTCCGGAGTATCCGCAGCTCCCAGCGCACGCTGCCACTCATTCGCTGCCGCCGCCGACTCTCCCAGATACGTGCGCGCGGATGCCAGGTACATATGCTGAGATATCGAATCCAAGGGGAAACGATCGCTGGTTAAGAGAACCGATATCTCTCGCCACCGGCCGAGCATCGCGAGTGCATCGAGGTATTGGAGGAACAGGTCTCGCCTTTGCAGCGCCCGATTCAAGGGTAGGACTTGGAGAGCCGCTTCATATTGTTTGTGCGATTGCAGCCAGGTGGCGAGCGCGGCCACTGCATCATCATCGCCGTTAGCGAAGCGCCCTATCGCCATTGTCATATACTCCGCTTCCTTCTCCGGCTTTTGGCGCGCGCGGAGTTCGACTGCGAGCATCTGATGGTAAGGCCGAGCTTTGGGATGTTTTTCCAAAGCGACTGCTATCTCTTCAGGTGGCATGATAGCGGGCGATCCGGTATTAATTGCTCTGCCCTGGAGTTGATCTGTGGTTGCCTTGAGAGGCGATGGATGCCGCGCGAGTAACACGAGCGCATCAAGTGAAACCGGATTTGTCGGATCGCGAGCTGGACGGACTAACCTTGCCCACGCCTCCGCGTAAGCAGGCGCTTCTATGGGGGCGATGGCAAAAACGAGAACCGCACTGTCCAAGAGGTCTCGGGGATGAAGATGGCCCTTAACCATCGACTGCTGCACACCATCCAAGGCAGCAATGACATCTCCACTTTGCGCTGCCAGTTGAGAATTCAATAAGATGTCTCGCTCCGAAACTCCGCTTCTTTGTGCAAGCAGTACCTTGATTTGCGCTTCTGCTAATGTCGTTTCTCCCGCTGCGAGTGCAGCCGCAGCGTAATCGCGACGGTCTTCTAGTGTAAGACGATTTGAATTTTGGAGTTTGCTCCACCATTCCAATGCATTGGCATTTTGTCCGCCTCGGGAAAGAAAGCGTGCGATGGCCCGCCAAGTCTGAGGTTCATTGACGCTTAGTTGATATGCGTCGCGAGCCTTTGCCCCGGCTTCATTCCAACGCTCTTGCCCGAGTAAGATGAACGCCTGTTGCGCCAGCCTGCGAGAATGCCATCCTTTAATCGCACGGATAGCCGGAGGGGCCGTAAGAACCAGCACTGCAATCAACCCCACGATCAGCGGCGAGAATAGAAGCAGCCATTGACGGATCCGACGCGCTCTTCGTACTTCAGGCGGCGTCAGGTCAAAGTTGTCCTGACTTACCGCTGATCGGAGCGCCAAAGCCATACGGAAATTTCACTCTTCATGAACAGTCGGGCACCGCCGACTTGGTCGTCCTCGATGATTGTTACGTGCTGCGTGACCGCGAAAGTAAATTCAATCGCCGTCGTTGCTGCCAGAATATAGCGAGGAGTGCGAGCGCACCTGCGGCGAAGCTCGCTGGCTCAGGCACCGGAGAGTACGTCAAAGAGAAATCATCGATCGCTACGGTATCTCGAGAACCCGACCCAGTGCTGGCGGTAAGCGCGACAACTTGGATCCAAACATTTTGGTTCTGGTTCTCTATCCCCGCTAGGTCTATCGAATTGAATGAAAAGTGAGTGTCCGTAAACGTTCCGGACGTATAAGTCCCCAGAGTCGTAAAACTGGTCGGCGAAGATCCGAGACCATAACGGATCGTATAAGTTGTCGTGCGAGTCTGATTACTGAGCGTCATCAAATCAAAGTCCATGGTGAAGTTTGTCAGATTGGAAGTGTTCGCGATCTGAAGCGTGAATGCTGCACCAGGATCGAAGCTGCCACTCCCGATTTGGCGAACACCAAACGCCCGGTTTGTGTTGGCGTCCTGAGTTCCGCTGCTGGAACTGCTGGCGATGTTGTTGGACGAGTAATTCGCAAATTGGCCAGTGGTATCTGGCCAGTTTGTCTTGGCGGCAGCAAAGGTCGCTACGGTGCCGATTGAGGTGGCAGAGGCACTCGTTCTCCCCGTCCATCCAGTTGGCAAGCCCGAGCCAATGGAATCAAAATCTTGCGAATAACTTGTTCCGGTAAGAGTGACCTGGGCGTCGACTTCGCAAACGGATAGAAGAGATATGCCAACGCAGGAAACCAAGGCGGCTAATTTGCCCCTCTTTCGGTTTTTCGTTGCGTGAAGAACCACCCTTCGGGGGGCCAGCGCCCCCGCTTGGTTCATGTTTTCTGTAGCCGGGCCCAGGCTCGACGGAACAATAAATGTGACGCAAAATGGG
The DNA here is from genome assembly GCA_038207045.1 of Chthoniobacterales bacterium. Classification (GTDB taxonomy): domain Bacteria; phylum Verrucomicrobiota; class Verrucomicrobiia; order Chthoniobacterales; family UBA10450; genus AV69. The sequence continues at coordinate 73,823 of JBBRAF010000010.1, forward strand.
AGACGGCTCAGCTGCCCACCAACTGAAAACGGGGCGAAACGGGGGGCGCGCATTGTTCGAGAGGGGATCTCTTCGAACAGTTGTTCGCGCAAAAAATCACTTCAAGCTTTTTCGTGAAAAAACTTGTTCACATCAATTCACATTCGCGACATGCTACTTACTCGCAGTGCTATACGCCGCGACCGGCGCAGCCGTGATTCTGCTGTAGCCGCGTCTCTATGAGACGCGCCAAATCGACGTTGGTTGTTTTAAGCGGAGGGCGCGCCTCATAGAGGCGCGGCTACAAGCGCGGCGGCTACAAACCCAGTCGCAAAAGCGCGACGAAGAGTTCCTCGTGATCGTGCCGCCACAAACGTTAATCGGCCGTAAGGTTGCTCAGCAGCGCGCGCTCTTCCGGCAATAGATGCTCAGCGGCGAGATTTTTTGCGTCACCGCCTGCTTCATTCTTATAACCGCTGGCGAAAAGAATCGCTGCGCGCACGGCCAACACTCCGGGAGGCTCGTTCCCGCTTACTCGCACATGTCTGAATACCTCCAGCGCCTGCGGCAGTTTTCCCAATTTCAAACGTGCCAGCCCTAGAATTTTTCGAGCGTTCCAATCACCGGGTCTCGCTAGCACCGCGATTTCAGCTTCGCGTTCGGCTCGTTCGGCATCCATTTGCGAACTACTCTGGAGCAGGCCCAGGTACACTTCCTCCAAATGCGCGGCGTTATCGCTGGGCCAAAGCTCAATCATCCTGGCCGCGATCGAGCGTGCCTCGGCCGTTCTGCCAAGCTGCTCCAACACCCGCAATTGCGCAGCATAGCCAGCCTGCATTTTTGGCGCGATCAGAATCGCCCTGGCGTAGGCCGAGTTTGCAATTTCGGTTGCGCCGGCGCGCTCGGCAAACGCTCCTACCATGATGCATTTCTCGGAATCGCCCGCAGCCTGCAGCGCGCGCTGCCATTCATTGATAGTCGCGGCCGTCTCGCCGAGCTGTTTTTTTGCCGCCGCCAGATACATGTGCTTGGAAACTTCATCCAGGTTGAAACGATCTTTCGAGAGCAGGTCGGAAACTTCGCTGAACCGGCCGAGGGCGCCCAAGGCATCGAGATGTTGAAGATAAAGATCGCGCCGGTGGAGCGCGCGATCGAGCGGAACAATGCTGAGCAGCGTGTCGAAGCGGCCCTGCCGGTAAAGCCAGCTGCCCAATGCGACCAGCGTCTCATCATCTCCGCCGCGAAAACGTTGCACTGCCTCGTCCAGCAGTTGATTACCACGTGACGAGTCTTGGCGGGCGCGCAGCTCCATAGCGAGAAGCTGATGAACCGGTCGCGCCTTGGGATGACTCTCCAGTCGCTTGGCTACTTCGGCCGGAGATAACGTGGTCTGGATTGGCGCCGCCGTCCCTCCAGCGAGTGACAACGTGGTCTTCTCCAACTCAGCAGCCGGGGTCCGCGTGGCTTGATGTAGGGCGAAAAATGTCAGCGCATCGAGGGACATGGGATTGACGGGATCGCGCGCGAGACTTTCGATGTGTTTCCAAGCGTCTCCGTAGGGCGGGGAGTCCGGCGCGGTGACAGAGATCGCCAGGATTGCACCAGACAATATCTCGTTAGGATTTGCGCGACTGTCGCTGAGCGTGCGCTGCGCATAATCCAGCGTCAGTGCTCCGTCGCCCGTGCGAGCGGCTAACTGACCCGCGAGCAGATTGTCCGCTGGTTCGCGGCTCGCCGATCGTGCTAGAAGTGAATCGATCTGGCTCTGCGCCCGTGTCAGCTCACTACCGGCCAGCGCGCAGGCGGCATAATCGCGGCGATCCTGTACTGTAAGCTGACCAGCCTGTTCAACTTTTCCCCACCATTCCAGCGAGGCTTGGTTTTGGCCCGTTCGCCAAAGCAGACGCGCGATCGCGCGCCAAACGTTGACTTCGCCAGGATTCAGCTGATAAGCATCCTGAAATTTCGCTGACGCTTCTTTCCAGTCGCTCTTCTCGATTGCGCCAGACGCTTCGCGCACCAATCTGCGCGCGTGCCAGGCTTTGATCGCATGGCTTGCCGGGCGAGTTCCACACCAACAGAGTAGCAAAAGAAGCCCTGTGAAAATTCCCGCGACAACAATTCGGCGACGAATGATTTTCGCGCGCCGTTCCTCGGGCGGGGTGAGATCGAGATCCGGCCCTTCGGCGGGGGACCGGCGAGTTGACCGCGCCACGATGCAACTTTCGCCGACAACCGCCCAAGACGGAGTTATAACGGCGCTCTACGAAACCTGAAGAGATCGCGGGTTGCGGCTAGTCGCCCTCGTTGCTGCCAGCAAAGGCCAAGTAAAGCAAGTCCAGCGATGCCGAAAGTTGCCGGCTCGGGAACACTGTTCACTTGAATGTTATCAAAATCTGTAAAGGAATTCGACCCGGTCCCATTGCCTCCCGTGAGGACAATTCGGAAGGTGACATTAGCTTGGTTTTCGATGCCGTTGATGGCAGAGAGGTCAAAACTCTTTACCGAAAAGGTGTTGTTTTGCGCGACCGTCACGCTCCCGAAGCTAGTAAAATTCGTTCCATCAGTGCTATAAAACAGCTGCTCAGATGTAAAGCCGTTACTACCGCTGCGTGTCGCATAGCTCAGGGAAATGTCGACCAGACCTAGTGTGCTAAAACTAAACTGAATGTACTGAGGATCCGTGCCAGTTCTAGTGAGGCGCAACGCACTGTTTCCTGTAGTGCCTGTAACGGGATCACCAGGCGCTATGTTCAAGGTGCTGCCAGGAGTGACAAATGAAGTAGTGACGTTATTAGGTGTAATCTGCGATGGACGGCTGCCAGGCGGATCGTAAGTGAGATTTCCATCGTTGAAATTGAAGTACGTCACCAACGTTCCGGCAGCGTGGGCCGAGGACGCGAACTCAGCGTACACAAGCGGGGTGAGAAGAAGCGCGCAGACAACGGCCCACCTGGACAGGCGCATTGAGCGTGAAGAGGGCAAGGCGTTATTCATCAGATAGAAATCAACCCGCCCATTGGAGCGGATTTCAGCGAAAAGGTCAACCAAATAGCGCGGGTGCGTGAAAAGTAATCGGTTAATCGTCGCCGTTCGCACAGGGGAGGGGCGTTCGTCAGGCACGTAACAACAGCAAAGCGATGAGAACCAGCGTAAAGACGAGCAGGCCGGCATCGATGCGCCGGTGCAGAGAAGTGGCGTAGGGGTCAACTTTTGGGGGCATGTAACTGGGTCTCTATTCGTCTTCGGTACCGCTACCGTTTTAGATCAAATTGCACCTGAATTGCAAGAAATATTTGCAGGCATTCGACTTTTCCAGAACGCTTGCCTAACAGACGGCTCGCAGAGCCGTGGCTACAGGCACGCGTTCTTGTAGCCGCGTCTCTATGAGACGCCCCAAACAGACGGCTCGCAGACGCGCCCTGGCGCACAGATACGGCTCGCAGAGCCGTGGCTACAGCTCGTTTCTTGTAGCCGCGCCTCTATGAGGCGGCCTGCTGATCAGCACGTGAATCGGAACTAATCTTGTTAATCCTGTCGGATCTCTTTCCTGCGTTCCTGCTTTCCTAATTCATCTCTTAGCTTCCTGGTTTCTAGAATTGACGGGCGCTCGGGTTTGCGTACGCTCCTGAAAAGAATGACTTCTTTGCCCGTAACCCAGGCCCGCTCCAAACTCTACCAGTTGCTGGATGAGGCGACTGCCTCGCATGAGCCCATCCAGATCACGGGTAAACGTGGCAATGCCGTGCTGGTTTCAGAGGAAGACTGGCGCAGCATTCAGGAGACGCTCCATCTCACTTCAATTCCGGGAATGCGAGAGTCGATTCGCAAGGGATTAGCCGAGTCGCTCAGGAAAGCATCCAAAAAGGCCGGCTGGTGAGCTGGTCAATTGTTTTCACCAAACAAGCCCAGAAAGACGCCAGAAGGATCGCAGCTTCGAACCTTAAGCCGCAGGTGGGAACGTCTTCTTGATCTAATGAGGAAGAACCCTTTTCAAACCCCGCCACGGTACGAGAAACTTATTGGCGATCTGGCTGGAGCATTTTCCCGCCGGATCAACATTCAGCACCGCTTAATCTACCAAGTCTATCGCGCAGAGCGGACGATCAAGATTATTCGCATGTGGACCCACTACGACTGAGGTGAAGGGCTGCGCCGTGGTTATCAGAGATTCCTTATCGGCTATCAGTTATTGGTTATCAGGTTTCGCCTGCGATTTTTCCAGAGCGGTTGCGCAACCTAACGTCTCGCAAAGCCGTGGCTACAGGTCGTTTCTTGTAGCGCGCCTCTATGAGGCGGCCTGCTGATCAGCACGTGAATCGGAACTAATCTTGTTAATCCGTCGGATCTCTTTCCTGCTTTCCCGATCCAAAATGTCTGCCGGATCTTCCGGGGGCCCACGCTTACTGCGAGTTACTAGGCTGGATGACCCGGGGCAGCAGCTGCGCAAATTCCGCTTCCGTTGACTCGCGCTGGACTGGGTCGGTGGAGAGGATAACGATCTCCAGCACCTGCTGGCCCATGTTGCGCACGCCCTCGCGCACGGCCCGCCAGCGCGCCGGGAACGACCAGTCCGGTTGAATACCGGCGGCCAGCTGGAGATCGGATCGGGTCTCGTTAGTGCGGCGGTCTTCGTGGAGACAAAAAAATGTGCGCGCGGTTGCCGTGCTATTCGAGAGCGCGAAATCGACATGGCGAAAGGGGAGCGCCTGCCCCTCACCAACCGCGTAGGTGCGCGTCCCGCTGTCGTGAATAGGCTTCCAGCCGGAGCTGGGCAGGCAGATATCGGGCCGATGGGCGCGGGCGCGGACAACGCTTGAGCCACCCGGTTTCCAACGGAAAAAGTACAGATAACACCTTGAAGCGTTGCGTGCTTCCGCGTGCGGGGGGTTCAGATTCCACACGGCTTCGCGCCCGTCATCGAAGCGCAAGGTCTGGCGCACACCTTCATCAATCGGGATCTCACGAAAACCTGGTGCGCTTTCCGGCCACCGCACGGTCCAGCCTGGGGTGGACGCCATGGCCTGCTCGTGCGCCCGATACCAGCCTTCAGCCACTAACTCGACGAGCAAAAGCCAGGTGAAAAGTGAAAAGTAAAAAGTAGAGGGTAGAAAGTGGAAAGTGGAAGACGGGGATGGGCTCTTATTTTCTACTTTAGCATTTCTACTTCCTAATTTAGACGCCGTCCACATCGTGCCGGCGAAGACGAGCAGGAGAATTCCGTAGCCAGCAGCGTCGTGCCATTTCCCAACGGCGGCGATGTTCTCCCTGGCCGCGATCGATACCAGGAACAAGCTGCGACCGAAGTTTGCGATCATGGCAATGGTGACCGCAGCCAGGACCAGGAAAGTCCTTCTCCCGAAAGAGAGCCGTTTCAGTTCGCCGAAAAGAAGGCCAATCATCAGCGATGTCTGGAGCGAACGGACTCCGCTACAGGCTTCATTCACGCCGACAACACCGTTGGAGAGGCGGATCAGGTTTCCCTGCACCTCGGCGGGAACGCCGAACAACGAAACCGTTTCGGCAGCGGCAGCCGCGACAGCTCGCATCAACCCTTGCACAATCGGTGTCTCTATCGGCGAGGGCCACGGCACCGCCGTTGAGAAAAACAGAATCGGAAACGCAAAGTGACGCAGCCAGCGCCCCCCGCCGATGAGATAAATGATCGCAAAGGTAATCGCGACCGCGGCGGCTCCGTGCACCCAACCAAGCGGGCGCCAATCCGGATTGGCAATCTCGAAGACGCGCAACGGCAGCAGGAGCAGCGCAGCCGCAATGATCCCGATTACAGCAATCTGAAATCTGAAATCTGAAATCTGAAATCGCTCGGGCCTATCTTCCCAGCGCAACCAGAAAAGGTAGAGCGCGAAGAACGGCACGAACCAGCCATAGCTGTATTGCTCGTTTAGACGCCATTCCTGGCTCAAATGCCGGCACAGAACGAACCAAAGGACGCCGAGGGCGAGGCCGAGGAAAACGAGCGGGACCATGCGGCGCGAAGCGGGAGCGGAAACATCGACCCGCATGGGTGTGGCGACAGGTTGCATGGGCGAGGGGAGATAATATCAGAGCTAGCGCGCGCAGAAAAGCGTGGCATAGCCTGAGCGCGTTGAATCCGAGTCGATCTACGGGATCGGAATTGTAGGGCAAGCGCTCCCGCTTGCCGGTCGGCGTTTTAGAGACATGGCAGGCAGGAATGCCTGCCCTACAAATCGAGGCCGATTCGATACGGCCAATCCGACCAATGCTGGACGAGGCCTGCGCGGACCGGATTTTCGCGGATGTATTGCCATTTTTCTTCGACCGATTCCTCACGGCGCAGAAGCCGATCGAAACATCCTGGCTGCCATTCCCATTGAGCCCGCAATCTTCGGCGCACCGCTCGCTTGATGCCCGCTGACAGCGAACCCACGGCCGCGTCGCGACAGCGCGGGCCTGCGAGAAGATGAACATGGTCCGGCATCATCACCGCTGCCAGAATTTGCCACCGAGATTGGGCAATTGCGGTACTTAAGGCAGAAAACGCAACATCGTTGGCGAGAACTGGCAGTCGCCCAGCCACGCAGAAAGTGATGAAATAGATGACCTCCTGGTCAAGGCCTAACCAGACAGGAATCCGCGGCGGCTGCCCCATGAAACCATGTAACCAGACACGGATTTGCAAGGCAAATACCTTCCCACGCGCCGCCAAATTATTTGTAGGGCAAGCGCTCCCGCTTGCCGAGGATGGCTTGCTAGCGACCGGCAGGCAGGAATGCCTGCCCTACAATTGACATGGCAGGCAGGAATGCCTGCCCTACAATCGCCGCGGCTACACCAATTTCGGCATTGACCCACTAGCGGGTATATTTATTGCATACCGAGTACGAGCGCGGCGGCGACCAAGTGCGGCAGCGCGCCCTTTACAACATATGTCGAACTCGAATGGATGTGATGTGCTCGTGTGCGGGGCCGGTGGTTTCATTGGCGGCTGGCTCGTCTCGGAGCTGCGACGCGATGGCGCCGGGAACATTCGTGCGGTCGATCTCAAGCCGATCGACGAATGGTATCAGCGCTTCGATGACGTGGAGAACCTCTCGCTCGATCTGCAGGAGCGCGTCGCTTGCGAGACAGCGGTGCGCGGCGCCCATCACGTCTACAACCTGGCGGCAGACATGGGCGGCATGGGATTCATCGAGAACAACAAGGCGCTTTGCATGCTCACCGTTCTCATCAACACGCATCTGCTTTCGGCCGCGCGCGCGGCCGGGGTGGAGAAATATTTTTACGCCAGCAGCGCCTGCGTCTATGCGGCCGATAAGCAAACCGATCCCAATGTCACCGCGCTCAAGGAAGAAGACGCCTACCCCGCGATGCCGGAGGATGGTTACGGCTGGGAAAAATTATTCAGCGAACGCATGTGCCGTCATTTCACGGAAGACTTCGGGCTGCGCACAAATGTAGGTCGTTATCACAATGTCTACGGCCCGCATGGCACCTACGACGGTGGACGGGAAAAAGCGCCCGCGGCCATTTGCCGCAAAGTGATCGAAGCAAAGCTCCATGGCACTAACGAGATCGAGATCTGGGGCGACGGTCATCAGACGCGATCGTTCATGTATATCGATGATTGCATCAAAGGCACGCGCATGATGCTGGAGCGCGATATCCCCGGCCCGCTCAACATCGGCAGCAGCGAGCTGGTTTCCATTAACGGGCTGGTCGACATTGTGGAAGACATCGTGGGAGTAAAACTCAAGCGCACTTACAATCTGAAAGCGCCTAAAGGAGTGAATGGCCGGAACTCCGACAACACGCTCATTCAAAAAATCATGGGATGGGAACCATCCATCACCTTGCGCGATGGACTGGAGAAGACGTATGCGTGGATCTATGACGAGATCGCGTCGGGGAAGAGGTCACAGGTCAGAGATCGGAAGTCAGCAGCTGTCGCTACTCATCGTTAGTTATTGGTTATCAGTTATTGGTTATTGGTGGTAGATTGTAGGGCAAGCGCTCCCGCTTGCCACGATACGGCTACAAATGATACGGCAGGCAGGAATGCCTGGTCTACAAACGATGCGGCAAATGACGCGGCAGGCAGGAATGCCTGCCCTACAAATAATGCGGCAAATGACGCGGCAGACAGGAATGCCTGCCCTACAAGTTGAACGGAATGAGAGATTGTCTCGACGCAGAGCTTGCTATAAAAGCCTCCTCGTAAGTGATTCGGTCTCTCCCTCGCGCGTTCCTGCTTTCCTCAGAAATCGAAGCTGCTAGCATGTAAACATGAGCGACGAGCGCCCCGATTTCTCAAAGATGACTGAGCACGAGAAGATGCGTTACTGGGTCGAACATTGGAAAAGAGTCGGCCCCGAGCTGGAGCGGATCAAACGCGAGGAACTGCGCGCGCTGACCGCGGAGGAGGGAACCGCCCGCGCACTGCGCGTGATGGATTCACGATCGCGGCATTCGAGGAAAGCGGCGAAACTCCGTCAAACGTCGGGTCTGGTCGAGCAGCAGAGAATTTTTGCGAAGGCTCGTCCCGCAGCGTGAATGAGGTTTTTCGCGCGGCGGGTGCGCTTCAGGGATTTTGTAGCCGACGGAACTGGCGATTCTGTTTCATCGGCGGCTTGGCCGTCCAGCGCTGGGCTGATCCGCGCCAGACCGAAGACGCTGATCTGACTCTGTTGACTGGATTTGGCGGAGAGGAGGCTTATGTCGATGCGCTTCTCAGCACTTTCACTGCGCGCTTTGCTGACGAAAGAAAGCTAGCGCTCCAACGCAGAGTGCTGTTTCTCCAAACGTGCGAGGGCGTGGCGATCGACATAGCACTTGGAGGGTTGCCTTTCGAGGAGCGTAGCATTCAGCGATCCTCGGATTGGCAGGTGGAAAAGATATGTCTTCGCACCTGCAGCGCCGAGGATTTGATCGTGCACAAGGCTTTCGCTGCTCGCGATCTTGATTGGGCGGATGTAAGCAGCGTCATCATGCGGCAGGGTAGAAAGCTAAACATCGACCAAATTTGGGAAGAGCTGCGACCGCTGGTTGAGTTGAAAGAAGAGCCTGAGATTCTCGCGAAACTTCAACGGCTGCTCGATAAAAACCTTGCTTGAGGTTCCACGCGTCCCGAAACCCAATGCCTGGATTGTTTGTAGGGCAAGCGCTCCCGCTTGCCACGATACGGCAGGCAGGAATGCCCGCCCTACAAATGATGCAGCAGGCAGGAATGCCTGTCCTACAAATTGAGCGGGATCAAGAGCAGGAGCACAATTACGAGCGCAAGCCCGACCATTGGTAAAACCGAGCGAATCCTCGGCGTCGGCTTCTTCAACGGCACGGCGGAGGAAGCGGTTGACTACATCACGCGTGTGCGCGGTTACACGGTTGTGCCGGCCGCGCCAGCGCTTGCGCGCATCGATTGCGATGCTGACTACGCTCGGGCTCTGATCAAAGCCGATCTAGCCATTGCCGACAGCGGGTTCATGGTGCTGCTTTGGCAAATTCTAAAGCGCCGAAAAGTCACGCGTACCTCCGGTCTCAAGTATCTCAAGCTGCTCCTGGCTGACCCCGTTCTATGCGCCCCTGGAAAAACGTTTCTTATTTTGCCGAATGAAAACGCCCGTGAGAAAGCCTTGCGGTTCCTCCATGGCCAGCTGGTCGGCATTAGCGAAGCAGACACATACATCGCGCCCATGTATGGGAGCACTGTCGTCGATGAATCGTTAGTCGTTCTTCTGAATCAGCGGCAACCCGAGCATATCATTGTCGGCATTGGCGGCGGCACGCAGGAAAAGCTCGGCTACTACTTGCGCGAACATCTGACCTACCGCCCGGCGATTCACTGCATCGGCGCCGCTCTCGGTTTCCTCAGCGGCGACCAGCCGCCGATCCCCATGTGGGCAGACAAGTTTTACCTTGGTTGGTTGCTTCGGCTACTTCGCCAACCGCGGCTATACGGCCCACGCTATCTTAGCGCCTTTCGGTTGCCGGCACTAATTTGGAGATATGGGACCGAAGCGCCGCAGATGAGGAGGTCAGAGGTCACAGGTCAGAAGTCAGATAGCGCCAACGAAGACGGTTAACCCGATGCAGATACAAACTGCCAAGGACCTGAAGGTCTATCAACTCGCACAAGAGCTCGCGATGGAAATTTTCGAGATTAGTAAGGGATTCCCGGCGGAAGAAAAGTATGCGCTGACCAGTCAAATTCGGCGATCGTCAAGATCAGTGTGCCTGAACCTTCGTGAAGCATGGGCAAAGCGACGATAAAGCGCATTTCGTAAGCAAGCTGACAGACTGCGACGGGGAAAACAGCGAAACGGATTCCTCCCTCGATTTCGCCTTGGGCTGTGGCTACATCTCGCTGGAAGAACACCGTGCACTTGTGGCAAAATGTTCCGAGCTCGGTCGCATGCTTAACGGAATGATTACCAAGGCGCGCTCATTCCTGACCTCTGACGTGTGAATCTGTAGCCGGTGACGCTGAACGCTCTGACTTCTGATCTCTGACTTCTGATCTCTGACTTCTCCCGATGACCATCCTCGGCCTCAACGCTTACCACGCCGATTCGGCTGCCTGTTTGCTCGTAGACGGAAAGCTGGTTGCTGCCGCCGAAGAAGAACGATTTCGCCGCATCAAACATTGGGCGGGCTTACCTACGCAGGCGATCGACTACTGTTTGCGCGAAGGCGGGCTAACGATTCGTGATGTCGATCACATCGCCGTTAACCGCAAACCGGGCGTAAACAATTGGCGCCGCCTCGGTTTTGTCCTAAAGCATCGCCCCGATCCACGTCTGATGTGGCAAAAGGTGCGAAACATCCGGCACGCTTCCACCGCCAAACAGGCCTTGGAAGAATATTACCAGACGGAGCTGCGGGCGGAGTCCCACCACATCGAGCATCATCACGCGCATCTCGCATCTGCGTTCTTGGTTTCAGGATTCGAAGAAGCAGCTTGTCTGTCGGTGGATGGCTTCGGCGACTTCGCCAGCACTGCCTTTGGGTTCGGTCGCGGCCACGAAGTGCAGGTGGAAGATCGTGTCTACTTCCCGCATTCTCTTGGTATTTTCTACTCCGCTTTCACCCAGTTCATTGGCTTTCCGCATTACGGCGACGAATACAAAGTGATGGGTCTGGCGCCGTATGGCGAGCCGCGTTTCATTCGCCAGGTCGCCGGTCTGGTTGATATCCGAGATGACGGCAAGTTCGAGCTCGACCTGCGTTACTTCCGGCACCATACCGACAACGTCTCCTATAGTTGGAATAATTGCGCACCGGAAGTGGGCAAACTTTATCGCGAAGAAATGGCGGAGCTTCTCGGCCCCCCGCGTGAACCGGGCGCGCCCTTGGAGCAACGGCATAAGGACCTGGCGCGATCCGCTCAGATCGTTTACGAAGAGGCTTTCTTCGCGCTACTTCTGGCCCTGCATCGTCGCTATTCCGTTTCCGACCTCGCCTTGTCGGGAGGTTGCGCGATGAACTCAGTAGCTAACGGCAAGGTCTATCTGCGCACCAAATTCAAGAAGATGTATTTACCCGCCGCGGCTGGCGATGCCGGCGGAGCAATCGGCGCGGCTGCGGTTGTGCAAGCACAACTCGGAGAAGTCAGAAGTCACAAGTCACAAGTCAGCCTCTTGACCTCCGACCTCCGACCTCTGACCTCCGCCTATCTCGGCCCGCAGTTCAGCGACGAGGAAATCGAGTCACTGCTTCGCTCCCGCAATCTCCTTCGGTCTAAGGATGCCTCGAGGGGCGATACCTCGGCGAATCCGCCCGTTGGGCAGGCATTCCTGCCTGCCGAAACCGACATCGAGCAATCAGCAACCCGGCAACCAGGAATGGTTGCCCTACAGGAGAACGCCGACAGCGCCGATATTTCGCCCTCCGCGTTTCGCGTTTCACGGCTGTCCCAATCAGACCTCTGCGATCGCACCGCACGTGCGATCGCAGACGGCCTCGTCGTTGGCTGGTTTCAAGGCCGCATGGAATGGGGACCGCGCGCCCTCGGTAACCGTTCCATCCTGGGCGACCCGCGACGCGCTGACATGAAAGACATCTTGAACGCCAAGATCAAAAGGCGCGAATCCTTCCGTCCCTTCGCGCCCTCGATCCTGCGCGAGCACGTCGCGGAATGGTTCGAGCAGGACGACGACGTTCCGTTCATGATGCAGGTTTTCCAGATTCGCGAAGACAAACGCGCGCTCATCCCCGCGGTATGTCACGTCGATGGTTCGGGCCGGCTCCAAACCGTGCACCGCGAAACCAACCCCCTATACCATCAGCTAATCTCTGATTTCTGTTCTCTGACCTCCGTTCCACTTGTGCTCAACACCTCCTTTAACGAGAACGAACCCGTCGTCTGTCGCCCGGAAGAAGCGCTCGATTGTTTCCTGCGCACGAAAATGGACGTGCTGGTGATGGGAAGCTTTGTGATCGCCCGGGAGTTAATCCACTCTGATCTAAACCGTGATGCGTTCGGAAAGCGATAAGCGCCGGATAGAATCCTTCATGGTCGCCCTTGGAGCACGGGTAGAGGGCGAGGGCCGAATCTACCTGACCGGAGGCACAACCGCCGTGCTCTACGGTTGGCGAACTGAGACGATCGACATCGATCTGAAGCCGGATCCTGAACCACGAGGGCTTTTCGAAGCGATCGCACTCCTGAAAGATGAACTAAATATCAATGTGAAACTAGCCAGCCCAGATGATTTCATTCCCGCCATTCCTGGGTGGCGAGAGCGCAGCCTCTTCATTGCTCGGTATGGCTTGATTGACTTTTTCCATTACGATCCCTACGGCCAGGCCTTATCCAAACTCCAGCGAAGACATGATCGGGACCTGTTCGACGTTCGCTCGCTGCGGGAGACTGGTTTGATCCGCGTAGACAAAATGCGAGAATTCTTCCTGCAGATCGAGCCCGAGCTAATTCGTTTTCCGGCGATTAATCCGGCCTCATTTCGGGCAGCGGTCCTGGAATTTTGTGATGAGAATCGATAATTGGAACGAGACTTTTCCTGGCGGAAAACTGGTTAGGGAGGGATTGTCGGATTTGGAAGCCGGTCGCTGCACCGTGGCGGCATGTCTAGTTAGTATCGCACAGGCCCGACTGAGCCGTGCCGGACTTCTGGCGGAGTCCCTGCGCAATCGTTTTCCAGAACCGGAGCGGCAACTTTACCAATTGCTCCGCCAGGAAGGCTGCGATGCTTATTCGCGCTACAACTCTCTCCTGCGAGAACTGGTTAGCTTCGAGAATGCGCTTGATGCCGCTTTCGAGCATTAACTGCGAGATGCATTCCTATTTCGGCTCAGCACCCCTTCAATGAAACCGGACCCGCCGTCTGTCGCCCGGAAGAAGCGCTCGATTGCTTTTTGCGTACAAAAATGGCTGTGCTGATTATCGGCAATTTCTTTGTTACAAGAGGGTCAGCCGAGAAGGAGCTCGTTTAGTGTTACGCTTTCCGCTTTGAAACCAATCGCTATTATCGGTCTCGGCTACGTAGGGCTGCCACTTTCGCTCCAATTTGGTAAGAGCGGCACCCCGGTCATCGGCATCGACATCGATCTGTCAAAAATCGAAGCGCTCGACGCCGGCCGAAGTTACATCAACCACATTGACGGAGCAGCTATCAGCGAACTGGTTCAAGCGGGAATATTTCAGCCCACGATGTCTTTCAGTCGTGTCAAGGAATGCGAAGCGGTCATTATTTGCGTCCCGACGCCGCTAACGAAGACGCGCGAGCCGGACCTCTCCTACGTACTCGACACCGGCCGCGCAATCGCACCGCACCTCCAGCGGGATGCATTGGTTGTTCTGGAGTCGACCACTTATCCGGGCACGACAGAAGAAGACCTGCGACCCGTGCTCGAAGAAGGATCGGGCTTGAAAGCTGGCGTTGACTTTTATCTCGCCTTCTCGCCGGAGAGGGAGGATCCGGGCAACTCGAAGAGCAAAGTGGCGAAAATTCCGAAGATTGTTGGAGGATTAACGCCGACCTGCCGTGACAAAGCTGTCGCATTGTACTCGCGCGCGGTTGAGAAACTCGTTCCCGTTTCCTCTTGTCGGGCGGCCGAAGCCACCAAGCTACTCGAGAACATCTTTCGCAGCGTGAATATCGCGCTGGTCAACGAGCTGAAGCTGATCTACACCGCAATGGGAATCGATATCTGGGAAGTTATCGAAGCGGCTAAGACCAAGCCCTTCGGCTTTATGCCCTTTTATCCCGGGCCTGGGCTAGGTGGACACTGCATCCCGATCGATCCCTTTTATCTTGCCTGGAAGGCGCGGCAATTCGGCAAACCCACCCGTTTCATCGAGCTCGCTGGCGAGATTAACACCGCGATGCCGGATTATGTGGTGCAACGCGTCGGCGAAGCTCTCAATCAACAACGAAAATCGATCAACGGATCAAAAATCCTGCTTCTGGGGCTAGCCTACAAAGCCGATGTCGATGATACGCGGGAGTCACCGGCATTCGTGCTCATGGACAAGCTTACCGCACTCAACGCTCAGGTCGCCTATTACGATCCTCATGTGCCGTTGATTGGCCCGACGCGCGAACACATGCGTTGGCACGGCCTCCGCTCCATTGACTGGCGCGAAGAAGCCATTCGTAACTTCGATGCGACAGTGATTGTGACCGCACATTCAAGTGTGAATTATCAGGAACTGGGGGCCTGGTCTGATTGCATTGTGGACACGCGCAATGTGTTTGCCGATTGGGGGCTTTATTCTTTGCCTATTAAACAGAAGATTTGGAAATCATA
>JBBRAF010000011.1:0-88386 GCA_038207045.1 Chthoniobacterales bacterium
GCCGAGAACCTCCGCGCAATCGGGTTGTCCGACGACGTCCACGCGCACGTCGCGCGACTGGCAAAACTCGGCGTCGAAGGCGGAATCCGCGGATTGGTCACGAGCGCGCATGAGATTTCCACGATTCGCAGGACGTTCGGCACAGACGTGAAACTGGTCGTGCCAGGAATTCGTCCGGCAGGTTCAGTTCCTCATGACCAAAAACGCACGATGACGCCGGCTGAGGCGGTCGCGGCCGGTGCAGATTATCTGGTGGTGGGGCGGGCGATCACGGGCTCCTCGGACCCGGCGGGAGTGGCGCAGCGAATCCTAGAGGAAATGCGAAACTGAACCTGCGTTTTCCCCGGCTAAGCCTGATCGACGATCCGGTTGCTCGGCCGGCGGCTGTCAATATGGCTATCGACGAGGTGTTGCTCCAAACAGTCGATGGTCCGCTCCTTCGCTTCTATCGCTGGAACGAGCCCTCGGTTTCGTTCGGCTATTTCGGAAAGTTTGATGAAGCTCGGACGTTCGCGGGCGGCCGCGTGCTGGTTCGGCGCTGGACGGGGGGTGGCATTGTCCCCCATGGCGACGACCTCACTTATTCCATCGTCGTTCCCGCGCACGAAGCGGCCTACAATCTTTCATCGAAGGCGATTTATCGAGGGGTGAACGGCGTTATTGCTCGCCTATTCCGGGCATCGGGAATTCAGACGGCGCTGGCGGAAACAAGCGCTCCTAAAATCACCGACTCCTGCTTTGCAAATCCGGTCGTTGCTGATGTGCTGGAAGCGGGACGCAAAATCGCGGGCGCGGCCCAGCGCAAGACGCGCGGCGGGTTGCTTCACCAGGGGAGTATTCAGCGAGGCGATCTCGATCAGAAATTTCGAGATAATTTCGCGGCTGAGTTGAGCAACAATGTCAGCCAGGAACAAACAAACGCGGACGTACTGGCGAAGGCCGGAGAACTCGCTTCGGAAAAATATTCCACCACGGACTGGATGCGACGCCGTTGAGTGCCTGGAGCTTTGACATTAAAACCCCGTCTTCTATCCTGAAATAGTGGAAGTGTCGACTGCGGCTCCGCGGAAACTAAGTCCATTGGCGCGAGTGACAGCGCTGGTGCAGCCGCAATTGGACGAGGTCTCGTCGCGAATCACGCGCCAGGTCGAGGCTTTTGATCCGGCGATCGAAGGCTATGTGCATTATGCGCTGGAAAGCAGTGGCAAACGATTGCGACCGTTGCTGGCGCTCCTGGCAGCGGAGGCGTCCGGTGCGATTTCCAGTGCTCACATCAATCTCGCCGTCATTGTGGAATTGATCCACCTCGCCACGCTCGTTCACGACGACATCATGGATGAGGCGGAGCGGCGACGCAGCCAGCCGACGCTGCACGCGCGCTGGGGGAATGCGCTCAGTGTGCTCCTTGGCGACGCGCTCTTCGCGCACGCGCTCGACCTCTCCACGCAGTTCGACGGCGCCGAGATCAGCCGTGCCATCGCCCGGGCTACGCGCGATGTTTGCACCGGCGAGATTATCCAGACCCAGCGCCGTTTCGATTTGCATCTCGGGGTCGAGGAATATTTTCGAATCATCGAATTGAAGACGGCAACCCTGTTTGCCGTGGCGGCAAACCTTGCAGCGAAGCTTAATAACGCACCGACTGCTCAGGTAGCGGCGCTGGAAAATTTCGGCCGGCATCTCGGAGCCGCTTATCAAATCTACGACGATTGCGTTGATCTGGCCGGGCGAGAAAGCGTGTCCGGCAAAACTCTTGGCACCGATCTGCGCAAAGGGAAAATGACGCTGCCGATGCTCCAGCTTCTGCACAGCGCCTCCGCCATCGAGAAAGAGCGCTACTGCCAGCTCATTCTCGAGGGCGATACTGATGCCATCAAAATGCTCCTCAAGACAAGCTGCGTCGCAGCGCTTGCGACATCGCTGGCCGCGGGCGACAAACGCGTGCTCCGCGCGAAGCGCGAGTTAACAGAGTTGCCTTCCACGCGAGCGGTCGTCGCGCTGCACGGATTGGCCGATGCGGTCGGAGCCATGCTGCAATCGTTGCGCCGGACGAACGCGTAGCGGCGCGCGCGCGTTTCGATGCCATCTCTGAAAATTCGAGAGCTGCCGGTGGAAGACCGGCCGCGGGAAAAACTGTGGCAACGCGGGGCCGATGCCCTGACCGACCGCGAGCTCATCGCCATTCTCCTGCGCACTGGTATTCGCGGGAAAAATGCGGTGGAGGTCGGCGGCGAGATCTTGGCGAAGTATCAAACACTGGGTGGCCTTTGCCGGGCGCGGGCGCAGGAGCTGGCGAAGATTCGCGGGATAGGCCTGGCGAAAGCGGTGCAACTGGCGGCGGCCTTCAAGCTGGCTGAGCGAATGGCGAAGGAGAAACTCTCGCGGCACAAGATCGATTCCCCCGAGCTGGTAAATGAATTTTTTGGCGCGGAAATGCGCGCGCTGCAGAAAGAATCGTTGCGCGTTCTCCTGCTCGACACTCGTTATCACCTGATCGCGGCAGAGGAGGTCTCGCGCGGAAGTGTGAATGAAAGTATCGCGCATCCACGCGAGATTTTCCGGCCAGCGCTGCTGGCGTCGGCCTACGCGATTATCGTCGTCCATAATCATCCCTCAGGTGATCCTTCGCCGAGCGCGGCTGATCACAATTTGACGCGGCGCCTGGCGGATGCGGCCGAGCTGATGCAAATAAAATTGCTCGATCACGTCATTATCGGTTCACCGGCAGAAGGACGCGCATCCTACTTCAGCTTCAAAGAGGCCGGCGTGCTTTGATGATTCACCATACTGCGGTCATCGGTTCGGGTGCGATGGTGGGAGCGAATGTGGTGATTGGTCCCCACACAATCATTGGAGACGAAACAGTCATCGGAGAAGGCACTAACATTGGCGCGAATGTCGTTATCGAGGGTGAGGTTTCCATCGGGCGCGAAAATCGCATCGGCCACGGCGCGCTCATCGGCGGCGCGCCGCAGGATCTGAGCTTCACGCCTTCGACGCGCAGTCGCGTCGTTATCGGCGCCCGCAACACGATTCGCGAATACTGCACGATTCATCGCGGCACGACCGAAGGCAGCGCCACCACCATTGGCGACGATAATTTTCTAATGGCGGGCGCTCATGTCGGACATAACTGCGACATCGGAAACAATATCATTATTGCCAATAGTGTTTTACTCGCTGGTTACGTTTCCGTTTTTGATCAAGCCTTTATCGGAGGGGGGACGACGTTGCACCAGCATATGCGCGTCGGCCGGCTCGTGATGGTGCAAGGCAGTTCCGCTTTCGGAAAAGATCTCCCGCCGTTCACGCTGGCGGCGCAGCGGAACGCGATTTTTGGGTTGAACGTCGTCGGATTGCGCCGCGGCGGATTTTCGGCGGCGCAGCGCGAGGAAATCAAGCGCGCCTTCAAGCTGCTCTATTTGAGCGGGGTGAATTTTAAACCGGCGCTGGAGAAATCGCGCGAGATGGAATGGACGGAGCTGGGGCGTGAATTTTTCGATTTTGTCGCGGAGGCGCTGACGAAACGCGGGGTCTGCCCGTATCATCGCGGCAAAGAATTGTAGCCGCGCCTCTATGAGGCGCGCCGCGGGTCCTTTCATCGCGCGGCTCGCAGAGACGCGGCTACAACGCCAGAAGCGCGAGCATGCGACCAGTGCGTCCTTTTTCGGCGCGATAGGAATAGTAATGCTTCAAGTCGCACGCCGTGCATACGCCGCTGTCGTGAACTTCCTCGACACCGGCATCGCGACATTGCTGCACGACCTGCGCGGCGAAATCGACTTCGTAATGCGGCGGGCGAATGCATGGGCTGAGCTGCGCTACGAGATCCGCCGCCGCCACGCCAAATTTCTCATGCAGCGCCCGAATCGCGTTCGTGACAATACCGAGAGCACTTCCCTTTTTTCCAGAGTGCACGAGACCGATCGCGCGCTGCCTGCGATCAACCAGGAAAACCGCGCAACAATCGGCCACAAAAATCCCGAGGCAGATACTTCGTTGATTGGTAACCACGCCATCGCAGTTTTCGAAACAGCGACCCTCGATCAGCGGCGAATCAACGACCGCAATTGCATTCCCGTGGACCTGGCGCGCGGTGACGAACGCGCGACACTCCAAGCCGAGCTCGCGCCGCGCGTTGTGGTGAACCTGATCGAGATTCGCAAGCATGACCGTCTTGTCGTTGGACAACTCGACTCCCGGCACCCGCCGCACAAATCCGTGAGGAAACCGTTCTAATGCGTGGAAACGCTCGATCGGCGGAAGACTATTTTCCAAGCGGGCGTTCGACCGTCTGGCGCGTTCGCGTGGAAGTCTTCACGGCGCAATCGCCGTTGAGCGGCAGCGGCGTCGGCTTGGGCGCGGGCGTCGGCTTCGCGTCGGTACGAAGTTTGCGGCGCGTTCCCGGCTCATCCAGGCAGGTGGAATATTTCACTTCCGTTGCCGTTACGCGATCGAAGTCCGCGAGCGCCGCGTCGTAGGTAAAGAGTGCTTGGAGTTGGGTGGAACGCGCCGTCGTCAACTGCACGCGCGCGTCTAAAACTTCCAGCTGGGTGCCGGCGCCAGCGTCGAGTCGCGCCTGGGCCAGGCGTAGCGCTTCCGCCGCCTGCTCGACGTTTTTCTCCTGGCTTTGGATCAGTTCTTTACCTTGAATTAGATTCGAGAAGGCCTGCTGTACTTCCAGCTCCACCTGACGCGTATCGTCATCGAGCGTGATCTTCGATTCTTCCAGCACGGCTTTAGCCTGCTGCACCCGTCCGTAAGTGGCGCCCCAATCCCAGATGGCCCAACTCCCAGTCGCACCAATAAGGTAACCGCCACGGGCCGCGCGTATATTATCGGTAAAAGGTGAGCTGCGATATTCATTCCCTGCGCTGACATTTATCTGCGGGAAATAAGTGGAGCGTGCCACGCCCACCTGCGCTCGGTTTGATAACACATTCGCCTTCTGCTGTTTCAAAAAGGGCCGGTTCTCTTTCGCGACTGCGATTGCACGTGTGACCGACATGGCGATAGGCACGTATCTGAGCTCGCCGACCGCTTCCAGCGGAGCGCTATCTCCGCGCGCGGGATCGAAATCGAGGCCAAGCGTTTTCGCAAGCTGGAGTTGCGAGATGCGGTAATTATTGCGCGCGGTGATCAGCTGCGGGTATTGATTAGATAACGCGACCTGAGCCTGGAGGACATTGAAGCGCGGCACAGTGCCGGCCTCGAAGCGGTTCTGCTGATCTTGCAGTTGGCTTTGGAGAAGGCTGACCGATTCCTCCTGCACGCCGATGAGCGCGCGGTTCAACAGGACTTGATAAAACTGTTGCCGCACCGTCGAGACAATCTGGTCGATGGCATTGCGAAACCCGTAATAGCTGCTGTCGCGCTGGAAATCGGCCGAGTTGATTTGAGAAATGACACGCCCGCCCGCGAAAACGACCTGGGTCGCGGCGATCGAAATGGTGTAACTTCGCTCAGCTCCGGAGGACGTCGCAAAGCCGACACTGCCAAGACCGCCGCCCGTCCCGGGAACATTGGTGATATGCGGATCGACATCCTGAAAATTGGCGGTGGCATTGACCTGCGGCAGGATACCGGCGCGCATTTCTATGTAGAGGCCTTTGGTGCGCTCGATTTCCTGGCGCGCGCCGAGGATGTCGGGATTCTGCTGGAGCGCGGTCAGAACCGCTTCTTCCAGAGTAAATCGACGCGCGCCACGGGTGTTTGTTACCGCATCTTCGCCGGCATTAAGGTTAAGGGCGGCGAGAAGGACCGCGGTTAAAACAGGGATACACTTCGATCGCATGATGAGAAAAAGGCGCGAAACCGCGGAGTCTAGCCGAGCTTCGGCCTATTGCCAGTCAACACTGCGATGGCTGCTCGAAGACTGCTTATTTTGGCAAAAGCCATAGATCTTCGTGTAGATTTGCAACCACGCTTTCTGTTCCGATGGCGTCAGGTGAGCCATTAACTTCATCAGATTCTCCACCATCTCCTCGCGGATGCGGCGCACCAGGGCCGAGCCTTTAGCGGTGATACAAACCATCACCTTGCGCCGATCCTCGCGCGCGCTCGCCCGCGTGACGTAACGCAGGTTCTCCAGCCGGGCGACTAGTCCGCTCGCCGCCGCCGTCGTATGCCCCATCTTTTGCGCGATGGCCGACATAGTGAGCACCTCCTTTTGATCCAGTACCGCGAGGAGGAAATACTGCGGAAAAGAAACGTTGCCAGGGGCGAGCTCTTTGCTCAGATGCAGCAAAAAGCAGCGCTGCATCTCCATGATGACGTGAGTCAGCCGTTCCGCGTCTGCTCTAAATTCCCCCGCAGTTGCTTCGGCCAACGCCGTTTCCGCATTCACCATTTTAAGACTAGGAACGCAAGTCCTTCCTGTCAACAGCCATACACGGCTTGTTAAGGAATTAACGAGATTGTCACTTCATTGCCGGCCGCTAGATTTTCGCCCGGCGGCAGCCGCAGCAACGCGTTGGTTCGTGATAAGCCATAGAGTGCGTGCGACTCCTGCCGGCCAACAGCGGCGAAACTTCCTGCTTTCACTCGACCTCGCAAATAATGTGGTCGCGCCGCGTCGCCCGAGACCTCGTGGGCCAGGCGCGCTCGTCCCTGCGGCAATTCCAACTCGGCCGGCCCCGCCCCCATCATTCGCAAGAGCGCCGGCCTGACGAACACGAGAAAAGTGATGAACGATGAGACTGGATTTCCTGGCAGCCCGAAGACCGCGCAGGCTCCATGAGTGCCGAAAAGGAATGGTTTGCCCGGTTTAATGCGCACGCGCCAAAGCTCGAGTTTTACCCCGAGTTGCTGCAACGCCTTTCGCACCAGATCGCGCTCACCGACCGAGACACCGCCGCTAATGATCAGCGCGTCGGCGCGCAAACCGTCGCGAAGCGTCGCGCACAACTCCGCAAAATCGTCGCGGCAATGCGACTGCATCGTCACGGTCGCACCTGCACCTTTGACCAGGCCCGCCATCATGACGCCGTTCGTCTCAAAAATCTCACCGTCACGCAGCTGACTGCCTGCTGCCACCAGCTCGTCGCCAGTCGTCAAGATCGCAACCGCCGCGCGCTCGTGCACGTCGACGGACGCAAGTCCCTGCGAAGCCAGCAACCCGAGCGTGACGGCGCGCAGCCGTTCGCCACGCCGCACGATCGTCTGGCCGGCAGCGAGATCCCCGCCAGCTCGACGAACGAAATCGCCCGCCGCAACGTCTGAGGCCTCGATCAAGACCGACTCGCCGTCACGTCTTGTTTCCTCCTGCATCACAACCGCGTCGGCGCCGGCAGGCAACGGTGCCCCCGTGAAGATTCGCACTGCTTCGCCGGGTCCGATTTGTAGCCGGCGCGATACGCCAGCCGGTTGCTCGCCAACTATTTTGAGCCCCGCGCCTTGCGTCGCGGATCGAGCGACCACTGCGTACCCGTCCATGGCCGAGTTATCGAACGGCGGCAGTGCCACCATCGCGCTCACATCCTCGGCCGCGAAAAGATCGAGCGCGGCGGCCAAAGCAACCCGCTGCTTTGGCCGCGATGCCACGGTCGCGAAAATCTTCGTGCGCGTCTCCTCTTCAGTGATCATCCCAAATGTAACTAATCAGCATCAGAACTCCTGCTCATGGTTATGATCGAATCTTTCTGAAACAGAATCGATCATGAGCAGGAGTATCTTGGCAATCCTCCATTGCGCGTCATATTCTCGACACCAAAATTTTGGTGAGGTGGCTGAGTGGTCGAAAGCAGCGCTTTGCTAAAGCGCCGTACCCCAAAAGGGTACCGAGGGTTCGAATCCCTCCCTCACCGGTGTTTGAAGTTGAAAGACAGCGCCATTTCTCTTGAATCAATGATTGACGAAAATTCCATCGGAAAACTGAGAGGCATCCTTCGAGGCGAAATGATCGAGCCGGGCGACGCCGGCTACGAGGATGCGCGCAAGGTTTACAATGGAATGATACATAAACGGCCGCGCCTCATCGTGCGCTGCACAGATGTCGCGGACGTGATCGCATCGGTCAATTTCGCGCGAGAACACCAGGTGCTGCTGGCAATCCGCGGCGGGGGGCATAACGCCGGCGGTCTGGGGATTTGCGACGATGGACTGGTTATCGATCTCGCACCCATTAAGTATACACGAGTCGATCCCGCCGCCCGCACCGTCACGGTGGGAGGAGGTTCTACCTGGGGCGACGTGGATCATGCGACGCATGCCTTCGGACTGGCTACGCCGAGCGGGATCATCTCCACCACTGGCGTCGGCGGCTTGACTCTCGGCGGCGGGCTCGGGGTTCTGACGCGTAAATGCGGGCTAACGATTGATAATCTGCTATCGGCGGATGTGGTGTTGGCGGATGGGACATTTGTCAAAGCAAGCGCGAACGAGAATTCCGATTTGTTTTGGGCGCTGCGCGGGGGCGGCGGAAACTACGGCGTGGTTGTTTCTTTTACCTTTAAATTACACGCCATCGATACGATTTACGGCGGCCCGATCTTGTATGACTTGAGCGAAGCGGCCGAGGTGATGAAGTGGTATCGCGACTTGATCGCGGATGCGCCGGACGATCTGAGTGGCTATTTTGCGTTTTTGACCGTGCCGCCGGTGGCCCCTTTTCCTGAGCATCTGCATCTTAAAAAGATGTGCGGCATCGTTTGGGCGTGCACGGCGGAAACGAGCAAAGCCGAAGAAATCTTCAAACCCATCCGCGCTTTTAAAAAACCCGCCCTCGATTTTGTGGGACCGCTTCCGTATCCCGTTTTGCAAAGCATGTTCGATGGGTTGTATCCGTCGGGTCTGCAATGGTACTGGCGCGCCCACTTCGTCAATGAATTGAGTGACGAAGCCATCGAGCAACACACTCGCTTTGCCAACGCCCTCCCCTCAATGCACTCCACCATGCATATGTATCCGATTAATGGCGCCGCCTCGCGCGTTGGCAAACAGGAGACGGCATGGAATTACCGCGATGCCACCTGGTCCCAAGTCATGGTTGGGGTTGATCCCGATCCAGCTAACAATGAAAAGGTAATTTCGTGGGCAAAGAGTTACTTCGACGCCCTCCAGCCTTATTCGGCCCGCGGAGGCTACGTCAATTTCATGATGGAGGAGGGACAAGAGCGCGTGATAGCGACCTATGGCGATAACTATGAGCGACTGGCCGCGATCAAGAATAAATACGACCCTCAAAACATTTTTCGGGTGAACCAGAACATCAAACCGAGTGACAAGGACTAGAAGTCACTTCACAACGCGCCACACAATGCCATCCCGAGCGGAGCGAGGGATCTCACAAACAATGCCCAGCGTAAATTGCGAGGTTCTTCGCTGCGCTCAGAATGACAACGCCACTTTTTCAAATCACATCTAAGATGTAGTTAGGACCGCCTAGACGTGAACACCAAGGAGCTGAAGTCTTTGCAGGCGCCCCTCAAAGAGCGCTATCGCGAGAGGCCGGAGACGGCTGAGATCACCTTGCGCGCCGAAGGGCGAGTCGGTGAAGGCGTGACCTGCAATGTGCAAACCGGCAACGCGCTAGTCGAAGCCGGTCTTCATCCTGCCACGGGAGGCAATGGGCTAAGCGCGTGTTCGGGCAATATGCTGCTTGAGGCACTGGTGGGGTGTGCCGGTGTCACTCTTGGCGCGGTCGCGACCGCTTTAAATATCCACCTCCGCGACGCTAAAATCTACGCTGAAGGCGATCTCGATTTTCGCGGCACTTTAGGAGTATCGAAAGAAGTGCCGGTGGGATTTCAAAGAATCCGGCTTCACTTCAAGTTAGAGACAGATGCAACCGCGGAACAAATAAACACACTGCTTCGCCTTACCGAACGGTACTGCGTCGTTTATCAAACTCTTTGCCACCCGGCCAGGATCGAGATTGCCCAGCAGCTGGCGTCCCTGTAAACTTAGCGCTTACGCAGCGTATCCGTTCACGAATTCGTTATGCCTCTTTACATGGACATACATAACCTCGAGGGAGCCAGCTCGGAAGAAATGTCCAGGGCCCACTATCTCGATCTCGAGGCGCAGGACAGGTATGGCGTCAATTACCGTCGATATTGGTTCAACGAAGAATGCGGAAAGGCTTTTTGCCTGGTCGAGGCCCCGGATGCGGAAGCGGCCATTCGCGTTCACCGGGAAGCGCACGGTAAAATCGCGGACAAGATTATCGAGATTCAGCCCGAAGTGGCGGAAGGATTCCTCGGTGGCGGCGAAGTAAGTGCGGCTGGCGCTGTTCTGTTGCCCGGCGACAAGCATGCACGGGACCCCGGGATTCGCACCATCCTCTTCACCGATATCGTCGGTTCGACCTCCCTGACTCAGACGATGGGCGATGAAGCGGCCATGGAGCTACTTGGTGTGCACGACACCGTTGTCCGGGACGCCCTGACCGCCCTCGGTGGTCGCGAAGTAAAGCATACCGGCGATGGCATCATGGCCTCGTTTGTTTCGGCCGCTTCAGCGGTAAGATGCGCGAGTCAGATTCAGCGCGAGCTCGGCGGACCCGATAAGGCGGATCGCCCGGTTAAAGTCCGCATTGGGCTGGCGGCGGGGGAGCCAGTCGAGCATCATCAGGATCTTTTCGGATTGACCGTCCAGCTGGCCGCCCGGTTATGTGCACACGCCGAGCCGGAACAAATCCTGGTTTCGAACGTGGTTGCGGAACTGTGCATTGGCAAAATACTTCCCTTCCATGATCTCGGCGAAGTGACCCTCAAGGGCTTTGATCGTCCAGTCCGTGCCCACGCCGTAATCTGGCTGGACCAACCGATACCGCCCTCGCTTTGAATCTCGTCGGCCGCAGCTTTTTTTGGGCGCGCCAGCCTGAAGACGGGAGGTTTACGCTAAACCTGGAACGTTAATTCATTCGTGCGCGCTGAACCCGTTCAAATTCAAAACTTCATTGATGGTCATTTCGTTGCACCTTTAGGCGGGAAATATCTCGACAACATCGAACCGGCGACCGGCAAACCGTATTCGCAAGTCGCAGACAGCGACGCGAGGGATGTCGATCTTGCCGTCGCCGCGGCCGAGACGGCATTCCTTGATTGGTCGAGCAAACCAGTGGCGGAGCGATCGAAAATTCTCCTGCGCATGGCCGATCTGATAGAGCGGGATCTTGAGAAATTCGCGCGCGCCGAATCGGTTGATACGGGCAAACCGATCTCGCTCGCTCGCACCCTCGATATTCCGCGGGCCGCGGCAAATTTTCGCTTCTTTGCCACTGCCATCCTGCACACGGAGAACGAAGCGCACATTACTGATGGTGTGGCGTTCAATTACACGTTGCATCAGCCGCGCGGCATCGCAGGACTGATTTCACCATGGAATCTCCCGCTCTATTTGTTGAGCTGGAAAATCGCGCCCGCCATCGCCTGCGGCAATACCGCGATCGCAAAACCGAGTGAGCTCACGCCCATGACCGCGTTTTTGCTGGGCGAAGTTTGCCGCGAAGCTGGGCTGCCAAACGGCGTGCTCAATATCGTCCAGGGCACCGGACCGAATGTCGGTGCCGCCATCACCGCCCATCCAAAAATCAACACCATCTCCTTTACCGGAGGCACCGTCACGGGCCGTAAAGTGGCCGAAGCCGGCGCGGCCTTGTTCAAGAAAATCTCGCTCGAGCTCGGCGGCAAAAATCCCAACATTATCTTCGCCGATGCCGATCTCGAGGCCGCGCTCGCCGGTAGCGTCCGTTCGTCCTTCGCCAATCAGGGACAGGTCTGCCTCTGCGGCTCGCGGGTTTTTGTCGAGCGCCCCATCTATAAGGATTTCGTCGACCGGTTCATCGATAAAACATCGAAGCTGCGACAAGGCGATCCACTCGATGAAGCTACCGATCAAGGCGCGATTGTTAACAAGCCGCAGCTCGACAAGGTAAAGTTTTACGTTGATCTCGCGCAGAAAGAGGGCGGTAAGATCGCTTTGGGTGGTTCCGTTCCTGCACCGCCAAACGCCCGTTGCCGCGACGGCTATTTCTTTCAGCCAACCGTTATCACCGACTTACCCGTTTCCTGCCGCACCAATCGCGAGGAAATATTTGGCCCGGTCGTTTCCGTTACGCCGTTCGACAGCGAAGGAGAAGTCATCGCCTACGCTAATGATTGCGACTACGGCCTCGCTTCGAGCGTCTGGACGCAGAACCTGAACCGTGCCCATCGTGTGGCCGAGCAAATCCACACCGGCACCGTCTGGGTAAACTGCTGGCTCCTGCGCGATCTGCGCGTTCCGTTTGGCGGAATGAAACAGAGCGGGGTTGGCCGCGAAGGCGGCGAGGAAGCCCTGCACTTTTTCACCGAGCCGAAGAACATCTGTATTGCGAGGTGACTGACAGGTTCCGGGCTGGGAAGTCGGGAGCTCGTCCAGCCAGACTTTTTCAGTCTTCCTCCTTTCTCCTGATTCTGCTCGTGCTCCTCTGCGACTGACTCACGCGCGGCGCAGACATATTTATCAGAGACGCGCACGGAACTCACGCCCCTAGTGGCGATTGACAGTTTTCACGGTAATTATTACTATTACAAACCATTGTCTCTCCCGGCTCTAGGCAGCAATAACTTCGCGCAAACATGTTGATTGCTCGTCTTGCAACCGCCACAAAAACCTCTGCTTAATCATGCGGCGCCTGTTTATCGTTCTATTTTTTGTCCTCGGCCTCGCCCCTAACATCGGCAAAGGTGCCGTGGGCCAATCCCCAAACCCCTCCGCGACGAGCGCGCGATCGACACCGGGCAACTCGACTCCTGTCGGCCCAGTCCTGTCTTCGTCTTCAGCACCGAACAAAGAGAACCTCGTCAAAGCCGATCCAAGCGACCCAACCAACGCTCATCCGGCAAAACGGAAAGGATTGCGTGAGGATCCGCACTGGTCTTGGAGCAAAAGGCTGCTCTACCGGTTTCTCCTTATACCTCTTTATGGCTTATTCCGGTACAATATCCTCACGATTTCCTTCTGGGCGGTTTTAGTCATTACTCTTCTGCTCGAGCGCCTCATTCCAGCCGAACCGAACCAAAAACTTTTTAGCGTCAGTTTCGCGCATGACCTAGTCTGGTTCATCTACCAGCCGCTCTTGCACGCTCTTATTGTTGGCACCTATGTCGCGCTTGTAACAGAAGTATACCGATCGCACTTCTCCCAACTCACTTTCTCCCTGCACGGAACTCCCGGGTGGCTGCGCGTAATCCTGGCGCTTCTTTTGGTCGATCTCGGTTTCTGGATACAGCATTACATCAATCATGAAGTTCCATTTCTTTGGAGATTGCATGCGGTTCATCATTCGCAGAAGCACCTGAACTTCTTTACCGATTTCCGCTATCACCCGCTGGAGTATGTTGTTCGGCATACCTTTATCACGATTCCCTTCCTTCTCCTTAATGTCGACCCACCGGTGATCGTTGCTATCGCCATCTTTCGCGGCTGGTATAGCCGCTTTTATCACGGGAATATTCGCACTAACCTTGGCCCATTGCGCTATATTTTGGTCACACCGCAGTCGCATCGCATCCATCATTCGTTAGAAACTCGACATTGGGACATGAACTTCGGGGCGCTCTTTAGCTTCTGGGATTTTCTTTTCGGCAAGCAATACAGAGGGTTCGACGAATACCCCGCCACTGGAATCGACGACGACGCTTTCCCGCACGAGCAAACCGTTCGATTGAAGAGTCTTTTGCTTACCCCCTTATCCCAGATAATTCATCGCGGAGCCCGTCGGCCGGTAACTCTGGCGGAGGGAGTTACGGTGAAGACCGAAGCAGTAGCTACATCGGCGCTGAGCAGTCAGAGTCCCTAGATGTATTCGACTTCACCACAAGCTTGAAAATGATTCAGGTGGCGGTGCGCAACCAACAAGCAGAGCCAGGCGAACCAAACCCGTTGGTATCGGTGGTGATACCCTGCTATAACCAGGCCGAGTATCTGGGTGAAGCTATCGAAAGCGTTTTAGAGCAAATCTACTCGCGGGTGGAAGTGATTGTGGTGGATGATGGATCAACTGACGAGAGCGCTGGGATAGCGCGGCGCTACTCAGGAGTAAAGTGCGTCCAGCAGGAAAATAGAGGAGTAGCTGAAGCATGTAATACCGGCCTTCGGCACAGTGGCGGCGAGTTCGTTATGTTCCTCGGTGGCGATGATCGCCTCACGCGCGATGCGGTCCAAACTCATCTAAATTGTTTTGGCCGGCATGCTGAAGCAGGTTTTGTTGCCGGTGATATCGATCTCATTGCCAGCGATGGATCGTATTACGGTTCGCCTCGCTCGCCCCTCGGCCAAGGTGATCAATACCATCAGCTACTCGAGGTCAACCACGTTGCTAATACGATCGCGGTCATGTTTCGGCGGATAGTTTTCGATCAGGTCGGCTACTTCGATACGAAACTGCAGCGGGCGAAGATTACGAAATGATCTTGCGCGTCGCGCGGTCCTTTCATGGGGCGCAGCATCGCGACGTCGTCACACAGTATCGTCGCCATCCCAAGAACATGACTCGCGATGGCGCGATGATGCTTCGCTGTATGCTGAGTGTAATGCATGAGCAGAGGAAGTATGTGGCGAGCAATTCCTTCGCTCCGGCGCGCCTATAAAAAAGGTGTCAGACATTGGCGACGTCATTATGGCGCCGTCACTGTCCGGCAAATACTGCGCCTGCTACGAAGCGCGAAGATCCTGCGCGCGAGCGAGATTGCAGTCGCGCTTGCCTGGCACGTGCACGGCGATCTATTGCTGCTTCCCTGGGTGTTTCGGCGACGTGCGCTTCGCTCGCTGCAAAGAAACGCACGAGCGGATCAAGACGGCAAGATCGCGCTCCGGAGTCTCACGCCTTAGCGCCGAGCCGTCGCATCACATCTTCGCACGCGAGAACATTTGCATCGAAGAGCGAAACGACTTAGGAAATTTCGCATGTGTCGCAATATCAAAACACTGCACAACTTCGCCCCGCCGGCTTCGCAGGAAGAAGTTCGCGCTTCCGCTCTGCAATTCGTCCGCAAGGTTTCAGGCTTCAGCAAACCATCGCAGGCAAATCAACAGGCTTTCGACGCCGCTGTTGCGGGGGTGACCCACAACGTGCAGGAGCTGCTTGATTCATTAATAACGTCGGCGCCATCGCGTGATCGTGAAACGGAATCAAGAAAAGCGCACGCGCGCTCGCTTAAGCGTTTCGGCGACGCCTCTGGTCGACGCCGTCCCGCGCCGGCCGCCGCTTGACGCCATGAGCGGAGTCCGGGTTCTCGTCGGGACGCGCAAAGGCGCATTTGTTCTAACCGCAGACGCCAGACGCAGGGAGTGGAAAGTCGACGGACCGCATTTTGCCGGTTGGGAAATCTATCATGTCAAAGGTTCACCGGCCGATCCCGATCAAATCTACGCCTCGCAGACGAGTTCCTGGTTCGGGCAAATCATTCAGCGGTCAAGCAACGGTGGCAGAACCTGGGAAACACCGGGCTTCGGAAGGGAAGCAAGCGCAGACGGGATGCCGAAGGGCGAGAGTAACAAGTTCGTCTATGACGGTGTTCCTGGAACTCACCAATGGTACGATGGGACGCAGCACCCGTGGGAGTTCAAACGGGTGTGGCATCTTGAGCCTTCGCTGAACAATCCCGACCACGTCTACGCCGGCGTGGAAGATGCCGCGCTTTTCGAATCCAAAGACGGCGGCGTCTCGTGGTGCGAGCTTTCCGGCCTGCGAAAACACGACACCGGACGGAAGTGGCAGCCGGGCGCCGGCGGAATGTGTTTGCATACCATTCTGCTCGATCCAGCTAACGAGAAAAGGATGTTCGCGGCTATCTCTGCCGCGGGGGCGTTTCGCAGCGACGACCGCGGGGAGACCTGGAAGCCTATCAATCGCGGTTTGCATTCCGAATATATTCCCGATCCGAACGCGGAAGTCGGCCACTGCGTCCACCGGCTCGCCATGCATCGCTCGCGACCGAATACCTTGTTCATGCAAAAACATTGGGACGTGATGCGCAGCGATGACGCTGGTGATTCCTGGCGCGAAGTGAGTGGCAATCTGCCGAGCGATTTCGGCTTCCCCATCGATGTGCACGCCCACGAACCCGAGACCGTTTATGTCGTGCCGATCAAGAGTGACTCGGAGCATTTTCCGCCCGATGGGAAACTGCGTGTTTACCGCAGCCGCACCGGCGGCAATGAATGGGAGGAGCTAACCCGTGGTCTGCCGCAGCAAGATTGCTACGTCAATGTGCTGCGCGATGCCATGAGCGTCGATTCGCTCGACCCTTGCGGAATTTACTTTGGCACCACCGGCGGCCAGGTATACGCATCAGCCTATAATGGCGACAGCTGGCATCCGATCGTGCGCGATCTTCCAGCGGTGTTGTCAGTCGAAGCCCAAACTTTGCCATGATCCGGGTGGTACTCCCGCAGCACTTGCGCACGCTGGCGCATGTCGTTGGCGAAGTGCAGTTGAACGTGAACGGCGCGGCCTCTTTGGCGGCAGTTCTCGACGAACTCGAAACGAGATACCCGATGCTGCGAGGGACCATTCGCGATCACGACACACACCGACGCCGATCATTGGTAAGGTTTTTCGCCTGTGGAGAAGACATTTCGCACGAAGCGCCGGATCTGTCGCTGCCTGAGCCAATAGCAAGTGGCGCAGAGCCGCTCTTCATCGTGGGCGCGATCGCAGGTGGATAAATGAGCGAAACGTTCGAAAGCTCGCGCGCGCCCGAGCCGGTCGGCGCATTTCCGCACGCGAAACGCGTCGGCAATTTGCTGTTTCTTTCCGGGATCGGTCCCCGAGTTCGGGGCAGCGAGCAAATCCCTGGCGTTACCATGGACGATTGTGGAAAGGTGGTCAGTTACGACATTGAGCAACAAAGCCGTGCCGTCTTCGCAAATGTGCGCCTGGTGCTGGAAGACGCCGGCGCGAGCTGGGACGATATCGTCGATGTCACCGTCTTTCTCACCAACATGAAAAAGGATTTCCCAATTTATAATCGGCTTTACGCGGAAGAGTTCGCCGGTCCCGGAAAACCGAACCCGACGCGCACGACCGTCGAGGTCACCGCGCTGCCAACGCCGATCGCCATCGAGCTCAAGGTGATCGCGACTCTCGGAGAATAGACAGGATTAACGGGGTTTTCCGGATTGGTTCTCGTAAAATCAGCTAGCCCTGTTGAGCGATCGAGGTCAGTAACATGCCAAATCGCACCCTCTCAGCCGATCACACCGGCATAACAGTGTCGGATCTTGAGAGCTCGCTCGCGTTCTGGCGCGATGTTCTCGGTTTCGAGCTTTCCCATCGCGCCCATCACACGGGAGAACTCGCCAGCGAAGTCACGGGCGTCCCCGGCGCGGAAATTCTGATCGCGGTTCTGAAAGGCTGCGGACATAAGATTGAACTACTCCAGTATCTGGCACCCGCGGAGCGCAGGCACATTGTCATCCGGCCATGCGATGTGGGCTCGGTGCACATCGCATTCCGGGTCGATGACCTCGAGGAAATCCTTCGCTTGGTCGCGCAGTCTGGCTGGAATAAGGCGGGCCAGCCGCAAACTCTAAGAAACGGGCCGAACGCGGGAAAATGCGTGGTATACGTGCGCGATCCCGACGGGACAACGCTTGAATTCATGCAGACGCCATCGTGAGATAGATCGATTCCACCAAAAGAAACGTGTCTGCATGAATTGCCCTAATCTAGTCTTGCAATGATGACGACCGAGTTCTCGCCAGACGAAGACTTCGCGCTGCGGCTCGATGCGCAAGATCCTTTGCGGGAATTCCGCAGCCGCTTTCATTTGCCTCTCGGCAAGAATGATCAACCGCTAATTTATCTCGCCGGAAACTCCCTGGGGCTCATGCCGAAGTCCGCCCGGCAATTCGTTGAGCAGGAACTCACGGATTGGGAGCAACTGGGAGTAGACGCGCACCTCAACGCGACAACTCCCTGGTATTCCTATCACCAGACCCTGCGTGACCCGATGGCGCGTCTCGTCGGCGCCAGTCCTTTCGAAGTGGTGTGCATGAACAGCCTCACGGTCAACCTTCATCTCCTGCTCGCGACGTTCTATCGACCGACCAAATCGCGCTTCAAGATTCTCATGGAGGAACCGGCATTCCCTTCCGACACGTACGCCGTTAAATCGCAAATCATTCAGCGTGGACTTAATCCCAGGGAAGCGCTCGTTCTAGTCGTTCCGGAGTCCGGCAGGTTCACCGTATCCACTGAACAAATTGAAGCCGCCATCGACAAGCATGCCAACGCGATCGCAGTCATAGTGATCGGAGCGGTGAACTTCTTCACTGGTCAACTCTTCGATATCGAACGAATCACACGCGCAGCTCATAAGCACGGTATTATCGTCGGGGTTGATCTTGCCCACGCTGTGG
Organism: Chthoniobacterales bacterium; assembly: GCA_038207045.1. Lineage (GTDB taxonomy): Bacteria > Verrucomicrobiota > Verrucomicrobiia > Chthoniobacterales > UBA10450 > AV69. The sequence continues at coordinate 18,352 of JBBRAF010000011.1, forward strand.
GAAACATGCCCTTGGCGCTACACGATTGGGGGGTTGATTGGGCTGTATGGTGTTCCTACAAATATCTCAACGCCGGGCCTGGCGCGGTGGCAGGCGCATTCGTGCACGAGCGACATTCGACCAATACTCATCTGCCCCGTCTCGCCGGCTGGTTCGGAAACAACCCTGAGACGCGCTTCCGTTTACACCTCGAACCTGAATTCGTCCCCGTGCCATCGGCTGATGGTTGGCAAGTTAGCAATCCCCCTATTCTATCGATGGCCCCCCTGCGCGCTTCCCTCGCCATTTTCGATGAATGCGGGGGGATGGAAAAACTGCGCGCCAAGTCGGCTATGTTAACGAGCTATATAGAATTCTTGTTAGCTCAGGCCGGATCCGGGCGATTCACTATTATTACGCCGAGTGACGAGGCCGAACGCGGCAGTCAGTTGTCTATTCTCGTGCGAGAGAATGCCAAAGAGTTGTTTCAACACCTGGAGGCGGCGGAGATCAGGTGCGATTTCCGCGAGCCGAATGTCATTCGCGCCGCGCCTGCGCCACTCTATAATACCTTCCACGATGCCTGGCGTTTCGCGCAGGCGCTCCGGGATACGGGCTCGTAGCCTGTGCTCCTAATGCAGCAGCTCCCTCACGCAGCTGATTAGTCCCTCGACGGCGAAGGGCTTCATCAAGTATTTAACCTCGTTTCGCTCGAGGAAATGTCTAACATGGGGATCGGTCGCAAAGGCGGTGATGAAGATAAAGTGATCCGCCAGCTGCGGCCGAACCTGCTGCACGCGCAGGTAGAACTCGTCACCACGTAGTCGTGGCATCTTCAAGTCGCAAATGACAATATCGTACTGGTGAGCCTTTACTTTCACGATCGCCTGCTCGCCATCGAACGCGACGTCTACCAGATAGTTCTCCTCGGCCAGGATCCACTGCAAGGCGGAAGCAAGTTGGCGGTCGTCGTCCACGACCAGGATCGCTTTCATTTCCAGGCACTTCATGCTTTCCGGGTCGTCTGGCTGTCGCTCTGATTTCATGTTACCACTACCAGAGTCAGCAGCCAGAGTGCCAGCCGGATTCCGGCTCGATTCTGTGCACCAACGAACCGGCTGCGCTTTCTGTTTCTTCAGCTAAACTCATTCACCCTATGAAATACGCCATCATTATCGTCCGCGTCCTTCTCGGTCTCGTCTTCGCAGTCTTTGGCTCAAACGCATTCCTGCACTTCATGCCAATGCCGCCATTGGCGGGCAACGCAGGCGCTTTTATGGGCGCGCTCATAAACAGTGGCTATATCTATCCCATCGCCATGCTGCAAGTGCTCGGCGGCTTGTGTTTGCTCATTCACCCGCGTTTCGTCTCTCTCGGCCTGATTTTACTCGGTCCGGTCATCGTTAACATCATGCTTTATCACATCTTTCTTGACCGCAACGGCCTTCCTATCGCCATCGTCATCTCGCTTCTGGCCCTGTTTCTTCTTTGGGTTTATCGCTACAAATTCCCCGCCATCTTCCAGCCATAAGTAGCCCCGGATTACGCGGATAAGCAGAGGTGGCGAAGCCGGACGTCTTATCCTCATTCGGAACCTGCGTCCTGTTCTGAACATCCGTGATATCCGCGCCATTCGCGGTTAGTCTTCCTTCAGATGGGCGCAAAATTCATCCTCATCGGCAGCGGTCTCGCGGGCGGACTTCTCGCTGCTTATCTGGGTCGGCGCGGCCATGAAGTTGAGTTATACGAACGGCGTGCCGACCCACGCGCCGGCAACTTCGTTGGCGGCCGCTCCATTAATCTGGCGCTCTCCGCTCGCGGGATTCATGCGCTCGAGCAACTCGGCATTGTCGATGAGGTATTGCAGCACGCCATTCCCATGCGCGGCCGCATGATTCACGATAAATCCGGCTCGCTCCATTTCTCGCGCTACGATGCCGATCCACGCAAGTGCATCAACTCTATCGGACGTGCCGCGCTCAATAGTACTGTCATCGAAGCGGCGGTGCGCCATCCAAATGTCCGCGTGCAATTCAATCACAAGTGCACCGATGTGGACCTCGACTCCGCAACAGCTCATCTTGTCAACCTCTCCAAAGCGCCCGAACTTCAACCTCTCCAGTTTTCGGCGGATGCCATCATCGGCGTCGACGGCGCCTTCTCCGCGGTCCGTCAATCGCTGCAGAAGAGACTCAACCGTTTCGACTACGATGAAAGCTACCTCGCCCACGGTTATAAAGAGTTAACCATTCCACCTTCACGGGACGGCTCATGGCAGATGGAACTTAACGCGCTTCACATCTGGCCACGCAAAAGTTTCATGATGATTGCGCTGCCGAATCCCGACGGCTCATTCACCTGTACACTCTTCTGGGAATTTAAGGGACCGCGCAGCTTCGCCACCATCACAAGCGACGAAGATGTTCGCCATTTTTTCGAAGACGAATTTCCCGATGCCATCCCGCTGATGCCCACTTTGCTGGAGGATTTCCGGCAAAACCCGACCGGCTCTCTCGTGACTATTCGCTGCACCCCGTGGTTTTATCAGGATAAGGTCGCACTCCTCGGCGACGCGGCTCACGCCGTCGTTCCCTTCTACGGTCAAGGCATGAACGCCGCCTTCGAAGATTGCGTCGTGCTCGATGAATGCCTTTCGCAATTCCCGCAGGAGCGGCAACGCGCTTTCGCCGAATATTTCGCGAGACGAAAACCAAACACCGACGCGCTGGCGGATCTCGCTGTGCAAAACTTTATCGAGATGCGCGACAAGACCGCATCGCGCACATTCCGCGCCAGGAAGAAACTCGATCATATCCTCGAAGCCGCCCTGCCCCGCACCTACCTGCCGCTCTACACCATGGTAACCTTCACTCGCATCCCCTATGCCGAGGCGGGGCGCCGCGCGCGTTGGCAGGATCGAATCGTCAACGTGGGCATCGTTGTCTTGCTGCTACTAATCGTATTAACGTTACTAATTCTCGTTAGCTAACAAAAATAGGATCAAACACCTCCCTGCTCGCGAAACGCGCGCCGCGTTTCCGTTCTGAAGAATGGCACCTGAGTCATTGACGCGTCAGTACAAGGCATGCGACGCTTGATCATATTGGAGACGACGCAGCCAGTGCATTCATTTCGCAAGACGACAGAGAGTTTCACCCCAGGGGCGAAGACATTGCCGCGGCGCTCCTTCGTTGCCCCGGAAGTCTTTTTACAGGAACGGGAGAGGATTTTCTCGAAACAATGGATGCTGGCAGGTCATCAGAGTCAGATCAGGCACGCGGGCGATTATTTTGGCGTAGAAGTAGCCGGCGAGAGTTTGATCGTGCTGCGCGATCAAAGATCGGTCATTCGTGCCTTCTACAATATCTGCCGCCACCGCGGGACGCGTCTTAAAGAAGATGCCTGCGGACATGCCTCAGCGATTCAATGCCCATACCACGCCTGGACCTACGCCCTGGACGGTCGATTACTCGGCGCACCACATATGGACGAAGTTCCGGGCTTCGATAAGGCGGATTACTCGTTGCATGCCGTTAACCTGGCGCTGTGGGAGGGATTCATTTTCGTGAACCTGGGGGATTCGTGGTTGCCGCCCGACGATTGGTTTTCCCCGTTAGTGGGAAAGTTTTCCCACTGGAATTTGCCACAGCTGCGTTCGGCCCGCCGAATCGGTTACGAAGTGCGGGCGAACTGGAAGTTGATTTTCGAGAACTACTCCGAGTGCTACCATTGCCCGGGCGTGCATCCGGCCTTGTCGAAGTTAACTCCGTACGATTCTGCCGAGAATGATTTGTGCGAGGGCCCGTTCCTGGGCGGGTTTATGCCGATTACCAAAGGCAAAAGTCTGACAATGAGCGGCAATGCCTGCGCCTTGCCGGTAGGCGACATCGAGGCGCAAGATCATCATCGCATTTTCTACTACTCCATTCTCCCGAACATGCTTCTGAGCATGCATCCTGATTATGTGATGGTGCATCGGCTCTGGCCGCAATCGCCGGACCGAACCACTATTCTCTGCGATTGGTTGTTCCACCCTGACGCGGCCGGGGTCGGCGCCCCCGGCTACAATCCGGACGACGCCATCGAGTTCTGGGACATGACAAACAAACAGGATTGGCACGTATGCGAATTGAGCCAGCAAGGCATAGCTTCGCGGGCGTATCGGCCGGGGCCTTATTCATCGAGGGAAAGTATTCCGGCGGCCTGGGACCGGGAATATCTCAAGGCGATGCGAGGTTATGATCGGGGATAGCTGGTCAGTGAACGGTCGTCTTATGGTGAACGCTTCACCGTGAACGATTCACCCAAAGCCAGCCGCTCGATGTGCGCATAGACGTTGAAACTCGGCGGGCGAAGAAATCCGATCAAAGTCTGGCCCGATTCGCGGGCAAAGTTTATCGCCAGGGTGGAAGGCGCGGAGACGGATGCGACGATCGGAATCCCAGCGGCGAGCGCTTTTTGCACAATCTCGAGGGAAGTGCGTCCGCTGACTAACAAGATATGATTGCGTAAGGGCAGGCAGTTATCGAGAAAAGCGCGACCAATGGCCTTATCCACCGCGTTGTGGCGGCCGACGTCTTCGCGCAGAACGAGAAGGTCGCCCGCGAAATTAAAGGTCCCGGCAGCATGGATCCCGCCCGTGCGCGCGAAATTCCCCTGTCCGCGGCGAAGTCGATCGGGCATTAGCAACAACTGCTCGATCGCGAGAGAAGGCGTGCCGCTCGGAGAAAGCGGAGGGAATTGCTGACGAATGAAGTCAATGCTGGTCTTGCCGCAAAGTCCGCAACTGGTGGATATCGTCCCGAAGCGATGCGCCGCCGCCGTATTGAACTTCACGTCCGCACCGAGCGTGACATTGATGATGTTGCCGAGCGAACCGGGTAGAGAGCAATGGGCGGCCTCATGCAGATCAGCTCGCCTCCGCACAATTCCTTCCGAGAGCAGGAATCCAGCGGCAAGCTCCTCATCGTTTCCCGGAGTGCGCATGGTAACCGCGACCGGCCGACCCCCAATGCGAATCTCGAGCGGCTCTTCCACGGCGACTTCATCGGTCGCACACTCATAGGAACCGTCGGTGTTGCGCCGGATAACACTTCCATCCGCAATCCCGGCAAGATCAGGCGTATTCATGGCGTGAAGTCTCGGCAAAGCGTGATACTTTTCCCGGGTGGAGATTGTTCATCTATATATTTCTCCCGGCCATAACTACTTTGGTCATCATGGCCAGCTCCCGGACAACTATCCTACCGTGGAAGTGCGGGAGATAGAATGTATAGCCGGACGTGGGATTCGGGGCGACCGCTTTTTCGATTACAAGGACAATTATAAGGGACAAATTACTTTCTTTAGCAGCGAGGTCTTTGAAGCGCTTTGTGGCGCATTGCGAACCCATGAAAAACTGCCGGCCGTCTTGCGCAGAAACGTCGTAACGCGGGGTCGGGATCTGGCAGAGCTGATCGGCGCCGAGTTTGAAGTGCAAGGAGTCCGTTTGCTCGGGGTGGAAGAATGCCGGCCATGTCATTGGATGGATCAGGCCTTCGCGCCGGACACGGAGAAGTTCCTGCGCGGACGTGGCGGATTACGCGCGCGCGTTTTAAGCGACGGCAAGATTTGTGTGACGCGGCTCGTGCCTGCATGAGGTTAAGCGCGGTATTACTTGCTGGCGGCGAATCGCGGCGAATGGGAACAGAGAAGGCGCTGATAATGTTCGAGGGTGAAGCGCTTTGGCGGAGACAGATTCGACTACTCCGCCAGCTCAAGCCGGAGCAAATTTTGCTTTCCGTGCGAGTGGCGCGACCGTGGTTACCGCCAGAGATGGAATTGCTCGTGGACGACGCTCCTTCACGCGGCCCGATGAGTGGTATTGGTTCGGCGCTCAGACAAATGGAAACATCGCACCTCCTTGTCCTCGCTGTTGATATGCCGTTTTTGAGCGTTGAAGATCTACTTGTTCTTATGAATCGGGCCGGGACCGGTTGCGGAGTAGTTCCTGTTATTGGGGAACGGGCCGAGCCGCTGGCGGCCATTTATCCGAAGGAAGCGTGCGCTGAGTTCGCCGCAGCGTTGTCTACTAATGACACGTCATTGCAGCCGCTTGTCACTCGATTGGCTGAGATAGGCAAAATGCGCCTTGCCCCACTATCGCAAGGTGACGCCGAGAGATACCGCAGCGTGAACAGACCCAAGGATTTGTTGGCGTGTCCCGCCTGCCGCTGAGGACAGTGGCAGCTTACAATGATCGCGTGACAGCAGCATTGCGACGGAGTTCGTTCGCTGCTTCTGCTGTTTCCGACGAGGCAATGACGCGGATGACTATGCTCTTGCTCGTGGGTGTGTTGCTGCGCTCGGCCGTGCTGTTGATCGGAACGAGAACGTTGGCTTCGGGAAAGTAGGTGGCGGTGCAACCGCGCGGAATGTTGAACGGCGCGACCATGAAACGTTTTGCCACACGTTCTTCATCTTTGTAGTAACTCGTGAGATCGACAATCTGGCCCTGTTGTAAACCAGCTTCACGAACGTCATCAGAGTTCATGAAAATGACGCGACGCCCATTGTAAACGCCGCGGTAGCGATCGCTCAGACCATAGATCGTGGTGTTGAACTGGTCGTGGCTCCGAATCGAGGTCATCAAGTATTCGCCGGGGGCGAGCTTGAGTAGCTCAAACTCGCAGACGACGAACTTGGCCTTGCCTTCCCGGTTGTTGAACTTCCGCTTGTCTCGCACTTCGTTAGGTAGATAAAAGATCTGGTCGCGTACCCGTGCATTATAGTTTTCGAAACCAGGAATGACGTGCTCAATGTGGTCACGAATACGATCGTAGTCCGCGACCAGCCCATTCCAATCCACCGCGTTTCGCGAACCGAAAGTTGCTTTGGCGAGGCCAGCGACGATGGCTGGCTCGCTCCGCAGATGTTCGCTCGCCGGCTCAAGGTGACCGCGCGAAGGATTTATGATTCCCATCGAATCTTCGACAGAGACAAATTGTTCGCCCGATTGCTGCCGGTCGATTTCGGAGCGACCGAGACACGGAAGAATCAGTCCAATCTCGCCGCTAACGAGATGTGAACGGTTTAGCTTTGTTGAAACGTGCGCAGTGAGGCGGCAGTTCTGTAAGGCGCGAGCGGTATATTCCGTATCTGGAGAAGCGGCGAGGAAGTTCCCGCCCATACCAAGGAAGAAGCGAACACTACCATCATGCATCTGCCTGATCGCGTTCACTGTATCGACGCCATGTTCGCGCGGCGGCGCGAATCCGAACTCAGCGCCGAGCTTGTCGAGGAACTGATCGTTCATTCGTTCCCAAATGCCGACGGTGCGATCGCCCTGCACATTGGAATGACCGCGCACCGGGCAAGGACCGGCGCCAGGGCGGCCGATGCTCCCGCCGAGGAGGAGGAAGTTCATCACTTCCTGAATGGTGGCGACGGAATTCTTGTGCTGGGTCAATCCCATCGCCCAACAACAGATGATCCGTTTGCAGGACATGGCGATTTCAGCCGCAGCGCGAATTTGCTCCCGGGTCAATCCGCTGCCGGCGAGAATGTCCTCCCAGCTCGTGGACCGAAGATTCTCGATGAACTCATGAAAGCCGGTCGTGTATTGCTGAATGAACGGGCGATCGAAAACGGAGCCCGGCGCGCGCTCTTCGTCAGCCAGCATCTCCTTCATAATACCGCGCATGGCGGCCATGTCGCCGTTGATGCGCACCGGCAGCCAGAGGTCGCTCAGTGGCGTGCCGTGGTTGAGCAGCATCTTGAGCGGGTATTCGAGGATGTTGTGATACTCCTGCGGGTTAGGATTAACTACCTGCATCAAACCCGGCTCGGGTAGCGGATTAATCGCAACGATGGTCGCGCCGTTTTTCTTTGCCCGCTCAAGAGTCGTTAGCATGCGCGGGTGGTTCGTGCCTGGGTTTTGACCGAGGATGAATATGCAATCGCACTTCTCGAAATCCTCGAGCTTCACGCAGCCTTTGCCGATCCCGATGCTTTCATTCAACGCCGCGCCGCTCGACTCATGACACATGTTCGAACAATCAGGCAGATTGTTAGTGCCGAATTGGCGGACAAAGAGCTGGTAGAGAAATGCTGCTTCATTGCTCGTGCGGCCGCTGGTGTAGAAGGCCGCGGCGTTTGGAGTAGGCAATGCATTCAGCTCCCGCGCCATCAAAGCGAACGCTTCGTCCCAGTCGATGGATTCGTAGTGCGTCGCACCTTCGCGTTTCACCATCGGATGAACCAGTCGTCCCTGTTTTTCCAACCAATAGTCGCTCTGCTGTTGCAAGTCCGCGATGGAATGTGCGCGAAAAAACTCCGGTTCAATGCGCTTCCTCGTCGCTTCGCTCGCCAGCGCTTTTGCGCCGCTCTCGCAGAACTCAAAAACGTTGCGTTTTTCATCCGGACTTGGCCAGGCACAGCTTTGGCAATCGAAACCATCCTTCTTGTTTACCTTCGTCCACGTGGCGAGTCCGCGCGTGAATCCGGTCTCGCGCAGAGTGAACTTCAGGCTTTGCGTGATCGCGGGAAGTCCGGCGGCAACGCGATGCGGCTCTTTCAGCCGCACCGCACCGGCATCCGAGGGCGGCTGCGCGCCTGGAGTCGGATTCTTGTTATCTAAAACGGCCAGCGGATCGTATGAAGTCGCCGGCGCGCCCGTGCCGATCTGCGTCGGCGTTTGTTCGACGGTGTCAAAACTTTCACCGCCCGTTCCGTCGCCCGCAGATCCTTTCATCCTGAGTCAAGCATACTCGAATCAGAGTTCTTGAATAGTAAAGCGAACTTAGAGCAGGCCGTAGCTGGAAAACCCCGAGATGCGCGGATTTGGACGCGAACGCAACGCACCTGCCGAGGCGTCAAGCAGCCCCGGCAGTCGGCGAGTCCTTCAACAAAAGAAGCTTTACTCTTAAGGCAGTCTCAGGCTCCAAGCGCCGCGACCATGCGTTGCCGCGTAGAGCACTCTGGCGTTCACGTCGATGGTCAAACCATAGACAGCAACCGGAGGCAGGTTGCTCGCGGCTGGCTGCCACTTTCTGCTGCCACTCTTGCGCACGAAAACACCGAAGTCGGTCGAGACGTAAATGTCTCCCGTGTTCCAGTCGACGGCGATATCGGTCACGGGCTGGTCGCCGAGCCCTCCCGCGGATGGCTCGCCACCAGCGAGATCGCCCGACCATGTCGCCGCGTGCGAGTTAGGATGATAAGTCACCTCGAAGACATGCCCAGTCGCGGTGCCAGAAGCCGCCGCGTACGCGTTATATCCGGAGTAGGAGACAAAGGCGTGATTCGGGTCTGATTTATCGATGGATATGCCGCTGACGAAACGGGTTGGTTGTGCCGCAGTATCGATTCGGTAGAACGCGACGTTGCCGGGCGCGGCCACATTCGCATTAGAGGTCACAAAAAGCCGGCCCCGTCTTAAACCGGCCCAGAGCGTGCCGTTATCACTCGGCGCTCGCTCCGTTGCCACGATATATTGACCGGGCGCCTTGTCCGTCCCGAAGGACGTGCTGCTTAGATCCTGCCCAATGGGAACCCAGTCGCCGCAAAGACTCGCGAAAGTTCCAGTGAATTCATTACAAACTGAATCCAGGTATGCCTGATCGCCACCGTTGTCCTGTGTGCGCCAGACATGGGTGAGGCCGGTGAACATCGACCCGTTAACCTTCGGATCGTAAACGATGGGAATGTAGAAGGAGCGTGGTTCGCTACTACCCGGCGGTATAAAGAACGGGTCGGAAATCCAGTCCCAACCCTTGGGATCGGTGCCATGAAAATTCTCGTCGATCTGCGCATCAAAGTAGGTGTGAAATCGTTTGCTCGGATCAAACGGATTGATGCCGGACTGCCCGCCGTCACCAAAGATGGTGACGAACCAGTCGCGGCCCTTGCCATTCGCATCGAAGGCTTGTGTGCCGTTGTCCTGCGTGCCGCCCATAATGTCGGTGAGCGGCTCCTGCACGTTAAGCGAGAGGCTCTGGAATTGGAGCGTCCCGAGCCCCCGGTTCAGCGACGTGATCGAGGTGGGAATCTTCGACAGCCACATGCGGCAATCTTTCAAATCATCGCCTGTGAGCCCACGGGAATTGCACTGACTCGAGACGTTGGTAAACGAGCTGTTAATTCTCCACATGCCACCGTCATTCCCGATGAAGACGGTATTGGGATCGGACGGTAAGGTAGCGATGGCATGCTGATCGGGATGAATGCTCAGGTTCGATTGCGCATCGATGGTCATATCGGTGAAATGGACGCCTGCATCGTCCGAGCGCTGGACGGCGCGGCCATTCGATGGCCGATTCGCGGTGAAGATTTCGTCGTACTGCATGGCGCCGCCGATGTAGACGATGTCGGGATGACCAGGCGGGGAGTAGACCGGCATGTCGTAGTTGCATTGGCCCGTGCAATAATCGAACGACGAATAACCGGGCGTGCCCTTGGTCGGGTTGGATAGCTTGGTCCAGCCCACGTTGGCGCCGCTGCTCACCAGGCTGTCAGCGGGAACGTTCGCGTTATTGACGCGCCAGAAGTCCGCCGGAGGAGGCGCGTCCCCGACATAGATGCGCAGCTTGGAGCCGTTGGGCGCAAGCGAGAACTCAGTGCGCGAGGAAGCCGACGCCACGACGGTGCCGCGGCCAGCTGATGCGAAGATCTTGTGGAATGCAGTGTTGCCGTCAACAGCCTTCGAGCGGCGGAAGACGCCATAGTCAAAGAGCGAAGCATAGACCTGAGTTTCGCCCGAAGCCCGGTATAACTCGAGGTGGGACACGCCACCGCGGAAAAAGTCGTTCCCGTTCACAGTTCCAGGATCGGGATTGTCGGTCTCTTTGCTCAAGACGCGAAAGAATGTCGCGCCAGCATCGAACGACTCGTAAAGACCGACCTCAGCCGATGCCGGGGGGGTGAAGCGGCCGCCATTCACCGAGGAAGAGCCGTGTCGCGCAACAGCTGTCCCGATAAAGATATGGTTGGCGTCCGCCGGATCGACGGCGACTGCGCCGATTGAACGGCCGGTTGCCACCGAAGCGCTACCACTAACGAGTGCCCAGCTCTGACCAAAATTGGTAGACTTGTACAGGCCCACGCCCGCCTCGGAATCACCAGAGCCGTTCGGCTCGCCCGTTCCGACGTAGAGCGTCCTGCCCGTGGCGTCGGTCGGATCGAACGCGAGTGAGCCAATGGCGTTTGACGGAATGCCCTCGTTCGAGGGATGCCAGTTGAGTTGCGACGCGAGAGCATTTCCGGCCGCCCAAACTCCACCGCCCGCACTCCCAACAAATATCTTGCAATTGGTTCCACTGCAGTTCGGGGAAATCGCGATTGCGGTCACGCGCCCGGAGAAAAACGTCGCGGCCGTGCCGGCGGTCGACTCATTTGCCACCAAAGCCGACGAGAAGACGCCATTAGGGCCTACCTGCTGCCAGCTTGATAGAGGGCCGGATGTCGCGTTCGCGGAGAAGCCGGAAAGCTTAACCATCGCATTCGCCGCGCTCGCAGCCGCCTCCCTTTGCGCGTGTTCGATCCATTTATTCGGGTAGGCTCTGTTGTCATAGGCCTCTTGAGCCGGCCCATCGAGACGCTCCGCCTCGCCGGTATCATTGAGGCCGAGGCGCGTTTGGAAGTGACTCTTGATGGCATTGCCGCGCGCGCGACTGGCCTCGAGCCTGTCTTCAACTGCCGCGTCCGATTTTCCCAGTAAAGGCGGCCCGGATGTTTTGGCCGCCATCAAGGCCATTCCGATGCCCGCGAGAAAGAGTAGGCCCGCCAGGGCGGTACGTAGGAGATAATTGCGTCGATTAGTTTTCATATAGACTTATGAACGAAGTGAAATTTTCCGGCCTTCTAACCCAGATTGCTTGAACCACTGGGCGAGAGTCAAGAAGCTTCGCCTAATCTTACTAAATTGTAATGCTTCCTTTTGCCGAATACATCGCGCATACGCGAGTGCCAAGCTAAGAACCTTCAGATAACACAGACATTGGTCATCAGGTTAGGCAGCAGTTTCCCAACCGCTGTAGCTGACAAGCCCAGTGTTTCACTCGCGTCTCACATTGTTCCAATCTCTCCCCAGAACGTCCTTGCAGAGAATGATGATCATCCTTGAAGAGATCGGCATACTCGCATTTGAACTTTTCCAGCTGGGGAACATATATCGCTGTTGCGCGATCCTTTTACGATCCTGCTCGATAAGTTGAGTCCGCGCCGGCGGCTGCTGCGTCGTTATGTGAACACCTTTGGGCACCTGCCGCGGCTCGATCCGCCAGTCGGCTACAACGAGCACATCACCTACCGATTACTCTACGACCGTGACCCGCGGCTAAAAACCATCTGCGACAAGATCGCGGTCAAGAAGCTCGTGACGGACCGCGTTGGACCCAAATATGCGGTGCCCCTGCTCGGTGCATGGCGCCAGGCCGAGCAAATTACCTGGGACACCCTGCCCGAAAGCTTCGTGCTTAAGCCTAATCAAAATTCCGGCCCGTTCGCGCTGATCGAAAGCCGCACACTCGATGTCCCAGCGCTTACAGCGGAGGTGCGGAGCTGGTGGCGCGAAAAGCCGCACGCCTTCCTCGATCGCGAATGGGGCTACACTGGCATTCCGCGCTACATCATCGCCGAACCGCTGTTGCGCGGCCCCGGCGGCCGTCAGGCGCTAGAGATTTGCGTCTACACCTTCCATGGCCGCGCCGCGATCCTCCAACTGCTCACCGGCCGCAAGTTCACGGCCGAGCGTCGCGTCGCTTGGTCCGACGTCGAGGGCAGGCAGCTGGCGCTCAGTGCATCGGCCGACAATGTGTCGGTGGAGAGTTTCCGCATGGACCTTGACCCCGCGCTGCGCCGCGAAATCATCACCGTCGCGGAGGCCGTGTCGGATGGCATGAGCTCGTTGCGCGTTGATTTCCTGGTGGTCCCCGAAGGACCCCGAGTCATGGAACTTACCGCTTATCCCTTTGCTGGCCGTGCCCTTTGGGATAAGCCGGAGATGGACGAGATGATGGGGCGCCTCTTCACATCGCACGACACTTGGTCGATACCTGATTTTCAGTCAGCCAGGCCGGGGTGAACGTCACGGGGATGCGTCACTATTGCGTTAGCTCGGTGAAAAGCGCTTCTTCGTTGTACGCGGCATCAGCGCGGCTTTTCCTGGCAGAGTTTCTGGAACGCAGGATCCCCACGCCATGAGTCCCAGGTTGGATCGACCTTTAAGAGCGCCGGCGTAATTGGCGTCAGGTAGTACCAACCATCGTATGGCGTTTCTAAAAGCTGGCCTAGTGTAACGAGGGCACGATCGTGTTCTCCCACGAGCGTCGCGATGAGAGCCATGTTCTCTTCCATCTCAGGGCCGTCAACCGCATCCTTGGCCGTGGGCAAAAGAGTGATTGCCCGCTCCGCTTCCTTTAGCGCGCCTTCCTTATTACCGAGGAGAGCGTAAGCCTGGGATAGGTTCGCCGTGAATATGACATTGTCCGGCTGACGTTGACAGAGTGTCTCCAGTTCAATCCGCGCCTCTTCCGCAGCAGCTTTAGCTCCGGCGAAATCACCGGCGAGGCGTTTCGTCAACGCCAGGTTGACCAGGTTCGGGTTTTCGTAGAACCCAGAACCAAAGTGGAAATGGGAACGTTGTCTTCCGAGTAGTCGTGCTGCATCATTCTGATTACGTTGAAGGAGGACTTGAATGATAACCTTCGCGTTAAAGCCTGCATCTGGGCTCTGTGCGTTTAATTGCGGCAACCACTTGGCCGCTTCTTCCAGGTTGCCCTGCGCTTGATAAATGCCCGCCTTCGTTATCAGCAAATCGGAATCATTGGGGGAGATGTCGAGCGCGCGATTGTATAGCTTCAGCGCAGCCGGGAACCTTCGCATCATGCCGTAAGTATCAGCCGCATGAATCAGCAATTCGGTATTACGCGGATCCGTTAAAAGAGCCTGCTCCATGAAGGAAATACTTTCGTCCCAGTGTCCTTGCCGGCGGGCGATGGCGCCCAGGGCAAAAGGAACATCGCTGCTGCCTGGCAGCATTTTGCTAACGAGATTAAAAGTCGTTCTGGCGAGCTGAAAGTCGCGCAACACCCAATATTGGTAATAGCCGAGGGCGAGCAGGGTATCGGGCGAGTTCGGCTGGAGCTTCTGCGCATTGTCCAAGGCGCGTTTCACCGCGTTGCGGCGAGTCTCTGTCGTGTCGCCCTGGCGGAAGTAGAGAAAAGCATTCGCACGCGAAAGCCGCGCCCAAGCCGGCGCGAAGTTCGGGTCGAGCTGCACCGCCATCTCGAAGAAGTCGATCGCTTTTCCTATCGGCTCATCTGAGTAGGTGCTGTGCGCGTAAAAGGCCAAGCCGCGCAAGTAAGCATCGTATGCCTTAGGGTTGTTAGTTGGTTCGGTGGGTTCAGCCTGCTTCGCGCGTCCAGTTAGTTTCGCTTGTAATGACCGCGCAATTCCATTGGCTATCTCGGTTTCTACTCCGAAGATGTCGGTCAACTCCCGATCGTAGGTATCGGCCCACAAATGCGCGTCGGTTTGCGCGTTAATGAGCTGTACATTAACCCGTACCTGATCGCCTTGTTTTTGCACGCTGCCTTCAAGGATGTGCGCCACCCCCAGCTGCTTCGCGATTTCCGAAAGATTGCCCGGTTTACTTCGGTACTGCTGTGTCGACGTTCGGGAGATGACTCTCAGTTCCTCGATGCCCGCCAGTCGCGATAGGATTTCCTCTTGCACTCCTTCGCTGAAGTAAGCGTTGTCGGCTTCGCCGCTGAGGTTCTCGAACGGCAACACTGCGATTGATTTTTCCGGAATCGCGTTTCCTGAGGATGCCGGCGGGGCCCGGCGGAATTTGTAAATGAGAAAAGCGATTAGAACCACGCCTACGGCAAGAAACGCTGCGACCAGCCAGACCTTGCGCAATCTTCTCCTCTCGATGGAGCCCCGCCGGACCGAGCTGAGTTTCAACGGCATCTCCGGATTGCCGAAGCCATTGCCGAATAGATTATAGAGATGAACTCTCGAGCCGTGCTTCACTTCACATTCGCCCAGATCGCGGAGGTGTCGCTGCCAGCGCGCGTAGCTTTCCAAATCTTCTGCGACGTGTTTCGAGAGCAGGATGTGCCCGGCATCGCCGCAATCCATCACCCGTTTGGCGATGTTGATCCCGGCGCCGGCAATGTTGGTGCGCTCGTTCACGTCTGCAACCTGATGCACCGGCCCACTGTGAATGCCCATGCGCACGGGCACGGCCGGTTCTCCGCGTAACGCTTCGCTGAGTTGCAAGGCGCATTCCACTGGCGCTTCCGCCGAACTGGTAAAGACCAGCGCCATGCCATCACCGGTGGGTAGCCGGATGATCTGTCCTGCTGCTTCCGCCTCCCGCACTGCGGCCGCTTTGCGCACGACAAGAGTCAAGGCCTGCGACACCCGCGTTTGCTCATCGATGAGGAGCTTCGAATAGCCGACGATGTCAATGAAGAGCACATGCGCGATCTCCAGACGCAGGTCAGGCTGATTGTCCGCGGACATCTCGTCACCCTAATGATGCGCGATGAGGCTTGCGACGGCAACACCACACCGCTCCTGGCGGCGACGCCTCTTTGACGCGCGCAAGCAGCGCGCGAACTTGCCCAATGCCTCCGCTAACTTACGGGAACTATCTCGACCTGGAAAAGCTGCTCACGCTGCAGAAGCCGCGCTCCACTCCGCCCGAGCATGATGAGATGCTTTTCATCGTAATTCATCAAACTTACGAACTTTGGTTCAAACAACTGCTGCATGAGTTTGAGAAGATAAAGCGCGACTTCACCGCCGGCGATCTTTTCGGCGCGATCCATTCCTTCAAACGCACGCGCATGATCATGAAGACATTGGTGGGACAGATCGACATTCTCGAAACCATGACGCCCTCTTCGTTCTCGAGTTTTCGGGACCGGCTGGATACGGCGTCGGGTTTTCAGTCGGTGCAATTCCGCGAGCTGGAATTTCTGCTCGGCTACAAACGCGCGTCGGCGCTGGCCCATGTAAAGCCCGATTTTCCCGGCGCAGAGCGATTGCGGGCGCGAGTCTCGGAACGAACGGTGCTCGATCATTTCTACGAGTTTCTGGAAACGCGGGGCGCGGAAATTCCGGCCGAGCTAAAGAAGCGTGATGTCACGCAACCCAACGAGCCAGACGAGTCGGTGCAGCGGGAGATATTGCGCCTCTACAAGAGTTCGCCCGATGTCTCGATCCTGCTCGAGCTCATGACGGACTTCGATGAAGGATTACAGGAGTGGCGCTACCGTCACATCAAACTGGTCGAACGCACCATCGGCGCGAAGAAAGGTACCGGTGGTTCCCCCGGCGTGTCCTTCCTAAAAGAATCGCTCTTCAATCCAATCTTCGCCGATCTCTGGGCGATTCGGCATGAGATGTAAAACGCGTCGTATTGACGACCCAGTGAGCGAAGCACACCCCTACGTTGTCATCCTGAGCTTAGCGAAGCAGAGTCGAAGGATCTCTCGACGCCTCTCTGCTCGGAAATCACGAGAGATGTTCGACTCCGATCAGAATGACAACCGAGAGGCGAACGTGCCGACGGCAATCTTTTAACGACATTGGGAGAGATTGATTGCTCGTCTTCGCGTCATTCAACGCGTTGCTAGCAACTTTGCCCAGATGAACCCGTCGCCCCCTACCCCGAGCAATCTCATTATTGTCTCCAATCGCGGACCTAACGACTTCGTTTGGAAAGAAGACCGTTGGGAGGTGCGACCTGCTTCCGGCGGATTGGTTTCCATGATCGATCCGCTGGCGCGACAGTCGGACGTAACCTGGTTTTGTTGCGTCTCAGAATCACCTTCGGCCAGCGAAGCGCGCGATGCTTTGTTTACGACGGCGGCAGACCAGACCGATCCCGAACATCACATCGTGCCGGTGCCACTCCCGTCACGAATCTATCAGGATTACTACGGCGCCATCAGCAATGAAGTGCTGTGGATGCTGCAACATCATTTAGTCGGACAGTTTGGGTACTCTTCGCTGGATGCGGAACGGCATCGCGCTTGGAGCGAAGGCTATCTTGAGGCGAACCGTCGAATCGCGCTTGCGATCGAACAATCAGGCATCAAACCACGCGCTTTCCTGATTCAGGATTACCACCTGTATCCGCTGCCACGTTTGCTGCGCGAAGTCTTTCCGTCCGTTCCCAGTTTGCATTTTACTCACATTCCTTTTCCTGATGCGGCCACGCTGAAATTAATTCCGCAAAGCTGGCGCAACACGATCCTGCACGGCTTGCTCGGCGCCGACGTCGTCGGCATGCAGACGGAGTGGGATGCTCGACCATTCCTCGGTTGCTGTGAAGAGTTACTCGGCGCGAAGGTCGATTACCGAAGCAGTACGGTCGCAGCGTGCGATGGTCGGACGGTGCGGGTGCGAACATTCCCGGCCAGCACCGACCCCACTGCCGTGGAAGAGTCGATGCAGTCTCCCGCGGTGGACGCTGCCCGCGCCAGGCTCTCCCCTTGGAGCAAAAGCGGAAAGCACACCATCATTCGCGTGGATCGACTCGATCCCAGTAAGAACCAGCTTATCGGTTTTCGCGCCTTCGGCCGGTTGCTGGAACGGCGCCCGGATTTTCGATGCACGGTTCGATTCCTCGCCTTCCTGATTCCGTCGCGCACCGACCTGCACGTGTATCGAGCCTATCGCGATGCGGTTTATTCCGCGATTGCCGAAGTAAACGCGCGTTTTGCCGCGGAATGCGGCGGCGAGCCGATCCAGGTTTTCTACACTAACGATCGAGAACAAGCGCTGGCCGCGATGGAGCAATGCGATGTCCTGTTGGTTAACTCGCGTGAAGACGGAATGAATCTTGTGGTAAAAGAATGGGCCCTCATTTCGCAACGCCCAGGCGTGGCCGTGATTTCGGAGACTGCCGGAGTGGCGTCGATCACGGCCGATTCTGCCCTGTTAGTGTCGCCTCTGGATGTGGAAGGCACCGCGTGCGCGATGGAACAAGCGCTAGAAATGTCATTGCCGGAGCGCTCCGATCGCGTGAGGCGATTGCGCGAGAGCGTCTACGCATGGAGCGCGACCCACTGGCTTGATGCGCAATTAGCTGAACTCGACCTTTCATGATCCGACCATATGCAGCCTTGGCCACCGACTATGATGGTACGCTCGCCCATCACGGCACGGTTAGCGCGCAGGCGTTGGACGCGATCGAGCGGCTGCGTGTTTCCGGCAAAAAGCTGGTGTTGGTGACGGGACGTGAGCTGGAAGACCTAAAGCGGGTTTTCCCGCAGATCGGAGTTTGCGACCTGGTAGTGGCAGAAAACGGCGCGCTGCTTTACTGGCCGAAAAGTGGGCAGGTAAAACTTCTAGCTGAGGCGCCCCCGGTGAAGTTCGCTGCGGAATTGCGCGCCCGCGGGGTGCCAACGGCAGTTGGTCGAGTGATCGTGGCGACCGTCGAACCACATGAAAATACGGTGCTCCAGACAATCAAGACGATGGGCTTGGAACTGGAAGTCATTTTCAACAAAGGCGCTGTCATGGTTCTTCCTACCGGCGTAAACAAGGCCACCGGTTTACGCGCGGGTCTGTCTCAGCTTGGCCTTTCCACTCGGCACATCATCGGGGTCGGGGACGCGGAAAACGACCACGCTTTTCTGCGCATTTGCGGCTGCGGCATCGCCGTCGCCAACGCTTTGCCCACGCTGAAAGAACGCGCCGACTTCGTCACTCAATTCCCGCACAGCGAGGGCGTCATAGAATTGATCGATCAACTACTAGTTAACAACTTCGATCCTGAGCTGGCGCTCGGTGTGGATTAGGTTCGCCGCGCAACACAGCCCGCCACTTTGTTCGTCAAGGCGCTCACCGCCATCACCCAAAAGGCTGCAGCTCACGAGGGTGCTTGAGCGGGTCTCCGCCCGTGCCTGATTTCGGCGCGACCCCCGCCAAGACAAAACCCGTTTAGGGCTCGTCCAAATTCTTGCAAAAACCGCGCCGCTCCGCGATTAGTAACGCCGCTCCCATGGCTACTGCCGATATTTTTCGCGTCGACCGCCCGACCACCAACTCCAAAGTCTTCGCCTATACTCGCTGGGACGCGGTGCCGATGTTGGCGGGTTTATTTCACCTCGCTTACTTCGTCGCGATGTTCTTTCTTTTTCCGCGCACGCCGCTTTGGATGATGTCGGCCATGGGTTTCGCCTACTCGCTCATGGTCAACGCCAACATCAACGGCCTTGCTCATAATTTCATCCACAATCCATTCTTTCGATCACCGCTGCTGAATCGTCTCTTTAGTCTGCTCAACTCCGTCGCAAGCTGCTTTTCGCAGACGTTCTACGATGCGGTCCACATGCAGCATCATAAAGGCAATTCTGATCGGCCTAATGATACCGGTGACACGATAGACTGGCTTTCCATCTATCGACATGGCCACGATGGCGAAGCGGAAAATCCCTGGAGTTATGTCTTTCTCAGCTTCTTCCGCGATAGTCCGGCAGCGATCCGACGCGAGCTGCGCAAGCGCGGCGGCCACGATTTACTTTGGGGAAATCTGGAGCTGGCAACGACTGCAACCGTCCTCCTGATCATGCTCTTTTTTAACTGGCGCTACGTCGTGTTCTTCTTTCTCCCGTTCTTCTATCTCGGTCATTGCTTCAGCTATTTGAACGGTTACTTCCGTCACTACGGAGCTAATCCGGACAAGCCGATTGCGTGGGGCGTGAGTAGTTATGGCAAACTCTATAACTGGATCTTCTTCTACAATGGCTACCACGCCGAGCATCATTTCCGGCCCAAAGTGCACTGGACCAGGATGGAAGCGTTTCAGAAACAGATCGCCGCGCTGCAAAAACAGGAAGGGGTGCGCGTGATAGAGCACGCTCATATGCTTGGATTTCTCGACCCGAACCTGCCGAAGCGCGGTAAGGTTTGGGACGGCACAGAGGTCGCCCCTCCGAGTGGAAAACTGGGCACAGCTAGCTCGCCGCAGCGAGTCCCTTCTCCAATCCCAAGATAACCGGCAACAACGCTTGGCCATTCAGCCGAAGCTGGCACGTAGTTTTTCTTTTTTGCTCTCCCGCTCCTCTTCCAGACGGCGCGTCTCTGCGACCAATTGCTGCTGTAATTGTTCGACCTCCTCGAATTTGCCAGCCCCCACCGCCTTGCCGATCTGCTCCTTCAGGAACAACTCTTTTTCCGCAATCCTCGCGCGAAACTGAGAATCGATTTCCGCAAGTTGCGCCTTTTGGGCATCGCTCAATGTCACCGCGGGTGAAGATTTTTGCAGCCGTTCCATGGCCAGTTCGTAAGCCGATTTCATTGTTTGAAACCGTTGTCCGTTGCGTCGCTGGAATCAATTTCTAAATTGCCGCCTCGCATGCGCCGCCCCGTTCGCCTTCTCAGCACCGATTTTGATGGGACTCTGGTCGGGCACGATAACGATCCCGTGCTCGATCCCCGCTGCATGGAGCTCATCGGCGAGCTGCAGCGTGGCGGCGTCCTCTGGGCCATCAACACTGGCCGTTCCGTCGAGCTACTCGAATCCGGCCTGCTCGACTTCGATTTCCCCGTGCACCCGGATTTCATTCTCACGAGCGAGCGCGACGTTTTTCGCCCGGCGCGCAATGGCGGGAAAAGATGGGAGCCGTTTGGCGATTGGAACGATCGCTGCGCGCAGGCCCATGAAGAGCTGTTTAGTTCCGCGAAGTCCATCCTGGCTGAAGTGATCCATTTCGTGAATCAGAAAACGTCCGCTCGCGTTGTCTATTTGGGTGAGGGTCCCGAAGGGGTGATCGCGCAAAGCGAGGAGGAGATGGATCGTATCACGCGCTTCATCGATCACGCACGCACGCGACAGCCGCAGTTTCACTATCAGCGCAACACGATCTACCTGCGTTTTTGCCATACCGATTATCACAAAGGCGCCGCGCTGGCCGAATTAGCGCGGCTGATCGAAGTGCCGCGTGAAGAAATTTTTGCCGCGGGCGATCATCACAATGATGTCTCGATGCTCGATGGCCGTTTCGCCGCCATGCCAGCTTGTCCGGCCAATGCGATCGAGACAGTGAAGAAAACGGTGCGCTCAGCTGGCGGGTATGTGGCAGAGCGCGAGTTCGGCGCCGGCGTGCATGAGGCGCTTCTGCATTTTACCAAAAACTAACCGCGGATAGCGCGGCGAACAAAGCAAAGCCACAGCCTCGTATCGGGAATGCGTTCGCGATAATATTGCCGGGTGAGGAGCGGGCCGCGGTTCGCTAAAGGAATAGCCGCTGTTTTTGCAGATATGATCCCAGATGGCAAAAGGCGCTGGCAAAGAATGGGCCGCACTCACAGCGCCGAAGTAAAACGCGATGTAGATTTCCTGCGATGAAGACCGGCATCAAATCGTTAAGGCTCGACGAGCTGCAACAACTGATGCAGCCAGCCTTTCGCGCACAACAGATTGCAGACTGGCTTTACCGGAAACGCGCGCGCTCATTCGAGGAAATGACCGATTTGCCGCGCCCTCTGCGCGAGCAGTTAGCGGCGCAATTCGACCCTGGCAATCTCGAAGCGGTGCGCGTGCTTGGATCGCGCGATACGACGCAGAAATTCCTCTTTCGGCTCAGCGATGGCAATTTGATCGAGTCGGTGCTGATACCGGCGTCGCCCGCGTTGTATGGATCGCGGTCGGACCGCCGCACTATTTGCGTTTCCACGCAAGTCGGGTGCGCCTACGGCTGTAAATTTTGCGCGAGCGGCCTCGAAGGCTGGAAACGGAATTTGCGCGCGGACGAAATCGTCGACCAGCTCGTCGCGGTAGAACGAGAAAGCGGGGAACGCATCGACAACGTTGTCTTTATGGGCATGGGCGAACCGCTGGCCAATTACGAGAACCTGCTGCGCTCGATCGGAATCATCAATGCGCCATGGGGACTCGGTATCGGCGCCCGTCACATCACCGTCTCGACCAGCGGACTGGCGCCGCAGATTCGGAAGCTGGCGGAGCAGGGACTGCAAATCAGGCTGGCGGTTTCGTTGCACGGTGCGACCGACGAAGTGCGTGATCGGATCATGCCGGTTAACAAGAAATATCCATTGGCGGTGTTGTTTGACGCTTGCCGCTATTACACACAGCGGAAGAAACAGCGAATCACGTTCGAATACATCCTTATCGCTGGAATTAACGATTCCGACCGGCAGGCCGACGAGCTGACGCGGCACGCGCGCGAGTTTCAAGCGAAGATAAACTTGATTCCGTATAACACGGTGGAGGATCTGACTTGGAACCGGCCATCGCAGCGGCGGCAGGAGGCATTTCTCGCGATCCTGCGAAGGAAAGGCGTCGCTGCGACCCTGCGCCGCGAGAAAGGTGGCGACATCGCCGCGGCGTGCGGGCAACTGCGCTTGCAAACGCAACGGTCAGTCAGCCTGTGACGGATCCACGCGGCGATGGCTCAAAGGTCGCTTCCTCGGGATACCTCGACTTCGTTTCGCTTTGCTCGGAACGACAGGTGCTTCGATGCTTGGTGCTCGGCGCCGACAGTCGCACTTTCTTTTGCGTTGGCAGAGTTTAGGGCGTCATGCACGCCCGCGATTGCCATGCCGCCTTCGCCTACGGCCGCAGCGCAACGCTTAACCGACCCCGAACGCACGTCACCCGCGGCGAAGATCCCCGGCAAACTCGTCTCCAACGGCCCAGGCTTGCGCTCGTGCTCCTTCCACAGCCGCGCCTGCGCGACGTGCACTCCGGTCTTGATAAAACCTTTGTCGTCCCGCTCGATCTCGTCCGGCAGCCAATCGGTGCAGGGCTTGGCCCCGATCATGGAGAACACAGCCGGCGTTTCCACCACGCGCCGGTCGCCCGTTTTGGTGTTTTCCAGCTCGACACTCTCCAGCATTTTGTCGCCGCTCATCTTCCGGATTTCAGTGTGCGTGAGCACCTCGATGTTTTCGTGCGCTAACACGCGACGCGAGAGATACGCTGACATGCTGGCGGATAAATCGTCACCGCGGATAAGGAGCAATATTTTCGCCGCACCTTCGGAAACGAACATGGCCGCCTGCCCCGCGGAATTGCCGCCGCCGGCGACAATGACAGTGGCGTTGCGGCAAAGCTGACCTTCCAAGGCCGTCGCCGCATAATAAACTCCGACGCCTTCGAAACGCTCGCGGTTTTCCGCAGTCAGCCTTCGATAATCGGCTCCCGTGGCGATGAGCGCGCAGCGCGCTTTCAACAATGCCGGGCAACCTTCGATCTGAAACTGCGCCCGAAGTTCCTCGTTAGGGTGATAGTCGAACGCGAGCACCTGCGCTGGTGTGGAAAACTTTGCGCCAAAGCGGTAGGCCTGTAACTGCGCGCGCCAGGTCAAATCACCACCGCTAATTCCAGTGGGAAACCCGAAAAAATTCTCGATCAGAGAAGACGAACCCGCCTGACCGCCAGGCGCGTAACTCTCCAAACAATGGTTTGCAGACCTTCCGATGCCGCGTAAACCGCGGCCGCTAAACCCGTCGGGCCCCCGCCAACGATGGCCAGATCGCAGGTAATTTCCGTTTCGCCTTCCTGCGCGAGCGGGCGAAGCAGACCAGCGACCTGCGCCACTTCGCGCAAGGATGGGCGCCGCAAAGGCGCGCCGCTCGCGGTGATGAGCGTGGGCAAGTCACGACTCGTTAGGTGCAGGCGACTCGAGAGCGCCTGGCCTTGTTCACTCTCAAACTCAATGACCCGGTGAGGGATGTGATTTTTATCGAGAAAGTCGTCGAGCTGATGACCTTCGCGCGTGGCGTGCGAGGCGATTACGCGCAGTCCGCTGAATTCGCGATCCCGCCGCAGGCGTCGCCGCCGCATGATGAGCGCGTTCATGATCGGCTCGCCGATATCGGGCAACTCCGCCAGCGCGCGACGCAATTCCGCCGCCGGCACTTCCAAAATTTCCGCTTCCTCGGATTTTACACGCGCGGTCGCTAACGCAGAGGTTCCCTGCAACATGGCCACGTCGCCGATAAAATCTCGCTCGTGCCCCTGCGCCAGAATTTGTTCTTCGCCTTCGCGCGTTTCGAAAACTTCAATTTCGCCACGCAAAATGACCGTGAGTGGAAGATCGCGCTGCCCGGTTTTGTAGACGAGCTCGCCTTTGCGCAAAGTGCGCCGTTTTCCCAGGCTCTCGAGTTGTCGCAGCTGCCCATCATCGAGTTTCGGAAAAGCGATGGCGGCGGTGTCGCGATAGAATTGCTCGTCCTTTTCTTCTTCGGTCATCATCTCGGCGCGCGGAAGCGTGAGCCAAACTTACGCGCGGTCTGTGACCATGGTCAAAGAAAGCGGCGTATTCCTTCCGTCATTCCGAGCAAGTCGAGGGATCCCGTTGAAGTCACCGTAAGGGTTTCGCCACGAGATCCCTCGACTTCGCTCGGGATGACAGCGAGTTAACTGTCGTGGGAGCAGGGGCAGCAATTACCTTTTGCGCGCCTCCGCATCGTGGCCTTTAGTTCCAGTCATGTCCGGGTTCGATCACCAGCCGGAAGGTGCTTGGGACGAATACGATTGGGAGCGTTTCCTTCAGCAGCAGGACCATAAGACGGAAAAGTATATGGAGCTGCTGGAAAGGTATCTCGACCACCCAAATCGCGATCAGATCATCGCGCGCGAGATGGGTTGGACGCAATTGGTCGACGGCAAGGACTGGACGCAGGAAGTAGACGCGTTACTCGAAGAAGAGCCGGACGAGAAACCAACACCGCCCGATTCATTCGAGGATCACAGTCTCTACCGCGCGGCCTTCGCCCTCACCATCTGGATCGACCAGATGTTCGATGCTGATTCCACCCTGCAAAACGAACCATCGGCAGTGAAGTTGGCCACACACGCAGCCCTGGCGAGCGCGAAATTGGCGGCGGCCTTGAGCGGCGAAGATGTGGATGAAATCGGGATGACGATTGCCTATTTAAAACGCGCGCTGAAGGCGATCACGCTTTCTATGGACGGTGCCGCGGCATTGCTGCGCGAAAAACGTATCACGCCCGCGCAGCATGGCGTTCTTCTGCAACGGCTTTTCCAGGTGCGCGACGGAATTATTACGCTGGCGGGGGAGTATCGCGGCGAATGGCGGCGGCGTTTCGGCTCCGAAGGCTTTCGGGGTTGAATGAATTAGCGCCGCCTCCGTCAAATTATGCACACGGAAGCGACTGCAGCTCAGCCTGATGTCTCCGAAATGGAGCTGGTGAAACGATGTCAGCAGGGGGATACGGCGGCATTCGATGAGCTGGTCACGCGCTACCGAACGAGGGTTTTCGGAATGATTTACAACATGGTGCATAACGAACAGGATGCCTGGGATCTCGCCCAAGACAGCTTCGTTAAAGCGTGGAAATCGCTGCCGCGCTTTCGCGGCAAATCCTCCTTCTACACCTGGGTCTATCGCATCGTTATGAATGTGACGATTGACTGGCTGCGCAAGAAGCAGGTGAAAGGGGCGGGCACGGAGTTCGACGATGCGGTGCAACTGCGAGAAGTGGATCCGGCCTCGAAGACGCTGCCGCGGGCGGAAGCGCTTCCGCATGAGCGGATGGAGCAAAGCGAAGTGCGGGCGCGGATCGATCAGGCCATAGCGCAGCTTTCCCCGGAACATCGCGCGGTAATTTTGATGAAGGAGACGGAGGACATGCAGTATCACGAGATCGCGGAATCGCTTGGCTGCTCCATTGGGACAGTGATGTCGCGCCTTTTTTACGCGCGAAAAAAACTGCAGAATTTGTTGAGGGATGTTTATGAAAACGTTTGAGGAAAAATGGACGGCGTGGATCGACGACCAGTTGAGTGGTCGCGAGCTGGACGATTTCCTGGCGTCGTTACCGGACCGCGGAACGGCGGAAGTGGAAAAGCAAAGTGTGAAACAACTGGGCACGTTTTTGCGCGAACAGGCCGTGACGTTGAGCAACGCGGACTTTTTCAGCCATCAATTGCGTGAGCGATTAGATCGCGAGGAAGATCAGGCGGAATACGAAACCGAATCGACGGTCTCCGGGTGGTGGACCATTCGCCGCTTACTTTGGGGCGCGGCCACTTCCTTCGCCATCTTCATCATTTGCGCCGTCTTTGTATTGCGAGAGAGAACGCCTGCGAGTCAGTCGCAGTACCTTAGTGAAATTCTGAGCTACCGCGTCGATCCCAGCGTGAGCCCGAATGCGAGCATCACCATGTTCGAGAAGAAGGACGATCACGTGACAGTGCTATGGGTGGATGGCTTGCAGTCGCTGCCGCCGGAATACGCCGCGAAATAACATGGGTGTGAAATTGCTGGCGGCGATTTTAGCCGTGGCCTTGAACGTCAGCGTTTTTGCCCGGGAAGAGCAAACCGTTTGGAGCGGCCTGCTCATTGCGAGCAATTCGTTGCCCTCGGAACCGACACCAGCGGAAGTGGCGAAGATCGAAGGGACCTTGCGCCAGCTGTTCGGCTACTCGCGCATGCAGCTCATCGGGGAAGCGCGTAAGACACTTAAGACCGGCGAGGAAGACTGGCTGGCGACGAGCAAATATTTTGCCCTGCATGTGGATGCGCGCGGAGAGAAAGCCGGTGCTTACGTTTTGAACCTGAAACTTTTTCAGGAGCAGAAGTTATTGCTGGAAACGGACGCAAAGCTGAACAAGGCCAGCCCGCTCGTCATTCGTGGACCGCAGGTCGGCGATGGGCAGTTGGTCATCGTCCTGGTTGTGCAGTAGGTAATTCTTAAGCACAACAGCATCTCAACGTCGGAATACCTCTGCGCTGGCGCGATCGGTCAGCTCGAGCCGCGCAAGACGGCGAGGGACCTCTCAAGCGCTCACGGACACTCGCAGGTTTCCTTCGCTTTGCTCGGGATGGCAGCGCGTTAAAATGGGATGTCGCTTTGCTTCCTTATGTTCCTGTGCCTCTCGCGCGTTCCTGCTTTCCTGATTTCTTCATCCGCTGTTAAGTGAGCGGATGCGGACCCGCTGTCTTCTGCTCACTTTTGCTGCTGTGATTTCTGTGATTTCCCTTCACGCCGAGAAGCCGTTCGATTTCGCGAGCACACCGGGCAAGCTACCGAAGAATATTCGGCCGACACATTACGCTGTCTGGATCCAGCCCGACATTGAGAAACTCACATTCTCCGGCCGGGAAACTATCAAGCTCAAGGTCGAGCAAGCTGCGCGCGAAATTGTTTTCAATGCGCTCGACATCGCGATTTCCGAGGCGCGTCTCGACGACAAACCGGTCCCGAGCCTTTCCATCAAAATAAACGGAGAAAACCAATTGGTGACGATCGCGCTGCCTGAGGAGCTTCCCGTGGGAGAGCACGTCCTGGCGCTGAATTTCGTCGGGAAAATCAATCAATTCGGCCGCGGACTCTTCTACTCCAATTACCAGGAGCAAGGCACGGGCGCGAAGAAGCTGTTTCTCGGCACCCAGTTCGAAGCGACCGACGCCCGACGTTTTTTCCCCTGCTGGGACGAACCGGTTTTTCGCGCGATTTTTCAGCTCACAACGGTGGTGCCGGAAAATTGGATGGCCGTTTCCAATATGCCGATCGCGAGTGACAGGAAAGTCGAGGGCGGTCGTGAAGTCAGTTTTCAACCGACGCCGTCGATGTCGAGCTACCTGAATATCTTTTGCGCCGGTGAGTTCGAAGGCATCGAATCGGAAGCGGAAGGAGTGAAGCTGCGCATCATTACCACGAAAGGCAAAGGCGAGAGCGGACGCTATGCCCTGGAGAGCACGGGCAAGATTTTGCGCTACTACAATGACTACTTCGGCGTGGCATATCCGCTGCCGAAGCTCGATCAGCTTGCCATTCCCGGCGGTTTTGGTGGCGCCATGGAAAATTGGGGCGGCATTACTTACTACGAAACGGCGCTCTTGTTCGACCCGAAGAATTCTTCCGCGGCGACAAAGCAGCGCGTGTTTGAAGTGATCGCCCACGAGGTCGCGCACCAGTGGTTCGGCGATCTGGTGACAATGGCGTGGTGGGATAATCTTTGGCTGAACGAAGGCTTCGCCTCCTGGATGGGAACCAAGTGCACGGCGCATTTTAACCCGCAATGGGAAGTCTGGCTGGAGAAAGCGGTCCCGCGTGACCCGGCCCGGCGCATTGGCATCCCCAAGGAGCAGGCGATGGAAGGCGACGCCCGCGCGACCACTCATCCGATCCAGCAAAAGGTCGCGACGGAAGCGGAAGCGAACAACGCGTTCGACGACATCACGTATAAAAAAGGCCAATCGTTTCTGCGCATGCTGGAGAGCTTTCTGGGCGAGGATGCTTTCCGCGACGGCATTCGCCGCTACATGCAGGCGCACGAATATTCCAACTCAACCACTGCGGATTTGTGGAACGCACTGAGCGAAGCTTCGAGCAAGCCGGTCGGGGAAATTGCGGCCGGCTGGACGGAACAACCGGGACTTCCTCTCTTGACGGTAAAACGGGAATCGAACGACACGGTCTCGCTCGCGCAGGAGCGGTTCACAATTAATTTCCGCGGGGATGGAGACGCACTTTGGAAAATCCCGCTCACTTATTTCTTCGATGGCGCGAGCGCGCCGGCTACGCTCTTAATGGAAAACAAATCGGCAAGCCTACCGGAGGTGCCGACTGATCGGGCGCTGAAGCTGAATGTGGAGGGGGCGGGCAATTACCGCGTCGCCTATGATGACGCGTCGTGGAAGCTGCTGCTGGCTAGTTTACCGGGCATGAACGTGCCTGATAAAGTGAACCTGCTGAGCGACGCGTGGGCATTCGTGCAAGCCGGCAGACAATCGCTCAAATTCTACACCGGCCTCGCGAACCAGCTCCCGGCTGACACTGCCATCGCTCTGCGCGAGCAGATCATCAACGTCTGTGATTTCATCGACCATCTTCTGGTCGACACCCCGGAAAGGCAGGAGTTTCGCGGTTACGCACGGCGGCTCCTTCGCCCCACACTGGACACGCTCACGATGCAGCCGAAATCGGGTGAGCCGGCGCCGGCATCATTGCTGCGGGCCAGCCTGATCCAGGAGTTAGCCCTGCTCGGCGACGTTGACGTCATCAAGGGATGCAAACAGAACTTCGAAAGCTTTCTCAAAAACCCTTCGAGCCTATCGCCCGATCTGCGCGCCCCGACGTTTGCAATTGCGGTGCGTTATGGCGATGCCTCCGTTTGGGAAAAAGTGCACGACCTCGGATTGAAAACAACGAGTACGGAAGAAAAGCAAAACTACTACGACGCGCTCGCATTCAGCACTGACCCGGCTCTAATTAAAAAGACGCTCGCTATTTCTCTCACCGATGAGCTGCCGACGAGTCGCGCCATTTATGTTGTTTCGAAAGTCGCACGGGAAAGCGATCGCCCGGATCTGGCTTGGGAGTTCGCTAAAGCGAACATGAAATCGCTGCTCGCCAAAGTGGACTCGCTCGGCGCGAACACTTATGTCCCGAGCCTGTTCACATTTTTCAGTGACACCATGCGCATCGAGGAGCTCAAAGCGTTCGCGCAAAAAAATCTTTCCGACGACAGCAAGAAACCGGTCGAGATCGCGGCGGATGAAATTACCTTTCGCGCCGATCTGCGCCGGCGTTTGATCGAGCAAATCCCGTCGCTGAAGTAATCAGCGCTGCGGATCCTGTACATCAGCCGTCGGCGACGGCGAAACAGCCACGCCGTGCTCGGCGGCAGCGATCATCGCTTTCGCCTGCTGCCATCCATACCAGGCCCGGCTGATAAGGAAGAAGGCGAGCACAGCAATCCAAAGCGATTGCCAGTAAAGTGCCCCCAGCGCGAGAAGGCCGGCGCCGAACAAGCCAAGTACGCTGGAGATCTGCAGGCTGCGAATTTCACCAAAAGGATACCAGAGCAAGCCGCGGACGATTTGTCCGCCATCGAGCGGGAATATCGGGAGCAGATTAAAAATGAGGAGACCGAGGTTAATGTAGCGCAGGGCCGCCACAAAACGGTATGCGTCGCTGGGCGCCAGCGGGTCCTGTCCATGGGCAACGACGGTGAGCGCGGCGCCGAAAACCGGAACAAGCGCGACGTTGACGAGCGGACCGGCGGCGATGCTCCAGAGATATGCGCCGGCGCGACGCGGCGGGTCGACGAAGGCGATGCCGCCTAGTGGCCACAGGATGATGCGATCGGCCACCCCGCCAACCTGCCGGCAGGCGAGCGCGTGTCCGAACTCGTGCAGCAACACAATTCCAAACAGGCCGAGGTATTCCAGCGCACCCCACAGCGGCGATTGATACCGGCGCGCGAAATTCATTATCTCGATCGCGGCGATGATGAACCAGCTGAAGTGCAGGAACACGGTGATGCCGGCGAAGCGAAATAGACGAAGAGCCCCTGTGCGCATGCGGTTCTCTCCGCCGAAATGACGTGCGCTGCAAACGAGCTACAGCGTTATGTCGGTCGACGGAGTCTCCGGCGTGATAAGAAAACGCATCGGGATCATGGCCGACTCGAAGAAGCCGTGTCGTTTGAAGAAGGCTTGCGATTTGATCTCCGGGCGATCGGTCAGGAGCGTAATCCGCATGAAGTTCTTCGTGCGCGCGAAATCGATCGCGTATTCGAGCAGCTGCGAGCCGTAGCCGTGATCGCGATACGATTTGTGGATAACCAGGTCTTCCAGCAAAAGGACGAAGCCCCCCTCGGCCGTACTGATGGTAAAAAGCAAATTGATCATGCCGACGATAGAATGATCGCGCCGCAAAACGAAGACGCGGCCGCGATTCGGCTCCTCGAAGATCAGGCGCAGCCCGCGCAACTGCTTCTCTTTGTTCGGGCGGAAGTCGCTCTCTTCGCTGAAGAGCTCGCCCAAAAGATCGGACAACTCGTCCAAATCCTCCGCCGTAGCCGGCTCGATGACGACGTGACTCACGTTACATTTTATCAGCGAAAACTGCTTCGCGAGCAACCGGTGCTTTTCGTTGACAAGATAGAGGCGACTTCTACCTTTGCCGTCCGCTCAACCGAGCGCGTTCATGAAACGGACTTACCAGCCATCGAAACGCACGCGCAAACAACAGCATGGCTTCCGCGCGCGCATGAAAACCAAGGGCGGACGCGCCACTCTCGCCCGCCGGCGCCAGCGCGGACGAAAACGGCTTTTGCCGAAGGGCGTGGAAATTCATTACGCGCGCCACACCCAGGCGTAGCCTCGTCTCCTGAGCGAAGCAAAGCGGGGTCGAATGATCCCGCGGAAGCTGGCTTAAGGTTTCGCGTCGGGCTTCCTCGACTACGCTCGGGATGACCCAGATCTGGCCACGGTTTGACGGCGCTAAACGGGCCAGCTACCTTCCCTCCAGCCCGCTCTCGGCGGGCTTAATTTTCCAGGATCGAGGTGAATTGATGCCAGAAGTTATTGTTCGAAAGGGCGAACCAGTAGATCGCGCGCTCAAGCGGCTGAAAAGCAAGCTCGACGCCGAAGGCATACTCGACGAGGTCAGGCGTCTGCGAGCGTTTGAGACGCCTTCGCAGAAGAGCCGGCGAAAGGCAAAGGCAAATGCCAAGCGCGGCCGGACGAAGTTTCGTTTCAACCCCAACAGCTGAACGTCAGGCGGTTTACATTTTAAGGTTTGCGAGAACGCGGCGAATAGCCGCGTTTTTCGTTTCATTTAGCATCGACTTTGTCTCGCCCTTGCTGCTTGAGTCGAGCATGCGATTTCGCGCGATCGCGCTTCTTCTTTTTGGTCTCGCATCCATTTTCGCGGCCGAGCCCGGCGACGATGTCACTTCCAACATCGCCCGTCTCCCGGTCGATTCCACTGCACTCGCCAGCGTCGGCTACAGCAGGCAGCAGCACATCCTCGAAGTAGAGTTCCTCAAGGAAGGTTTGATCTATCGCTACCTTGATGTGCCCGAGAGCGTTTTTCGCGAGTTGCTGGCCGCGTCTTCCAAGGCTGGCTACTACAACGAAAACATCCGAGGCCACTATCGCTCCATTCACGTCGCCAAACCGACGCCGTGAATCTTTTCGTCCTCACTCCGGAGGAAAAACGCGTCGTTGCGTTCATCATGTTGATGATTCTGCTCGGCGTCGCCGTGAAAGAATATCGAAGGCGCCATCCGGTCGCGCCGATCTCTGCGGAGATGCACAAACATCCTTCGATGCGCAAACTTCCGCCTTTGCCTTCCGCGACGACCTCGCCCTCCGCTCGGCCGAAACGCGCGCGCAAGCCGCGTAAGAAAGCGTCCGTGCCGGATGTTCCGGAACAAGAAGCACCGGATTCTGCTCCAAGCGCAGCGGATAGCGGCCCGCCGCATTGAGCTGCGACGAGTCAGTCGCCCGAGAAACTGAATTCCCACGCGAAGACGATCTGCCAGGTCCCGTCACTTCGGATAACGCCACCCTGTTCGAGCTTAAGACGCCTGGTCACGTGCCATGCGACACCGAGCGTTCCTTCCGTGAGGTCGGAGAGGCGGTCGCTCGTGCCAATTCCGGAAATGGAACCGGCGCGTCCGCGGATTCCGCCACCGCCGAAGCTGTGCACGACTTCTCCTTCGATATCGAAAAAATGGTTCAAGTGCCATTCAGCCGCCGCCGAAATCTCGAGAGCATTCCCAACGTCCGTGTCACCGACGAACGTATAAAGCGCACTGAAATCGACACCGACGAAGACAAGGTCCTTGCTCAAAATCAGACCTAGGGAATAATCGCGCCCGGGGTCGCCGATGTCGGCATCCGTGGCCGTTGGCCATCTAATCGCGCCAATCGCCGTAATCCCGGGACGATATCTGCGTTCGGAAATAAGCTCGTACTCGAGCGCGGTCTCAAGATCGCCTAAGCCCGTCACCTTCCGCACATTTTCTTTCTTCGGCCAGACATGAACGACGTTGGGTTCAACCGTAAGCTTGAATGTTCGAGTGAAGTTGTATTCGAGCAGAGCCGGAAATTCGATTTGCGATTGTTCGTTGTCGCTCTCGAATTCCACACCTGATCCGATGGTCAGGGGCAACCACGGATTCCACGTTTCCGATGGCGGAATCCTCGTCCGCAAAATTCTGGCGGAAGTCTGGGGCACGGCGAGCGCGCTGACAACGATTACGGCAAGCCAGGAGGAATATGCGCGCACGCCGTTTCGAAAACTCATCGCCCTCTCCTAAGTCACGGACGCTTGATCGAGAGCAGGATGGCAATTTCACCGGCGGTTGCCTGCGTGCGAACGATACCGGCGCCGCGCCCGTACCACTTGTATTCGGTGCCAGACTCGAGCAGCGACCACTCTTTCGTCTTCACACAATCGCCGAAGTTCCCGGCGGGAACGGTCACCGTTTCGTTGGTGGCCACAATCTGTCCCATGTCTTCCGCCTTCCCCGCCAGATACTCTTGTCGATACGGTTTACCGGGTTGCACCGCAGCCGGCATGATGATTCCAGGCTGCGCTCCGTCCACGCCTGCTTCCCACGAGCCTTCGTGACTGATTCCGCCGTAGGCTTTCTTCTCTTCCGTCACCTGGCCGAAACACCAAACTGCTCCCTGCTTGTCCTGCGCGTACCAATCCCAGCTCTCTTCTTTCAAAGCCTCGTTTTGTATGACGACCTCGTGCACGACAACGCATTTGACGCCCATGATCTCTTTCGTTTGCCCGGTGACGGTGATTTCGCTTTCCGTCGTTTCACCGCCGGCTGTCTCCCGGTATTTGCGCGTCGTTCCGGGAACGAGCGGAAAATAAGGGTGATTCACTTTCGCCTGAAAGTTTGCCGGATCGACCACCGGCCGGTAAGGCTCCCGACCAAAGACGAAGACAGCGCCGCCCGCGATGAGCAAGACACCGAGCCGGCTGCGAAGGAATTTCGTATCTGTTCTCATCGGTACGGGATTCTCGGAGGGGATTATTCGATCATGCGCGGGACCCGCATTCCGCAAGCACTTTTCGCCACGCTGAACCAAGCCCGAGTCGCGGTAATCTTTCGGTAACGCAAGATGCTATAATCTTACCGCCTATCGTCATGCGCATTTTGCTGATTGAAGATTCCTTCCGCCTTCAGAGGTCGATCGGGCGTGGTTTACACAAAGCCGGTTACGCCGTCGATATCGCCGCTGACGGCGAGGAAGGTCTCTGGCTCGCGCAATCGAATGAATACGACACCATCATCCTCGATTTGATGTTGCCAAAATTAGATGGCCTTACCCTTCTGCGCAGTCTGCGCGCGAACAAAAACGGCGCGCATGTTCTCATCCTGACGGCAAAGGACACGGTCGAAAACCGCGTCGAGGGATTGCAGGCCGGTGCTGACGATTACTTGATCAAGCCATTCGCGTTCGAAGAACTACTCGCCCGCGTGCAAGCGCTTTGCCGTCGCGGTTATCGGCGCAAAAACCCGACGATCGACGTCGGCGATTTGCAAATCGACACCGCTGCGCGTGTGGCTCGCGGCCAGGGCAAAACCATGGAACTGACGCCGCGTGAATTCATGTTGCTGGAATACCTGGCGGTGCGTCGCGGCCAGGTCGTGTCGCGGAGCGAGATCGAAGCACATATTTACCCCGATGCGGCCGATCTGATGAGCAATACGGTCGACTCAGCCATTTGCATTCTGCGCCGGAAAATCCGTTCGAGCGGAATGCGTTCCCTCATTCGCACGCGTCGCGGCCTCGGCTACCTGCTCGAAAACGAGGCAGCGTGAACTCGATTCAACGCCGTCTGACCCTCACCCTCGGCGCGATCTGCTGTGCGCTCTGGCTCACCGGCAGCACGGTGGTGTATTTTGCGGTACGCGCCGGATTGGTCAGCCAGTTTGATCTTGCTCTTAAAACCGACATCGAGGCGCTGGCTAACATGACCGAGCAAAGCCAGGCCGGACTCAAATTCGATTCTACCGGCGAATTCATGCCGAAGTTCCAGCGCGAAGACCGTCCCGATTACTTCCAACTTTGGCAATCGGACGGATCGGCTCTCTATCGTTCGCCTAGCCTGGAGGAGAACAGCGACCTTCCCCAGCGTTTCGGGACGTTGCAATCGCCGAGATTTTGGAACGTAACTCTGCCCGACGGTCTTACTGGAAGGGCAATCGGTATTCATTTCGTTCCAAAGGAAGACGAAGACGCGCCGCGCGCGCAGAGCGCGCCGCCTTTGACCAAAGAAGTCACACTCGTGGCCGCGTTTCATCGCGCGGAACTCGATCAGCGGTTGTATTATCTCGGCTCGGTCTTACTTCTGGTCGGGGCAGACCTCGCCCTCGCCACCGCTATCGCTGTGCCTGCGATCGTCCGGCGTGGGTTGCGGCCCTTGTCGGCGTTGGGGCGACGCGCCGAGACTATCGACGCATCTTCATTGCAGTTACGCTTTGCGACCGAAGATATGCCGGCGGAATTGCGGCCCATAACGCAACGGCTCAACAATCTCCTCGCCCGCCTCGAAGCATCCTTCGCCCGCGAACGTCGTTTCAGCGCCGACGTCGCGCACGAACTTCGCACCCCGATCGCCGAATTGCGCACCCTCGCTGAGGTCGGCCTTAAATGGCCTGAAAATGAGAGCCAGGTCGCACTCAAGGAAGCGCTTCAGATTTCATTGCAGATGGAATCCATTGCCACCGGTTTGATGGCGCTGGCGCGCTGCGAAGGAAGTTTGCTCACCTTGCATCCGGAACCGGTCCAGCTGGCAGCGCTGGTTGAAGAAGTTTATCAGCCCCTCGAAGCGAAGGCGCGCGCGAAACAACTCTCGGTCGAACTCAATCTTCCACGCGATCTCTCTTGGTGCACCGATCGAGCGACTCTTCGTTCGATCGTAAATAACCTTCTTTCTAATGCGGTCGATCACAGTCGGCCAGCCAGCGCCATCAAAGCGCATCTGGAAAAAAACGGCGCGGGCGGGTGTTTGCTCGTTTCAAATGCCAATGATGCTTTGGGCGCGGACGACCTTGCTCATCTCTTCGAGCGCTTTTGGCAAAAAGATCCGGCACGCTCTTCTCCGGAGCATTGCGGTCTCGGCCTCGCACTCGCCCGGGCTCATGCCGAATCTCTCGGCATGAAACTGAGCGCTGAGCTGAACTGCACCGAAGTCATTTTCACCTTGTCGAATGCCGCGCCGAGCAACGGCGCGACAAGATCGACAGGCGAAGGTGTTACCAGCACGCGGGGCTAATTCGTCGTGATCTTCACGAGTTTTACCTTGTCGCCATTCGTCGAATCCACCGTTAAGACGTTGCCGACTCCGACGGCGTAATATTTTCGTTCCAGCAGCGTCGTTTCCAGCGGCGTGGTCTCCTGCGTTTGCAGGCAATTTTGAAACGTCCCGGCTGGCGTTCGGACGGTGGCGTTGAGAGCGACCACTTCCGCGAAATCCTCCGCGTTACCGAGCGAAAATTCCTGCCGATAGAAGTCGCCGACCATGGGATGCGCCTCCATCACAATACCAGGCTTATCGCCATTGACGCCCGCGGTAAAGGTCCCTTCGAGGGTAACGACGCGACCGTCCACCAGTTCGCCGGTGTTCTCGCCGAAATACCAGACGTTGCCTTGCCTGTCCTGCGCGAACCAATCGAGCGTGTCCTCGGCCAGAACGCCATCGAGGTAAACAAGGTCGCGCACTTCAACGCAGGTCACACCCAGGATGACTTTGGTTTTGTGCGTGATGATAAATTCACTGTGCTCGAACCCTGCCTCGGTTTTGCCTTCGTAAACCAGAGTGCGGCCGGGCGGCAGTGGGAAATAAGGATTGTCCACGACTCGAACGAAGTTCGACGGATCGATCACTGGATCGTACCTCCCTGGGCCGAGTCGCTGGCAGGCTGACTGCCGAGCCTGAAACTGTTCCCGGCACGTCTGCAAAGCATCCTGAAACTCCGTTGTCGCTTGTTTGCGACAATCCGCGCGTGCTGCGGGATCGGAAATATTTTCACATTTCCCCAACGCGATTGCCTGATCGCTTTCAGCTGAGTCCTGACATGCTTCCAGGACATTGTGCGCAGTTTGCGTACAGAAATTCGTGGCCGCGTTCGCGCCCATCAAACCCAAACCGGCGACTGCGACGCCGGCCACCGTTCGCAAGCGCAAACGGTTCCAAAATAAACGAACGAATGATCCGATTTTTCCTATCGCTACGATTTGTGAGTAATCTTTCATGCGCGCATGTTCGCGCCCGGAACATTACCAAACCGTTATCTGAAAATCCTTTTTTCGGTGAGATGATCCGAATTATTGGATAGCCGCTTCGGTACTTCCTGCGGCGCATCGACGTTACTCTTCGCCGTCGAAGTAATCCGTCTCGGCGCCCTTGATGATGACCGAGGCCGCGCCTTCCTTTAGTACCGCCCACTTGCCGCTGTCCGGATAGTAACAGGAATCGTTCAGCGGATTATCTGCTATAACATAGTAGACAAAATCCTCGTCACCCGCGCATGAGAGCTGGTGCGCTTCACCGGGTTTGAAAAGGAACGAATCACCTGCGGCAACTTCGCTCGTGCCCGAGGCATCCCGCACCGAGCCGCGACCAGAAACGACGAGATATAGCTCCCATTGCGCCGATTCTGCGTGATAGGGACAGTATGATTTGCCCGGCGGAATGCGCGCCAGCATGAGATCGAAGGGTTGACGCTTGTCGAGATCGAGCGACTTCGCGTCACGGCCAAGCGCGACGGAGATTTCTTTGACGTGTTTGTGAAACTTGCCGCGTGGAGAACGTCGTTCTTCTTCTGGAACATCTTTCAGATTAACCTTGTTCATAAAGCGTCGCGGGCTGAGCGCGATCTAGTGCGCGTAGCTAAGCACTCGCGAAAGTTTCCAGACTTCCCCACTCTTCCGCCAAACCATCGCAAACTTAAAAACGCCGCAGTCGTCGTTCCCATTTTCCCGATGACAGAAGCGATGTTCCCCCGCTTCGATGGCACCGTATCCCTGCAAGGGATAAACCTCCAGACTCTCTTTTATCAGTTCCCGTCGGATGTCAGGCGTGTTCCTGAATAGCTCCCGAAAATCGTTGGTTGTTTTCTCGTAATCGTTGAATCCATCTCCGTCATCGTAAAACTCGAGGTCCTTGGTGAACATCGACATCAGGCGCTCAACATCATGCGCGTTAAATGCTTCGAAGACGACGCGGTCCATGCGCGCGATCGTCTCGAACAGCTCCCCTGAGGTCGCTGCCTTCCTTTTGAGTACTGCCCGATCCGGCACCTGGGCGCTAAACGTCCCCGCAGCCGTGATCAAAATGCTGATCGATGCGAGAATTAGTTTCAACCCGCCTGATGCGCCGAACCTTGAGCGGCTGCGCCCAACGAGATGGTTCGTATTTTCCGCCGGCACCTTACCCGAAGCTACCGTCCAGAACGCGGAAAGCGAATATTGGATTCCTCGTAGGCGGCTCCCACACTGATGTGGAATTTGTCGTCACCTACTTCACCAATGATATACCCCTGCTTGAAATCGCCACCGTATTTCCCGGTGGCTCTCCCATAAAGGAACCCCACTTCGCCGCCGGCGTAATCGAGCTTGGGTGACACATCCATTACCCGATCAGACAACCTCGACTTTGCCGGCACACTCCCGTTTTGGGACGACGCCGTGCTCGCCGGTGGGAGAATATCCATCGGCAACATCCAGTCGAACGCGATGGAAGAAGAAAACGGTCGGTGGTTCAAAAGATTCGACATGGAAGATTCGCCAACCAACGCTGGATCATCCAACCGGAAACCATCCCGCAAAGTCCCCTGAGCTCGACTCGTCAGCTGGCCGCACAAGAGGACGACGCACGCGGTAAGAAAAGCAGCGAGATTCCGGGACACGCTTTTGGCCATGGCGAAATGCACTACGAAATCGGCACCTGCGCCAGTGAAATTTTTCGCGCGCAGACCCGTTCTGCAAATCGCGAGTAAAGCCGACTCGTGGAGATGCTATCGGCAGAATTCATTTCACTCGTGAAAACATTTGCGCGCGCAAAACGAACGTTTTGAAGAATTGATCGTTCCCGACGAAATCCACCATCTTCTCCGGTGGAGTGACTGGGTCCGAGCCTACAAAGCCACGGCTGATTTCTTCGATCGCGAGCTCG
The DNA here is from genome assembly GCA_038207045.1 of Chthoniobacterales bacterium. Classification (GTDB taxonomy): domain Bacteria; phylum Verrucomicrobiota; class Verrucomicrobiia; order Chthoniobacterales; family UBA10450; genus AV69. Next base: position 57,265 of record JBBRAF010000011.1, read on the forward strand.
CGACGACATCCGCGGCGCGTTGAGTCTGGGGGAGCACGGGCTGCCAGCCTGTCCGTTTCGGCAGCCTGCCGAAACGCTACGCGGCGCTTCTCTCCAACCTTCCCAACGTCTTGTCCGCTGCCGCTCCGTAGCAACGGGGGCTAATCGCAGGCTCGCACGAGATTAGCTGCTAATCGGCCATGCGCGCCGTCTCGCTCTTTGCCGTGTCGATATTGGGACTTGAACTGGCCCTCGCTCAATTAAACGAAACCAGCTCGCTTACCGAAGTCGAATTCGCGCAGCTCAGTCAACGCGATCCCAACCCGCTCGGTGAGAAGGCACTCGCTATTAATCCCGGACAATGGAAACACGGCGAGAGCGAACACTTCATCTACCATTTCGTGCATAGCTACGTCGCCACGCCGGTCTCAGTGGAAGCGGAGTTTCATTATCGCGTCATCGCCAAGGAGCTAGAGCGCGATCAACCGACTACCGATACCAAGTCGCACATCTACATTTTCGAAGCGCCGGAAGATTGGCAGCAGTTTCAAAACTTCGGCCACCTTGAAAAATGGACCGGCGGTATTCAATCAATGGGCAGTCTTTTTGTGCAACGAAACCCAAAATACAAATTTACGGATAACTCGCTTGGCCACGAGATCGTGCACCTCGTTGTTCATCGCTTCTATGCCGATGGCGTGCCCTGCTGGCTGAACGAAGGCCTGGCGCAATACATTTCCAAGAGCGCCCATGCCAGCTATCAGCGCGCGCGCGGTTACATCGCGAGACCTCATTCCGAAGCGATTGCGCTCGAAGATCTCATCCCGTTGTCACAACTTGTAGCTTTGACTAATCCGCCGAACGACAAGGTGGAGACCTTCTACGATGAATCCGAGCGGCTCGTTCGCTTTCTCGCTATCACCGACAAACCGAGCTTCCTCGCGCTGCTCGATTCACTTTGCCGCCATCAGCCGCTCGAGACCGCGCTCTCGCGCACCTACGCGGGAAAGTTCCCGACGCTTGCGGTGCTGGAACGAGAATTCAACGACTACGCGACGAAAGACTACGGAACTACTTTGCAGCAAACGAGCGACTAGGATCCGGCTTCTTCGTCTTGCACTAAAGGTTCGGACGGGCATCGATCACAAGAAGGGAGTAATCTTTTGCATAGGCATCATCATGGCGTGAATTCGATTTCGAGGCGGAAGAATTGCCGTTGGGCCCTCCCAAAAGCGTGCCACAAACAGCATCGAAAGAAGACATGCGCCATTTCGAGCGCGCCCTCTTCTTCTACTTCAGCGGCCATGCGACTGTCTTACTACTTCACCTCTTTTGGCGCGAGAGACGCGACGATTTTCTCGAAGCGCGTATCGCCCCGGAGCGGGTCCCAGATAGGATCGAGACGCAACGTCCCGTAGTTCACTTCACTTGGAATCTTGCTCAGGATCGATAAGTTTTCGAGCGCGTGGTCTTTGTCTCCGCACCAGGCATACGTGATCGTTAGATGTTTTAAGATCGTGGCGCCGGTGATCGCATCTTGAGCAACGGGAAGCAATTCGTTCGCTCGACGACCTTCCGCCACGGCTTCCTGCTTGTTTCCGAGCGCGGCATCGATCATTGCCAGAACGGAAAGAGGTTGCGGAAATTCGGATTGCGAAGTTAGCACCCGGGCGACCTCGGCACGCGCGGCAGCGAATGCTTCGCGGGCAACGGCGGCGTCCCCCTTCGCCCGCGCAATCAATCCGGCGTACCACGTCCGGGGAAAACTAAAAGCCCCCTCAAGTCCGCCCGTTTCTTCCATCCCGCCCAATGCACGATCAGCCGCGCTGAAATCGCGCTCGTACAATGCGAGTTGGATTAATTCAACCGCGAGATCCCGGCTTACTTGCGGGTTCTCGCGCATCATCGCATCGAAAGCGGTGCGGCTCTGGCTTGGTGTCGGCGCGCGCGAAGAGATCGATCAGGGCGCGATTGGTGCGCGCACCGGTATCACTGGGGGCCACGGCCAGAGCACGGTCCATGATTACGCGCATGTCGTCGAAACGCCGAAGTCTTTCGTAACTCAAGGACAACTGTTGCAGAAAATAAAAGTTGCGCGGATCCAGGTCGAGGGCGCGGCGCAGATTGCGCTCCGACTCCGCCCATCTTCCTTGGCGCCGATCCATGTAACCGCCGAGCTCGAAAACGAGCGGCTCGTTCGGGAGCGTGCGTTGAGCCGAAGCCAGCTCGCGGCGAGCATCATCGTAATCGAGCTGGCAATAGCGAAGGAAAGCGGAAGCGAGATGGGTCTCACCGGCATCGGGCTGGAGGCGGACGGCATTCTGTAACGCGCTTTGAGCCAGGCGCAGGCGGCCCGGCGTATGGTCCATTCCCAAAAGATAAAGCTCGCTGTGCACTCTCACGAGAATGCAATGAGCGCGAAGGAATGAGGGATCGCGTGCGGTCGCTTGCTCGAGCAGTTGCACGGCCTGTAATCTCTTCTCCTCGCCCAGTGCCAGCACTGATGTCGCCAGGAGATCGCGTGCCTGCGTGAAAAGTTCGAATGCCTGTAAATCGGAGGTCGGCGGGCTGGCGATGGCTGCTTTTTCCTCAGGCGAAAGTTTCAAACGCAGTTGGGCAACGATTGCTTCGGCTAGTTCGCTTTCGAGTGCGAAAATATCCACCAGCCCGCGGTCATAACGCTGCGCCCAAATCTGCGTGCCAGTGCTGGCGTCGACCAGTTGCGCATTTACACGGAGCTGCGGCCCGACGCGCTGAACGCTCCCCATCAGCATGTGCACAACGCCGAGTTCGGCGGCGACAGTGCGCAAGTTTAACTGCCCGCCGGCTGAATATTGCATTACGGAAGTGCGGCTGATCACCTTGAGGCTGGCCACCTTCGCCAAATCGCTTAGAATCTCATCCACGATCCCATCGGCGAGATAGGCGTTTTGTTTATCGTCGCTCAGATTAGCGAAAGGGAGCACGGCGATGCTCTTCTCCAGAATGGCTTCGACGCCTTTACCCGCGAACGCTCCAGCGTGCTTCTTCTGCAAGGTCACGTACGCCGCCACGCTCAATCCAACGAGCCCGAGCAAAAGCGCTCCGCCAAAGAGCAATCTGCGGCGGAGAGCCGCGCGCCGCGCTGCGGCCTGTCCTGCCTGCTCTTCCTTCGCTTTTCTACACCGGCTCGGAAGCTCTGGATTGCCAAAGTCGTCGGCAAAAAAATTGATCAGACCCAACATCACGCCATGCTTGACCTCGCATTCGCCCAGATCGTGGAGGAAAGGCAGCCACGGGCCCGATTCCGCGAGATCGTCGGCCGTCCGCTTCGACAACAAAATGTGACCAGCATCGGCGCAATCCATCACCCGCTGCGCCTTGTTGATCCCTGCGCCGGCGATATTGACCCGACCGTTCACATCGATCACGCGACTGACTGGCCCGCTGTGAATACCCATGCGCAATGGCAAGCCGGGATTTTCCCGAACGGCACGGCTGATTTCCGTCGCGCATCGAACGGGCGCGGCGCCGTCATCAACAAAAACCAAAGCCATGCCATCGCCGGTCGGCAGACTAACGAGCTTGCCCGCAGAGTCCGCGGCTTTGAAAGTGCGAGTGCCGCGCACGATCGTGTTGAGGCTCTCAAGGACGCGGCGCTGTTCGGTTAGCAACAGCTTGGAGTAACCCACTATGTCGATAAATAAAACGTGGGCAATCTCCAGCTCAGAATCGCTTGTGGCTTCCGCAGACATAGCTGCTCCTGCAATTTGAGCTGAAAGAATTTCAGACTCAATTGTTTGCGTCGATCAGAAACAGCGCGAGCATCGACCTGCCGCTCGATCAGGTCGAACCGGGCGGCGAATTTGTCGCGTAGGATTCATTCGCATCCCGCTGAAGCTGAACTCCGGCCCGCGCACCGAAGACTCGTCAGCATGCGCTAGTTTTGCGCCAGCTCTAAATGATAACGGTCGCCCGTGGTCTAAAAACCATGATCAATCCTCGCAGCGTGACCGCGCCGAGGACGAGGAAGGCCCCGACCATGGCCCAGGGCCCGGGTCGCTCGCCAATCGCCAGCATCACCCAGAGCGGGTTCAGCACCGGTTCGATGAAAGGCAGCAAGGTCGCCTCTAAAGCCGTGACGTGTTTGATCGCGGTCGCGTAGAGAACATAGGGTAGACCGAGCTGAAAAATCCCGAGAAGGAGTAAGCGCCAAAGGTCGCCCGCTCCGGGCCGTGATTCTAGAAGGAAGGGTACTCCAGCTGAAGCGACAATGATGTTCCCAAGAATTATACTAGAGACCGGCGATGCGTCCCGCTCCTTTCGCAAAAAAATTGCCACCGCCGCGAAAGAGAGGCCGCTGATCAGAGCCAGAATGTTTCCCCAGAATCCAGTAATCGTTAGCTGATCGAGAAAGAAAAGCGCGATCCCTGTCAACGCGATCGCAATCACGAGCCAGTCGATCGCCAGGGCGCGCTCGCGCAAGTACCAGCGCCCGATTAACGCCACATAAATCGGCGCGGTGTATTGCAGAAAGATGGCATTGGCGGCGGTCGTCATTCGAGTGGCGAAAACGAACAACACCACCGTCGCAGCATAACCAAGCGCCGCGCCTATTTGCGTCGGCGAAAAGGTGAAGCGAGGCCAGCCGATGCACGCAATGAGTAACGGGATCGCAATCAGACTGCGCGCGCTCGCGATCGCCATTGGAGTCCAGGCAATCGATTTGATCAGGACGCCGCCAAGACTCCAGAGCAAGGCCGCCAACAGGAGCAGGAGTGGCGGCCCGAGCCGATTCTTCATCTTCTCGGATTGGCAATCAGTTGTGCTTTCCGGGAGCGTAGCTTGCCAGCCTCCCACTTCGCGGCACTGCGCCGCGCCTCTCGGCAGCTATTCACAATACAAACTAAAGAACGACAGCAGCGATGGAATTCATTTCCATTCAATGTCACTCCTAATCGATACTCGTATTAACCAGGCTAATCCTTCCTGAAAAAAACATTCATCGATTTATCAGAGCATTGGAAGGCAAACTATTATCCCGAACCTTGTGTGCACTTTCGATTCCACTCACTGGTAAGACCTTGGCGTCGAGCAAGCCTAGTTGAACCAGGACTGATGCCTGGTCCCAGTAGATGTGCTCGTGCGCCAGCTTGTTATCGCGAAAGCGCACGATCGCGACCAACGGAACCTCCACTCGCTTTCCGGTGGGAGCGACCCCCGGCAGCATCCAGTCCATCTTTATCGTGTGCGTGAATTTGAAAATCATCTCATCGACCAGCTGATCCGAGCCGATCGTTCTCGAGACCGGAGTGACTTCCGTATCCGGCGGCATCTGCGGGATAAAGCGCGTGGAGTAGAACTCGCGTAAGGCCTCCTTGCCCACACCTCCGGTCAATACCGGGATATGATTGACGTAAGCATCCTCAACCATCGTGGCGAGAGTGTCCTCCGTATTATGGGTGGCAAACTCACATCGCATATGCTCATCCCAAAGATCGCGCAGGAATTCCTGATCACTTCTTTTTACTGCAGCCGGTTGAATGTTATCGTTCATAAGCTTGTCCCAAGCTTATTTTCAAACGTCCACGATGGAGCGCAAGATCAACGCCAAAACTAAGCGATTCCGACGAGAACAATCTAGTTCCCGATCAAGGTGATTTTATCGGCCACCATGTCGCCGCCAATTTTCGTGAAATGAACACGGACCTTCTGGTTTGTAGTGAGGCCGGCGGCTTCGATTGTTTTGATCATAGCGTCCAATTAGTCCTGCGCGCATCGGAAGGCAACCTGTCGTATGCCTCTTGCGATCAAGGCAAGGTCGCTAGTTTCAATGTATATCGCCGCTCTTCTCGGCGCAGCGTTCTCTACGGGTCATTGTCGATCTCGCCTTACCACTTCTTTTTATTCCTGGTTAATGTCTTTCGCGCTCGATCGCGAACAACTTCGGATTGAGATGCGCGAGAGGGGTTTTCAATTTTTCCAGCTCTGCCGCGGGGCCATGCACTTCCACACGGGTGAGATCGGCCATGGTCAACATTTCCGCTAGCAACTCGCCGATATTGTCGAGATGGGCGAGAAGACCATCGGCACTTTCGTAGCCTTCGCGGCAGAAACATTCGTCGCCGTTAATGCTGAACCCATAGAACAGATTCTCTTTCTCGTTCGCGGTCATCTCAACGAAACGCGGAAACCCGGCCCTGATCGCCTCCATTTTTCCAGGATGCACTTTGAAGTAAGGATGAAGACTGACGAAGTTTGACCTCATGTCGGAAACGTACGCCTGTGTCGGGACCTGTCGAAGCGTCGCCCATCGGACTTCTCATCTCTGACTAATAGCTAACGAGCTATGCAATTGCGCAATCTTTTTTGCTTGCAGAATCGCGCGGCCAGTTCAGCCGGCAGCTCAGTCGCCTTCCCGCGCAGCCTCTGCCGCTGCAAGGTCGCCGCGTTGCAAATCACACTCTGCTTCCAACGTTGTGCCGAAGATTCGCGCGCGCTCATCGTCGAATTCCCCTTCCCATCGCGCAACTACCACCGTGGCCAGACAATTCCCGATCAGGTTCATGGCGGAGCGACCCATGTCCATGATCGCGTCAACGCCGAGCACGATCGCGACTCCGCTGGCGGCGATCGCTGGCGGCAAGATGCCGCTGAGAGTCGCAAGGAGCACAAGAATTGAGGCGCGTGGAACACCCGCCAGTCCTTTGGACGTGAGCATGAACGCGAGCATCATGGTCAGCTGTTGCGTGAAGCTGAAATGCTGGTGGGTCGTCGCTTCAGCCGCTTGAACGATGAAGACCGAGGTGATGGCAAGAAAGATCATCGAGCCGTCGAGATTGAACGAATAGCCGGTCGGCATCACGAATCCCACGATCCGCTTCGGCACACCGAGCCGCTCGATCGCCTGCATCGCTTTTGGCATGGCCGATTCGCTGCTCGTGGTGGCGAAGGCGATCGTGGCCGGCTCGCGCACCGCGCGCACGAACTGCCGCATCGGCACCCGCGCGATAAACATGACGAAGCCGAAAATCAACACAACGAAAAGAGCGAGCGCCAGGTAGTATGACGCGATTAAGTTCCCGAGACTGACCAGCACACCAAGCCCTTGCGTGCCGATCGTATGCGCCATCGCCGCGGCCACACCAAAGGGCGCGAATCGCATGACGTAGTTCGTCAGCTTGAACATCACTTGCGAAAGACTCTCCATCGCCACAAGGACGGGCCGGCCTTTCTCCCCGATCGCGGAGACGGCCATCGCGAACAGCACCGCGAATGCGACAATCTGGAGAATGTCGCCGCGCACGAGTGAGTCCACCACGCTCGCCGGAAAGACGTGCACGAGCGTTTCAATCAACGTGCGCGGATGACTCTCACCGATGTTTTGCACGGCTTCACCGGCGGAGGCTACCAGTGGCACTCCCACACCAGGCTTCGTTAGGTTGACGACGGCGAGACCGAGGAATAGCGCAGCGGTCGTGATGACCTCGAAATAGACGAGCGCTTTCACGCCCATCCGCCCAACCTTGCGCAAACTACCACCGCCGCTAATGCCGACGACAAGGGTCGAGAAAACGAGCGGCCCGATGATCGATTTGATCAGGTTAAGAAAAATGTCGCGCAGGAAATAGATCGAGTTTCCCCACTCCGGACGTAACCAACCGATAAGCACGCCCGCAACCAGTCCGATGAGGATCTGGGAGGTAAGCGAAGGTCGATACCAGGCGCGTTGCGTTTTCACTCTCGGTATTGTGTAGAGGCCGCGGGCTGCGGAGTCATTACTCAAATGTCGCAACGCTTGTCCATCCCGAGCGAAGCGAGGGACTCACAAGCCACACCAGGCATGAATCGCGAGGTTCTTCGCTGCGCTCAGAATGACATTTCTTTGTATGCTATGCCCTTTAGCCGCACTTTACTCCAGTCGCCATTCCTAATGTTCCTGACTTATCTCACCTGCAGCGCGTGCGGTTCGCAGCACGATGCTTCGCAATTGCAAAACCTGTGCACGAAATGCGGGAAACCTTTACTCGCGACCTATGATCTTGCGGCTGCCTCACGCGCGCTCACCCGCGACATGCTCCTCGCAAGACAGGAGCACACTCTTTGGCGATACCGCGAGCTGCTGCCGCTGCCGCAAGACGCCGAGCCGGTATCGCTCGGCGAAGGCGGAACACCGTTGCTGCGCGCAACGCGCTTCGGCGACGACGTCGGCCTCCCGAATCTGTGGATCAAAGATGAGTCGGTTAACCCGACGCAAAGCTTCAAAGCGCGCGGAATGTCAGTCGCGGTTTCCATGGCGAACCATCTCGGCGCAACCAAACTCGCCGTGCCCAGCGCAGGCAACGCCGCTGGTGCGCTCGCCGCCTACGCCGCGCGCGCGGGATTGGAGGCGCACATCTTCATCCCCCGCGACACACCGCGCGCGAACATCATCGAGTGCCGCGAACTCGGCGCGAGCGTGACACTGATCGATGGGCTCATCACCGATTGCGGTGCGGAAATCGCGCGTCGCAAAGATGTGGAAGGCTGGTTCGACGTCTCGACGCTCAAAGAGCCGTATCGACTCGAGGGCAAAAAGACTCTCGGTTACGAGCTCGCCGAACAGCTCGGCTGGTCGCTACCGGATGCGATCCTTTATCCGACCGGCGGTGGCACAGGTCTGATCGGAATGTGGAAAGCGTTCGACGAAATGGAAGCGCTCGGTTGGATCGACGCCAAACGCCCACGCATGTACTCTGTCCAGGCATCAGGCTGCGCCCCGATCGTTCGCGCATTTGAGGCGGGAGCCGAGAACGCTCCCGAATTCCCAAACGCTCAAACCTGCGCCTCGGGCTTGCGCGTTCCAAAAGCAATCGGCGATTTTCTCACGCTGCGAATCCTGCGCCAGTCTGGCGGCGGTGCCATCGCCATCGACGACGAGCAAATGATCCGTGTCACGCGCGAAGTCGGCGCGGCCGAAGGTTTGTTCGTCGCCCCGGAAGGCGCCGCCTGTTTCGCCGCCGTGCGCTCACTTGCTAAATCCGGCCGCATCAGCCGCGATGAACGCGTCGTCATCTTCAATACCGGCTCCGGCATCAAATATCTCGATTGCTACGAATGAGCGGAGACTTGGAAGCTCTAGAGCGCGCGCAATGCGAGACTTAGGGCGAGACTCCATGGTGTTGCTAACGAAGTAGTTTGCTCGAATCCTCGCGCGGGACGACTCCCTCCCTTTTTCACTCGGCTCCTGCAGTGTTCCCGATCCTGCGCACATTACCGGAGCGCCCGATCGGGATGGGCCTGTGGCCCGAGCACATCGATTCACCGGCGACAAAGGAAGAGTGAGATAGTGACGCTGCCCCTTTTTCGCCCCTTAACTACTCCCAGTTTAGCTCGGACCGTAAACACATGGAGGGCGATCGGCTTTTCCTGCAACTGGATTATCCAGGCGGGGGTCAGATCGATTCGAATGGCAATTGTTCTCGCCCGCGCAAATGCGCGCGTTAGCGCACTCAGCCGCTTTAGTGTTCTTATTTGCCTGCACGAACTACAACTCTGCGGCCGTCGCCTGGTTCGGCCGAACTTCCGCTTTACTGCGCCGCGATGGTATCAGCCTCCGGCTTTGGCCTGCGCGACGAAACGCTTGACGCCTTCGACGTCGACGCCCCGAACGGTGCCGACGAGTTGGCCATTGCGATTGTAAACGTTAACCTGAGGGATCGAGCGAATGTTATATTGCTTCACCACCCCCGTGTTCCAATTGACGATGTCGACCTTGCGCAGCGCGATCTCCGGATCGGTGTTTGCCATCTGCTCCAGACTCGGGGAGATCTGTTTACACGGGCCGCACCAGTCGGCATAAAAATCTACGATGGTCACGTTGCCGAGCGCGAGATGTTTGTTGACGTCTACCTGCGCGCCGTGACTGATCACTTCGACTGGTTGACCACGATTGGCAGCAGTGGCAGCACGTGCCCGAAGCTCATCCTGCTGTTTTTTGAGCGCTTCTTGTGCAATCCGCTGTTTGCTGTTTTCTTCGGCCAACCTCCCTCGTAGCTCCTCTTGCTGCTTTCGAAACGCGTCTTGAGTGGCAGCATGCTGGGCCGAGTAGGCAGCTCCCTTCGCGGCATTGTAATGAAAGCGTTCCTGAACATCTTTAGGCAACTCGGTGAAGTACACTTTCGAAATTCCCGAACTGGTGATAAGCACAATGCCGTCGGGTTCGACTCGGCTAACCTTCGCGTTCTTGTATTCCTTCCCGTCGATCGCCTTGAAGTCATCAGCGACTGCGAGTGACGCGAGACAGAGGATTAAGATAATGCGGAGCTTCATCTGATCGTTATGGCAATCTTGCAAGTTTGCGTAGTGTCATACAAGACAAGAATGCTTGTTAGGGTTTTGAACCGGAGAAGGCAAACGTGTTTGTCGTAGCTCGAGCAATTACCTATGCGATGCTTTTTATCGGCCTGCTGCTCATCTATCTACCTGGCCGACTTTTGGCATCGTCGGGAGTCGTCCGGCCGGAAGTCGTCGGTGCGCCACAGATCGCAGGAATCATTGTCGGAGTCATCGGTGCAGTGATCGCGCTCTGGTGCCTTTTCACTTTCGCATTCATCGGAAAGGGCACGCCCGCTCCCTTCGATCCCCCTCGACGATTGGTGGCGGCGGGGCCTTACCGCTACGTGCGTAATCCGATGTACATCGGCGCGGGACTCGCCCTTCTCGGTGCGGCGCTCTTCTACATGTCGTTGTCGATCTTGATCTACGCCGGGCTATTTCTTCTAGCGACGCACCTATTCGTCGTCACGTATGAAGAACCAACTTTACGCCGAACTTTCGGCGAAGAATACGAAGCTTATTGCCACCGGGTCGGGCGGTGGTGGCCGGGAAGAAAGGTAAAGTAGGGAAATAAGCGGCTCCCTTAAAACGCGGTGTGGAGTCCGCCCTTCCCGCGTCCAGCTCACGGTTGTTCCGCCGTGAGCTCCGCGATCAACACGGATGGAATCGCGAAAGCTGCGACCTTCCCGTTCCTGTTCGAGTGAGTGCAGTAAACTCCCACGATCTTCCCCGCGACATTCAGCACGGGGGCACCGCTGGCGCCATTCGGAACAATCGCCTGATTATCGAAGTCGCAAATTAACCATCGGCCGCGATTTTCCGTAACCCGAGCAGAGTGGATATACTGGCCTTCTGCGGCGCCGCCTCGCACCTTTGCCATGATCCACACCGGATCACCCGGCACCGGCGGATCGGTCGTGATTGTTCCCGCTTCGATCGGAGACGCGTCAGCCGTTTTGAATATGGCCACGTTAAAAAGCGGAGCTTTCCCATCGGGCGTTTCCGGCACCTTCAGGCCTTCCACTCGAAGGAATTTCGAGCCGGGAGCGAAAAGGTATTGCAACCGGATCGCAGTCACGAAAGAGGGAACCTGATCGGGAGGAATGAGCTGAGGAAATCCACCGCTTGGTCCGAGAAGATGACGGACGGTCAGGAGATAGACCGGCGCGCGATTTTCGAACTTCGCCACGAAAGCAGTCCCGGACGAACGATTGCCGAGCTTTGTGGAAAACTCTGGGTGTCCGACAAACGTCTTCGGAAATGCCATCGCCGCGGGAGGAAGCGGTGCCTGCGCATTCGCCGGAATCGGCAGTGTCACGACAGTGAGTAGTGTGACTAGAAGGCTGGTCCGAACGTAGGCTTTCATTGAGGACCTAAAGAAAAAAGGAAATGAGGCCCTGCGAGCGAACCCTGGTCCCACTTGAACGACTGCGGCAATTTCGCGACGAAATGCACTTTCCCGTAAAAATCGCGGCTATATTTCAAATTATCAGCCAGAAATTTTGTGTCCCGCGCCCATAAGTTGGTGAAAGCCAGGACTGAAACTGCCACGGTCGCAGCAAATGTTCGATTCATCGGTGAAATTCTACCTTCTACTTTGAACTTCTACCTTTTTTCGCTTCTTTGCCGAAACACGATAAAGATCGACAACGAGCGCTGCGCCTGCGAACGGCGGCCGCAAATTTACGTCGAAGAATTTCAACGGGCCTTGGACCATTATCAGACGGCCTAATTGTTCGAGATTACAAGGCAACCGACATGCCAATGAGATCGCACCCGCGCGCGATCCACGGAGTCAATCAGGCATTATCGACAGAAATGAGATTCAGGCGTGGACGATACTTCTCCAGTCGAGAGAAGAAGATTAGCGAACGGGTCATCGTACGCGGCATCAATGTGTGAAGATCTCGCCGGGTCGGCTCGTGTTGACTGGTTGAATCAGCGGTTCTACTTCCTACCTTAAGGTTGCATCTGCTGTTTAAGGTGGAACCTGTGATCAGCGTTGGCCTCGTCACCGCTATTCGCAATGTGTCGGGGCGGTTCCGATGCATTCTCGGCGGGTTCCGGAAAGTAGATATCCTGCTGGGAAATGATAGTTTGCCTTCGCAGACTGGAATGAAGACCGCGTCGACATGCTTGGCTCTTTGGCTCGTATGCGTGGCAACCGTCGTAGCGGACAAGATTTGTTTCATCAAAATCGACGGAGCCATTGGTCCGGCGACGGCGAGTTACATTTCGCGAAGTATCGACGAAGCCCGGACGCAGAATGCACAATGTCTGGTCATTCAGCTCAACACGCCGGGCGGTTTGCTCGATTCGACGCAAACGATCGTGCAAGGGTTCTTAGGATCCACCGTGCCAATAGTAGTGTATGTCGCTCCGACCGGCGCAGCCGCGGCCAGTGCCGGTTGTTTCATTACGATTGCCGCCAGCATCGCCGCGATGGCGCCGGCCACGACCATTGGTGCGGCGCACCCGGTGACGTTAGGCGGTATTCCGAGCGGCGGCGAGCAGAAACCCGACGATACAATGAAACAGAAGCTAGAGAATTTTTCCGTGAGCTATATCGAAGCGATCGCGGCCAAGCGCCATCGCAACGTCGAGTGGGCTAAGTCCGCTGTGCGTGAGAGTGCGTCCATCAGCGCGGAGAAAGCCCTCGAGTTAAAAGTCATCGACCTGATCGCCGCCGACCTCCCCGAATTGTTAAAGCAATTGAACGGACGCCAGGTCGACGGGAAGACGCTCAAGACTACCGGGGCAGAGGTTGCGGAAATCAAGATGTCAGCGGCCGAGCATGTCTTCCAGCGGCTCTGGCGGCCTGAAGTGATGTTCATTCTCATGCTCATCGCGATCTACGGAATCATCGGTGAAATGACTACGCCCGGTGCGATCCTGCCCGGCGTCGTGGGCGCCATTGCCTTGATCCTCGCGCTTTACCTGGCGGCCATCCTGCCCGTCAACGTGACGGGACTTGCGTTGATCGGGCTCGCGCTCATGCTCTTCATCTTTGATCTCTATGCGCCTACGCACGGGGTCCTAACTGCAGGCGGAATCATTTCGTTTCTGATCGGCTCGCTCATGCTCTTCAATCGCGCTGATCCACTCTTTCGTTTATCGCTGGGCTACATCATTCCGGCAACGCTGGTTACCGCAGCTTTCTTTATTTTCGTGATCGGAAAAGGCTTGCGCGCTCAGCGCTTGCCGGTGAAGGCCGGAGCGGAAACGATGCTTGGAAAAACAGTAAGCGCATTCACTCCAATCGACTCGCGCGGCGGCAGGATTTTCATTGAAGGCGAGTATTGGAACGCGGTTAGCGATATACCTATCGAAAAAGGCGAAGCAGCAGAGATCACAGCGGTGCAGGGATTAACTCTAAGAGTAAAAAGAAAAGGAGAATGAAGCTATGGCAGAAGGATTATTGAAGTTAATTGGTTGGGCCGTACCCATCTTCGTCCTTGCCGTGATCATCCTGCCCCAGATGATCCGTATCCTGCGCGAATACGAGCGAGGAGTGATTTTCCGTCTCGGAAAATTACTCGGCGCGAAAGGCCCGGGCCTGATTTTCCTCATTCCGATCGTCGATCGAATGGTGCGCATGGATTTACGCGTTGTGACCATCAACGTCGAGAAGCAGGAGGTGATGACGCGTGACAACGTGCCGGTAACTGTCGATGCGGTTGTTTATTTCCGCGTGGTCGACCCGCAGGCCGCGGTCGTGAAAGTGGAAAACTTTCTCAAAGCCACCTCGCTCATCGCCCAGACCACCTTGCGCAGCGTGCTGGGACAGGCCCCGCTCGACGACCTGCTTTCGCAGCGCGAGACGATCAACCAGAAGTTGCAGGAGATCATCGACCGGCAAACCGAACCGTGGGGCATCAAAGTCACGGCGGTCGAGGTGAAGGACGTGGCATTACCCGACACCATGAAGCGCGCGATGGCCAAGCAGGCCGAAGCCGAGCGCGAACGCCGCGCCAAGATCGTCAACGCCGAGGGCGAATTTCAAGCCGCCGAGAAAATGGTGCAGGCCGCGGCGATGATGAGCAAGGAGCCGATTGCGCTGCAACTGCGCTTTCTGCAAACCATGCGCGAGATTGCGAGCGAGCATAACACGACCACCTTTCTCCCGGTACCGATCGACCTCTTTGCTCCTTTCACGAACAAGAGCGGACCACCCAAGCCCTAGAGGCTTTGCCCGACTCAAACAAGACAATCTTGCGCTGCCAAAAAGATCGCCTCGCAGCCAAACAAAAAGCCCCGAAAGCTTTCGGGGCTCATTGTTGGACTGCTCAGTTTTGCTAATTGTCGGCCACCACTTGTGGCGCGGCTCTGTTCAGCTCAAGCTGGTCGCTCACTTTGCGGATTTGCGATGTCAGGGTGCTGATTTCCTTCTGCTGCTGCGCCACAACAGACTCCAGTCGTGTGATCGTCGCATCTCGTCTTCCCGCAGTTGATTTCACCTGCGCGATGGTCGCTTCTTGCTCCTGATCCCTCCGCTCTAGTTTCTCGACCTTGCGGTGCTCTTTGAGGAACTCATTGAGTAACATTGCGTTCACTGCTTCATAGCGGACGGTAAAGGGCTTGCCTTGATCGTCACGCGCGACCAGCTCGGGATTTACTTTCACCACTTCCTCGGCCACGAGGCCGAATTGTGGGATGCCATCAGGGTCAAGCTCGTGCTTGTAGCGGAAGGTAACCGGATTGAGCGCAAGAATCGCTTCGCTCGCCTTGTCCATCGGCAGAATGTTCTCCTTGAACCGCGCCGAGGAAGTATTTGTCCCGAGGTGTCCTTTTGTGTCGATCAGCACACCCACACCGCCGGCGATGGTGGTGCCGCTGATGGCGGCGATATAGGTGGCAATTTGAGTGCTGTTTTTGCCAATCCGGATCGTATTCGATTCGCGCAGTGCCCCTTGATTTCCGATATCGATATTATTATCGCCCGTCGTGAGACTGGAGCCGGCCGCTTCGCCAATCGCGATATTACCGCTTCCGGTTGTATTACGACTGAGGGCAGCGTTGCCAAAAGCTGAGTTGTTGTTTCCGGTCGTGTTGGCAGTAAGAGCCGTCGAGCCGGCAGCCGTATTGAAAAACCCGGTTGTATCCTGGGAAAGGGCAACTGAGCCGAGGGCGGTGTTGCCGGCTGCAGTCGTGCTGCTTGAGAGCGCCTCATAACCCACGGCGGTGTTGTCCCAGCCACTAATGTCGTTGGCGAGAGAAAAAGCGCCGATCGCAGTGTTGAGGCTGCCAACGCTGAGGTTCAGGAGCGCTTGTGTCCCATAGGCTGTGTTGAAGTCGCCATCGGTGTTACTCAACATCGCCTGATAACCAACCGCTGTGTTACTATAGCCGCCGCCGCTGCTGTTCGGCAGCGCTTGAAAGCCGAGCGCCGTATTCTTGATGCCATTGTCGCAGATTTGCGGGCACTGGCCGTCTGTGAGTCGCCAAAGGCCGAGGACGGAGGCGGCAATGATAAAACTGAATCTAATTTTCATCTGAATTCTCCTTTTGCCTGGCTGGTTTCAACTTTGTTAGTGACAGGTCTGAAAGAGGTGGGGAAGCTCCCCAGGCGAAAAAGCGTCTCCGCCAAATTCAGATCTTCGTTCGCGCCATTCCACCGGTAAAGGCGCTCGTTGTCAACTCCAAATTTTCGGAGCTTAACCGCAGAGGACGCTGAGCTGGAGGGACGCCCGTCGGGGCGTCCAGTCTCACGCGCGGCAGCAGAATTGAAACAAACTGGACGGCCCGAGGCCCATCCCTCCAATCATCGCTACTCGTTAGTCAGAAGCCGCGGCGCCGGCTGCATGGCCGACAACTGGTCGTTGACTTTCTGCGTTTGTGCCGCCTGTTCTTTCAAGGCCGCCTTGAGCGCCTCAATGTCTCTTTTTTGCTCAACGTTCTCGCGGGCTTGTTCCTCCACCTTGCGATGCTCTTTGAGGAACTCGTTGAGCAACATCGCATTCACCGCCTCATACCGAACGGTGTAAGGCTTGCCGTGCTCGTCACGCGCCACTAAATCCGGGTTCACCTTTTCGACCTGCTCGGCCACCAGCCCAAACTGCAGGATACCCTCTGGATCAACCTCGTGCTTGTAGCGGAAGGTAACTGGCTCGCTACGACGCGATCTCTTTGGCGTGCGAATCGCAACGCACGAACTGGCAACTATGTGGAAATAATTGGGCGGCTATTGGCAAAGAACCGCACGCATCACAGTGGGGCCGGTTGAATGCAATCGTTGGTAACGCCCGCTTTTTCTTTCGCGGCGAGTTCGAGATTGAGCGCGAGGAGAAAGGAGAGCGCGTCGGCGTCGTTAGGCGTTGCGGAGGCGTCGCGTCCAAGCCGGCGGTTTCGAATGCCGGCTGGAGTATCCCTAGCGCCGTGAGAACAATCTTCCGGCACTCTTTAGGATGGGCTCGCTGCGATGCCAACGAGAGACAGCAATCGATCCCGAAAATCCTGGAAGGCCCCTGAAGAGGACGCCAGGAGCTCGGGCAAGCTATAGAAACGATTCGTCGTTGGTGATTTTTCATGGGCCTTTGCTGACTTAAGAGAAGGAAGATTGTAGATTGTCCAGAACTCAACGAAACCACGCTGTTTCGCGCTTTGATGGCTTTTCTCCGCCTCGCCCAAGCGGTTCCAGATGTTTGATTGATCGGTCCCGCCTTTTATCTCGATCGCGACAACATTGCGTAGTGAATTCGGCGACAATTCCTCACGCACGCTAATATCCGGGTCAGCCGAGAAAGCTATAATGACTTTCCGATCCGACGCGTTCCGCAACTCAAGGCGCGTGGTGCCTTGCTTGTCGATAGTGTGCGAAACAATCGATTGGATCAGTTCGAATACCGCCTGATTCGCGAGTCTGCCGATCTTAGTATTATTGCTGCCGCGAAGCTGCGGCCCGAGCGTTAGGAGCGTCAAATCCTCCAGAAATTCGAGTGATACTCGTTCGATGCCGATGTCATTAATCAATTCAGAAGCGCGTCCACAAAACGCGCGACAAAGCTCATCAATTTCGTCGAGGGCGCGCGGGGATAGCTTTCCCTTCGTCTCCATCGCGACGAAACGACCAAGCTTTCCCTTATTGAAAAATTCTTTCTGGCTGTAGCCGAGGAGCAGCCGGTAATAGCCGAGCAGGCGTGGATTTTGCCGCAGCAGTAAGGGCACAGGAAAAACGAACTCGCCGCGAACGCCAAGGCTGGCGAGTTTCTTCAGATCATTGGCCGCTGCGAACGCATCCAATTCAGCGTTGAGCTGCGAGAGATCGACCGTTTTGATCGATTCGGCAAGCGCCTGTTGAAGATACAGCCGCCGAAACGCGTCAAGGGCGGACGCGACGGTTGCTTGGAGTTTCGAGGAGGGTAGGTGCAGGCTCATTGTTAAGGTCGGCGTAGCGGTGGCCGTTGCGACGCGGAAAGCTTATCGGCCTTTGTAACGCACGCTCCGCTTCCCGAACGTAAACAGGATTCAATTCTATTCCGATATACCGGCGCCCTAGCCGGCGAGCCACGAGGCCCACGGTCCCGGAGCCAAAAAATGGATCGAGAACAAATTCATCCGGCTGCGTCGCCGCAAGGATGCACGGCGCAACAAGAGCTTCGGGAAATGCTGCGATATGGGAGCTGCCCGAGCCGGAAGTATTAATACTCCAGACGCTGCGACGGTTGCGCGTCCGGCCGTCTTCCGCACGTTCCTTCACGGCTTCGTGGTAATACCTGTAGCGCTCGGATTTCGTTAGCATAAACAAATACTCGTGAGCGCGCGTTGGGCGATCCTTCACGCTTTCAGGCATCGCATTCGGTTTATGCCAGACGATATCGCTTCTTAGGAACCAGCCGTTTTCTTGCAAGGCAAGGGCCAACCGCCACGGAACACCAATCAAGTCTTTGTCTTTTAAGCCGGGCGGGTTGTCGGGTCGTTGAGACATTGCGCGGTTGGGATTTTTCTTGTCAGGTGCGCGCCAGCCTCGGTTCCCGCTGGTATATCCATCGCCGATATTGAGCCACAGAATGCCATCGTTTTTCAGCACGCGTTTCACCTCGGCAAAGACGGACGTGAGCGACTGAATAAAGGCTGCGATTGTTGGTTCCAGCCCAATCTGACCCGGAATGCCATAGTCGCGCAGTCCCCAATAGGGCGGTGAAGTCACGACGCATTGCGCCGACTCGCTCGGCAGACATGTGAGCGCGAGGCGGACATCGCCTTCGACCACCATAGAATCGCCGACCCCGATCAATGTTGGCGTTGATAGATTAACAGTGCGCATGTGCGACGAAGATTACATGAATTCACCGCCGACGTCACGTTCAGTTCGACCGCGAGGAAGCCGCAAAGAAATTGGAGGATTGCGCGGGATCGTCGAGCGCCTCGCCTAACGACACCCGGTCGATCGAATCGAGGAGCTGGGTGGAAAACCAGAACTCGTCAGCCATGTCCACCCCGGATTTGACCGAAAGTCCGCTCCCGGAACAAGCGAGTTGCTCACTCCCGTGAAACTGAGATGCGCGCCGGATCGGATCTCCGTCCCCTTGACGGTTGCTCCTCTCATCCAGTCCCTCGCAGCGGCCGGCACAGTTTACAGGCAGACTTTCTACGCGAAGCTGGGCGGGCGAGACATTAATCTTATGACGCGATCGAGACGGACGAAGGACAAACCCTGGTATCTGCAACATTCGTTGAGCCTGGTCAGCATCGGGTTGCTGATCGTGTGGATCGTCGGCTATGGACGACTCAATCCAAAGACGCATTTGGGGGCGTTTTTCGGAAATGCGATCGCGGATTGGAGCGGGTCGGTCATGATTATTCTGGGGACGAAGTTTTTCTACGAGGTCGGCTCGGCGGAGAGCCGCCCGATCCTGAAGCATTGGAAGAATCCAGCCCTCGATTTTCTTTGGCGTCACTCGCTCTTAATCCTGATCGGGCTGACCGGGCTGGGCTGGATGGTGCTCTCGTTGCGCATGAATTCGGAGGGCAAATGGGGACAGGTGGTGGGTAATCTGGTCTCGGAATGGGTGCAGATGGCGGGTCTGGTCTTCCTGACCAAGCGGCTCCTGGAGAAAGGCTCGAAGGAGAGCCGGTAAGCGCCGCCAGGCAAGTCCTCGCACGGCCGGAATTTGAGTTGACTCCCCCCGCCCTCGTCTCACACTCGGCGCGATTGGCTCAATGACGAGCCCGTCAAACAAATAGAAAACAACACTAAATGAAACGATCTCTTATCCTGGCGGTTAGCGCCGCCTTGTTCACTGCGGGGGCGAGCTTCTGCTCTGCGCAAAGCGATGCTCCCTATACGGAAGGGCCGGTCTGGAACATAACAATGGTCAGAGCGAAAGCTGGCATGAGCGATGATTACCTCAAAGGTCTCGCCAAGACCTTTAAAGGCACACTCGAAGAAGCCAGGAAACAGAACCTGATCCTTGATTACAAGGTTATGATCGGGGATGCCGCCAATCCGCAGGACTACGACATCCTGTTGATGACGGAGTCGAAAGACATGGCCTCGCTCGATAATGCACGGGAGAAATTCGATCCGATCGCCAGAAAAGTCGAAGGGAGCATCGATCAGCAGCGCGCCACCATGACCAAGCGTCTGGAGATTCGCGAAATCATGGGCACCAAACTCATGCGCGAAATTACCCTGAAGTAATCTCGTCTTCTGCCCGGCGCGCCGCGATTTAGTTCGCGGCGCGCCTTATTGTGGTGAGGTTGACCCCGCCCAGGCATAGGCTGTCAGCGTCAACCAGTCATGAACGCGCGCAACTTCTTGATCGAGCTCAAGCGGCGCCATGTTTACAAGGTGGCGATCGCCTACGGGGTGGTGGCGTGGCTGCTCATCCAGGCAGCATCGATTCTCTTCCCGACCTTCGAAGCCCCGCTGTGGGTGATGAAAGTCTTTGTCGCAATCATCATTCTTGGATTTCCTCTCGCGCTGATTCTGGCCTGGGCCTTTGAACTGACACCGGAAGGAATCAAACGCGCGGAAGATGCTTTACCTAACGGGTCCATCACGCCTCGCTCCGGACGCAAGCTGGTCGCGATCACGGTCGTAGTGGGGGTGATTGCAGCCGGTTT
Source organism: Chthoniobacterales bacterium (assembly GCA_038207045.1). Lineage (GTDB taxonomy): Bacteria > Verrucomicrobiota > Verrucomicrobiia > Chthoniobacterales > UBA10450 > AV69. The sequence continues at coordinate 77,605 of JBBRAF010000011.1, forward strand.
ATTCGCTTTCCAGTTTTTGCGCCAGAAATCAGCCGCCACGGCTGGCCGGTCGACGACCTCAGGCTCGACGGCGCCAGGCGTGGCTGCTGCGATTCCGGAGAAATCGATCGCGGTGCTGCCGTTTGAGAACTTAAGCGATGACAAACAAAACGCCTACTTCACCGATGGCGTCCAGGACGAAATCCTGAGCGACCTGGCGAGGATCGCCGACTTAAAAGTCATCAGTCGAACGAGTGTAATGCAGTATCGGAGCGGCGGAGCGCGCAACCTGCGTGAGATTGGCCAGCAACTGGGCGTCGCGCACTTGCTGGAGGGCAGCGTGCAGCGTGCGGGCGGGAAGGTGCGGGTGAACGCGCAGCTGATCGACGCGCGTACCGACGGGCATCTCTGGGCGCAGGTCTTCGACCGGTCGCTGGACGATGTCTTCGCCATTCAAAGCGAGATCGCGAAAGCGATCGCGGACGAACTCCAGGCGAAGCTTTCACCGAAGGAAAAAGCGGCGATGCACGAGAAGCCGACCAAGGACGTGGCCGCCTACGACCTCTATCTCCGCGCGAAGGAAATCCATCAGACCGAATACAACGAAGAAGCGATGAAACGTTCGATCGCTCTCCTCGAGGAGGCCGTCACGCACGACCCCGCGTTCGTCTCCGCTTTCTGTTTGTTAGCCGAGGTGCACCTCGATTTGTATTGGCATAGCTACGATCCCACCGCCGCGCGCCTGGAGCTGGCGAGGAAGGCGCTCGATGCGGGAGCGCATTTGAGCCCGGATGGCGGCGAAGTTCACCGCACCCGCGCCCTCTTCTATTATCACGGACAGCGCGATTACGCGCCGGCTCTGGCTGAGCTGGCGCTCGCCCAGCGCTTTTTGCCTAACGACCCCGTGGTCTTTTCGACTTTAGCCGCGATCGAGCGGCGTCAGGGCCATCTGGCTGAATCTACGAGGCACCTTAAGCAGGCGGTGACACTCGATCCGCGAAACATGAGTTCGATTGGCGAGCTGGCTTACAATTACGAAGGGCAGCGAAGTTACCCTGAGTTGAGGCGATTGTTAGACGGAGTCCTCTCCTGGAACGCAACCAACTTCCGTTGGGCGATCTACCGCGCCTCGGTCGATTACGACCAAAGCGGGGATCTCCGCCGCGCGCAGGCGGTCTTGGCCGGGGAAGCTGCGAAGGGCGCGGACCCGAACGAGCTGACGCAATGGCGCCTGTTTTTCGCCTTGTTGCAGCGGGATTATCTCGCGGCCCAGCGCGCGCTCGGCGAGTATCGCCTGCCGTATTTTGCGGGGACGGGATTCAAGCCGCGGGAGGCGCTGGAAGGATCCATTTTAAAAAGGCTGGGCGATGGTGCGAAGGCGCGGATCGCTCTGGAACGCGGGCGCGAACGAGCCGCTGCGACCGTAACGAAACGGCCGGAAGACGCGAAGGCGCTGATGGTTCTGGCGGACATTGACGCCGATATGGATCGCAAAGAGGAAGCGATCCGCGAAGGCAGGCGCTCGGTCGAGCTTTTGCCGGTCGACCAGGATGCGATCGACGGAGTTTATCTCCTCAGCAATCTGGCGTCCATTTACGCGAAAGTCGGCGACAAAACGCGCGCCCTCGAGCTGTTGGAGAAGGTATCGAAAATGCCATTCGGCCCCTCCTACGGCTCATTACTCGACCCGGACCTGGATTCGCTCCGCGGCGATCCGCGCTTCGAAAAGATCGTCGCCGATCTCGCGGCTGGCGAATAATGTTAACTTTCCCGGTTATGGCGAAGAACCGCCGGGACTCGCGATTGCTAGAACAATCGGAAGTCGTGCCAGATGCCTAACGAACAAAGCCGGATGTAGACATCGGAGAAGCCGACCCAGAAGAGACTCATCCAGGCCCAGAGCATGTGCCGGCGGTTGAAGCAGCCGACGCAGGCATAGGCTCGATAACAGGCCGGTGACTTCGAGAATTGGTCCAGGAATCCGCCGACCAGATGGCGCAAGGAATGACAACCAATCGTATAACCACCGAGCAGGATAACATTCACCGCCAGAACGAGCGTGCCGACACCGAGGCCGAAGGTGGCGCGGCCGGTCGCGGGATCAACAAACCAGAGCGCCTTCCAGACATCGTGCGCTAGCACCAGGAGAAAGCCAAGCGCGAGATAGAGGAAGTAACGATGCACATTCTGCATGATGAGCGGGAAGGAGCGCTCGCCGAGGTAAGTGTTGCGCGGTTCTCCGACCGTGCAGGCGGGTGGGTCCGCCCAAAAGGCCTTGTAATAAGCGCCGCGGTAATAATAACAAGTAAGCCGAAATCCTCCCGGCGCCCAAAGCACGAGGAATGCTGGAGAAAACAGCAACCAGACGGGCCACCAGGCCGGCCTGGCTCCGAACCAGCTATGCGGTGAATCGCCGAAAAGCTCGGGCGAATAGAACGGTGAGAGATATGGGCCGAAGTAGTAGTTCCGACCCTGGAACGCGGCCCAGGTCGAATAGACCACAAAGGCGCCGAGCCCGAGAAAAACCAGGAGCGGCTGCGTCCACCAGACGTCGGGTCGCATCGTCTGGCCAAACGAGCGGCGGGGCAAAGTGCTTTCGGCCGCGGGCATCATTCTTTTCACACCTAAGCGTCAGCCCGTTCTGATAGCAAGCACGGGTCGCTGGCGGGCGGCCTCAGGCGCGCGAGGCATTCAGCTGATCTCGAAACAACACGACGGCGACTGCCCATGCGTGCAGCGTTCTTTCACCGGCACGCCAATGATTTCCGTCAGCAGCGTCTCGACAATTAAACAGGCATCCGGGTAATGCGCCGTGATCGCGGCCAGCGGACAACTCTTTCCGCGAATGACCGCCTTCCCGTCCGTCTCGTGCAGGGCGACTGCTCCGCCCAATTTCTTTAGCAGCTCAAGTGCGGCCAGGAGCCGTTCGTGGCGGTTTTCTTTTTTGAGTTGATCGCCCTGTTCCTTCGCCAGCGATCGACCAACCTCGCGCATGCTCGCCCGAAGTTCCCGCACACTGAGCCGCCGGGAGATGCTCGACATGAGATGGTTGAGCAAGAGGCCATAGGCTTTCGGAAAAATCTGCTCGGCGTCGGCCGTCAGCCCATAGGAGGCGTGCGGCTTGCGCAAGCCGGGCCGGCTCCCCTCGTGCTGGATCAAGCCATCGCGTTCGAGGCTGATGAGATGCGCGCGCACGGCATTGTCGGTTAGTTTGAGGGCCGCGGCGAGTTCATTGACGGTGCACGATTCGACTCGGAGCAGCGCGAGGATTTGGCCTCGCGTGCTGTCGAGCATGCGCTGGCGCCATCGTTGCGGTTTCATAAAAAAGTGCGGTCTAAAAATAAATCAAAATATATTTTGACTTATTGTGTGAGCTCGTTTTTCGTTCCGAATCGTCGGCCCGCTGGGCAAGGAGGTTCAGATGAAACACTGGCTAATACTCAGCTTCTTCCACTCTTCCAAGCGGCGCAAACGGGTGGCCGGCGCCGGCCTCGGTGTAGCCCTCGCATTGCTCCTCGCGCTCAAGCTACTTCCGGTCGCCGCGCAAACAACCGCCGCGTCTCTGGGATTTGATGACGCCATCAACCACCACGCCCAGCAGATGCTGGCGGAAGGCAGGCAGACTTTCCGCTTTGACACTTTTGGGAACGAGGCGTTCTGGGGCGACACGCTCAAGCTCCATGAATCCGTCGCGAAGCTCTCGCCCAAACAGGCTTTGGCGCTGGGCTTGAAAGTGGATGCCGATGCGCTGCCCGCCGAGCTGGTCGAGCAAATAAAGCGAGGTGAGGTGGATCTCGATGATCCGGCGACGACCATTGTCCTCCTCAAGCTCAAAGCCGTCGTCGGCGTAGCCGGCGTCCTGGATCCTAAGGGGAAGGTGAAATCGATTGGAATTAATTGCGCGCTCTGCCATTCCACGGTGGATGACGCGTTCGCGACCGGCCTGGGCCATCGTCTCGATGGCTGGCCGAACCGCGATCTCAATGTGGGCGCCATTATTGCCACCGCTCCTGATTTACGCGCGTTTGAGGATTTGCTCGGCCTTCCCGCGTCCAAGGTACGGGAAGTGTTGAATAGTTGGGGGCCAGGAAAATTCGATGCCGAATTGATTTTGGACGGCAAGGCTTTCCGCCCGGATGGGAAGTCCGCGGCCACACTTATTCCAGCCGCTTTTGGCTTGACCGGGGTCAACAATCACACTTGGACGGGGGCTTGGGGGAACGTCACTTACTGGAACGCCTTTGTGGCCAACCTCGAAATGCATGGCCAGGGGACTTTCTTTGATCCGCGCCTGGACGATGCCGAGAAGTATCCCATCGCGGCCAGGGAAGGCTACGGTCATAAACGTGACGCCGAGGACCTGACGACCGCAAAACTCCCAGCCCTGCACTTCTATCAGTTGGCGATTCCCACGCCGAAGGCCCCACCGAATAGTTTCAATCGTGAGAGTGCCTTGCGCGGACAAGCTATCTTTAACAACAAGGCCAAGTGCGCCAGTTGTCACGTGCCGCCGATCTTTACCGAGCCGGGCTGGAACCTCCATACCGCGCAAGAAATCGGGATTGATGATTTCCAAGCCAGGCGCGCGCCGGACAATCGCTATCGGACCGAGCCGTTACGGGCGCTGTTTGAGACCCAGAAGATCCACAAAGGAGGCTTCTACCATGACGGCCGCTTCGCGACCCTGCCCGATGTCGTTAACCATTACAATGCTACCTTCAGGCTTGGGTTAACAGACGAGGAGAAGAAGGAGCTGATCGAATACTTGAAATCCATCTAGCACGAAGGACGATCACCGTTTCACGGCCTCCGGGGCGAGTGAGGCGACAATCTTCTCGAAGCGCGGATCGCCCCGGAGCGAATCCCAGAAGGGGTGCAAACGCAGCAGACCATAGGTCACACCGGCTGGGATCCGCGCAGCTGTCGTGAGCTGATCGATGGCCGCATCTTTTTCACCGGCCCAAGCGTAAATCGCGGCCAGGTAATGAACAGCGAGCGCACCGTTGATTGAATCTTTGTCGAGAGGTATTAGCTCGACGGCACGCCTGCCTTCACGAATCGCCTCGTCTTTGCGGCCGAGACGGGCATCGATTAATCCCAGAAGGCTGAGGGGCTCGCCGTAGTTCGGCTGGTCGATAGCGTTTTTCTCCACTTCGTGCCGAGCGGTCAGGAGAGCAGCCTGCTCCTCTTCGGGCTTGCCCTGCGCCCGCGCCACCAGCGCCTCCCACCAAGAGCGCGGATAGACGAAGCCTTCGTTGCTGGTATTCTCGGAAGTCATGGCGTCAAGCGCGCGCGCAGCCGCCGCTGGGTCGCGCTCGCAAAGCGCGACCGTGATCCATTGGTCAGCGAGACCGGTGGCCGCTTGGGGATCTTCGGCGATGACGGTTTGGATGGCGGTGTGGGAGAGTTGCGGATTGGCATGCCAATCGAGATCGCTCGCCGCGCGTGCCAGGCGCAACCCAACGTCGTTAGGCAGAATATCCAGGGCCCGGTCGATAATAGCAGCTTCATCTTCAAAACGCCGCAGGTAATGATAACTCAAGGCGACCTGCTGCAGCGTGTAGGCGTTGCGCGGATCAAGTTCCAGCGCGCGCATCAGGTTGCGCATGGACTCGTCCCATCTTCCCTGACGGCGATCGATATAACCGGCCAGCTCGAAAACGCGCGGCTCGTTAGGCAAAGAGCGGCGGGCGAACTCCAGCTCTTGGCGCGCACGATCAAAATCGAAGAACCCGCAATAGAGATGCTCGGCCAGGGCGAGATGGGTTTCGCCGGCCTCGGGGCGCAGGCGTTGCGCGGTCTTCAGCGCGGCGCCGGCGAGACTGAGACGAGCCATCGTGTGGTCCGTTCCGGTGAGGTAAATCTGGTCGTGCACGCTGGCGAGCCGGCCATAGGCCAGGTAGTAAGTCGGATCTTGGGCCACCGCTTTTTCAAGAAGGTTGGCGGCCTCAAAGAGATTCGCCGTGCCCTCGACGTTGAAAACCGAGGCGGCGATGAGCGCGTCCGCGCGGAGATAAAAATCATGCGCGATCGGGTCCGTGGTAGGCGGCTTTTCCATCGCCGCTTTTTCCTCGGGCGATAGCCTGGATTTAAGCTGCCCTACGATCGTCTCCGCGAGCTCACTCTCCAGCGCGAAGAGATCCGCCAGATCGCGGTCGTAATGGTCGGCCCAGAGATGAATGTCGGTTCGCGCATCGATGAGTTGTGCGCTTACCCGCACCCGGTTGCCGGTCCGTTGCACGGTCCCTTCCACAACGTGCGCCGTCCCGAGTGCTTTGCCAATCTCTCGCAGGTTTCGTTCGGCGCCGCTTCGATACTGCATCGTGGAGGTGCGGCTGATCACTTTGAGGTCGGAGACCTTTGCGAGGTCGGTGAGAATTTCATCGTGCACGCCGTTGGCAAACTGCGCGTTCTCCTTATCGGCGCTAAGATCTTCGAAGGGCAGCACGGCGATACTTTTTTCCGGAATCGGAGGCGCGGTGTTAGTCCCGGGCAGCGGCAGGCTGCTCACGGCCGGAGGGTGCGCTGCGCTTCTCTGCGGATGCCAGAACCAGTAGCCGCTTACTGCAAGGGCCGCTATTAGGAGACCTATCGCCGGCAAAACCCAAAGGCCGTAGTAATGAGCTGACCTGGTGGTCGCTACCACGACATTCTTTTGCACCGCGCCGCCGCTAATATCAAAAACCCAGGCCAGGACAAGCGCGCCAGGAAAGCCGAGCGCCAATAAGACCACGACCAGCCGCTCGACCCAGTTCGGGATGCCGAAAACCGGAAAGAGTTGAGTGATCACCTGGATGAAGAGCCACCCAACAACCAGGTAGGCCACCGCCACGCGATAGACCCGCCTCTGCGTGAGTTCTTGCAAGAAAGTTTTCATGCCGATCCTTCCTCAACCGTCCTTCTCTCGGCGGTGGCAATATCGTGGCGCTGCCTCCGAAAGAGAAGCGTCTTCTTTGTCGCGGGCACACTCGCGGGAGCAAAGGCGGCCAGATTGAGCACGATCATAATGAGAGCAAAGAGATAAAGGCCCATCGTTAGGCCAATCAAAAAGTGCAGGCACACTATCGCAGCCAGCCAAGGTTTGCGCGTCCGTTTTATCCAAATAAAGATTGGATAACCGGTTTCCAGAAGGCAGACGAAAATCCCAGCCAGCGGCAACAAGTAATCGAACCGGATGAGCAACTCCGGCGAAAGCAAGCCAAAAGGCGGACGAGTAAGCGCGCGCCAGACACTGGCCCCGTTCCACCAATCACTTCCAATACATTTCGTGCACCCACTGAAGAAGTAAATGAAACAGAGATGAAGCTGCAGGACGCGCCGATGGAAACCGAGCCGTCCTGGGTCGATGGGGATTGAGCGCCAAACCTTCCAGTCAACCGATAACCGATCCGGCAGCGGAGCGATCATCAGGTAAAACAGACCAATGGTGGTGAAGTTATCGACGCCATAGGAGAGTAAAGCACCGCTCTTCACACTGCAAAGGTAAAAGAACCAAGCCAGCACCGCGGCCGGCCGGCAGAACCAGCCCACCAACAGGCAACAACTTGCCACCAGAAGACATAACCAGGCAAACTTGAGTGTTATTTCCTCGGTCGCGCCAAGATAACTCCCGCCCGTGACTAACCACCCCAGCCGCGGAGTCAGCCTCGTCTCGGATGAAAGAATCGCTTCCGAAAGAACGCGCCGGACGGGGCCACGCGCCTCCGCCGCGAAGAGATAACTCCAATCGTGGCGTAAAGAAAATGCGTAAAGAGTTACTTGCAGGCCCAGCCCGATGCGCAGGATGCTGAGCCATCGATCAGAGTCAGGATAAAATAGGAAGCCTTGCAGCCGCTGCCAAATCCGCCGCATGCTTGTTACGGCGCATCCGCTCGCGACGGCCGGGAGCGAAACCGATAGTTATACGTATATAGCTGGTCGTATGACTCTCGTGTGCCGGCGCGGAACTCAGCCGCGCTGGGGAAATTCACCACTCCAAAAATAGCGCGCACCATGACCGCATCCGGATGTTCCTGCCAGATCGAATAAACGAGGGTCTTCAAAATCGCTTCGCGCAGCGGAGCGTAATGAAAACGCTGGATGTTATCGAGGAGGGTGGCAATCCGATAACCAGCTGCGGCCCCGCCGGCGTGCGGCAATTCGTATTCCACCCGCCCGTCCGCATAGTGCAGCTCGAAAACCAGCTTAGAACTACTGGGAACGCTGGGCGCGAAGTAACCGTAGCCAGCCTCGATCCCAGCGAAGTTCTCGTAGGCAGCCAGACCTTGCCGGACTGGATTCGCCGCCGCCAGAGTGCCTCCTAAGCCCGCCGAAGCGATTGTTTCGGCTTCGCTCCACAGTTCGTTAGGCCGGGAAGCGGGTCCGCTGACCCCCTGGGCCAGGGATGAGAACGTGTCTCGCAAACAGACGATGGCGATTAAGAGAAAGTGCAGCGCAAACCAGGCCGCACAGATCATCCGCTTTCGAGACACAGGCCGAGATCGGCAGACGCCCTACTTCTTGGGCTTATCATTTGAGTCGCCAGACCCATCGATGATTGGCTCGATTTCTTTGATCAACTCCGCCGATTCATCGACCAATTGGATGAGATGGCCGTGGGATGCGGTCTTGCCGAATTGTTGCACGCTGTGTCCATGCGATGAGCTTCTCCCGGATGCGCCTGCGGTAGAGGCGGAGGGCGAGGGCTGGGGAGACTCGCCGCTCTCATCCTCGTTATTGTCGTGCCCCCTCTTACCCCGCGGCTCGCGGCCGATGAACCGAATGTCCGTTTCCACTTTGGATAGGCCAACGCCGATCTGCACGGCGTATCCATTGAACTTGTTGGCGGCGGCCAGCTTGTCGAACTGCGCGAGTGGCCGCTCCAGCAGGAGGTCGTTCATGCTGCCAATGGTGGCGCCTGGCGCGCCCCGATTGTAGCTGCGAATGAGGAAAATTTCGCGGCTGTATTGAGACAAGACGTCTTTGACCTGGGGCCCCTTCTCCAGCAATCGCAAATGAGTCTCCTGGGTGGGCAGAATAACAATCCCATGCTCCCGGTCCCACGGGCAGGCCGACAAGAGAAGGACAACCCCCAGGAGGCCGCCGCGAGCTGTAACTCGGAGTGTTTTTTTCATGCTCGCTATATTCATCCCTTCAAGCGCGGCGTGGCAAGCTAGAAATTCCACTCTATGAAACGCATTCTTCGAACGGAGGCCGCTAAACAGAAGGCGCGCACTTTCAGGATGCAGCTTTGGGCGAGGGAGGCGGATTCTGACCTCCGCATTACGACTGATCCTGCGGCACTTTCGGCAGGTCTGGCTTTTCTTCCAATGTTCCCTCGAATGCCTTGATCAGCGCGTTCCGAAAAACGTTCAGCACCGTGGTCAAAATCGCCGGCTGCGGGTCGTCGAAACTTCCGTGCAACGGGACGCGCGTGCCGAAACGATCGCTCGGGTGATGGCGGATCAATCTCGTTAGGCCGCCGACCATCGCCTGCCAGATGAAGTCGATCGGATTATCGGAGTCATGCGCCGGGTTGAAGATGGCCATGTGTTCGAAGACCGGCTCGACGTAGCCGTCGAAATCGCCCTTCTTCGCGTTCAGCTCGGTCGCGACCCGCAAGGTTCCTTTCTCGAAAGTTATGCCGGCATAGGCTTTCGCGAAATCGTTCAGCTTCACCAGCGGCAATGCTTTTAGCTCGGTCTCGACGTTGAAAGTCGGCTTCGTCGCGTAGGGATCGAGGTCGATCTTCGCGCGCACGTCGCCTTCGCGCAGCGGACGGCCTTCGATCTCGATGTTGGCGTGCAATGTTTTCCCGAGTTTTTTGCTGTTCGTCAGGTTCGTTGCCAGCATCCGCACCTGGTCGATGACTACGTCCACTTTGGGCGATTTGTGGTAGTCGCGATAATGAATCTCGCCGTTGTGCACCACGAACCGGTTGATCTTGAGCGGAAAGAGCTCCTTGATTTTTTGCGTCCAAGGCTCGTCCAGGCCGACCTGCGAATCCTCTTTGCTCGGCGCGTGGACGAAGTTGACCTGCGGGCTCTCGAAGTAAATCTCGCCGACGAACGCGCCGTTGAAAAGCGCCTTCCATTCGACCGAGAGGTCGATGAGCGGCGAGGAGAAAAATGGCACCGGGACATCACCGGATGTCTTCACCACTTTGACATCGCGAAGTTTGTAAGCGCCGCGCCAGAGATTGAGATCGACTTCTTCGACATGACCGCGGTAATTTTTTAGCTCTGACAATTTCTTGTTCACGTAATCGCGCACCCAGATCGGAAGCATCGCGCGCACGATCAGGAGCACCACGGCGATGACGACGAGAAACCAAAAGAGCTTCGAGCGGTGAATCGGTTTCATTTTCTTCATCTCAATCAACGAACGAAAACCAGCCGCGCGATGGACGTGTCGCCGAGATTAGCCCTTCCCCACTCTCCGGCCGGCGAGCTCCAACACTCTGGCCGGCGCTTTTCGCCGGTGACGTATTCGCGCCGGGTGGGCGGCGGGCGCGATGGCTAACTGCTCGTTAGGCGAAGCGACGGGCGTGGGAGCAGCGAGGGTCGCCGCGGTCGCGAGCGGCTGGCCTAACGACGCCGGGCGCGCCTGAATGCCGATCGGCGGAGGCGTCTCACCCTCTTTGTCGAGCACATTACTCAAGCGGAAGAGCGCCGCCATCATGTCCCGCGCGTTCGGATTAAAAATGTTGCCGTGTCCATTGAGGATTTCCTTGGGCACTTTCACAATCCAGAACGGCGAACGCTTTGCGGGACTGCCGGTGTAGTTGAGCCGCCACCATTGCCAGGGCGTCGTCTTGCCGCCACC
>JBBRAF010000012.1:0-87443 GCA_038207045.1 Chthoniobacterales bacterium
GAGCCATTTGTCGAACCACCCGACAATGTGCTGGAGGCGTTCGACGCGGTGCCACGGCTGGCCGGAGCGCGAGAGCTCGTGGCTTTCCCCCGGAAATTTCACCATCACGGTGGGCATTTTGCGGAACTTGAGGGCGCGGAACATCTCTTCGCCGCCAGCGCCCGCAGGAGTTCGGGTGTCAGTTTCACCGAGCACGAACATCATTGGCGTCTTGACGTTCTTAATATAACTGATGGGCGAGCGCGCTTTGAAATCGTCGGGATCATCGAAAGGCGCGGCTTTGAACCAGGTGGGCTGAAAGAGGGTGAAGTCGGCGGTATACCACCAATGCTCCCAGCTCGCGATGTCGCGTTGAGCTACGCCAGCGGCGAAACGCTGGGTGTGGGTGACGACCCAGTTGGTGAGCAGACCGCCGCCGCTGCCGCCGGTGACGCCGAGTTTTTTGTCGTCGATGTAACCGCGCTTGATCACTTCATCGACGCCGCGCATGAGATCCTGGTAGTCGTCGCCGGGATAATGATACTGGATGACGTTGCCGAACTCCTGGCCGTAAGTAGTGCTGCCGCGCGGGTTCGGGTAAAGGACGACGTAGCCTTTGGCCGCCATCCACTGGAACTCGTGCTCGAAGATCAAACCGTAGGCGGCGTGCGGGCCGCCGTGGATGTTGAGGATGAGTGGATACTTCTTGTTAGGATCGAAGCCGGGCGGCTTCTGAATCCACGCCTGAATCTTTTTCCCGTCGAAGCTTTGGTAAGTGAATTCTTCCGGCTCGGTCAGGTTCAATTGTGACCAGAGCTCGCGGTTGACGTCGGTGATTTGCTTCTGCTGCGCGTTGGCATCGACGAGGAACAAATCTCCGATCCGCGTGGGCGTGGAGATGAGGCAGACGATCTTAGAATCGTTAGACGTGGCGCGGAAGCTCAAGACGGCTTGGTCGCCTTTGGTTATCTCGCTCAGCGCACCAGTGGCGGCGTCAAATCGACCGAGATTGGTGCGACCTTCGCGCCCGAACAACTCGAGAACGCTTTTGCCGTCCGCGCTCCAGATCGGCTCATTGTGGCCGCCAGCCCGCGGCGGCGCCTGATCGCCGAAGACGCCCTGTCCAATATCATAGTCGAATTGCTCCGTCAGATTCCGCGGCTTCGCATCCTTGGCGGCGTCCATCACCCACAAATCCGGTTCACTGTAGGAATTTACGGGCTGGTTTTGCGAGGCGACGAAGGCGAACTGTTTACCATCTGGGCTAAGCGCGATACCATTTACATTGAGATCGAGCGTGGCCAGCTTGGCCGGTTCGCCGCCGCTCGCCGACACGGAATAGATCTCGGTCCTGGGCAGTTCGTAGTAAGGCTCATCCACGTGGAGCGACGGAAAGAAAATTTGCGCGCCATCGACCGACCAGATAGGATCGCCTTCGTCGAAACGGCCACTGGTCAGCTGCTTCGGCTGCACCTTTTCGTCGGCCGTTTTTGGCGCGGGAATCGTCCAGATATGCTGCGGACGTTTGAAATCGGTGTCGCCTTCGTTGTCTTCGCGATAAACAGCATGCGTCACGACCAGAACATCGCTCTCCCGTTCATCATCCGTCTCGGATGCTTTCGACGGGGACGGCGTTGCCCTGGCTGAAGCGCTCGGCGAAGGGCTTCCCGCCGCGGCGGCAGCCTTTTTCGCCTCTTCTTCCTTCTGTTTTTTCCGCTGTTGCTTGGTGATGTCTTCCGGATTGCTCGAGCTGGTGAACGCGATCGTTTTGCCGTCGGGCGACCAATGCGCTGAACTAGCGCCTTTCGGCAGATCAGTGAAGGTCCAGGCGTCGCCACCGTTCATCGGCAGCATGGCCAGTTGCGGCGGCTCGGGTTTACCGTCCTTCTCCGTCGCTCTCGCAAAGACAATAAACTTTCCATCGCGTGACCAACGCGGTGAGCTGTCATGCGGGCCGTTCGTTAATCGATGCGGCTCTTCGCCACCTGCGATCGGAACGCTCCAGATCGCTGTGTCATAGCCAAGTTTCTTCTCGTTCACCGCCACCCGCACGAAAGCGACGCGCGATCCGTCCGGCGAAATCTGCGGATCACCGATCCAGACAAAATCGAAAAGATCCTTTTCTGTGATACCACGTTTGTCCGCGGCCCGCCCGAAGGTCGGAACGGCCAAAAGCATTACTAACAGCAATACGCGTGAGACTGAATGGAAACACATGTTTGAATTCTGCGCGCGCTGGGCACGGCTGACACGCTTTTTTCGCGTTAATCCGAGAAGTTCGCTGAGTGTCAGGTCGTTTCCTAAAAAAACAATTCCCGCGCCTTCTTCGCCAACTGCACGAAGTCTGTCCGTGCCTTAAATGAAGCCTGCGCTCGCGCCTGTTCTGCTTCATCGATGACGGTGTTCAGCGCGTCGGCAGAGACGTCGCCGCACAGGATCACTCCGAAATGTGCGATGGCGGCGGCAAAGCGGAAATCGTCGGACGCATCCTCAAACTTCCCGCCAAAACCAGTAAGGGGCACTTGTGCAACTTCCAGCTGCTCCTTCCCCGGACGTTTGTAACTCGCCACTACGTCCATCAGATGGACGCCGGGACGTGCAATCCGCTTCGCAGCACGGACAACCTCGTACAACGTCGTAACTGATTGGCCGTGATTCAACGTTGTGCGTGCCGGCGCCCTACTACTATTCTGCCTCTCGATACCCTCGTCGCTACCTAATATTCGATAAGATTCGATACTACTTACGTCGAAGCGAATTTCTATTTTGACGTCCCGCGCCACTACCGCGGTTTCAGCGTCGCGACACTTTATTCCTACCCGAACCAGCCAATGGTTCTGATTCCACGGACAAGTAGCAGCCTCCACATTAATCGAGAACGGTCGATCATCGCTCGGCATAGGGTAGGCATAGTCAAAGTAGTTGATCATATTTTTTATATGGACGGCTTCTTTGTGCGGGCGCTTGCCAGCGTTGATTAAGGCTTGGATGCGTTCGTAGCTAGAGGTATCTACTAATAGCCCAACGGTCGCGATCGGGAACTTCGCGGTGGATACAAAAGCACGCTCGGCCTCGTAAGGTAAATCTTTCACGCTGTCGCCGAATGCTTCGGCTTCGAGGCTGCTATCTCGTGGTAGGTCCATTATCACCGCCTGCTCGGCGCTCGCTATTTTGGAATCTCGCCGCACGGTCTTCGGGTCCCTCAGTTCCACCGCCCAAATCACAAGTCCCGCGATCAATGCCGCTATCGCGAGTAACGCTGCAATGCGGATCGACATCCACCGCGGATCCCACCACAAGCTTGTCGGTGCCACGGGCCACACGTTCGTCGCGGTCGTACTACTTAGCTCAGCTGCAAACTCCTTTTCCAATAGCGCGGCAATCTCGCGCGTTTCTGCCACGAATCTCTGCGCTGCTGGAGATACCTCTATTAGCTTCTCCATCTCAATTTTCTCAGGTTTGGATAGCTCACCCAGAGCGAAAGCAGTCAATTTTGAGTCGTCACTATTCATTTTCTATTTAGCAAATGGAATGAAATCTCGCGCTTCTTCGGCAAAGCGTTTGCGCAGCGTTCGCAATGCTGTGTGGATAAGAAAACCGACATTACTGACGGATAAGCCGGTAATCTCACTTATCTCTTGGTAACTTAGGAGATCCTGGAACTTGAGTTGGACTACCTCCTGTTGGCGAACTGGCAACGTTCCTACTATTTGAAGAAGAAAACCGCGCGCCTCTCCCTCTTCGACCTTCTCCAGCGGTGATAACCCTTCGTCGGCACAACGGTCGAGCGCCTCTTCGCTAAGATAAGCCATCCGTCGTTCCTTCCGGCAAACATTGAGCGCGCGGTTACGGCACACGGCGAAAAGCCACTTTGCGGGTACGCGCTCAGGTTGTGTCCCCGCCGACCGTTGCAACTGCGCGAAGGTCTCCTGCACCACATCACGCGCGCGCTCGCGATCGCCGATAAGCCGCGTGGCGTATTGCAAGAGCGGTGTCTGAAATCGCCGTAGCAGTTTGTTGAAATTCTCCGGATTCTCCGCGGCCACTGGTTCGGCATTGTCTCCAATCTCGCGGTCAGAAGGGAGCCAATTCACTCGCGCGATGGCGCCCTCGAAGGCCACGGTTAGAAGTTTGGTCCATTTAACTCGAACGTAATCGGCGTCCGCACGGTATGAACAGTGCCGGCTTTGAAACGCCAGCGGCGGAAAGCGGAGACCGTCGCGCTATCGAGAATGGCAATGCCGGTCGTCTGCGCCATCGTTACGTCCGTAACATATCCACTGGAGGAATCGACCGTGAGCACGGCGATACCGGAGCCGGTGGCATGCCGGCGCCGCGCTTCATACGGGTAGTCGGGTCGCGGTGCGCTAATCGCGAAAGCTTTCGCCGCTCCCATGCTTGTTGTCCTTCCGCTTGCCGCAATGGCTGGCCGACCGATCGGCAACACGGAATGACTCGGCGGCCGCTTAATCGAAGGCGGGGTCGAATAATCCTCTACGAAGGTTGCATCCCGAGGAGCTGGCGCAGGTGGCAATTCCAATTCCGAAACGTCGGGCGGATCAATGGTGACTTCGGTCAACTCACCTGTAACCTCGGTAATATTGATTGAAGTCCCCAGGTCGGTTATTGCCGGCATTTGCGCCAGTGCCACTGCGGCCAGGTGAATTAACACGGCCGCTCCAAATGCGGCCCATATTTGCCAGCGATCTCTTGGCCGATACAAAAGTGCCTTGCTCATAAAGAATGCCTCCTATTGAGACAGACACGCGAGAGCCGAGAATCTTAGAGAAAATCCGTGCGGCGTTCGCCGCTTCAGTTTTCGCCGCCGAGGAAAGCTACAGTAATTGCGGCTGAGGCGGCGCTGGAATCATGCCGCCAAACTTCTTCATTAACTCATCCAGCTTCGCGATGTAGTAGTCGACGTTTTCGTCGCGGTTTTGCGGGTCGAAGTCGCTGGCTAGCTTGGCGGCTTCGTAGGCGGCGACCTTCTTCGGCGTAGTTTTGATGTAATAGCTGATTTGATCGCCGGGTTTGTAGGCGCGGCCGCTGGCAATGGCGAGCTCGTAGGCGGCGGCACGATTCCGCGCCGAGCCGGAGATCTTGGCGCGATATTTATCCAGCGAATCCTGGAGCGTGTCCGTCTTCATCAGTAGGTCGATCGGCATTTCGCCGCTGCGGATTCGTTTTTCGAAATCGTCGCGCAGACTTGGGATCGCTTCCGGTTTGCCTTCCATAAGGAGTTTGATCATTTCTTCGAGAAAGAGGCGCTGGAATTTTTCCAGGCCGCGCGATTTGAGCGCGCCGCCTTTGATGATGACGTCGCCGTCGCGGGTAAGGAGGGCGTAGTTTTTTGCTTTGTAGCTGAACATGGCCTCGAATTGCTCGCCGAACTCGACCTCGATGCCGGGCGGGAGTTCTTTCGCGAGGCCGCGCTGGAGCTCTTCTATTGTAGGGCGGGCATCCTGCCTGCCCTCCTGAGGCGGCAACCTGGAAGGTTGCCCTACAATTTCAGCCGCCGGGACGAAGTAGATGCCGTCGGTATCGACTTCAATGACTTGCGCGCCTTGCGCTTTGAGCCAATCGATCATCTTCTTCAGCAGGTCGCGACCTATCTGAGTGACACGCGCGGCAGCGTCGAAATCGGCGAAGTGTCCCTGTGCGAATCCGAGGTATCCGTAGAAGCTGTTGATCAGGATTTTGAAGGTGTTCTGCAGGGCGTGAAGGTGACGCTGCTGCGCCAAATCTTTTTCGGCGCGCATCTTCGCTTTTGTTTTCAGGCGGAAGGTCCGGAGGTCGGTGAGCAGATGACGAAAGATTCCGAGCTGATCGGTTAGTGGAAAGCAATCGAACTGCAGCATGACGGACGGATAGAGCGAGGCGATGTCGCAATGCCAGACGTTGCGCGCGACGCCGGTGAAGAAGATGTCGGTGTAACCGCCCTCGAAGCCGCGCACCATCGGCAACTCGGGGATGCTGTGGCGCTGGCGGAAGTATTCGCGAAGGAAGAGGGCGTCGATGCGGGTGGCGTTGCCGCGCACGATCACGTCCTGGTAGTTGTAGGGGAAAATCTGCGCCTGGATGAAGTAGCTCGGGCTCAGGAGCTGGGCGACGGCGCGGGTCTCGCGCACGGCACAGAGGGCGTGTTTTCGGAAGAGCTCGTTATTGTCACGATACGCGCGCTGCAATTCTTTTCCGACTAACGAGGAGACCTCGGCGCTGTCGCAAAAGCCGAAGTGTTGTGCGACATCGATGCGCTCGAAGCCGCTCAGCGTACGCATTCCCACGTCGTAGAATTGCGCGAGCAGGAACGTATCGACGAAGTGGCGCCCATCGATCGCGAACTTCGGGTAATCGATTGTCTTCTCCGCGATCTGAAGCCGCGACGGTCGCGAACGCAGAAATCCTCCGCTGCGGCCCCAATCGAGTTTGGTTTTCGCTTTGCGCGCGCGCGCGACGAGATATGGCAGGTCGAAGCGGAAGAGGTCGTGACCTTCGATCACATCGGGATCACGTCCTTTTATCAGACTCGTTAGGCGCCTGATCGCATCGCGCTCCGATTCCTCTGACTTTTCTGGATCGATCACGATCAGCTCCTCCCAGCCGCTGTTATCCGACAGCGCGATGCTCGCGATGTGGTTCTGCGAAGCTTCCGCGAGATCCCCTTCACCGCTGATCGAGATCACTTCGACCTGCAAACGTTTCAGCTCCTCCACCGCCATTCCTTTGAACAACGTTCGGCCGGTCGCGGTAAGGTAATGTTGCACCGGATCGCTGAAGGCAAAGAACGTGCGCCCGGCCTTCTTTAGCCCGTTGCGCAGCGCGATCAGCTCCTTCCAGCTGTCGACCGTAACCAGCCAATTGTATTTGAGGTCGCCCGCGAGCTTCTCCGCGTTCTCCATTCCGAGGTCCGCCACATCAGCATCCGCCCAGACGAATGGATGAAACGGCTCGATATCGACCGCTGTGCTCCCGTCCTTCTCGCGGCGATAAACGCGTACCGTTCCGGTATCGCCCATCTCAATCGCGACGATTCGCTCCGTCTTGTCGGCGCCAAAAAGGAGCTCGTTATCGTCGAAATCCACGATCAGAGATTCCTCGACTTCGCCCGGAATGACAGACAAGCGATCCGCCCCGTGGGATCAACGCCGAAGAGTAGTGTGTTTTCCTCAAAAGCCATCGAGCAGCGTAAGGCTCACCTCTGTCTTTCGATTCGATGAATGGCTTTCTGCAATCTCCGGTTTCGCACGGGCTCCGGCTTCGGTCTGCGCCCGCGCACCCTGAGATTCAAAAGCTCCACCAGCACAGCAAACGACATCGCGAAGTAAGTGTAGCCTTTCGGAATGTGAAAGCCGATGCCGTCCGCGATCAGGTTCACCCCGATGAGGAGAAGAAAATTCAGTGCGAGCATCTTGATCGTTGGGTGACGTTGCACAAAGCTGCTAATCGGCCCGGCAAAGATCATCATCACGGCGACAGCGAGAATCACCGCGATAATCATGAGGCTGATGTGGTCCACCATTCCGACGGCAGTGATGACAGAATCGAGCGAGAAAACGACATCGAGCAGCATAATCTGCACGAGCACGGCGAGAAGTGACGGCGCGTGGTGGACAGTCTCGTGTTCGTCGTCGCCTTCGATCTGATCGTGAATCTCGTGCGTGCTTTTCGCCAGAAGAAACAATCCACCGGCGATTAAGATCAGCGCGCGTCCGGTGAGTTCGAAACCGGCCACCGTGAAAAACGGTCGAGTTAATCCGATGATCCAGGTGAGGGAAAACAGCAGCAGGATTCGCATCAACATCGCGAGCGCCAGGCCGGTGGTGCGCGCTTTCTGTTGTTGTCGCTTCGGCAGTTTGCCGGAAAGAATCGAAATGAAGATCACATTATCGATCCCGAGAACGATTTCGAGAACCGTTAGAGTCAGCAGTCCAATCCAAGCGTGCGGTTCAGTCAACCAGTTCATAGCTCAACAAGCATCCGAAACCGGGATGAATTTGGAAACCATGAAACCAGGATGAAAACAATTCCCATTCGTGGTTTCCTGGTTTCCAAATTCAACAGTCTGTTTCCGGCATCAGTCTGCGCTCGGGCCCGTAAGGAAACACATCCGGCAGCTCGGCAGCGCGTAGCTTCTCCTGAGTGTCACGCCAAAACTGGGGATGGAACAGATCGCCGTGCTGCTTCATCATCTCCTCGCGGGCTCTTTCGGGAAACGCGAGGAAGCGCGGGAACTCTTCCGGAAAAATGTCGTTCTCACGCACGGAAAACCAGGGCTCCGCCGCCATTTCCTCTTCGTAGCTTTGCGACTGCGGCAGCTCGCGGAAGTTGCAATCGGTGAGAAAGCAAAGTTCATCGTAGTCGTAGAAAACCACCCGACCGCGGCGGGTCAGCCCGAAGTTCTTCGTTAACAGGTCGCCGGGAAAAATGTTTGAACCCGCGAGGTCTTTGATCGCCTGGCCGTAATCGCACGCACCTGCGATCGCGGCGTGTTCGTCCGCGCCATTAAAGAAGAGGTTCAGCGGGCGAACACGTCGCTCGACATAGGCGTGAACAATGATGACATCTTCGCCCTCGACGCGAACGGTCTCGGCACTATCGCGCAAGAGTTCGCTGAGCAATTCGCGCTCAAATCGCGAGCATGGAATGCGCAGATGTTCGAACTCATGCGCCTCGATAAGACGCCCGGCGCGGTCGTGCTCGAAGACGAGCTTATAACGTCGCATGACATCGCGCCGATCGCTCTCTTTCGGTTGATCGAAGCGATCGCGGATCAATTTGAAAACGACATCGTAACTTGGCAGCGTGAAGACGATCATTACCATGCCGCGGGTGCCTTCGGCCTGGACGAAGCAGTCGCTTGAGTTCTGCAGGTGCCGAACAAAGTCGCGGTAAAACTCGGTCTTAGCGTGACGATTATACCCGAGCGCGTTGTAGAGATCGGCGAGACGTTTGCCTTGGATAAGGTCGCGCAGCCACCGCACGAGGGCGAAGGGGCAGTTCGCATCCACGCGGAAGTAAGCGCGCGTGTAGGAAAACAAAATGGCGAGATCGGACTCGCCCATAAGGAGCGCGTCCAGCGTAATGCCGCTATCGTCCGGATGCAGCAGGCAAAATGCGATCGGTGTCGCTTCGTTTTTCGCCAATGCGCGCCCGACGATGTAGGCGCCGCGTCCACGATAAAAAACCGCGCTGACGACTTCGATTTCCGTCGCCTCCGGTAGCGCGGCCGCGAGACGTTGTGCTGCCATTTCAACCGCAGGCCGCAAGTTGTTCCAATATTCGTTAGCGAATCCGCCGTCGTCGGTGAGCAGCTCGATGATTAACTCCGGTACCGTCGCGCCGAAGTAAACGCGGGTGATATCGGTAATCTCGCCGGCCGGCGCATCGAAGTCGGTATCGACAAACTCTATTGCCTGATCGACGCCGTCAGTCGCAAACGCCCGCCGCGTCAGCGAATTGAAGAAGCTTTCCGCGATTTCCCACCGGCTCGATTGCGCGATCAATGCCGAGAAAACCGCTTTTGTTGCGCTCCAGATAGAGCGATCAGAAAGGCGCGCACCCATCAATTCACGCACGCGATTCGTCAAGCTATCGAGAAAAAGCGAATACAGCCGGAGCCGTTCGCGCGTGTCGTCAAAACTGCCGCGCCAATCGCGGGCAAGAAAGCGTTCGCGGGCGCGTCGGGTGATTTCGTCGAAGCGGGCTTCGTACTCGACAAGGGTGTCGCGAGCTGCTTCCGCGCAAAGGGCGGCGAGACGGCTATCGGTCAGCGCAGGCGCCGCGGCAGTCTCGTTCAATGAAACTGCTCTTGCTCGGTCGAGCCGGCGAGAGCGGCGGTCGAGCATTCCCCGCCTGCAATCACCTTCGCCACTTCATCGAAGTAGCCGGTGCCGACTTCGTGCTGATGTTTGGTCGCAGTGTAGCCGTCTTTCTCCCCCGCGAACTCCTCTTCCTGCAGCTCAGAATAGGCGGCCATTCCACGGTCCCGGTAACCGCGCGCGAGCTTGAACATGCTGTAATTGAGCGCGTGAAATCCGGCAAGGGTCACGAATTGGAATTTGTAGCCCATCGCGCCGAGCTCGCGCTGGAACTTCGCGATCGTGGCGCGGTCGAGTTTCGCTTTCCAGTTGAACGAGGGTGAGCAGTTGTAAGCGAGCAGTTTGCCTGGAAACTTCGCGTGGATGCTCTTGGCGAACTTTTTCGCTTCGGCGATCTCCGGCTTCGAAGTTTCAAACCAGAGCATGTCCGCATACGGAGCATAACTCAGTGCGCGCGCGATGGCCTGGTCGATTCCGGCGCGAACGCGGTAAAAGCCTTCAACGGTTCGTTCGCCCTCCAGGAATTTGTGATCGCGTTCGTCCACATCGCTGGTGAGCAGCGCCGCCCCGCCGGCGTCGGTGCGCGCGATGAGAATCGTCGGCACGTTGCAGACATCGGCGGCGAGGCGAGCGGCGGTGAGATTTCGGATCGCGGTCGATGTCGGTACGAGAACTTTTCCGCCCATATGGCCGCATTTTTTCTCGCTCGCGAGTTGATCTTCCAGATGAACGCCGGCCGCGCCCGCTTCGATCATTGCTTTGATCAACTCAAAGACATTGAGCGGACCACCGAAGCCAGCTTCGGCATCGGCAACGATGGGAACAAACCAATCGATATCGCTCTTGCCCTCGGCGTGCGCGATCTGATCGGCGCGTTGCAGTGCTTGATTAATGCGCTTCACCACCGCCGGAACGCTATTCGCCGGATACAGGCTTTGGTCGGGATACATGTGGCCGGCAAGGTTTGCATCGGCCGCGACCTGCCAGCCGCTGAGGTAAATGGCTTTTAGTCCGGCGCGGACCTGTTGCACGGCCTGATTTCCAGTCAGCGCACCCAGGGCGGCAACGAACGGTTCGGTCTGCAGTAACTGCCAAAGCTTCTCCGCGCCGCGACGGGCGAGAGTGTGTTCAGGGACGAGACTGCCCTGCAATCTGCCCACGTCATTTTCCGAGTATGTGCGCTGCACTCCTTTCCAACGCGGACCCTGCGCGAAACGTAAAGCCGCGCGCTGCGGGCTGGAAGCCCGCGCTCCCGCTCGCGATGATTGTCCGTTCTTGCTCTGCTTTTTCATCAATTACTCCAGTTTGTCATACCCCGGCAACGTCAGGAAATCGGCGAACTGATCGTCCGTTGTGATTCGATCGAACAGTTCGCGTGCAGTCTCGAATTTGTCTCCCGTAAATCGTTTCAGTTTCGCGACCTCCTCGCTGAGTACATTGCGGAAGAGCTCCTTTGTCACCTTGCAGCCGTCATCGAGTACACCGCGCGCACTCCGAATCCATTGCCACACCTGAGCGCGCGAGATCTCCGCCGTGGCCGCATCTTCCATCAAGTTGAACAACGGCACCGCGCCATGACCGCGCAGCCAGGCTTCGAGATATTGCACGCCCACACTCACGTTCTGGCGCAAACCTTGTTCGGTGATCGGTTCACTCGGTCCGAAATCGAGCAGATCGCGCGCCGCCACCTCCACATCGTCACGCCGGCGATCGATTTGATTAGGCTGCGGCATTACGGCGTTAAAGGCGTCTAACGCCAACTGCACCATGCCAGGGTGCGCCACCCACGTGCCATCGTGCCCATCGCGCGCTTCGCGCTCCTTGTCCGCCCGCACTTTCGCAAACGCTTCCTCATTCGCCTCTGGATTATTCTTTACCGGAATCTGCGCCGCCATTCCGCCCATGGCGAACGTATGGCGGGCATGGCAGGTCCTAATGCAGAGCAACGAATACGAACGCATGAAGTGCGTCGTCATGGTGATGAGAGCACGATCCGCCAGCACGAAATCGGGTTTGTTCCGGAATTTTTTGATGCAGGAAAAAATGTAATCCCAGCGTCCGCAGTTCAGGCCGGCGGAATGGTCGCGCAGTTCGTATAAGATTTCATCCATTTCAAAAGCGGCCGGAATTGTCTCGATCAAGACTGTTGCGCGGACGGTGCCGCGCGGGATTCCCAGCTCGCCTTGCGCCAGATTGAATGCGTCGTTCCAAATGCGCGCTTCCAGATGGCTTTCCATTTTCGGCAGGTAAAAATATGGGCCGCTGCCGCGTGCAATCAGTTCGCGCGCGTTATGAAAAAAATACAGACCGAAATCGAACAGGCCGCCGGCGATCGGCTCACCATCGACGAGCACATGCTTCTCCACCAAGTGCCAGCCGCGCGGGCGGACAAGCAGCACGGCGAGGTTGTCCTTAAGCTGGTATTCTTTTCCTTCCGGACTGGTGAACGTAATCGTCCGCCGAATGGCGTCGCGCAGATTGATCTGGCCTTCGATCATGTTGCGCCACGTCGGTGAATTGGCGTCTTCGAAATCGGCCATGAACATTTTCGCGCCGGAGTTGAGCGCGTTGATCACCATTTTACGATCGGTCGGGCCCGTGATCTCGACGCGACGATCGCGCAGGTCCGATGGAATGGGCGCACACGTCCAGTCGCCATCGCGGATGGATTTCGTTTCGGGCAAAAAGTCGAGCGCTTCGCCGCCATCAAGCGCGGCCTGGCGTTGCTGCCGGCGCGCCAGACATTCCTTGCGTCGTCCGCCGAATTCGCGCTGAAATTTCGCAACGAAGGCCAGAGCGTCAGGCGTCAGGATTTCATCAAAACCCGGCGCTTTTTCGCCGAGCAGTTCGATGCCGGCAGGTAAGCTTCCTTTCGTCTGCATAATCGTTCTTTACGCTGTCGCCAAAGAATCGCGACAAATAACGATTTTGCGTGCGCGTCTTCATTTGTCATGTCGAGCGAAGCCGAGACGTCTCTGATTTTTCCCGCTGAGTCCAAAACCAATGGCTAGAGATGCTTCGACTTCGCTCAGCATGACAGTAAAAGTAGAGCCATGAACGCTCGCTTGTGCTTCACGCTCCTTCTCACCTCGTCGTTTTCAGCCTGGGCGCAGCAAACACCCCAGCAAATTGCCGATGCCGAACTGCCCTCGCTCTTAACAATCTACAAAGACCTGCACACGCATCCTGAGTTATCCACCCACGAGGAACGCACGGCCGCGCTGGTCGCTAAAGAATTGAAAACCGCCGGTTACGATGTCACCGAGCGAGTCGGCAAATACGAGAAGGCCGGGAGCACCTGCTTCGGAGTTATCGGCGTGATGAAAAACGGCGACGGACCAACTGTCCTCGTGCGCACTGATCTGGACGCGCTGCCGGTGCATGAGGAAACGGGATTGCCCTACGCCAGCACCGTCACGACGAAAAACGATGAAGGCAAAGACGTTTCCGTCATGCACGCATGCGGGCACGACATCCACATGTCTACTTTTATCGGCACAGCGCGTGCCCTGCCGAAGCTGAAGGATCGATGGCACGGCACCGTCATTTTCGTCGGACAACCCGCCGAAGAAACCGTCGGCGGCGCGCGCGCCTTGTTGAAGGATGGACTCTACACGCGCTGGCCCCGGCCCGACTATGCTCTGGCATTGCATGACGACGCTGAGATCGAAACCGGAAAGATCGGCGTCACTGAGGGTTATTGCTACGCCAACGTCGATTCCGTCGACGTCACCGTGAAAGGCGTGGGTGGTCACGGCGCCTACCCGCACAAAACGAAAGATCCCATTGTCCTCTCGGCCGAGATTATCAACATGTGGCAGACGATTGCCTCGCGCGAAAATAATCCGGTCGATCCAATCGTGGTGACGGTCGGCTCGATCCACGGCGGCACCAAGCACAACATCATTTCCGACGACGTGAAAATGCAGCTGACGGTGCGCACGTATAAGAAAGAGGTGCGAGATCGTGTGCTGGCCGCGATCGAACGCATCGCTAAAGGCTGCGCGGCTGCGGCCGGGCTGCCGCCGGACCGAATGCCGGATGTGCACGTGCGCACAGACGAGTTCACGCCCGCGACTTACAACAATCCTGAGCTAACCAAACGCGCCACCGCCGCGCTGAGAACCGCAATTGGCAACGACAACGTTGTCGAGAAACCACCCACCATGGGCGGCGAGGATTTCTCCGAGTACAGCCTGCCCGATCACAGTATTCCGGCGTTCATGTTCAACGTCGGCGCGGTTGACCCGGCGAAGGTAGCGGAGTCGAAGAGAACGGGCGCGCCCCTGCCGAGCTTGCATTCCAGTAAGTTCGCCCCCGTGCCGGAGCCGACGATTCGCACTGGGATAATTGGGATGACGAGTGCGGTTCTCGATTTGATGCAGAAGTAGGACTTGTCCTGTAGCGGCGGTCTACGACCGCCGACGCACGGCACCCCACCGAGGGGAGCACGGCGGTCATAGACGGCCGCTACAGTGCGACCAAGCTATTTCACGCGCACTTTCTTGCGCAGAAATGTCGGCACGTCCAGGTCCTGGCCTTCCACAATGGTCGGCTCGCTCTTTTCGAAACGGCCGCGATTCAAAGGCTCGAATTGCAGTGTCTCCTGCTTCGCGACTTTCTCCCGTGCCGGTTTTTCTGGTTCGGGCTTCGGCAAAACTTTTGGTGTGATATAATCAGGTGCCACGGCACTTTTCTTTTTTGGCGGAATGATCCGTGGTCGCGGTGGCTCAGATTCAATCACCAATTCTGGTTCCGTCGCCTCCGCGGCTTCGACGGGCGGTTCCGCAATTTCCGCTTCTAAAGGAACCAGACTGTCATCCGGCACGGGAGCTGCGATCTCTTCGATTTTTTCTGCCTCGACAGCAACGGCCGGTTCGGGCTGCGATACTTCGGGCAGAACAGCGACCAACGGCTCCGGCGCCGCTTCCCTGACAGGTTCGATTTGCGGCGGCGAAAAATCCTCCCGCGGCTTTAAATTCTGCACCGGTGCCGTCTCGCAAGCCATCGAGCTGATCAATGTCACGCTCAGTCGATTACCCATTCGCCCGTCGACCGCGGTGCCGAAGAGCAGCTGCGTTTCGTCGCTGATGTGTTTGTTTAATTCCCGCATCAGGATTTCCACTTCCGACAGCGTCATGCCAGGTCCGCCCGAGACCTGCACCAGCACCCGCGCCGTTTCCTCCAGCATGCGACCGCGATCCATCAGCGGATTTCGCAAGGCCTGTTCCAGCGCTTCGTGCGCGCGATTATCCGAATCGCTCTCGCCGTAGCCGAACAGACAACGACCACCGCCGCCGCGCAACGCCGCCAGCAAATCGTCGAAGCCAACGCGCATGATTCCGGGCCGCTGAATGAGATTCACAATCGAGCGCACGCTTTGGCTCACCGTCATATCAGCCAGCGCGAACGCCTGATGAATTCCCGCTTTTGGCGCAGCCAGATCGCCCATGCGATCGTTCTCGAAGCAAACCACGGCGTCCGCCAGCGCGTGCAAACGCGTCAGCGCTTGCTGCGCTTGTGCGGCGCGACGTTTCCCCTCGAAAGTGAACGGTAACGTCGCAAAGGCGATCACAAGCGCGCCCATCTCTCGCGCAAGATGGGCGATGACCGGTGCCGCGCCCGAGCCGGTGCCGCCGCCCAAACCCGCGCAAATAAAGATCAACCGTGCATCCGTCAGCGCTTCGCGAATCTCGTCAATAGACTCCTGCGCCGCCTCAAAACCGAGCTCAGGATCGCCGCCGGTGCCCAGACCGCGCGTGATCGAGCGCCCCAGCTGCACTTTCGCCGCCGCCACCGAGCTGGCGAGCGATTGCACATCGGTGTTGGCCGCGATCAGATCGGACTTGTCCATTCCTTCGAGCACGACGCGATCAAGCGCGTTCGAGCCGGCGCCTCCGACACCAATCACCTTGATCGGGATGATATCTTCCTCGCGTTCCGGCAGAGTATAATTTCGGTTAAGTTGAATCATTGGTTTTATTCTCCTGCTGCTGTCGCAATCTCGGTGCCGTCATCCCGAGCGAACGCGAGGGACCTCACGATCGTCTTTCCTGACGTCGCGAGGTCCCTCGTCGTCTGCGCGTCTCGGGATGACCCTTGGTTAAAGTTCGTTGTTAATGCTTTCACCGTATCCCCGGAAAAAATTTGCTGATCAGTCGTCCGAGCCCGCGTCGTTGCGGCCGATCCACCTGCACTGCCTGCGCGTATTTGATCAGTCCGATCGCGGTAGCGAACTGCGGATTTTGAAATGCCGATGTCAGTCCCGACATCGTCTGCGCGTGCGCCACGCGGGCAGGAACCTCAAAAATGTCTTCCGCCAGATGATCGATTCCCTGCAGCAAACTACATCCGCCCGTAATAAAGATGCCTTCGCCTATGTAATTGATGAACGACTCCTCATCCAGTTGTCGCTTGAGCAACTCCAAGGTCTCACGCACGCGCAGATGAATGATCGTGTTTAACGTCTCGCGCTCGATTTCCTTGCCGGCGAATCCCGAGTCATCTTTCAGCACCACCGTTTCGCCGTGCAAGCAATTGCCCAGTGTAACGCTCCCTTCCTCGATCTTCAGTTTCTCCGCCCGCGCCATCGGAATGCGCAGCCCCATCGAAATGTCGTTAGTGATGTGATCGCCGCCGATGCCGACGGCGCCGCTCTGCTTCACCGCGCCGTCGACGTAAAGGATGTAATCGGTCGTGCCGCCACCCATGTCGATGACAAGGGCGCCAAGATTTTTTTGCTGTTGTGTAAGCACCACTTGCGCGGAAGCGAGCGCGGTGAAGACAACGTCTTCCACTTCCAGCGGCAGTTCTTTTACGCAGCGAATTGTGTTCTGGATGCGCGTGCGCACGCCGTGAATGATGTGGAAATCCGCTTCCAGCTTTTGCCCGAGCATGCCCAGCGGATTGAGCACGCCATCCTGGCCGTCGACGTGATAATGCTGAATGATCGAGTGCAGAAATGCGTTCTGCGCCGGAATACTCACTTCACGCGCACTGATTTTCGCGTCCTCCACGTCCTGCTCATCGATTTCATCCCGGTCTTCCGGGAGGAACACACACCCGCGATTATTGAAGCTCTGAATGTGAGCGCCGCCGACGCCGACGTAGACGCTGCGCACCATCACGTCGCTTTTCTGCTCCGCGTCCACCACCGCTTCATGCACGCATTTCATGGCCGTCTCGAAATCAACGATCTCGCCCTTGCGCACGCCGCGTGACGGCGCCTGTCCGACGCCTAAAATTTTCGTCGTTCCGTCCATTCTGCTCTCACCCACGACGACGCAAATTTTAGACGTCCCAATTTCCAACCCAATCATCAAATCGTTACTCGCCATCTTTATTTCGTTCCTTCTTTGTTTGTTTCCGCAGTGAAAACGGCTGCGGACCGTTCTGTTTGGTTTCGGCTGTTCCTTTCCCGCTCGCTTTCGCCGAAGTCGGATGCACCGGGATCGCCTTCAGAATGCGGGGCGTCTCTTCCGGATCGAGCGTGTCGTTTATTATCTCGCTCGCCGCTTTCATGAACGTCACCGGAATGTTTCGCTGCACCAGCAGGTTCACCGTCTCGATGTCGCGCTTGGAATCATCCGCATAGACGAGGAACTGCTCCAGGCGCTGAATCTGTTGATCGAGATGATCGAACCCTAGCGTGACCTGGGTATGATTTTTGTCCGTCACGATTAGGCAATAGCCCTTGGAAACATCGATCTCCCGAATCTGGAAACGCGTTTGCATGAAACTGCCCGCGCTCAGTCGCAAAAGTTCGAGCGCCGCTTTCGCTTCCACGGAATCGACAATCTTGCCGGCTTCGAGCGACTCGCTCGTGCACCCAGTAATCAACGGAAGCCCGAGGTATTCCGATAGCAATTTTTTCTCTCTCATTAACGCCCCGCGTGCGTCGATGAGGAACGCGACGTCGGATTGAAAAGGATCGCTAATCTCTTTTTCACTGGTGATCCATGCGATGGGTTTGCGCTCGGCAATGCGGATGTCGATCTCGCCCGGCATCTTCCGCACCACCTGCACCTCATCCACCTGCGGCAGCTGTTCCAGGATGTCGTGCACCTGGGAGAGGTTGACCTCGAAAATATTTTTTCCCTCGCGCAGTTCGGCCGCTTCCAGCACCTGCTCCCGTTGTAACGTGCCATCCGTCTGCACGTCGATCATCGCCAGCCTGTAATCGGGGTTTTCGAAAAAGAAACGGCGCAGAGTCCATTGCCCGCCGACGTAGAGTCCGACGCCGAGCACGAGTGCCAGCACGATCTTCGAGATGAAAACGAGCACGCGACGGTTGCGGTGCTGGGTGGCCTTGCGCGAGCGCACTTTGACATCGAGCAAATGCTGTTGCTTGCGCTGCCGCAAATTGGAAAGGCGGTGATTGCGCGGCCGCGCGCGCGTCTGGGCGCTCGCTTTTCTCATCGCCGTGCCTCCTCGCGTGCGCGCGACAATTCGATGATTCGCGCGCAAAGTTTCTCGTACGATATTCCCGCCGCCGCTGCCGCCTCTGGCAGCAAACTCGCCTCCGTCATTCCTGGAATCGTGTTCACCTCGAGAACAGTGGCCGCGGCATTCTCGGGCAGGATGACGTCGACGCGCCCATAAACGCGCAGACCAAGCGCGCGAAATGCCTGCAACGCCATCTCTTGAATCGTGCGCGTGAGCCCATCGTCTATCCTGGCTGGGCAAACGTGCTCGGCAGCACCACCCGCTTGCGGATTGAGAAAGGGATACTTGTTGTTGAAATCGTAAAAGCCGCCTTTGGGAATGATCTCAAGAATGGGCAGCGCTTGTTCTCCCAGAATGCCGATCGTCAACTCGCGCCCCGGGATGAATTCTTCGACCAAAAGCTCGCTATCGAACTTCGCTACTTCCGCGAGCGCACCTTCCACCTGCTCGGCGCTCTTAATAATATAGACGCCGACAGTCGAACCTTGTCGCGGTGGCTTGATCACAAATGGAATGTCGAGCGTCGGCGGCTGACCCACCCGGATCACTTCCCAGCGGGGCGTCGGCACGCCGGTCGCCTCGAATTTTTTCTTCGACTCGATTTTGTCGAACGCGGTCTCGCTCCCGCGAACGTCGTCGCCCGTGTAGGAAACGCCGCGCGTTTCTAGAATTCGCTGAAGTTGCCCATCTTCGCCGAAAGTCCCGTGAATGGTGATAAAGGCTAGCTCCGTTCCCTGTGGGATATCGAAGTTCTCTTCCCGGACATCGACTTCGCTCACTTCGCAGCCGAGCGAGCGCAATGCTTTCGCCACCCCGCGCCCTGTCGCCAGCGACACGTCGCGTTCCGAGCCCGGCCCGCCCATCAACACCGCAATTTTTTTGGGTAAACGCGCGTTCATAAAGCGGTCCACACTTCCCGCGCTGCACTCATCCTTGTCATCCTGAGCGAAGCGAAGCGTCGAAGGATCTCTGATTTCAAACGATGGGATTCCGGAATCACAGCCAGAGATTCTTCGACTCCGTTCCGCTGCGCTCCACTTCGCTCAGAATGACAGATCAAAAAAATCACGCGTCCTCTCCCACGATTTGCACTTCCGTTTGCAATTCGACTCCGCGCTGTGTTCGCGCAGTGGTCTGAATCTTCGTAATCAACTCCAGCATCTCCGCCGCCGTTGCCCCGCCATCGTTGACGATGAAGTTCCCGTGAACCTCGGAGACCCGCGCCTTGCCGATCGCCCAATTTTTCAGCCCAAGTTCATCGACCAATTTTCCCGCAGGAATTCCATCGGTGTTCTTAAAAATGCAGCCCGCACTCGAAGCCGCCGGTTGCGTGGCGCGGCGATGCTGTTGCGATTCCTCCAGCTTGCGCACAATCTCGCCTCGCGCGCTACGCTGTCCGCGAAACACGGCCAAGACGGCATAGTTTTTTTCCAGCGCCGGCACATGCCGGTAATGAATTTCCATTTCCGGCGGCGTTTTTTCCTGGGCGTTCCCTTCACCATCGAGGAAGCGGACACGCGCCACGTTTTCGAACGTCTGCGAACCCATTGCCCCCGCATTCATGCGCAGAGCGCCGCCTACTTCGCCGGGAATTCCTTCCATCCATTCGAGACCACCGATCCCGGCATCGCGCGCGGCATACGCTATCTGCTTTAATTTCGCTCCCACGCCGGCGCTGATCTCGTCACGGTTTACGTCGATTTTCTCGAAGTCACCTCCGCTGGGATGCGCCACCACGCCGCGGATTCCGCCGTCGCGGACCAGCAGATTGGAACCGCGACCGATAACGAAGAGGGGAAGATTTTCCCGGCGGCAGAAGCGAATCAGTTCCGCAAGCGCTGCTTCTGTCCGCGGCTCAACCCAGAATTGCGCCGGGCCGCCGACGCGCAGGGTCGTGTGTTTGGCGAGCGACTCATGCAAGCGCACATCGCCCTTTTCTCCGACGATCTCCTTCAGTTTCTCCGCCACCACCAGCTCCGCCGCCAGAATCGCCAGCTGCTCATGAATGTTACCCGCACCCAGACTCAAGACCATGTCCCCGCTCGCCAGCATATTTCCGAGCTCGCGATGCATGCAGGCCAGGCGCGGCTGATAGCTCACGCCGCCGTGCCCGTGCGAAACCATGCAATCGACAATCGTCTGCCCGGAAACTCCCGGGAGCGGCGCTTCGCTCGCCGGATAGACATCGGTAATGACAACGCGATCGGCGTCATCAAAAGCGCTGCCGAACTCGCAACAGAGCGCTTTCGTGCGCGAGTAACGATGCGGCTGAAACATCGTCAATACGCGTTTGCGCCCAGCCGAACGCGCCGTCGCGAGAGTGGCACGAATCTCGGTCGGATGATGGGCATAATCATCCACCAGCAGAAAGCGAGGGCTGGCGTACTTAATTTCAAAGCGCCGGCGTGCGTGCTGAAACTTCGCCAATGACCTAGCTATTTTCTCAAACGGAACACCGAGTTCTGTCGCCAGTGCGATAACGCCCACGGCGTTCTGCACGTTGTGTCGCCCGGGAACATTCAACCGTGCCTCCCCAAGCTGCTCGCCATGGCGAAATACACAAAAGACCGAGGCAAAGTCCTCCAGGGAAATATCTTTGCCCTGGTAGGTCGCTCCATCATTCAGCCCAAAGGAAATGGATGGCGCTGATGCGCAGAGGCGCGCCGTGAGCGCATCATCGGCGTTGAAAAAAATGGTGCCGGAGGTTTGCTCGAACAATCGCGCGAAAACTTTTTCGATCGCGCCGATGTCCTCGTAGAAATCCAGATGCTCTGGCTCGATGTTAAGCACGAGCGCGTGCTCGGGATGAAAATACCGGATGGTACCGTCGCTTTCGTCGCCTTCAGCCACAAACCATTCGCCCCGCCGGTCCCAGTGCGCGTTCGCGCCCAGAATGGGAATTTCCGCGCCGACGTAATGCGACGGATGCAAACCGCCTTCGCGCAGAACGTGCGCTGTCATGGCCGAAGTCGTGGTTTTGCCATGCATTCCCGCGATGATAATTCCTCGCTTGCCCGCCATCATCGCCGCAAGCGCTTCAGCCCGGCGCACCACCGGTGTCCCGGTTGCGCGCGAGCTAACGAGAATCGAATTGTTCTCTCTGATCGCGGACGAAAAAACAACCAGCTCGGCGTCGGCCGCGTCCTCCGGCCGATGTTGCTGGAAAAATCGCAGACCATTTCGCTGCAATCTTTCCACTTCGACCGAACCGGATTTGTCCGATCCGCTCACCGCATGACCGAGCTCGAGTAAAAGCGCGGCGATCCCGCTCATCCCGCTGCCAGCGACGCCAAGCAGATGAATTCGGTGCTGTTCCCGCGTGAGAAAGTGCGCCAGATCCAACTGCAAGTTCGTCGTCGTAGTCGTCATGCCTTGGTGTAGCGCTCCATTGTTTCCACCACCGCGCTGGCGGCGTTGCGAGTAGAAAGACGCGCGCAATTCTCGGACATTTTTCGCAGCAGCGCCGGATCGTCGATGAAACTGCGAATTTGCCGCGCGAGCGCGTCATTCGAAATTTCCGACTCGCGCACGACAATGGCCGCTCCCGCTCTCGCGAAGATTTCCGCGTTGCGCGCCTGATGATCGTCGGCGGCAAAAGGGAATGGAACGAGAATGGAAGGCAACGAAAAAGCCGCGACCTCGGCCAGGCTGGCGGCGCCGGAGCGGGCGACGACAAAATCGGCCGCGCTGTAAAGTTGCTCCATGTGATGGTGAAATCCGGCCACGAAAGCGCGCACATTCGCGCGCTTGTAATTGTCCGCCATCAGCTTTTCCTCGCGCGTCCCGGTCAGATGAATGACCTGCAAATTTGCCGCTTGCAGCGCCGGTAACGTTTTTATCATGGCCTGGTTGATTCCGCTGGCCCCCTGACTCCCGCCCATCACCAGGAGCGTGGTAACATCCGCTTCCAGTTCGAGCTGCCTGCGCGAAAACGTGCGATCGAGCCGCCGCAATTCATGGCGAATGGGCGTGCCGGTCACCTCCGTTTTGACCTTCGGGAAAAACGGCGCGCATTCTTTAAAGCCGAGCAGGACCGCACGAACGAGACGCGCCGTCAGCTTGTTTGCTTTGCCCGGAATGGCGTTCGACTCATGAATGAAGGTCGGCACGCCGCGCAACTTTCCCGCCAGCACCGGCGCGGTGGAGGTAAAGCCGCCCATGCCGAGGACGACCTGCGGCTTGAAGCGGCCGTAGATCGCGCGGCAACGCGCCAGGCTTTCGTTGAAGCGGCGAGCGAACCCGAGAATCGCGGGCGAAAACGGCGAAGGCAATCCGATGCTCGGCAATCTTTCCACCGCTATCTCCGGATGTTCCTGCAGCGCCATGGCGTCGACGTCTTTTTCCGAAACGAACAACAGCACATCGTGTCCGCGTTCGCGCAAAACCTCCGCCACGGCGAGTCCGGGAAAAAGATGGCCGCCGGTCCCTCCACATGCGATGACAGCGTTCATAGGGAAATTTCAGATTGCAGATTGCAGATTTCAGATTGGTCAGACCTGATGCCGCGCGATGCTGGCAATCTGAAATCTGAGATCTGCAATCTGAAATCCTTCATATCCTTGGCGTCACTCGTGCGCGCGCAGCGACGCGTTTCATATTGACCGGCTCCAATTTCGCCTGGCGGTAAATGTTCAACAGAATGCCGATGCCAAAGAGGCACG
Organism: Chthoniobacterales bacterium; assembly: GCA_038207045.1. GTDB lineage: Bacteria > Verrucomicrobiota > Verrucomicrobiia > Chthoniobacterales > UBA10450 > AV69. The sequence continues at coordinate 22,904 of JBBRAF010000012.1, forward strand.
CGGCCAGATTCGAGCCGCCGTAACTAATGAACGGCAGCGGCAATCCCTTGTTGGGCAACAACGATGTCGTGACGCCAATGTTGACCGCCGCCTGCAGCGCCAGCAGCGAGACGATTCCGCAACCGAGCAAAAGCCCAAAGCGATCTTTCGCATGCAGCGCGATCGTCATTCCGCACACGATGATGACAATGAACAGGAAGACGACGAGAAGGCTCACGCGCAGGCCAAGCTCTTCGCCGATCATTGGGAAAATGAAGTCGGTGTGGGCATAGGGAAGATAGAGCATTTTCTGCCGCCCATTACCGAGACCAAGTCCCTCCATCCCGCCGCTGCCCCAGGCAATCAAGGCCTGCATTTGCTGCAAGCCGGCGTCTTCTTTGTAATTTTCCGGATGCATGAACGCGAGCAGCCGCGTCATGCGTTCCGGCAAACAAGTGGCGACGAAAATCAAGCCGCCGAGCGCGCCGGCCGATAATGTTCCAAGCAGGATTGCGTTCGTCCCGGCCACAAACATCACCACGAATGTCGTCGCGCCAATGAGCGCGGTCGTGCCGAGATCGACTTCCGTGATGATGAGCGAGGCGAGCAGAGCGATCAGCGCCAAAGGGATGGCGAAGCCGTAGATCACGTTCTTGCTGCGCTTTTCAAAACGCGCGAACCACCACGCCAGAAAAAAGACCGCCGCGACCTTGGCAATTTCCGACGGCTGAAATGTGATTGGCCCGGCCCCGACCCAGCGCCGGGAGCCATTGATGCGCATACCGAGATGCGGGACGAAGCAGAGTGCGAGCGCGACGAGGGCGAGGATGAACCAAACCCACCAGGTGTGCTGCCAGAAATGGTAATCGAGCAGGGTGGCGGCGATGCACACCGTCAGCCCGATGCCGAGCCAGACCGCCTGGCGTTTGATGAAAAAGTAAACATCACCGTGGGCGTCGCGCGCGAACGCGCTCGTGCTGAAAAGCATGACGATGCCGATGACAAGCATGACAAGCACCGCCAGAAAAAGGAAATAAGCGCTCTTGCGTTGCATCAGAGCAATTCCCTCCTTTGGTCATTCCGAGCGTGACAAAGCGAAGTGGAATCGCGCGGCGTTATTTTTGGGTAGCGCGACGGGATCCCTCGACTTGGCTCGGAATGACCCGCTTTGAACATCGCTTTATCCATCGGTTTTTTTCGCCTTGGCTTTCACCGGAATGACCAGCTTCTGCCCGATTTTGAGCTTCCGTGGATCGTCGATGTGATTGGCCGCTAACAAATCGTCGAAGGGAACCTTGAACTTTTTCGCGATCGTTACCGGGGTGTCTCCTTTGCTGACGGTGTAAAACTTCGTTCCGTCTGGCGTTGAGCGCTTCTCGACTTTCGGAGCCGGCGAATGCGCCAGCTTGATTTCTTCGTGCGGAGTCGCGCTGGCGGAAGCTTGCGCTTTCGCCACTGTCACCGGTGCGCTAATCGGTCCTTGCCGACTCTTAATCGCGTTGAAGGCGATGATTCCTCCGACGGCAACGATGTGCAGCAGCAGCACGATGAGGAGCGCGCGCGAAAGCTTCATATTCGGCTCCGACGTTTCCTCGAATTCCGCGCCCGAGGCGGAGGCGCGACGCGCCGTGCTCAAGCGCAGCTTCTTTTTCTTGCGCGCAAAAAATTTGGGTAACTTGAGAAATTTCATCTCGGCAAGGCGTGCACTAATTGGCGGAATTGATCGCCGCGATCGGCATAGCTTTTGAACATGTCGAAGGACGAGGTCCCCGGTGAAAAAAGCACGACTTCGCCGTTTTCGGCCGTGGCGTGCGCGCGCTCGACTGCCTCCGCAAGCGAGCCTGCGATCTCACATCGCGTTGCCTCGCGCCAGTCCTGGCAAATGCGATTGGCCATCTCGCCAATGAGGATGGCGGCGCGCGCTTTCTCTTTCACCGATTTGCGCAGCGGCTGGAAATCGAAGCCTTTGTCTTTTCCACCGGCGATGAGGACGACCCGCTTTGTTTGCGCACTGAGCGCCTTCTCGACCGCGTCGAGATTGGTCGCTTTCGAATCGTTGACGTAATCGACACCGCGAACGGTGCGGACGAATTCGCAGCGATGCGGCTGCGGTTCATACGCGCTGAGCGGCGGCACCATTTGATCGAATGAAAGACCGCGTGCGCGACCCGTGCCCAATGTTGCCATCAGATTTTCGATATTGTGCGAGCCGCGCAGCTTCGCCTCTGCTAGCCGTAACACCGGCGTCTCCCAAAAATGGATCGTGCCATTGGCAAGACGGAAATCGGCGCGATCGTCGTAGGCGCTGAAGGTGACGCGCTGCGCTTTAATTTGCGGGATGTTTTCGTTCGCGTTAACGACGGCGAAATCCTCGGCGGTCTGATAATCAAAAATGCGCAGCTTGGCCGCGCGATATTCCGCCACGGAAGAGTAACGGTCGAGATGATCGGGCGCGAAATTGAGCCAAAGCGCGATCTGGGGGCGAAAAGTCCTGATCGTTTCCAGCTGAAAAGAGCTGACCTCGACCGTGAGAACGTCGAGCCTGGATTGGTCGCGCACGACCTGCGTAAGCGGCTTGCCGATGTTGCCGCAGGCCACCGTCCGCTGGCCGCACGCATTCAACATCTGGGCGATGAGCTCTGTCGTCGTCGTTTTGCCGTTGGTACCGGTGATGGCGATGACAGGCCGCTCGCAAAACTGCCAGCCCAGCTCGAGCTCCCCGATCGTCTCGACGCCGCGCGAGGAAAAATTCTGCGCCAGCGCCGAGTCCGGATCGATGCCGGGACTGAGCACAACGAGATCGTAATCATCCCTGTTTGAATCTGCCTGCGCTCCCGTGACAACGCGCACACCCTTGCTGCGGAGGTTTTCGATCGTGGACTTCAGCAGCTTCATTTCCTCGGCGCTGTCGAGCACGCTGACGTTCGCGCCGTTGGCTCTTAGCAATAAGGCGGCGGCGCTCCCGCTCAGCCCGGCGCCGAGCACGGCCACATTCTTATTCTGAAAACGTTCGTTCATCGCAGTTTCAGCGTCGCCAGGCCAAGCAGCGCAAACACAGCCGACAAAATCCAAAAACGCACGATGACGGTATTTTCCTTCCAGCCCACCAGCTCGAAGTGATGATGAATCGGCGACATCGCGAAAATGCGTCGCCCGGTCAGCTGAAAGCTCAGCACTTGCATGATGACGGAAATGGCTTCGATGACGAACACGCCACCGACAACAGCGAGCAAGAATTCCTGCTTACAACAAATTGCGACGACGCCAATCATTCCGCCAATGGCGAGCGAGCCGGTATCGCCCATGAAAACTTTTGCCGGATAACAATTGAACCAGAGAAAACCGAGACCGGCACCGACGAGCGCGGCGCAGATGACCGACAGTTCGCCGGTGAATGGATAAAACGGAACCTGCAAATATTCCGCGATACGAAAGTTGCCGCTGGCATAGGAGAGAAACGCATACGCGAGCGCGACTGTGACCGTGCAGCCGATGGCGAGACCATCGAGACCATCGGTGAGATTGACGGCGTTTGACGATCCCACGATGACGATGGCGAAAAAGATGAGCGTGATCCAACCCATGTTCGTGATTACCGGCGCTTTGAAAAACGGCAGATAGAGCGAACGGGCCTGCACTTGCAGCAGCGGGCTGGTGAGAAAAACGAACGCGACGACGACCGCCAGCAAAATTTGGGCAACGAGTTTGACGCGGCCGGGCACGCCATCGGATTTTTTCTTCGTCACTTTGAGGTAATCATCGATGAACCCGAGACCGCCGAGGTAAAGCATGCTGAAGAGGACGAGCCAGACGAAACGGTTATCGGGTCGGGCCCAAAGCACGCTGGCGAGAAAAACAGCGCCGATAATGAGCACGCCACCCATGGTGGGAGTGCCTTGTTTTCCCCCGTGTAATTCAGCGAGGTGGCGCACCTCTTCGGCTGTGCGGATGGGCTGGCCGATTTTCAGCGAGATCAGTTTTCTAATGACGAAATTCCCGCAGATCAGGCAAAGCGCGAAGCCGGTAACGGCAGCGGCCACAGCGCGAAATGTGACGTAGTAAAAGACGTTGAAGCCGCCGATCTGATCGCTGAACCGATGCAGATAAAACATCATCGCGCGTTTCCCTCCGCCGGTTGAAGTTTGGCGAATTCTTCGAGGACGAGCTCGGTGCGGGCGGACCGGCTGCCTTTGATGAGGACAAGATCTCCAGGCGAGACAATCTCGCTCAGCGCCTCGGCCGCTTCCGTGGCGTTCCTGACCGTAGTCGCTTTTTCCAATCCCGCGCTTTGTGCCGCCCGCGCGATTTCGTCATCCTTGATGGCGATCAAATAATCGATCCCGAGAGCGGCGGCAGTCTCGCCCACTTCGCGATGACCGCGCTCTGATTCGTTGCCGAGCTCGAACATTTTTCCGAGGACGGCAATTCGTTTCCCTTCCGCGTCCAGCTCCACCAAGGTCCGCAGAGCCGCTTTCATGGAATCAGGGTTGGCGTTGTAGCTATCGTCGATGAACTGGACGCCATTGATCTCGCGAATTTGCAAGCGCGCTTTCGCTAGCGGGGCCGAGGCAAGTCCGGCCGCGCAATCTTCCAGCGAAACGCCGAATGCGCGTGCGGCCGCCACCGCCAGCATGGCGTTCTGCACCATGTGCAGGCCAGGCACCGGCAGCTGGGCACGGCTGCGGTGCGCGTCCTCGATGATAGTGAACTCGCTTCCGTTTGCTGACTGTTCGATATCGATCGCGCGTACGCTTCCCGCATTGACGCCGGCGAGGATTACGCGTGCGCTCGTCCGTTTCGCGATGCCGGCGCTGAATTCGTCGTCAGCATTCAGGACAACAAACCCGCTCTTCCCGATTGTTTCGGCCAGTGCACCTTTCTCCGACGCAATAGCCTCGCGTGATCCCATGAACTCGATGTGCGCAATCCCGACGTTGGTAATGATGGCCGTGTCAGCTGAAGCGATCCGTGCCAGCGTGGCGATCTCGCCGGGGTGATTCATGCCGAATTCCCACACGGCGATCTCGTGGGTGCGGTTTGCTTCGAGGATGGTGCGCGGCAGACCGACGTGATTGTTGAAATTGCCTTCCGTTTTGGTGACGCGGAAAGCGCGGCCAAGAATCGAAGCAGCGAAATCCTTGGTCGAAGTCTTGCCGTTGCTGCCGGTTATCCCGAGCACTTTGAGCGGAAGCGATTTCCGATGGTTAGCGGCGAGATTCTGGTAAGCGGTGAGCGTATTTGTGACGTGAAGAACGGCGAATCGCTCCGGCAATGGGACGGAAACACTTTCCGAGACGACCGCGCCGGCGGCTCCGCGTTCAGCGACAGGTTGAAGAAAATCGTGCGCGTCGAAATTTTCTCCCCGCAGAGCAACGAAAAGTTCGCCGGGCTTGATGGTGCGCGAGTCGGTGCTGATGCGTTCGATAATCGTCTCGCCGCTGCCGCGCTCGATGATCGCGCCGGCCAACTCTGCGATTCGATGAAGTGGAAGGGCATCCATTCTTGTTACCGTGTGGCAGGATCAATCTGGGGAGCGCTCTTCATGAAAATTGCACCGGTTGATTTTCCAGGGCGCGTCTCGCTACCTGGATGTCGTCGAACGGGATGGTGTGATCAGCGAATTCCTGATACGTCTCGTGGCCTTTGCCGGCGATAAGCACGACATCGCGCGCTTGCGCGAGCGAAATGGCGTGTGCGATGGCTTCCGCGCGATCGGCAATCTTTTCGTAGCGGTGCGAGCGAAAACCCTTCTCGACCTCCGCGATAATCGCGTCGGGATCCTCCTTGCGTGGATTATCTGAGGTGATAATGGCGTGATCGGTAAATTGCTCCGCCGCGCGACCCATGAGCGGACGTTTTTGCCGATCGCGATCGCCGCCGCACCCGAAGACGACAATCAGTTTTCTTGGATCGAGCTCACGCAACGTTTTCAAAACATTCAAAAGCGCATCCGGCGTATGGGCGTAATCGACAAAAATCTGGAACTGACGTTTTGCCGGGACCATCTCGAGCCGTCCGGGAACCTGGGGCGAACGAGCAAGCGAAAGAATCGCATCGCGCAGATTCACACCTAGCGCCGTAGCGGCGGCGAGCGCAGCCATGGAATTAGCGACATTGAACCGACCGATGAGCGGCACACGCACCAGATAGCTGCGGCCTCTGGCGTCGAGTTGATAGGAAGTGCCGGCGAATTCGGTGCGATAATTGGAGGCGCGAAAATCCGCCCGCATGGACATGCCGTAAGTGATGGTTGGAGTTCTGCCGGCGATACGCTCGATCAGCTTTTCACCGTATCGATCATCAACATTGACGACAGCAGCGGCGCGTTTCTTTCGCTCCTGAGTCAATAGTTCCTCGAACAACTTCGTCTTCGCCTCGAAGTAGTTCTCCATCGTCCCGTGAAAATCGAGATGGTCCTGCGTGAGATTGGTAAAAACGGCGACGTCCCACTCGATGCCGCGCGTGCGTTCCTGCGCGAGCGCGTGCGAGGAAACCTCCATTGCTGCCGCGCGACAGCCGGCATTAACGATCTGAGCTAACAACTCCTGGACATCGAGTGCTTCCGGGGTCGTACGCACGGCCGGCAAAATGCGTTCGCCGATTTCGTAGCGCACAGTTCCAATCAACCCACAGGGTAAACCGGCGCGCTCGCAAATATGCTTGAGCAGAAATGTCGTCGTCGTTTTTCCGTTCGTCCCGGTGACCGCAGCCATTTTTAACTTCCTGCTTGGGGTTCCAAAAAAAGCCGCCGATAAATCAGCCAGGGCCGTGCGCGTGTTCTCAACGACGAGGCAGCTGGCGCGCGGCGAGGAAATCTCGCGCTCGGCTACGATCACGCTCGCTCCCTTCTCAAGCGCTTGATCGATGAAGTTGTGGCCATCGCTTTTCTCACCGCGCAGGGCAACGAAAAGGCTGGCCCTTTGCACTCGCCGCGAGTCATACGCGATGCTTTCCACTTCGCGATCAAGCCCGCCGAGGATTCGGCGCGGCGCGATGGCGCGGGCGAGGACTTTGAGCTGCATGTGGAATCAGGGCCCCTGCTCAATGCCGTGCTGCATTAGTTAAAGCGAGGCGGCTCGCAGCCGCGGTCGGCTTGGTCAATTCCGGGTGCGGCTCGAGGTCGAGATAACGCGCCGCCTTCTCGGCGATGCGAGAGAAAATCGGACCGGCTACGAGCCCACCATAGTTGAGCTCGGGCTTGGAGGTTTTTGCATCGTCGAGCACGACGAGGCCAACGAATTCCGGGTGATCGGCCGGCAAAAATCCACTGAATGAGACGACGTATTTGCCGTGCTCATAGCCGCCGTGCGGATCCACCTTTTGCGCTGTGCCCGTCTTTCCGGCGATGGTAAATCCGGGAACGGCGGCGGCCGCGGCGGTGCCGCGATCGCTCACCACACCGCGTAACGCGGTCGCGACCTGCCGCGCGGTCTCCGGCGAAATGACCTGCCGCACCACCTGTGGCGAGAAATCGGTGACCGTTTTTCCATCAGCTGTCGTCACCGATTTCACGACGCGCGGCGTCACCAGTTTGCCGCCATTCGCGATCGCCGCCATCGCCATCGTCATTTGCAGCGGCGTCACTCCCACCTCATGCCCCATCGGAATGCGCGTGATCGAAATTTTGCTCCAGCTCTGCGGCGACCGGATGACGCCGCTAATTTCGCCCGGCAATTCCACGCCGGTGCGTTCACCGAAACCGAACCGCCGGATATATTCATAGAGCTTCTGGTCGCCGAGACTGAGCGCAAGTTTCGCTGCGCCGATGTTGCTGGACTTGACCAGAACGTCCTGCACGCTGAGCTCCCCGTAGGGTTTGTGATCGTGCAGCGGACGGCCACCGAAATTCCACAGGCCGTTCTCGCAAAAAATCGTCGTGTCCGGGCGCACCTTATGGTCGTTGAGCGCGGCCGCTGCCGTCACGATTTTAAAGGTCGATCCCGGCTCCATCATGTCGATGATGGCGCGGTTTTTCATTTGCTCCGGCTTGGCGGTATTGCGCTGGTTGAGATCGAAGGTCGGCCGGTTCGCCATCGCCAGAATTTCGCCCGTCTGCGGACGCATAAGGATGATCGTCGCCTTCTCCGGCGAGAATTCGCGCATGGCCGCGTCGATCTCGTTCTCGACGATGTTCTGCAAGTTCAGGTCGACGGTGAGATGAACCTGATAGCCGTCGCGCGGCGCGCGTTCCTGTCCGCGGTAAAGAACGATCTCCTGCCCGGCGCGGTTGTGCTCGATGAAACGAAATCCATCCTGCCCATGCAGATACTCGTCCATGGACGCTTCCACGCCCTGGATTCCTTTGTGGTCGAAATCGGTAAAACCGATGACGTGGCAAAGCATGGAGCCGTTCGGATAAAGCCGGGTCGAATCGTGCTCGAAATAAATTCCTCGAATGTTCTCCGTGCGAAGTCTGGCGCGAAGCGCGTCGGCGGCTGATTGCGCCAGCTCGCGTTTCAGTACGATGTAATGCCGGTCGCTTCCCAGCTTTTCCGACAGCTCATCGGCCGGAATGCGCAGCTCGCGGCTCAGCAGCGCGACGGCTTCGGCCATTTTCTCCTTGTTAAAATGCGAGGTGTCAGCCACCACCGTTTCCACGGGCGAGTTCGCGGCCAGCGCCTCGCCGTTCGCGTCCGTGATCACGCCGCGCTCGGCGTAGATGGGCTGTTTGTAGACGTGTTTCTCCGCTGCCAATCCGGCGTACTCGTCGTGTTTGACGAGTTGGAGATAGATAAGCCGAAAGGAGAACGCGCTAAAAAGGGCAACGAACACTACGCAAATAAGCGCACACCGGGTCCGTCCATTCCATTTCATCTGCCGAGGCGATCGTTTGCCACAGGGCGAATGGCATCTTCTTCCGGGACAGGACTAATTGGCGCGAGGCGCACGATGTTGTTCTCCGCGATCGGAACCATCTTGAGATAGCCTTCCTTCAAGCGACGCTGAAGCGCGTTGCGCGAAGTGAGCGCGGCGATCTGCATAGTCGCGACGTCGTCCTGCTGGCGCAGACTGATCAGCTCATTCTCCAAGGCCTTTTTGCGGTCACCGAGATGATGCAATTGCAATGATAGGTAAACGTAACCCAGACCGGCCAAGGCAAGGAAACCGGTGATCACGATCCAACGCGCGAGCGCGGGTGCGTTGACGCGATTGATATTTTTCCGCGGCGCCCGGCTCATCCCAGTTTTTCGGCGACGCGCAACTTCGCGCTGCGCGCGCGCGGGTTGAATCGCTGCTCGTTTTGTCCCGGCTCGAGCGGCTTCGGTGTGATGAGAAGCAGGTCGCGCTTTTCGTTCGGGCGCGGCTCCGGCCATTCCGGGCTGTCGAAATATTCGCGGCTGCGTTCGCGGAAGTAATTTTTGACGATCCGGTCTTCGAGCGAGTGAAAAGAAATAACGGCAATGCGCGCGCCCGGTTCGAGCCGGTCCGTCATGACGCGCAAGCCCTCTTCCAGCGCGCCCAGCTCATCGTTCACTTCCATGCGCAAAGCTTGGAAGACCTGCGTGGCGGGGTGACGTCGACCGTGGCGACCAACGATTTTCTCTATCATCCGCGCAAGAGGGAGAGTTTCGCGGAATGGTGTTGTCTTGCGCTGCTTCACGATGGAGCTGGCGATGCGGCGAGCGGCCGGTTCTTCGCCAAGATCGCGAAAAAGACGCGTCAGCTCTTCTTCGCTGTACGAATTGATTATCTCTCCCGCCGTCAGCTCTTGCCGGGGGTCCATTCGCATGTCGAGCGGGCCATTGCGTATCAAACTGAATCCGCGCTCTGCATTCTCGAGCTGGCGTGAGGAAACGCCGAGATCGAGAATGGCGCCGCCGATTTGCGAGATCTTAAGCTCGTCGAGAACGCGACCGGCATGCCGAAAGTTTTCCTGCCGCAGCGTGACGCGATGGCCGAATTCGGAAAGCCGATCAGCTGCTTGCGCGATCGCGTCCGGATCCTGATCGAGCCCCAGGACGTCCGCCCCCGTTTTCAAAATCGCTTCGGCATGACCGCCCCCGCCGCAGGTCGCATCGAGAATGAGCCCGATCGCGCGCGGGGCGAGCAACTCGATGGCCTCGCGCACCATCACCGGGCGGTGGTAAATGAATTCTTCGCGGTCCTGCGCTTCCTCTTCCACGATGAGCGGACCGGTGGCAAACCAGATGGGGCGTTCAAAAAGAAGTGCGTCCATCTTTATAATCCAATGACGTTGGCGACGTGTTGATACGTCGGCGTTTCCTCCGCGTGCGCTTTCTTCCAACGCGTCACGTTCCAAATCTCGAAACGTCCGCGGCCACCGACCAAAGCGACTTCCCCTTTCAAGCCGATCTGTCGGCAGAGTTCTTCCGGTAAAACGAGACGGCCTTGTTTATCGGCCACGCCGTGCTGCGCACGTGAATGCAATTGCCGCAAAAAAACGCGACGATCGCGCGCGCTCACGCCGTTGTTGCTTTCGACCGCCGCGCTCATGCGAGCAAATTCCTCCGGCGGCATGACGAGGAGGAACTGGTCGGTGGTATCGGAGAGGAGGATGAATTCCTCGGCTTCATTGCGGCGCCAGCGTGCGGGAATCGTGACACGATTTTTTTCGTCAATGGCGTGACGAAATTCGCCAGCGTAGAGGGGCTGGAGCGGCGCGGTTGGGTCCATAAGTAGGAGGGAAAGGCATCCACCTTATTCCACTTTGACCCACTTTTAACCACCACCGCCTATTGTGGTCAATCAGTTTCTCTGACTTTTCATAAACTTTTTCTCAGGCTATGGTCGCCGCTGCTCTCATGCGTGCCCTCGTTATCGCCAGCTGGCTCGTTTTTGCCTTGATCCCACGCGCTTTCGCGCAAGCTGTTCCCGGGGAGCCCCGCGTCAGTATTGTCCTTAACGCCGATGGCTCCCGCACCACTTATGAAACCGACGCGGCAAGCCGCAAATGCCTCGCCACCACCAACGGCACAGATGGGAAGGTCCGTGAGAAGATTAATTATGACCTCGATGAGAACGGCCGGTTCGCTCGCGGGGAGGTTCTGGGGCCGAAAGGTGAGTTTCGCTTCATCGCTCTATATAAGTACGACGCAAATAATCACCTGAGCGAGGAAACTCATCTCGCGAAGGACGAAAGCGTCCTGGGCAAAATCATCTTCCGCTACGACTCTTCGGGCCATCAAAGCGGCTACTCCGCGTATGACGGAACGGGCAAGCTCCTTGGTCAAACGGCTGCCGCCACAGCTACGCCGGCGAAACGGAAGTGATTGCCTCGCGCATGAAAGAGGCTTAAAGAGGCCAGACTGTGATCGAATACCTCCAGAAAGGTGGGCTGCTGATGTGGCCGATCCTGATCTGCAGCATCATCTCCATCGCGGTTTTTGCCGAGCGGCTTTTTTATCTGCACCGCGCCAGCATCCACGCCGGTGAGTTTCTTAAGGGCCTGGCCAATCTCATCAGGCGGCGCAATTTCGCTGAAGCTTTGCATGAATCCGCCGGCACGCCGGGACCGGTTGCACGCGTCATTCACGCCGCCATCATCCGGCACGATCTCCCCCGCGCCGAATTGCGCGAGATCGTGCAGGAGGCGGGACAACTGGAGGTGCCGAAACTGGAGCGTTTTCTTGGCGTGCTCGCCACTCTGGCCTATCTCGCGCCGCTTCTGGGATTGCTCGGAACGGTCGCGGGAATGATAGAGGCGTTCGGTGTGGTCGCGTCCAATGGCGGTTACGCGACGGTGACGGAATTGTCGGCCGGCATTTACAAAAGCTTGCTCACGACTGCCGCGGGGCTGGTCGTGGCGACGCCTACTTTCGTCGCCTACAGCTATCTCTCCTCGCGCGTGAACATGCTTATGCACGACATGGAACGAGCTGGGATTGAGATCGTGCATTTGCTCACAGACACCGAACCGGAGAGCGGCATCATTTCCTTTCAGCCCGCGGAAATCAGCGCGCGCGAGCAGCGGCGGGAACCATAGCAGCGGTTCGGATGAAACTCGTCCGCACCAAACAATATCAGTTTGGCTGGCTCATCTGGTTTCCGCTGCTCGACGTGGTTTTCCTCATGATTTTCTTTCTGCTCCTCAGTTCCAACTTTGTTCTACAGCCGGGTATTTCCGTGAGCGTGCCGTTTTCGAAGTTCATGCTTCCGCCACAACTAAAAAACGACATCATAAGCATCACCAACAGCGCGACGATTTACTTCCACGATCGCAGGCTTACGATCGACGAACTCGGGCCGCAGCTCGATCTCGCGCGGAAGGAAGGCCGCTCCATCATTATCAAGGCAGACAAGACGACGCCGTATGAAACGGTGATTCGGGTGGCGAACGTGGCATTGGAACACGGCGTCCCATCCGTCGCCCTGGCGACGGCTCCGCCGAAGTGACAACAGCGGCCGCATCACCACTCCTCTTTCGATGGAATCCGCCCCGGCCCCGCCGGCGCGCGCTGGTCTCTTTCATTATTGCGTCTGTCCTTTTGCACGCCCTCTGTTTTTACATCTTCCAGATTGTCTATCCGCCGACTGTGGCCTTGCTGCCGGCGCCGGCGCGAGTGAGCGTGATTTCACCTGACGATCCGGAATCGCTTGCGCTTTTGCGCTGGGTGGAGGCCGAAGATCCGGCGCTGGCCAGCGCAACACAGCGGCCTGGCGAGCACCAGGCGGTGGCGCTGCCAAAGATGGAATACGTACCGTCTTTCGCCCGGCACGAACCAGAAATGAAGACTATTCCGCAATCGTCCTCCGATCTTACCATCCCGAGCTCAACCACGATCGGCCAGACGCCGAGGGCACGGACGGGCGCGGCAGCACCGTCGCTCGCGCGCAAAACTGCTCCTTCTTTCTCAGATGCCGCCTCCCTTCTGGGAACGCCGATCCTCCCCGAATTTACCTTTCATCTCAGCCGGGCTGATGCGCCGGCCAACGCGCGTTTCCGTATCGCGGTCGACAAAACTGGCGCCGTGCGATTTTGCTTTCTCGTTGAATCCTCCTCCGATCCGGCGCTCGACGAACAAGCGCGAAAATATCTGCTGCTCTGTCGATTTCCCCCGCCACGAGGGGGGACCGCAGCCCGCGGGGAAGGGGACGATGCGCTCACTTGGAGCATCGCGACTATTCTCTGGGGAAGTGATTTCGCGCCACTCCCTTCGCCCGCCCCTGCGCTGTGATCCACGTTAGCCTGGCTGCGCTGGTCACGATTTATCTGCTGCTTTTTCTTGCGGCGGTTTTTTTCGTCTGGTTAAGTAGCGAATGGAACCGCAGGCGGCGCGAACGAAAAGCTTTTCGCTACCGGCTGCGCTGTGTCATTTGCGGGCTCGAATTCGAGGACCGCACCGACGCTCTGCTGCCGCGCTGTCCGCGCTGCGGCAGTCTCAACGAACGCTTTAAATTCGAACGCATTTAGTATGGGAATGTGGATTGGCCGGAATCGCAAAGCACGCGTGACCTACGGCTTCGACGAGATTGCACTCGTGCCCGGGAGCGTCACGATCAACCCAAACGAAGTCGATACCACTTTTCGATTGCCCACCCATGAAGCCGATCCGCTCGGCCTGAAGATCCCGATCCTGGCCAGCGCCATGGATGGCGTAGTGGATGTCCTGTTCGCCATCGAAATGAGCAAGCTCGGCGGTCTGGCTGTTCTCAATCTCGAGGGAGTGCAAACGCGTTACAAAAATCCGCAGGAGGTCCTCGAAAAGATCGTCCAGGCGGAAAAGGCGGAGATCACCGCTCTGCTGCAACGCATTTATCAGGAACCGGTGCAGCCGGAACTCATTACTGCGCGTATTCGGCAGATCAAAGATGGCGGCGCCCTTGCGGCCGTAAGCTCTATCCCGCAGCGCGCGGCTGAGTTCGGCGCCATCGCGCAAGAAGCGGGCGCGGATGTTTTCGTTGTTCAGAGCACCGTCTCCACCGTACGACATATTTCCTCGCAGTACAAATCGCTCGATCTCAAAAATTTTTGCTCCGAGATGCGAATTCCCGTCATCGTCGGCAACACAGTCGGCTACGACGTGACGTTTGAGATCATGAAATGCGGGCCGGCGGCGGTCCTGGTCGGGGTTGGGCCCGGCGCGGCGTGCACATCGCGCGGCGTGCTCGGCCTCGGTGTCCCGCAAGTGACAGCAACGGTGGATTGCGCGGCTGCGCGCGACGCTTACTTCAAAAAAACTTCGCGCTATGTCCCCATCATCACCGACGGCGGCATGAGCAAAGGCGGCGATGTCTGCAAGGCGCTCGCCTGCGGCGCGGATGCGGTGATGGTCGGGAGCGCGTTTGCTAAAGCACACGAAGCGCCGGGACGCGGTTATCACTGGGGAATGGCTACCCCGCATGCGAACTTGCCGCGGGGGACGCGCATCAAAGTCGGCGCCACGGGCTCTCTCAAGCAAATTTTATACGGTCCGGCCGAAGTGGACGATGGGAGCCAGAACCTGGTTGGCGCCATTACCACCTGCATGGGCAACGTCGGGGCGCGCGATCTCTCAGAATTTCAGCAAACCGAAATTATCATTGCGCCCTCAATCAAAACGGAAGGCAAACTTTTCCAGACAGTGCAGAGCGTCGGGATGGGAACGCGATAGCATTTAGCGAATGAGAGATTTAGCGATTTAGTGATTGCCTCATTAGAAATCGCTAATTCATTCAGTCGCCAGATCATTCAATGAATCACAACCGTCGCGTCGTCATCACTGGCATTGGTGTGGTCACTCCTGTCGGCAACGATCTGGAAACCTTCTGGTCGAGCCTGAAAAACGGCGTCAGTGGCATTCGCAAGATCGAGTCGTTCGATACTTCACAGTACGATTGTCGCATCGGCGGCGAAGTGCGGGATTTCGACCCGAAAGCATTTTTCCGAAATCCCAAGGATGTTCGCCGCACCGACCGCTTCGCTCAGTTGGCGATGGGGGCTGCTAAAATGGCGATGAGCGATTCTGGCATCGAGATGGGGAGTGAGGACCCCGACCGCGTCGGCGTACTTGTCAGCAGCGGGATCGGCGGCCTGAAAACGCTGGAAGATCAATACACCGTGCTGCTGACAAAAGGCCCGCAACGCGTCTCCGCCTTCACCATTCCCATGCTCATCAGCAACATGGCCAGCGGTTTGATCTCGATGGAATTCGGCATGCGCGGGCCGAACATGTGCATCGTCACCGCTTGCGCGACTTCGAACAATGCCATCGGTGAATCATGGCGGATGATTAAATTTGGCGACGCCGATGTATTTCTCGCTGGCGGTTCGGAAGCGGCCATTATCCCGATCGGTCTGGCGGGCTTCAGCGCCATGAAAGCGCTTAGCACGCGCAACGATGAGCCCGAACGCGCTTCGCGCCCGTGGGATCGTGATCGAGACGGTTTTGTCATGAGCGAGGGCGCGGGCGTTGTCGTCGTCGAAGAGATGGAGCGCGCGCGAAAACGGAATGCAAAAATTTATTGCGAGCTCGTCGGCTACGGCTTGAGCGCGGATGCGTATCACATGACCGCGCCACCGGTCGATGGCGGAGGGGCCGCGCGCGCGATGCAACTCGCGCTTGAACATGCAGGCATTTCGGCCGACGAAGTCGATTACATCAATGCGCACGCTACCTCGACCGGTCTCGGGGACGTGGCCGAGGCACGCGCAATCAAAACTGTTTTAGGCGCGCGCGCGAAGAGCGTTTCAATCAGTTCAACCAAATCGATGACGGGTCATCTCCTCGGCGGCGCTGGCGCGGTGGAAATGGCGGCATGCGCTCTGGCCATCCGCGATGGCGTCGTCCCACCCACCATTAACCTTGAGAATCCGGACGAGGAGTGCGATCTCGATTTCACCCCTAACCAGGCAAAGGAACATCCGATCCGCGTGGCGCTGAATAATTCCTTCGGTTTTGGCGGACACAACGCCACGCTGATCGCGCGCGAGTTCAGGGGTTGAGTTCCTGCCATTCTGAGCGCACTGGAGCGAAGCGGAATGAAGTCGAAGAATCTCTAATTATGCAAAGGGATTCTGGTTAGAGATGCTTCGACTACGCTACGCTCCGCTCAGCATGACACTGGCGCGCGGCTCCGTGAGTTTCGACCAGCCACAGCACCTTTCTCTGCGGCAGTCGCCGCTTAACGAATTTCGTATGCTTCGACCAGCGCAATGCCGGTCGTTCCGTTCAGGCCGGTGACGAGTGCGGTGTAGTTCCCCGGCGGCAAAGTGCGCAGAATGGCGGCGTCATTGTCGTTCGTCGGCGCCAATCCTGTCGCAACGATGGGGGGCTGCTGCGATGTTTTCCAATTGTCGTTGAACGCCACCTGCACACCGTTGGCGTTGCGAATATCGAGCACCGGATTCGCCAATGGATCGGCAATATTAAAGTTTGCTAACTCCGGCCCGATGGCGCGGAAGAGCACTGTCTCGGAAGCGACGCCGCGCACGATGATTCCACCGATGAGGATATCGTTGCCGGCACCGACGAAGCCAGGCGAAGAAACATTGGCGAGAGTGGAGGTGGGCGGCGTGGAAAGATCGTAAACTTCAACCAGGGCGATCCCACTAGCGTTATTCACTCCGCGCAGAACAGCAGTGTAATTACCAGGCGGGAGCGTCGCGAGAATGGCGGACTCTTTGGGGTTGGGCGGGGCGAACTGCGCTTGCTGAATGCGCGCCGCATTGGGATTATTTGTCTGCCAATCATTGTTCGAGGCGATGAGCGCGTTGCTGGAATTGTGTAGCTCGAGCGTCGGATCGAGTATGCGGCCGGGCACCGGCGTGCCGCCGACCTGAAGCGAAGGACCGATCCCGCGCAGGACCACCGTTTTCGGCGCGCTTCCGCGGATAATGAAGCCGCCGATGAGCACGCGTTCGCCGGTAGCTGCATTCGCGCGCGTCGAGATGTCGAAGAGATGCGGCGGGTTGAACAGGCCGAAGACGCCGACGCTGTTTTGCGTGCCCACGTAAGCTTTGCCGTTGGCGATCGTCGGCGTAACGAATTTATTGCCGGCGCCGAAGTCATCGCGGCCATTTGCCGCATCGGAGCTGGAATAGAGTTGACGCGCGAGGTTCGTCGCGTCGAAGGCGAGCAGCTCCGCGGGATTAGAGTTGCGCAGTGCCCAAACGATACCGTTACTCGCTCCATTCGCGGTGATGCTTGGCGTGGTACCGGGGTAAACGAAAGTATCCGTCGTTTGCGAAGCAGGCGTGGCGTTCAACCGCGCATTCGTAAAGCTGAAGGCTTTCAAACTCCCACCGACCGGACCGAAATAGATTCGCCCGTTAAAGTAAGCCGGCGCCGACCAAATTCCCCCGGGCAAAACCGCGCCCACGTCCTGATACAGGGTGGCGTTGTTATTGGGCGTGAATTTCCCAAGATTATCGCGATCGGCCAGATAGAGATGGCCATCCTTTCCCGCGCCCGCGAGAAGGTGACGGATTTGCCCGCTACTGTCGCGTAAGTCCGGTAGCACGAGCGCGCCACCCGAACCAAGATCGCGATCATGATTCGACTCGTCGATTGTATTCGACATCGTCCAATAATCCGACACGCGCGTGACTCCGCTCACATCGGACAACTTGACGATGCAATTTCCGAAATCGCTTAAGTTGGGAAAACCGTTGCTGTCGAGCGTCGTCTCGAAAGTGCCATCGGCGACGAGTACAAACAGATTCCCGCTCGCGTCCGCCGCCGGTCCAGCGCCGCTCCCCCAGATTGCACCATGCGTCCCGTTTGGCGTCAGATTCAAAACGCGCGCACGGGCCAGAGTCGCCTTGTTGTAGGCGATGATCCAACCTGTGTAGGGCCGAATGTCGCAATGCGATGCCCAGCTCGTATAAACCAATCCATTCGCTACTAAGAGCGCAGCGCGTTCCTTGTATTGTTTCGGGTCGAAAACGACTTGGCCGCTGCCGTTGCTATTATCGCCGGTGCCGGGATATGTCGCCGCCACTTCGACCGGCCCGCCGAATTGCTCGGTACCGGTAGTAAGGTCCAGCGCATGCTGGCGCTGAAAGTAACTTCCGCCGGGGTTCTTGCTCATGGCGACGAGGTAAATCGTGCCGTGCGGACCGCTGGTGAGATCGATGGCAGGCGTCGCCGTCACTCCAATTTCGGGTGTGACTTGCTGGCAACCGTTGACCGGCTCGGAAGTCGTCTCACCGGCGGCCAGCATTGATCGTTTCCAGAGCAGCGTGCCGTCATCGGCATCGCAGCAATAAACGCTGTCATGCTCCGTCGCGATGATGGCGATATTGTGCAGCCCTTTTCCGGGAATCGAAACGCTGCTGACAATGAGCGGCTGCGCGTCGACTTTGCCGTCGACCGGTATTTGGAACAGTTTGCCGAAATTCGTGGCGTTGACGTTAGCCGGCGTCAGTTGCGTCTCGGTCGAGTTCAGACCGGTGCGGGCCGGTTCGTTGTGCCAGGAGAGAACATTGGCAGCGCCACGGGCGGGCAAACTCGAAAGAAGACTCGCGACTAGCCCGACCCCAAAAAACCCTGCGCGAAACACGAGGCGAAACTGCTCGAATCAGCGGCAGATTGCAATCAATAGCGGCGGTTTCTGACCGCCGTTCTTCGCCTGCTCTCCCAGCAATATTCGGCGGTCATAGACCGCCGCTACAGCTGCGCCGCGGGCAATGGATCGGCGAACACGGTGGAGGCGCTCACTTCCGCGCCCTCAAAGGTAAAACCTTGCGCGTTCTGATGCAGTGATTTCAGGAGCTGCGCGATTTGTTGCGCGGTGCCGGTGGAATAAAAACGCACCAGACCGACTGTCGTGCGCGGGCCGAAGACGGAGATCATAATGGTCTCTTCATCGACCGAGTTCATGAAGATATGATGCCCGTTCCCCTGATGATATAGCGCGTTAAATTCCACTTCGCCGATGCGCCGAGCCAGTTCCCGCGTGGCCGCAAACGAGCCGGCGGCAAGCGCGGCGATGATGGTCACGTCCATCACCGTCATATCGCCAAACTGGGAAATGACGTTGCCGCCGCGGTCGATCACAACCGTGAGGTCCGCCTCTGCCTTTTTCAGAAAGTCCCCCAGAATGCCATCGAGAGTTGCGACGTCCTCGATAGTGAGAACAGGAATCGTGTTCATGCTTCTACGCCGTAGGGCTGCGGCGCTGCGGGGGGGGCCGGCTTTGAAGCGGGCGCCGACGCCAGGGCAACTCCGGCCAGCGCTCCCGCGCCAGTGCGGGCGGCGTTACTTTGCCGGCTGAATTTGTGAAGCAAAATCTGGGAAACCGCATTCAAGGTGGCAAAAACATTTTGTCCGGTGCTGGAGATCACCTCGAAACTTCCCACCCGCTTCTTGCGGTTGTTGAGCACGTACTCCAGGTAATTGACGGGCGCGATATTGCTCAGATCGCGCTTGTTGTACTGAAGCACGTACGGCACATCATCGAGGGAGGTGTTTTGCTTGGCCAGGTTCTCCTCGAGATTTTTAAAACTCTCGACGTTCTCCTCCATTTTTTCCCACTGCGAATCGGCCACGAAAACGACGCCATCGACGCTGCGCAAAACGAGCTGGCGCGTGGCGTTGTAAATGACCTGACCCGGCACGGTGTAGAGCTGGAATTTTGTGACGAAGCCTTTGATGACCACGGCGTTGAGCGGCAGAAAATCGAAAAAGAGCGTACGATCCGCCGCAGTCGCGAGGGAGACGAGGTCGCCGCGATTTTGCGGATTAATGCGCTGATGGATATAGCCCAGGTTAGTGGTTTTCCCGCACAGCGCCGGTCCGTAATAGACGATCTTGAACTGAATTTCGCGGCTGGCGTAATTAATGATCGACATGAGCTGTCTCCGCGTAGGCGAGTGAAAGTTCTTCGGTCAGGCGTCCCAGTTCGCCGCGGCTCTCGGCGCAAAGCTCGACCCCGCTGTGCAGCGCCGTCAGGCAGATATTGCCGGCGCTGAAAAAAGAGAGCGACGCTTTCCCTCCGTGCACGGTCATACCAAGGAGCGGGCCGAGGGAGGTTTGCAGCATATGTTTTTCCAGCTTTTGCAGCAACGTTGGTGCCACCGCGCTTAAGCCGTCCGTGTTCACGGAAGCAGGAATGTTTCCCGCGATACTGAGCCCATCGGCAAAAATGACGCTGCACGCTTCCACCCCGCTGAGCGCGCATGCTTTGGTCACAGCTTCTTTAGCCGTAAACTTGGGAGCCGAGGGCAAATCAGGCGCCTCCGGTTTCGGCACTTCCGCTGTTCTCCTTCCCTTGGGCGCGCCGGCGCTTGCGGAGGGGGGAGCGTTTCCCGTCAGCCGCGCTGCATCCTCTGCCGCCTTCGCTGAAAAGGGCGTCTCGAAAACTTCGTCCTGGGTGTGCACTTCCTGGTCGTCGCGAATGCGAAGCGTTTCACTCGGAAGATTTGCCAGCACGTCGGGCAGCGAAAGCTGCACCGGTGCATTCACCGCATTGGGCAAAAAGAATTTCCGGTATTTTGACGGCAGCGCAGCGTAGAAGGCGTTCGGTTCCACCACCACCTTTCCGCTGGCCAATTGTGGCGCGATCAGGCTCATCGGAAACGAAACGGTGGCATCTGGCTTCACTGCCTTGAAGTCGCCCCCAAGTTGCATCGGCGGCAAATGCTCCAGAATTGGCCGCAACGGGAGAGTGAGAACGGGCTCGTCCTGACTCCCAGCGTCCTCGCCGCCCGACCGCGGCGCAACATGACTCGCCGCGAGCTCTTTCTGCGAGCGTCCTTTCTTCTCTCTCTCCGGCGCCTGCGCGTGCTTCAAAACTTCGTCTGAAGGTGCGGGAAAATTAAATGGAATGCGCGCAATCGGTGGAGAGCTGGATGAGACGGGCGGCCCACTGGAGGCTGGAACTCGCGGAAACGCAGGCTCACCCGTCCCAAATTTTTCAGCGCCCATGGCTGCAGCCGACTCCGCCGCCGGGGTGAATGGAATGCGCACAGCCTCCCCCGGGGAGGAGTTCGCCGCGGTTTCAGAAGCTGTCGGACGCGGGGGCACGAACGTATCCGTCGCTTCCGGTATGGCCGCGGCAAAAGCCTCGGCCGTAGCCGGCTCGATGCGCACCGGCGGCAACTCTTCCGACGCAGCCGCCGCCGGCATCGCCCGCATCGGCGTCCCGAAGCGTTCCGTATCTTCCTTTGTCACCTGGAGAAATGGCGTTTCCACCTGCGGCACGGCAAGCTCGGCCGCCTGATCGCTGCGAACAGCCAGAGTCGACAGCGCATTCATCACGCGCTCGAATGGCAGCGCCACCATCGCCCCATCCGATGATAGCACCGTGTGCATGAAAATTTCCGGCGCCTGCTGGAACAACGCCGCCACCGAAATCGCGGGTCGGCCGGTGGCCATTCCCTTTTCCACCTCAGCCGCTTTCAACAACACGTGCCGGCTCGTGTCCAGACTTTCACGGGGCTTCAAATAACCTTCCGGCATCTGAGCGATGACATCTTCCAGCGGCAGCGAGATCGCGCGCTCAATGTTCGGTTCTAATGCCAATGCCACTGCCGGCGGCAAGGACGGCGCCGGTATGGCGGGTGCGGGCGCCATCGCAACCTTGGGTGGCGCGGGGGCGTGCGCTATCTCTGTCTTGATCGTCACCGGCGCAGGCGCGCTCGCCGGCCGCGCCGTCGCATCGCGAAAGTTTGGACTCGGCGACGTAATTTCCGTCGACTCCTCACCGATCGCCCGCGCCACATTCGGCAACACTGTTTTCGACAGCTTCTCGCTCTCCGATTTTTTCGCAGTCGGCATGGGCGCCACCGCTTTCGGCCGCGGCGGCGCAGGCGTCATTCGCGTCTTTGTTTTTTGCAGAAGATCGGCAAACGGGATTTTCATCGCCTAATGGTCCTCCGCCGTCACCCGCCAAATCTCTTCCAGCGTGGTGACGCCCTCGAGCGCCTTATCCAAACCGGCCATGCGCAGCGTCTTCATCCCTTCAGAAACCGCCTGATTCTTGATCACCGTAGCTGAGGCTCGTTTCACAACGAGCCGTCGCACCGCTTCACTCACCGGCAACGCTTCGATGATGGCGGTGCGCCCGAGATAACCGCGCCCTTTGCAACGGTCGCACCCACTTCCGTGATAAAACGTCACGTCGGATTTCGCCTCCAATCCCAGCCGCGCGAACATCTCCGGCTCCGGTCGAAATTCTTCCCGACAGTTGGAACAAATGCGTCGCACCAAGCGTTGCGCGCACGTCATCAATATCGAGCTCGAGATCAGAAACGGCTCGATTCCCATGTCGTCGAGGCGCGTGATGGCGCCAGCCGCGTCGTTCGTGTGCAGCGTCGAAAGCACCTGATGCCCCGTGAGCGCCGCTTTCACCGCGATGTCCGCAGTTTCGTTATCGCGAATTTCTCCCACCATCACGATGTCGGGGTCCTGTCGCAGGATCGAGCGCAGCGCCGAAGCGAAATCGAGCCCGATATCGTTCCGCACCGCCACCTGATTGATTCCCGGCAGCTCGTACTCGATCGGGTCCTCCACCGTCACGATATTATATTGCGGGTTGTTCAACTCCTGCAGGACGGAGTAAAGCGTCGTCGTCTTGCCCGAACCGGTCGGCCCGGTCACCAAAATCATCCCGTGCGGCGCATCGATCGCTTTCTTGAATTTTCCCAGCGTCCCCTCATCCAAACCCATCATTTCGATCGATCCGGTCAGCGCCGATTTATCGAGAATACGAATGACGATTTTCTCCCCGTGTGCCGTCGGCAAAATCGAGACACGCAAATCCACTTCCTTGCCCAGCACCTTGATGCGAAAACGGCCGTCCTGCGGCACGCGGCGCTCCGCGATGTTCAATCCGGCCAGAATTTTTATGCGCGACGTAATCGCCAGTTGCAGCGCTTTCGGCGGTGATTCGGCGAGCATCAATTCGCCGTCGACGCGGAAGCGCAGCTTCAGCGCTCGGTGAAATGGCTCGATGTGAATATCGGATGCTTTCTCCCGGATGGCCTGCACCATGATGAGGTTCACGATCTTGATCACGGGCGCGTCTTCGCTGTCGGTCGCCAGCCGATCAATGTCGATCTCGTCGTTCTTGGCAGATTGTACTTCGACGTTTGCTGGGTCGTTCAGCTCGCCCGCGACCTGCCGCAACACCTGCCCCATATCGGCGCCGCCGTGCACTCCGCTGAGGGCGTCGGCCACGCCTTTCTCCGTCGTGATCATGGGCACAACGTCGAGTTGTGCCCGCCGCTTTACGTCGTCGATTGCCACCACGTTGGTGGGATCGGCCATGGCGATGAAAAGCTTTCCGTTCACCCGCGCGATCGGCACCAACTTGTTCGCCTTTGCCATTTCGCGCGGGATAAGCCCGAGGATTTCTTCGGGAACACGCAGCTTGGAGAGATTCACCGGCGGCACGTTAAGACAACGCGCCATGCTGAACGCCATGTCCTGGTCGGTGACGAATTGTTTGTCCGTCAAAATCTTCAGCAGCCGTCCGCCTTCGGCCTTCTGAATGCCGACCGCCTCCTCGAGCTGCGCCGGCAGGAGCAGCCCGTCCTCCATCAGGATCGCCGCCACGCGTTCGCCGAAAGTTTTATTTCTTACCACCGCCATCCGCTCAACCTTTCCGCCGCGCGGTCATACCCGCGCCTCCAGCCGGTAAATGTCTCGCAGCGTCTTCAGGATTGCGCCCGGCGGCGCCAGATACCACGCCACCGTGTAATCGAGTGATTGCTGCACCGCCGCCCGCCCCGCCGCATCGAACGGATTACAGCACGCCACCATGATGGTACGGCTGATCAGATCGAATGGCACACAAAGCCGTCCTAGCGTCAGGTTATCGGGCAACATCCGCGCCAGTTGGCGATCCAAATCGTAGTAATCCAGCGGGATGAAGGCCGCTTTCGTCCGGTCGATCAAGGCCGAGAGTACGCGGTCGAGCTTGTCCGTATCCTGCCGGCAAAGTTTATCCAGCAGCGACGCCGCCAGCGCTTGTCCGCTCAAATTTTTATTAAGCTGCTGCACTGTCTCCAGCGCTGCCGTTACCTCTTCCTCCGAAAACAACTGCTGCACGATCAAGAACTTGGCCAGCTGCTCGTCCCCGCGTTCGTGAAGATTGTAGCCTTCTGCTTTGCGATCGATCTCGACCAGACCACCCTCGCCTCCCGGCGTATACAGGGCCTTCGCGATCAGCGCGCTTTCCGGCATCTCGTTCGTCGGCGTTTGCCCTTTCGCCTGCAACCGCGCTTCGATCTCGCCCAACATCGCCAGAATCTCCGGCGCATTCGGCTCATGCTGGAGCAACACCTCGAACTCCTGCATCGCCAGCGCGTAAGAGCCGGCGTTGAAATAGGCCTCCGCCAGCTTGCGTGAAACCTTTAACGCCTCCGGCTGACGTCCCAGCTTTCCGTAAGCTTCTTTTAAAATTTCCAGTGACTGGTAATCATCCGGATTCGTCCGGGCGATCACCTCAAACATGTCGATCGTCTGGAGAATTTGCGCCTCGTCTGACTGCGTGTGTTCCAGCACGAAAGTCAAGCAAAGCTAGATTTGTACCGACATCCTTTCTCCCGTTATCTTAACGGTGTGAACGAAGTCGCTGGATCCGGCAAAGTTACGTCGGCTCCGGCAGCGGGATTTCTTGACCGGCGCCCGAGTCACATCGCGCCGGAGCCCCGCGACGCCCGGGCTACAGTGCTTGCAGCGAACGGAAATGTGGGATGAGCTTGGCCGGCTCGGTGTTGACCAGGTCCGACTTCACGTGCTCGACGACGCGATCGCGCACCTCCCCTGGGAGCAGGTCGATGATTGCCTTGTGACAAGATCCGGGGGCGGCGAAGGACCAACCGCTAACACCGTCCGCCTTAACCAGCTCGACAATACGTTCGGCCAGCTGTTTGTGAATGCGTCGGTCCGTCTCCGCTTCCATCTGCGTGCGCTCAGCAATGGCATTCATGTGACGGCCGCTGCCGCCATCGCCCACGGGAAAACGCCCGGCCTGATCGGTGACCTTGTCGAGCAGCCGGCCGTGCGCGTCGGTGAGATCAAAAGCTTGAACGAGCTGCAGACTGGGGCCGCGCGTGGGCGTTTCGTCTACTCGATAAGCTTTCAGGCTGCCGCGGTCGGCCACGATGATGAGTGAAGTCGGTGTCATAGAAATTCAGTGCGCACGTTGTATATGCCGCTCGCCAAGCCGTAGCACAACGAAGGCCGGTCTGTCTTCTGCGGCAAGGAAGAGTGGCGCATTCCGGTGTTGTCGTAAACCACCCTACTCTTTTTTCGCGGCAGACTTTGCCGCCGCGCTCCTTTGCGGAATTTCGAAACGGCGTTTCCGATAAGATTCCTGACGCGCCTCGGCATGACCACCGCGGGTGAGCTGGAGCAGACAGACCCCGCGATCGGCCACCGGCACATCTTCGCCCGAAGCAAACGGCTTTGGCTCCGGCAGGAAACCGCTCTCATGTGAGGTGTCCAGAATCAGTTGCCACTCCAGGTTTTCCTGCCCAGGAAGGAGAAAAGGAATGGGCTCGTAGTGCGCGTTAATGAGAAGTAAAAACGTGTCATCGCGAATTGGTTCACCGTGGAAATTGAGGACGTCGATGGTATCGCCGCTCAGCAGGACGCCGAGACAACGCACAAAAGGAGACGTCCATTCCTCATCGCTCATCTCGTTCCCGCCAGGATTGAACCACATCACATCCTTAATCTCGCTTCCACGAATGCGCCGGCCTTGGAAAAACTTGGGCCGCCGGAAGACCGGATGATCGCGGCGAAGCTGAATAAGGCGACAGGTGAATTCCAGCAACGACCGTTCCTCATCCCGTTTACTCCAGTCGAGCCAGCTAATTTCGTTGTCCTGACAATAGGCATTGTTGTTGCCGCTTTGCGTGCGCCCGAGTTCGTCCCCGCCGCACAACATCGGGACACCTTGGGAAACGAAGAGGGTGGCCAAGAAATTGCGTTTCTGCCTTTTGCGCAAGGCGTTAACCTCGGCATCATCGCTGGGACCTTCCGTGCCGTGGTTCCAGGAATTGTTACTGTTCTCCCCGTCCTGATTGTTCTCGCCGTTCGCCTCGTTGTGTTTGTCATTGTAGCTAACGAGATCTGATAAAGTAAATCCGTCGTGAGCTGTAACGAAGTTGATGCTGGCGTAAGGCCGACGACCATCGTGCTGATAGAGATCGGGACTTCCCGTCAGGCGATAGGCCACTTCACCGATCCTACCCTCGTCTCCTTTCCAGAAGCTGCGAACAGCATCGCGATACTTACCGTTCCATTCCGCCCATAAGACCGGGAAGTTACCCACCTGATAACCGCCTTCACCCACGTCCCACGGTTCCGCGATCAACTTCACCTGGGAAAGCACCGGATCCTGGTGAATAATCTCGAAGAACGCGTGCAGCTTATTTACTCCATTAGCGTCGCGGGCAAGCGTGCTGGCGAGGTCAAAGCGGAAACCATCGACATGCATCTCCAGCACCCAGTAGCGCAAGCTATCCATGATAAGCTGGAGCGCACGCGTGTTAAGGAGATTGAAAGTATTACCAGTACCGGTGAAGTCGAGATAGAAGCGAGGATCCTGCGGTAAAAGCCGATAGTAAGCGAGATTATCTATTCCACGGAAAGCTAGAGTGGCGCCCAGATGGTTACCCTCCGCCGTATGATTGTAAACGACATCGAGAATGACTTCGAGCCCGGCGGCGTGAAGGTTGCGCACCATCGCTTTAAACTCATTGACCTGCTGGCCCAGCTCGCCACTACTGCAATACTTAGCTTCCGGAGCGAAGAAGCCGACGCTATTATAGCCCCAATAATTTGTTAGGCCGCGATTGGCCAGGACTCTGTCATCAACGTGTGCATGCACCGGCAGTAGTTCAACCGCGGTGACACCGAGCTTCCTTAGATACTCGATCGCGCCGGTACTGCCGAGTCCCGCATAAGTCCCGCGCAACTCTTCCGGCACATCCGGGCAAAGTTTCGAGAAGCCCTTTACATGAACCTCATAAATGATGGACTCCACGAGGGGACGCCCGATGTGCTTGTCTCCGCGCCAGTCGAATGAATTATCGATTACGACTGCCTTGGGCATGCCCCAGGCATTGTCGCGAAAATCGCGCGTTAAATCTTCGCCCTCACCGCCGACGACGTAGGCGAACATCTCTTCACCCCATTCCACCCTCCCGGCGATAGCTTTCGCGTAGGGATCGAGCAGCAACTTGGAGCTGTTAAAGCGCATTCCGAGCTTCGGCTCATACGGGCCGGAGACGCGATAGCCGTAGATTTGGCCGGGACGCGCGTCGGGCAGAAAAACATGCCAGACCAGATCGGTGTGCTCGGTCATGGGGATGCGGATTTTCTCCTGCCGCGCATCGACGCTGTCGAACAAACAGAGATCGACTGAGGTGGCGTGCTCGGAAAAGAGGGCAAAGTTGACTCCGTTGCCCAGCCAGGTGGCGCCCAGCGGATAAGGAAAACCGAGCCATGTTTTTAACGGGGTCATAAAACGGAAGCGTTTCCTATTCACTACGGCACGCCGGAGTGCAATGGCGGTGCGCAAACACCGGCGCTCGGGTTCCGCGCAACTCCGGCGCGGCTCGCGAATTTATATTGGTATGAAACTTCGCCGGAATTGTACGCTGGCGGTCTTGCTCGCGTGCCTCATCTCTGCGTGCGGCACCACCCGCACAGTCATGGTCGGTCAAGCCCGGCCCCCTATCGCCTCGGACGCAGTGCGCGTGTATGATGCCCCGCCCCCCCGATACGAGCGTATCGCCATCATCAACTCTTCCGGCGGGACCAGCTGGATTTTCTCGGATCGCCCTTCCATGGAATTGGCGCTCGGCCGCTTGCGCGAGCAAGCTGCCTCGCTCGGCGCCAACGGCGTCCTCTTACAGCAAGTCTACGACGAAGCGGCCGGGGGATTGTCCATCGGTATTGGCGGATTCGGCTTCGGCGGCGGCCGTCATAGCTTTTACGGTGGCGGCGGCGCGGCTGATGTGGGCGTCCATTGATCAATCACCGCGTGCAAGCGATCGCGCTTTACGTGCGCTAGCTACTCCTTCTCTTAATCCGATCCTGGCGGGACCGGATTCGGCGCAAAAATCCTACCGCACATCGCGCAGAACTCGCTGCGCTTTCTCGACGTCGCTCGGCCGCAAAATGACCACGCATTTTGTCGCATCGGCGCTTGCCGAGAGATAGATCGATTCGATGTTTACATCGGCTGCGGCGAGTCGACTGGCGATGACCGCGAGCACCCCTGATTTGTGGCTGCCTTCGATCAGGAGCACGTCGGTGTTCACCGCCACCGCACCTTCCTCTGCCAACACCGTGGCGGCTTTGCCCGGGTCGCTCACTACCATTCGCACCAGCATCTCGCCGCCCTGAGATCCGAAGATGTCGCCTTCGGTCGCCAGCGCATCGATTCCAATCCCGGCATCGGCCAGAGCCACGCATGCTCGCGCCAGGCTGCCGGGCCGGTTGGTCATGAATATGGCCAGCTGCGTGGCGGTGCGAATGGAAAAGCTGCCCTCGCTCACAACAATCTAAACATCCCGCAACACGCGTTGCGCTTTGTCCACATCGCCCGGTCGCAAGATCATCAAGCCCTTCGCCGAGTTCACGCTGGTGGCGAGGTAGGCGTACTCAATATTGATTTCCGCCTCCGCCAGGATGTCGGCGATTTTCGCCAGCGTGCCGGGCTGATTATCGCTCTCGATCATCAGCACATCGGTCTCCAGCGCGAGGACACCGCGTTCGCCCAGGAGCATGAGAGCCTTGGTTGGATCGCTCACCACCATGCGCACAACGGAGTGATCGGCCGTATCGGAGATGGCCAGCGCATGAATGTTAACAGAGGCGGCGGCGAGCTCAGCGCACACACGGGAAAGAGCGCCCGGACGATTGGAAAGAAAAACGGCGAGCTGCGTGGCAGGCTCGATTTGAAACATCGGGGCCATGGGAGAGGTTGGGGCCGACCGGCAGCTCTGACAACTTAAAGTGTGACTGTGCAGCGCTGTAGCTCGCCGGCGTTTGGCACAAACGCCTCTACAACTATTGTTCGCGATGGAAACCTTCAGGGATCGCGCACGGCGAAAAATCACGCGGCGCAACTGGCTGGCACATCTTTGGCGCGAATGGGCGGTGGAAAGCCGTCGCCCTGTCGCGCCCGCGTTTACCAAACCGGATCCCGCGACTTGGAGCGACCAGGACCTGACCGCGGCATGGCTCGGGCATTCCACGGTGCTGATGAATTTTCTGGGCGTGTGGATCATCACCGATCCAGTGCTGTTTCATCGCATCGGCATCCGGCTGCCGTTTCTCACCATTGGACCGAAGCGGCTGACTGCACCCGCGCTGACGTTCGCAGAATTGCCCCCGATCGACCTTGTCATTATTTCGCACGCGCATTTCGATCATACCGATCGGCGCACGCTCAAAATGTTCGGCAAGTCATCACTGGTGATCATCGCGCGCGGCATGCGTGATTTGCTCCGCGGCATGCATTTCAGCGAAGTGATCGAGCTCGATTGGGATCGGTCGATTAATTTGTCCCTGCGCGGAATGGAGATGGAGATCGCGGCATTTCGTGCGCAACATTGGGGCGCGCGCATGCGCTGCGACGAACACCGCCGCTACAATAGCTATGTTCTTTCGCGCAAAAATCGGCGCGTCATTTACGGCGGCGATACCGCAATGACGAATGCGTTCGCCGGCCTGCGCGCTGGTCAGCCCTACGATCTCGCCATTATGAGCATAGGCGCGTACGATCCATGGATTCGTTCGCACGCCACGCCCGAGCAGGCCATCGCCATGGCCGACGCCGCGGGCGCGCGTTTCGTTATGCCGGTGCACCACCAAACATTTCGGTTGAGCGTCGAGCCTTTCCGCGAACCGATCGAGCGTTTCACGTCAGCGCTCGATCACGCCCTCGAGCGCATCGCCTTGCGCGAAATCGGCCAGACATTCGTGCTGCCAAAGTCTGAGCTCCTCGATGCCGGTGCCGCTCGCGGTTATTGCGCCCCTCAAAAACACGGCATTTAGACCATTTTCTCGACGCGCCGACCGTTACTCGATCACGATTCTTTTGGGGTCGAAAGCCTGCTTCGGATATTTCGGCGACATCTGCTCCAGCGCGGACACGGCGGTCTCCAGCGTTACCAAATTGCGTGACCATTTCCGATTGGCGGGAACAATGTGCCACGCACCGAACTCAGTCGCGGTCACGTTAATGACCGCCTCGTAAGCCTGTTGATAATCATCCCACAGCGCGCGCTCCTTCAGATCGCCGGGATTGAATTTCCAAACCTTTTGTGGATCTTTCAGCCGCGCTTCCAGCCGTTCTTTTTGTTCATCCTTCGAGATGTGAAGGAAGAATTTGAGGAGCGTGACTCCGTTGCGACTGAGCAACCGCTCGAAAGCATTAATGTCGTCACATCGGTCGCGCCAGGCCGCGTCGGTGATTTGCTTATGCACGCGCGGCACGAGCACGTCCTCGTAATGGGACCGATTCCAGATTCCGATAATCCCTTTTGCCGGTGCCGCCTTGTGCACCCGCCACAGAAAATCGTGATCCCATTCCTCCGCCGAGGGATATTTGAAATTCGTCAGGTGGACGCCATTGGGGTCGAGCCCGCTGCAAAGATTTTTGATCGCGCCGTCCTTTCCTCCGGTATCCATCGCTTGCAGCACGATGAGAAGAGTTCGCTCGTGCTCGGCGTAAAGCGCTTGCTGGAGACGCCCCAGACGTTCACGCAGCTTCTTGATCTGCTTCTCGGCCTTCCCTTTCGTGGCTGCGCCGGCCGCGCCTGGATCGATTTCCGCCAGGCGAATCTTCATCCCCGATCGCACCAAAACTAATGCACCGCTCGTCGTGGCGCGGAGTGGGAACACCGGAGGCCGCTTCCTGCCCTTGATTTCCGGTTCTGGAATTGCCGCTCTCAAAGCTCACGATAACATCGCATGGCGCGCCGCGCTCAACCTCTCACTCACAGAGACGATTGAGGTAAGGGACTCGTAGTTGGAAAAGCAAAGGTCGCGGTCGGCGACGGTGTTGATGTCGCCGATGGCGTGGCCGTGGGTGTTGTCGTCGGTGTTGGTGAGGGAGTCGGCGTGGGAACAGGTGTGGGCGTTGGCAGCGGCGGCACCGTATTCTCCCAGTGATGCAGCGGTACGCTAGCGCCGCCGATTTCTTTGACGAACCCGTCACAACGCGCCTGTAGTTTCTCCAGATCGGGTGGGCCAAAAGATGGATCGGCCGTCCCATTGAAAATGATGTATGTCGCTTTCAATTCACTAATGGGCCGATTATTCGGGTTCGACAACGCGCTGATTTCCTTGGCCACGCGCAACGATGCTTCGCCCACTTTGTCGTTCGGGCCGACGTCGCCAACGATCGCCGGATAAATATTGTTGCCGGCGACGACCACGGCGTAATCGCCCACCCGCACGGCATCGTTCCCTTTGGTGAAGCTTCCCGGAACGACGACGAAGGGATCATAAACGCCGATGAGGTAGCTGTATTTTTTCATCGCCCCGATTTCATCGCGCAATTCCGCGATGACGTTTTTCAATTCGCGCTTCCGCTCCGCCGGCGCACTTTTTTGTTCCGCTTCCGCCCAGCGCAATCTTTCTTCGATGGCGGCCGCGTATGGATTCACCAGACTCGACTTCTTCGCCCAGCGAAAACTGGTAAACGGCTTGAACGTGGCTGAGACGCCGTTACCAGCCGGTACGCGGTCCCCATCAGATCCATCGGCATCGACGTCCATGTCGGCCTGAAAAAGAAGCGCACGCCGTTTCGTTTCCGAATGTCGCAGCGAAAGAACGGTCTGGCAGTCGTAAAAGTTGTGGCGCGAAAGGAGTTGATCGAGCCGGGTAAGATTTTCGCGCAGCTCGCGCACTTTGGTTTCATAAAGCTGGTCGAACAATGGCGAGACGCCGCTAATCGTAGACGCCAGACCAGGCAGCAATTTGCCGAGCTCTGGACTCACTTTTGTCAGTTCCTCCATCGAACGGTTGGCCGTGGGAACGTGCGCTTTTAATTTCAGATCCAGGACGTAGTTCAGCGGATCGACGCGTTCGTCAGACGCGGCGCCGCCCGAAACAGTTTCGACATCGCTGTGCACGGTCACGCCGTTAAACAGACGCGGAAGATCGATTTTGCCCGAGATGACCGGCGCTCGCGTCGTAGTTGGTTTCGGGGAAGGCGCCGGGTAAGGCGTTTGGTATTCGGTCGATACGGCTTCCTGCGAATGCCAGCGCTCGAGGGAAATCCAACGCAGCGTCATCGCGGCAAAAAGCGCGCAGAAAATCAGCAACACCACGCGCCGCAGCGTGCTCAAGCGCAGCCTGGCCACTTTATTCCTTAATCCAGGCGCCGATCGCGATGATGATGGCGATGACGCTCAACACTGACATCCCACCGGCGGGCATGACGCTGCCGGTGCGGAAAAATTTTGGCAGAAATTGCGCCGCCAGCAGAACGGAAACGATGAGCGCAATGGCCAATCCTGCGCGATGTGCCGGCAGAAGAAACGCGCCCAGCAATAGGAGCACGCCGCTGATCGAACCAGCAATGATGGAAGCAACGCTTCCCGTCTTGACGTAACCGATGATCCCGCCAGCTATGGTGAGAAGTCCGAAAACGACGAAGTAAATCCGGGCGGCAGCAAGCATTTCCAAGCGCGATTGGTAACGCAGAGGTGCCCTGGTGTCCAGCGGCGCAGATCATCCCGAGTCGAGCAAGGCCTTATGTCCTGGGATTCCTCGGCTCTACTGCGCTCCTCCCGAGATGACGTAAAGTGGACGCTCGATGCATTCGTTCCACTATCGCGATGGCCGCCTCTTCTGCGAAGAGGTGGATGTCGCGCGCGCGGCAGAGCAGTTTGGCACTCCGCTCTACTTGTATAGTGCAAGCACGATTCTCGATCACTATCGCCGACTCGATAAGGAGCTGGGCGATCTCGATCATCTCATCTGCTACGCGGTCAAAGCGAATTCGAACGGCGCGATCCTGAGCTTGCTCGTAAACGAAGGCGCAGGGTTTGACATCGTTTCCGGCGGCGAGCTTTTTCGCGTCTTGAAAGCTGGCGGAGACGCAGATCGATGCACCTTCGCCGGCGTCGGCAAATCGGGTGACGAAATCACGTCCGCGCTGGAGGAACGGGTTTACAGTATTAATGTCGAAAGTGAGGCGGAGCTGGAGTTCGTTAACACCATTGCTTCGGCGAAAAGCGTCCGCGCGCCCGTGGCATTGCGCATCAATCCCGACGTCGATCCCCACACGCATGAATATATTTCGACCGGATCGCGCGAGAACAAATTCGGCATCGCGCTGACGGAAGCGGCAGCGCTTTATGCGCGCGCCGCGGCGATGAGGAACATCGAAATCGTCGGCGTGCAAATGCACATCGGCTCGCAGATCAGCGAGGTAGAACCCTTCGCGGAAGCGATTTGGAAAACAGCGCCGCTCGTGCGCGAGATGAAGCGAAGATATGGCATCGAGTTCTTCAGTATCGGCGGCGGGCTCGGGATCGTCTACGAGTCCACCATTGCCAGCGGCGGCGATGAATGGTGGAAGCGAGATAAGCAACAGCCGTTGTCGATCGAGCGATATGTCGACGCGATTGTGCCGGTGTTGCGCGATTTGGAAGTAAAGATTCTTCTTGAGCCAGGGCGTCTGCTGGTCGGCAATGCGGGAGTATTGCTGACGCGCGTTCGTTACATAAAGCGAACAGGAGATAAGAAGTTCGCCATCGTCGATGCCGGGATGAACGATTTGATCCGACCGGCGCTATATGGGAGCTACCACGAGATCGTGCCGGTGGAGGAACTGCGCAGCTGTCGAAGTCCAATCGACATCGTGGGCCCAGTGTGTGAAAGCGGCGATTTCTTTGCGCAAGAGCGCGAGATGCCAGAATTGAAAGAAGGCGATCTGGTCGCGATCATGAGCGCAGGCGCCTACGGTTTCGTCATGGCGTGTAACTACAACTCGCGCCCCCTGCCCGCGGAAGCGCTCGTGCGCGGAGATAAGCTGAGGCTCATCCGCAAACGCCAGATGCTCGATGACCTTACGCGAGATGAGCTACGTTTCTGAGCGCGAGCATTCGCGTCTAACGGCGCACCGGGGCTTTCACGTGCATCATTTCACGCAAGCGAATAAACGACGGAACGGCCCGCGCGTATTCGGCGCTTCGCGGTCCGAGCGCTTCCTTCACGTCGATGAATGCGATTTGCTCGTCCGGCTTCAAATGCAAGTCGTGGCGCAAAACCGGTTCAAAGAGTTTGAGATCCCACCCGTAAAATTCCTGCGTCAGGTCCGCCATTATAACGTTTGGTACAGGCAGACCGGCCAAACGCGCCTCGCTCGACATTGCGACTATCAGCGACCAGGCGTGGGCGTGCGAAATTTGCGTTTTCGGCTGCAACTTGGGAAGCACCCGTCTGGCAAACTGACTCTGTGAAATGAATGCGCAAAGCGCGAGTAGAGCAAACGCGCTGGAGGCGAAACCTGGTTTGCGCGCACCCAGTGGCCCAATCAACGAAAGGAAAAAGCCGAACAAAATCCAGGTAGCGGGCACGATGTAGCGCGCCCCGGCGAACATGCCGAAAAGAGGAAGCGCCGACGGCTCACGCATTTCCCGGAAGGCCACGAGCGCACTGAATGTTGCGTAACTGGCAAACGAAAACATCAGCAGCACGGGGAGCGTGGCCGCATCGGGGCTGTCGGTTTTTGTTCGCGGCTTCCAAATCAAGCTGGCGACGGAAGCTACGGCCAACGCCAGCAGCGCAATCGCGAAAGGCCACGCACTCTGCATAAGCACAGCTACATCGTAGCGCGGCGGACTTATAACGAAGTAACTCGAGTAGATGAACAGCGGATACATGGCGGCGAAGCCCAAGAGTGAACGAAGGTCCGGCACCCGCGTGGAAACAGAATTCGCCGTACCGCTCACTGGCGGGAGAGATGCCATGCAGAGCAGGTGGAGGGCTGCAAGAAGACTAAGGCAGATCAGCGCGGCGCCGATCTGTTTGCGGTGAGAACGGATTGACGTTTCGGTCCTTGCTTCAACAAGCAGCAGCACGAGCACGGCCGACGTCGCCACGGCCGTGACCAAGCCGAGGCCGGTGCAATGCATGGAGGCATAGGCCGCAGCTGCGGAGAGCCAGATCCATTTGGAAGCCGCAGCGGGGCGCGCAGAAGTTGTCGAATTGACAAGTCCCGTTAGAGCGACGGCGGATAGGAACATCCAGCCCATTTGCAAGATGAGGAATGGCCAGGCAACGAACTCGATCATCAGCGGCTGAAAGGCGAAGAGCGCAACCAATCCGCCACTGATGAGAACACTGGGAACCAGGGAGATGCTAAAGGCGGCGGCTACGGCGCGAGCAAGGACAAAGAATGCCGTAAGGACAAGCGCCAGGGCGGCAACGGAGCGGCATTTCCAGAAAATCGCGCGCGTACCTGCAAGTTTCGTTTGCTCAAGTTCCAACCGAAACGCAAGCGGCGTGTAGTGTCCGTGATAGCTTGTAGCAAAGAAGCGTCGAACGAACTGCCGCTGCAACTCTGTTGATTGGCGACTTTGGATTTGGAAGTAACCGCTTTCGGCGCGGAGAAATGTGCTCGGAGTATGGCTGAAGCAGAGAGCGGCGACGGACAACCAGAATAGGTAAAGCCCGGCAAGGTTGGTCAACTTCCTCAGCCGGAAGCTCCGTTGAAGGGTGCCTAATTGTTGCACGCGAAACAGTGTTCCGCCGCAGCGACTGAAGGCAAGCCGAAGCTTGGGCTCACCCCTTGCAGAACCGGCCGTTCAGCATAGATAGTGCTGCTCTAAAGGTATGAGTAAAAGGATTCCGGTGCTAGTCGTGCTGGCTGCAATGGCGTTGACGAAGGATGCGCCAGCCGCAAACGCGCCCAATGGCGAATGGGTCATCGCGGTCGGCGGCGTTTCGATGCAGCAGTGGGAGCAATATAAATCTCAGCCGCATGATCATTGGTGGGCTAATTTCGTTCATGCCGCACGCATTCGGACCGAGCAATTGCGGGCGGAACGCGGATCAGACGCGCTGATCACCTGGCTGGTTTACAAACCGGCTTACCTCGATCGCAGCAAACAGGACGGAGTGGACTTGATCTCGAACATTAACTCCGTCCGCGACAAATATAACCTCAATCTTATCTACTTTAGCAGGGGCGGTGATGTCATTGATTACCTCAACCGTGGCCAACCACGCGATCGAGTAAAGGTCGCCGGGTTCGAATATTTCGGTCACTCAAACCGGGCCTGTTTCATGTTCGACTACAGCAACGTCATCGATAGCTCAGCCAAAGCATGGCTGCATGAGAAGGAGCTAACGAATATTGAGAAGGGTGTTTTTGCGCGCAACGCTTTCGTTAAAAGCTGGGGCTGCCACACCGGCGAAGAGATGAGCGCCTACTGGCGCAAAGCCACCGGCACGCATATGTGGGGCGCGCTCGGCAAAACGCAGTTCATGACCGAAGAGCTGCCTGTTCTTAGTTCCGAAGGCGGCAAATGGGTGAACTGAATTTTGCTTGCCGACTTGCGATTGAGCATCGCCACGGGGCTTCTCATGGCACGACAGCTATATCACCAGTCGCTATTTCCGATCAGCCAGCTTAGCTGACCATAATTGGCGAATTTACCCGAATCGCCGCGCTCTGGCTAACGATTCGCAGCCGCGATCAGACGCACGCGCCGCTTCCTCCGCCGCGAATTCTTTTCCATGAACGAGTCAGCGGGCTGATTCGTTGGTCGGGAAGTCTGCCGGTCCGCTTCCAGTAAGGCCGCGCCCACGATCTCATTGATCTTTCCCGGAATTTCTTTTTCGATCTTCGCCAGATCGGCTTCCCGCAGTTCGTATTTTTTGCGAATCGCCTCACGCTGTATGGCGGTGCGCGCGCCCCTTTCCTCCTCAAACTGCCAATGACCAAAGAATTCGCGCAATTTGCCGAAAAGCCACACCGCGAACTGCGCCAATATGAGTTCGAAGAGAAGCCTCATCGGCGGCCGCAACACGCGTTTTATCAAAATGTCCGGGATTCGTGTCCACATAAGGTGTGCCCGGCTTTATTAAACGAAACTTCGCATTTAAAAGCGACGAATTTCCATTTGCTGGCCCTGATTTTTGCAGAGATTTTACGACCACAGCTCGATCTTCGGCCAACGCTTCGGATAATCTTTGGCTGGACTTGACCAAATCGCTAAGGCGCACTGGCGCGACGAGTTGCTCAGGGCCCGTTGTATCGGAACTGTTATCCCCGCCAACTCAGCTAATTGCATCGTTGCCGCCTGCTAAGAGAGGACGACTGTGCTGCTGGCCCTCAACCTGAGCGGCAGTCTTCGAAGCGACGCGTTTTTCTATCCACCGGATGGCATAGACCGGTGAAAAAACCGGACATCCATCCGCGAATGAAAGATGCGCTGTCGGAGCGGCGTCCGTGAAGAAGTTCCACGCATAGTCTGACAAAGTGGAACGGTACCGTCCTGGCGGCGCCGTGATAAAGCGCGCCACATTTCAAGTGCTTGATACAGGACGCCCCGAAGCCGCGGCCGACCCTTCGCGCATCGTGAGCAATGGAGTCGAGCCGCCGAATGCCGTGATGAATCACGCGTGCGCGATGACAAAAATGAACCGCGGATCCTGCCAGCAGCATTCGAAAGGCAAGATCGTGATCGTCCCCCGAGCTAAACTTTTCCCCCGGCCCGACGCAAGGATCCCAGCCTTCGATTGTGCGCAATGTGGCTGACCGGATTGCCATGTTCGCGCCGATTCCGAAATTTAGCCAGGGCGCGCCGCGCTTGACCGACATCTGCAGAAAATGGGTGGGGCGCCGGATGGTATTTGATTGGGGAATGCGACATTTCGGGATGTGCTCCTGCGTGCTGTCGTAAGGGGACGCTGCGACATCGCCAAAAACAATCGCCACCTCGGGATCAGCCCGAAACGCCGCCGCCAGCGCGGCAAGACAGTCCGGCGCCATCTCGCAATCATCGTCGGTCAGGGCAAGAAATTGGCCTCGCGCATGGCGCAAGGCGTAGTTAAGTGCCGTTGCCTTGCCGTGCCCGGCGATACGGAAATAACGCAAGGCTGAAGATTTCAGCGGCGCCAGCGCGTCCGCCGTGGCGTCATTGGCACTCTCGTCGACAACCAGAAGCTCGAAGTCAGGATAATCTGACGCCAGAATGGTGCTGGCGGTATGGAGGATGTGCGTCGCGCGATTCCTCGTGCAGACAATGACGGACACCGATGGATTGGCGACGGCGATCACGCCATTTTCAATCATTCGTAGAGAGCGTGGCGATAAGTTCGCGCCGGAGCGGATTCAGATGCGACTGCTCTGGGATGGTGCTGAGCGTCTCTTTGTAAAATGAGACGCTGCGGGTGTCGCGGAGCTCAGGATGATCGCGCCGCCATAGCTTCCAGAGCGCCTCCAAACGGGGACGCAGCGCCCGGAAATCCTTGATCCGCAGCAGAGACTCTTGCAACCCGCGCGCGTGATCCGGCGCGAAGTACGGACTCAACTCATTCCATTTCAGTTTGGTGGTGCTCCCATTCTCGGTCCCTGCCGCGAGGGCAAGGACCGGACGCTGAGCGGTGGCGCGGAAGGCAAAAGTCGGATAACAGGCGAAGGGCCACGCTTCTGAAATCCGGCCCAGCCCGAGACCGATGTTCATTGCCAGCAAAACTGTTCCGACGACGATCATGGCCGAAGTTCCAGCACCGCGGGATGAGGCGGCAATAGGATGGACTGGCTGCGAGTTAGCTGCGTTGTCGACGTATTCGATGCGATCGAAAATGTCGAGGGCGCGCAGGGAAGCGATCAAGCGCCGTCTCCGAGGGTGTCCATTACAGGTGATACGAACTGGCTTCGGAAATAATCGGCGACCGATCCACCGGAACACTGAGCCCCAATCGACGAATGAGGCGTACATTGGCTGCAGGGGAACAAACGAAATGCGCATGAAGGAATTTGTCACGTTGTGAAAAGCCAGGCCGGCAGGAATCAGGAACGGTCGCAGTCGGGCGAAAAAGACGAGGAACAAGAACGATACCTCGAAGAGAATGGTCGCTATTCCACCGACAACGCACAATGCAGGAAAATGATCGATGCGGAACGCCGGCGTCCATCCATCGAATTCCAGCCACTTGGAATACATCTGCAGTTGCATGTTATCGGCGGAGGCCCAAGGCAACCCGACGCTCCAGAGTTTCCAGCAACCGGGAAAAAAATAGATCACGCCCATGAGCAGCCAGACGAAGCGCAGAGGCAAGGCGTATCTGCGGGAATCGGCTATTGTGTTAGGATAATTGGTCTTCCGCCAGGCGCGCGCGATGGCATCGCCCGAAAGCACGTCGGCACAAGGACTCACCGCCAGGAGGGCCGCGAACCAAATCAAGTGATGGTGCAGATGGTTGACCTTGCCGTAGAGATGAGGCAAGCCCAGAACGTAAAGTCCCAATAAAACGGTCAGCCAGACGGCGACGCGCGTGCATATGCCGGCCGCAGCCAGCACACAGCAGATCAACAGGCCCGCTGCCGATGACCGTGCCAGCGCCGGATTTACGGGCAAGTGCGCCAGGACGCTGTCCAACCCGAAAGGCGGGAAGCGTAATTCGTTTGGCATCTGGCTATACCAGACGGTCGCGGGAACGTCGACGGAACGGAAGAAAGTGATGAAGAGCACAATTCGAAAAAACGCCAGGGTGAAGGCAGAACCTGAGCCATACCAAAAAGCAAAGAACACTTCGCGAAGGCGTGCGCGAAAAAGGACGGCCGCCATGACCAGAACAGCGCAGGCCGTGAGGAGTGGTAGCTGACGCATCAGAGTAGGAGAGTGCTGCCGTTCTCAGTTTGTTGACGAACGACGCTTCGTGTCGCGCTACGCCCTACTGCATCTCGTCGCAGCTGGCGATTGTACGATTGTCACTCGACGAATCGAACATCAATTCAGCCGCGTTCGTTGGCAGCGAATTGAGGACTTTGCCGTCCTCAATCCAGTCGTTCCCAACCCGCACCTGAGAACCAGAACGTTGGAAGAAGGGAAAAGCACAGATCATTCCCGTGCTTCACACTCGATCTTCAGCGTAATCTCATCGCCGATCCCTGAAACCGCCTCCACGCCACGCGACCACATCAACCCAAAGGTGCGCCGGCTGAAGCTTCCGCCGCTCGCGCGCCAGCGGCTGATTTCTTTTCCGTTCGCTTGCTTGCTTCGCTCAAGCAAGGTGACGTGCAACACAATCGGTCGCGTAACTCCGTGCAGTGTCAAATCAGCCGTAACATCGGCTTGATCTTTGGCAGTCTGAACGACTTTGCTGCTGCGAAAATTAACCCGCGGAAATTTTTCCACTTCAAAGAGCTCGCTGCGCAGGTGGCCGTCACGCGTGCGATTTGCCGTATCGACAGTGCGCGACGGGCAAGTCGCCGTCACCAATGAGTTTTCCGGATGGTCGACATCGATCACGAGCGTGCCGCGTACATCGTGGAATTCCCCGATGACTTTGCCGAAAAAATGTTTGATCTCGAACTGCACTTTCGTCCGCACCGGATCGATCGCGAAGGTCCGCGTCTCGGCCCGGACCGAGACATTGGCCAAGGCGAACGCGCCAAGAAAAAATGCGGCGGCTCTTATTCTCGGTGCCACCGGCAACTCTTGAGCCCGATCCTTAGTCACGCCACAACGGATTAGTTACAACTTCTTCGCGAGCGCAAATCCAGCGATGAAGAGGATGGCACACACAGTCAGAAAAAGGAAAAATAGGAACTTGGCAATGCCCGCGGCGGCGGTGGTGATGCCGGTAAAGCCGAAGACCGCGGCGACAAGCGCGACAACCAGGAAAATCAAAGCCCAGCGCAACATAATGATTCTTCTCCTGCACCCGATTCGTGCCCTCGGCTCACTTCGCGCTTAATTCAGCCCCGCTACAGCTTCGCCAGTTCGCGGATTAACGCCGGCCCGCGATAGATGAATCCAGTGTAAACCTGGAGCAGCTTCGCGCCGGCATCGATTTTTTCCCGCGCCGACGCAGCGTCGGAAATCCCGCCGCAGCCGATGACCGGAATTCGCGTTTTGCTCGTCAGCCGGCGAATGATCGCGCTCGATTTCTCCCGCAATGGCGCACCGCTCAGACCGCCTTCCTCATTCTCCGCCGGCGGAATGGCAGAATGATCCAAGGTTGTGTTTGTCGCGATAATTCCAGCGACACCATTCGCCTCGCAAACCGCGACCAATTCATCAAGCGCGCTCCATTCCAGATCGGGCGCGATCTTAACCAGCAGCGGTTCGCTCGCGCCCTCTGCCTTGATCACACGCAGCAACTCGTCTAACTGCGGCGCCTCCTGCAGCTCACGCAGACCGGGCGTGTTCGGCGAGCTGATGTTCAGCGCGATGTAATCTGCGTGCGGCCGCAATTTGCGAAACGAGTAAAGATAATCCTCCACCGCCGCCTCCAGCGGTGTCGCGCGCGATTTGCCGATGTTGATGCCGATAGGAATATCCGGCCACCGTCCGCGCTGGCGCAGTCGTGCCAGACGCTCCGCAATAACGTCGGCTCCATCGTTATTGAAGCCGAGGCGATTGATGAGCGCGCGCTGCCGCGGATAACGAAATATGCGCGGCGACGGATTTCCTGGCTGTGCTCGCGCCGTGACGGTTCCGATCTCAGCGAACGCAAAACCGAGCGCTTCCCAAGCGCGCAGTGCCACGCCGTTTTTATCGAAGCCGGCGGCGAGACCGACGCGATGACGAAAGTTTAACCCGAACTCGAGCGTAATCGGGCCACGCGTTCGCCGAGCCGCGAGATGGTCGGCTACGCGCAAGCAGGCCAGAGCAAATTGGTGCGCGCGTTCGGGATCAAGGGTGAAAAGGAGCGGCCGGAGCAGGCGCTCGTAGATCATTTCCCGATGCAGAACTGGCTGAAGATGGCGTCGCGCACTGCTTCTTCGTCGCCGCCGCCGAGCAGTTCGTCGAAAGCCGA
The DNA here is from genome assembly GCA_038207045.1 of Chthoniobacterales bacterium. Taxonomy (GTDB): domain Bacteria; phylum Verrucomicrobiota; class Verrucomicrobiia; order Chthoniobacterales; family UBA10450; genus AV69. Next base: position 64,744 of record JBBRAF010000012.1, read on the forward strand.
TTGAGCGTCGCGCAAATCGATCCCGAACATTTCCGGTGTCGCGCCCGCATCAATCGCATCGAGAGCGCGCGCGATCGCCTCTCCCGCACGCTGTAAACAATGAACATGCCGCACGTTAATCAATACGGGACTTTCCCCGCCAAGTTTCGACCCGCCGATGCGCTGGTAGATCGCCTCCTCCAGCGCGGGCAAGCCAGCTTCCGTTTTACACGAGATGCGAATAGCGTCGATGGTTTTCCAGTCGGGGTGTTCCGAAAGATCGCTCTTGTTCAACAGGAGAAGCTCGTCCGCATTCGTGGCGAAGTCCGACGGTGACAGCGTGCTCGCATCGACGATGTGCAGACGCAGGTCGGCTAATGCGAGAGAGCGTTGTGTGCGCTCGATTCCTTCGCGTTCAATGGAAGTCTCCGGTGCGCGCAACCCGGCGGTATCGAGCAAACGCAGCGGAATGCCGCGCAAACTCATGCATTCTTCAATCGTGTCGCGCGTGGTGCCGTGGGTCTCGCTGACGATGGCGCGATCGAAACCGAGGAGACGATTGAGCAGACTGGATTTGCCGGCGTTAGTTGCGCCGAAGATGACGACGCGCAAACCCTCGCGCAGCATTCTACCGGTCGGCGCGGTCGCGATGAGTTGGTTGATTTGCTGCCGCAGGGAACCAAGGCGCTTTCCGATTCGCTCGCTGTCGTCGGGAGAGATTCCGTCCTCTGGAAAATCAATGGCGGCATCGAGATGGGCCATGATTTCGATGAGTTCTCGACGTAATTCGCGGAACTGCTCACCCAGCTTTCCGGCGAGCTGTTCGGTGGCGGAACGCAGCGCGATATCGGTTTGCGCGCGAATCAAGTCGATGACCGCTTCCGCCTGGGTGAGGTCGAGCTTGCCGTTCAGATAAGCGCGCTCGGTAAATTCTCCCGGCCGGGCCGCGCGCGCACCCGCGCGCAAACAGACCTGCAAGACTTTGGCGGTAACAAACGCGCCGCCGTGGCAACCGATCTCGACCAGATCTTCCCCAGTATAACTGTTCGGCGTCCGATGCACCGCCAGCATCACCTGATCGATAACGCTGCCATTCTGGCCGATCTCGCCCAGATGCTGTGTGTGCGAGCGAAAAACGGTCGGGGACTTTTTACCGCGAAAAATTTTGTCTGCGACACCGATTGCCTTGGCTCCGGAAACTCGGACCAGCGCGATCGCTCCTTCTCCCATGGGCGTGGAAATCGCCGCAATCGTGTCCTTCACACCGAAAACTACTTTGCCAGCGCGTGCTTGAGTGCAGCGATGCATTTCTCGTTTTGTTCCAGTGTACCGATGGTAACACGCACCCATTCGGGCAGTTTGTAACCTTTCATCGCGCGCACGATAATCTTGCGCTCGAGCATGGCGCGAAAAACGGCAAGACCGTCTTCGACGTTCACGAGAACGAAATTTGCGGCGCTGGGGATGAAGCGGAGATTGAGCGCGGCGAATTCTCGTTCAAAAAATTTGCGGCCCTCATCCACCACTCGCTTCGTCTCGCGTTGATGTTCTTCGTCGTGCCAGGCCGCGAGAGCGCCGATCTGGCCGATGCTGTTGACGTTGAATGGCTCGCGCGTTTTTTGCATCACTCCGATCAGCTCCGGCCGGGCGATGCCGTAGCCGACGCGAAGTCCGGCGAGCCCGTGGATTTTCGAAAAGGTACGGAGGACCACGACGTTACGGCCTTCGCGCACATACCGCAGCGTGTCCGCCGGATGTTCCATAAATTCGTAATAGGCTTCGTCGAAAACGACGACGATCTGCGGCGGCACCTGATCGAGAAAGCGCGCGATGGCTTCACCGGGAAGAGAAGTACCGGTGGGATTATTTGGGTTTGCGATGAAAATCAGTTCCGTCCGTGGAGAAATGGCCGCCAGCATCGCATCCACGTCATGTCCGTAGTCGCGACTCGGCGCTTCGATTGTTTGCGCGCCGAGAACGCGCGCGATGATCTTGTAAGCGATGAAAGCATGCTCGGAAGTGAGAATAACATCCCCGGGTTTCAAGAAGGAGTGCGCCAGCAGCTCTATGATTTCGTTCGAGCCGTTGCCGATGATCACATTTTCCGCGCCGACGTTTAGCTTTTGCGCAATGGCGTTGCGCAAGTAAAAGGCACCGCCATCAGGGTAAAGTTGCGCGTGTGCGAGCGCTGCCCTCATCGCCGCGATCGCTTTCGGGGAAGGGCCGAGCGGGTTCTCGTTAGAAGCCAGTTTGATGATTTCCGCCGGATCGCAACCTAGCTCGCGCGCCGTTTCCTCGATCGGCTTGCCCGGCTGGTAAACCGCCAGATCGCGCAAATGCGGATTAGCGATGTCCCAGATTGATTCCATTGCGAGACCTTAAGCGAACTTCGGTGGCGAGGAAAAGGCTCGCCGCTGCCCGCCTTCTTCGCGAACGTTCGCGACATGCAGCACCTTCAAATTTTGGCGGACCTGGGCGCGTTCGGTGTCACGGTCAACGGCTGGAAAATTCTCGGCTGGACCGGCAACCTCGTTTTCGGCGCTCGCTTCATTATTCAATGGATTGCGTCGGAACGCGCACGCAAGAGCATTATTCCTCTCGGCTTTTGGGAATGCAGCGCCATCGGCTCTATTTTGCTGCTCATTTACTTTGGCGCTTACCGGCACGATTCGGTGGGCGTGCTGAGCGCGGTTTTCCCGTTGCCAGTTTACCTGCGCAATCTCTATTTTCGCTACACGCATCAACATCCGAAACATCCGGGCAACGAGCCACGACCGGCGGAATGATGTTTATGCGGAGAAAGGACGATGGCATAATCTCGAAACTGTTGTGACCGATTCCGACAAGCTCACCTACCTCGATAACAACGCCACCACGGCCATCGATCCGGCGGTGTTGGAAGCGATGCGGCCGTTTTTGGAGAAATATTTCGCCAACCCCTCGAGCGGTTACCGCTGTGCCATGCAAGTACGCGATGCCATCGAGCAAGCGCGCTCGCAAGTCGCGGCGCTGCTCGCTTGCGAAAACGCAGAAATTGTTTTTACCAGCGGAGGCACGGAATCGAATAACACAGCGATGCGCTCCGCGCTGGAGACGCGACCGGATTGCAAACACTTCATCACCACCGCGGTCGAGCACAGCGCCGTGCGCAATCCCGCGCAACAGCTCCAGGAGCGCGGTTACCAAGTCACGTTCCTCGGAGTGGATAGTTCTGGCCGGATCAGCTTACGCGAATTATCTGACGCCATCCGCCTCGACACCGCCCTCGTCTCCATCATGTGGGCCAATAACGAGACGGGCGTGATATTTCCGATGGAAGAGATCGCGGAGATGACGGAGAAAAAAGGCGTGCCGCTGCACACAGACGCCGTGCAGGCGGCGGGAAAAATTCCCATAAACCTCCGCGATGTGCCGCTGCAGTTCCTCTCCATTTCGGGCCACAAATTGCATGCTCCGAAAGGCGTGGGCGCGCTTTATGTGAATCGCCGGGCACGTTTTCGCCCGATGATGCTGGGTGGCAGCCACGAGAACAATCGACGTGCCGGCACGGAGAATGCCGCCTCGATCGTGGCATTGGGAAAAGCGGCCGAGATCGCGATGACAAAGTTACGCGAGGAAGAAACTCGCGTTCGTGCCCTGCGCGATCGCTTCGAAAAAGCTCTGCTGCAGAACTTGAGTGACGCGCGTGTCAACGGAATGGATGCGCCGCGTTTGCCCAACACTTCCAGCGTCATGTTCGACGGTATCGAATCGGAGGCTGCGCTGCTCATGCTGGACCAGGAAAACATTTGCTGCTCGGCCGGCTCGGCCTGTCGTACCGGGTCGCTCAAGCCGTCCCACGTCCTTAGCGCGATGGGACTGGTGAATGAAGAAGCGCGCGGCAGCCTGCGCTTTTCCTTTGGCCGTTTTAACACCGAGGCGGATCTGGAGCGCGCGTTGGAGATTGTGCCACGCGTCATCGGCAAATTACGTGCGCTTTCGCCGGTGATGGTGAATTGAGTCCTGTCATCCCGAGAGGGGCAAGTGACCTCGCGATCGTCTTCTCCAACGCTTGTGAGGTCCCTTGCCGCCTACTCGGCTCGGGATGACGGACGCGCTCATCGCCTTCAGCCGCTGCGATTCATTCCACGAGATGGCACGGCGACGACGAAAGAACGACCACTGGCTCAACGCCAAATGGTGGGAGCTGGCCATCGGTGAATGGATCGGCCTGACACTTGCCGTTCTCGCCATCATCGTGCTGGTGTGCGTTTTTCTGATCCGACGCCACACCCTCAAGTATCACCTCGAGCACACCTTTGCGGTAAGCGATCCGGAGTTTTTTGGGTCTGCCTTGTCGATGGCGGATCCGGTGCCACTCGAGGGCAGTGCAATCGACCTGTTGCAGAATGGCGACGAATATTTTCCGGCCATGCTCGAGGCGATCCATGCGGCGAAGAAGACGATCAACTTCGAAGCGTACATTTTTTATTCCGATGAAGTTGGCCGCGCCTTTCGCGATGCATTCTGTGAACAGGCGCGCGCCGGCGTAGAGGTGAGGCTGTTACTCGACGGTCTTGGCTCAAGCTGGAGCCTCGACAATTCCGATGTTCGGATGATGAAGGAGGCAGGCTGCAAATTCGCCTATTACCATCCGATGCATTCCTGGCGTGTCGATCGCTCGAACCGGCGCTCTCATCGACGCGTCTGCGTGATTGACGGGCGGCTCGCATTCACGGGCGGAATCGGTTTCGCAAAACGATGGAGCGGGAATGCGCAGGACAAGGATCATTGGCGGGATGTGCAACTGCAGGTGCGCGGTCCGCTGGTCTCGAAGTTGCAGGCGGAGTTTCAGGAGCATTGGGCGAAGACCGCAGCCGAAGGCTTGAGCGGCGCGGACCAGTTTCCGGCGTTGGCACCGTCGGGAAATCTGAAGACACAAGTGGTGGCTTCGCATTCGTTCTCGATGGCGCCCGTCCCGCTCGTGCAGGCGGTCGCCTTTGCGGCGGCGACGAAGCGCGTCTGGATCACGAACGCCTATTGCACGCCGACGCACGCGCAAGTCGATGGGCTGACAAAAGCAGTGCGACGGGGTGTCGACGTTCGGATATTGCTGCCGGGCGAGAATAATGATCAGCCGTTGACCAAATCAGCCGGGCGCAGTGCTTACGGTCGTCTGCTCGAAGGCGGCGTAAAGATTTTCGAATACCAGCCCACCATGATTCACATCAAATCGATGGTGGTAGACGAGATGTTTTCGATGATCGGATCATCGAATCTGGACGCGCGCTCGGCGGAAATTAACGAGGAGCTCGACCTGGCCGTTTACGACCGCGACTTTGCGCGGCGGATGGAGCAAATGTTTACCCGCGATCTAACGCAGAGCCGCGAGTACACGCTCGAGCAATTCCGGCGGCGTTCAATGTGGGAACGCGTCTGGGAATTCGTCGCATTGCCGTTCCGGTCGCAATTGTAACTCTTCGCGTCCGATCATAAATTGGCGGGACCGTGAATGACTTGAGCGATTTGGCCGGATTACGCCGTGAGTATACCGCTCATGGTTTGCGCCGCGCCGATCTCGATCCCGATCCGATCCGGCAATTCGGTCTCTGGTTCACCGCGGCGGTTGAGGCCGGCATCAGCGAGGTCAATGCGATGACGCTGGCGACGGTGTCGCGGGAGAACCGGCCGACGGCGCGCGTCGTCCTCCTCAAGGGCTACAATCAAACCGGGTTTGTTTTCTACACCAATTACGGCAGCGAAAAGGGCCGGCACCTTGAGCGCAATTCGCAGGCGGCCCTCGTCCTGCTATGGAAGGAACTGGAGCGGCAGATTCGCATCGAAGGCGTGGCGGAGAAGATTTCTCGCGAAGAATCGACGCGGTATTTTCATTCGCGACCGCGCGGCAGCCAGTTGGGCGCGATCGTTTCGCCGCAGAGCGAGGTGATCGATTCACGCGAAGTTCTCGAAGCGAAGTTGGCTGAGATTGAAAAACGATATGCGGGAGAAATTCCGCTGCCACCGAACTGGGGCGGGTTCATCGTGCACCCGGAGCGAATGGAATTTTGGCAAGGCCGACCGAATCGCTTGCATGATCGTTTCCGTTACACGCGGGAGGGAGGGTCATGGCGGCTTGATCGGCTGGCGCCGTGACTGAAGGGCATTCGCTCCGGTTGCTCTGATTCGTGGCGGAAGCAGAGGTTCCAGCCTGTCGCGTCAAGTTCTCCCTCTTCCGAAGATGCTGCGTGCCTAGGGAAGTGTCTCCTGCGCCCGGATCGCTTTGAAACCCTCAAGCGCGATTTGCCAGCCCAGCGCCGAGCAGGGCGCGACCATAATTTCGTGATTATCCACGCTGCGGATGTCGACAAAGCCCGTCGCTTCCATGCAAATGCGCAACGTCGATTCATCAAAGACACGCTTGTGGAGGACGGCTTCCCTCGCTCGCCCGTGCAGATCAAGCGTCTTCACGCCCGTAGTGACCTCGAGAATGCCCTCATCGGGACCGACCTCGAGCGCGGGAAAACGTTTCTCTTCCAGCCATAAACGATTTGCCCCGCGGCAATCCGGCACCGTGATGGTGATTCGACCCCCTGGCTTCAAAACCTCATGCCAGCGGATGAAGGTCGCTTTCACATCGTCGACGTGCTCAGCGATGTGGCCGGCGTAAATTTCCTCTACTGAATCGCGCGCCACGCTTGGCAGAACGGTCGCGTCCTCATATCGATCAGCCCGGACGGAGGGATCGTGATCAATGTTAATCCAACCTTTCCGATAAAAAATCCAGCAGCCGAGGTTGAGCTTCACGCCGCAGGTAATATGACCGGCAAAGCACTTCCGTCATCCCGAGAGGCGTCGAAACGAAGCCGAGGGAGCCCTCCCTTGTCATGTCGAGCGGAGTCGAGACATCTCTGATTTTTCGATTGGGAAAATAAACAGAGATTCCTCGACTCCGCTCCGCTGCGCTCGGAATGACAAAAGGGCCCTCGGAATGACGGGGAGGAAAGTCCGCGCGAAGCGGCTGCCAAATCCGAACTCTTTTTGTATGATCAATCCAAGCGGCGATGAATTTGAGGGAGACCCATTGAGCGCATCTGATGTCAGCGGCACGGAAGACTACGGCTCGCGGAGCGCCTCGGAAATGGCAAGTGGTGCGTGGGAGCAGACCAAGGACAAAGCGAGCGCCGCGCGTGAGCGGACGGAAGTATTCGTGCGGGAGAACCCGATCCCGGTACTGCTTGGCGCGCTGGGTATAGGCATCGCCGTCGGACTCGCGATCCGCTACGCGTCGAGACCATCCGACCCGGTCGAGGAAGTGCGCGAGTCGGTGAAGGACACGGCAATGAGCGTTATTTCCCTGCCGTTTCTCTGGCCATTTCTGAAATCGATGAGAGCGAAGGCAGAAGATTCGGCCGACGCAGTGAAGGAGGGGATCGACCGCGTGAAGAAAGTGAAAGTCTCGCGTTACACCAAGCCGATCCGCAAGCAGTGGAAGAGCTGGACGAGCTGAAGGCTTAACGCGGTTCCCGCTCAGGCAGAGCGCGCCCGAGCAAGCATTCTCATGAGTTGAACCCGCTGCCGTTCGCGCGGAACTTCCACGCGCATGGCGAATGTCCCTTCACCGCGCCCGAGTTGGCAGCGCGGTTCAATTTTCAAATTCTTCGCCTCGGTAAAGCTCGCGGTTGTTCTTCTCGCCGTCCTTATCATCGCCAGCATTGCTGGCACAATCTATGAGTCGAGCTTTGACGCGAAAGTCGCCCGCGCCTACGTCTACGGCGCCCCCTGGTTCAATCTTTGGCTTATTCTTCTCGGTGCCAATCTTATCGTCTCCGCCCTCTCACGCTGGCCATGGCGGAAGCATCATGTCGCATTTCTCATCACCCATCTGGGCATTATCACACTGCTGACCGGTTCGCTCATCGGACGAATCTGGGGAATCGAAGGCACCCTCACGTTGTTTAAAACCGAGCCGCCGAGCAATCGGCTGCTCGTCAATGAACACCAGCTTCGAGTGTACGATTCGGATGGTATCGTCAAAGGATACGCCGCCGAATTCCTCCATCGTCCGCCATCGGTGGAGCACCCGCGCGATCTGGGGATGCTGGCGAATGGGGCGCGGTTGAGCATTGTCGATTACGTCAGCGCCATCGACGTAAGGTTAAACCCACGCTCACTGGAAACCGGCGGAATGCCGGCGCTGCATTTCTCCGTCAAGACGGGGATGATGGGACAAAATCTTGAGAGCTGGCTGCTGGCCGGCGACCCACAACACGGAAGCTTCGCCATGGGCCTGGCAAACATCGAATTGAGCCGGGGGAAGGCGCCCGCAGCAAAGGTGAGGAACCCGCTCGACAGCTCCACGGGTACCGAAATGGAAATTGAAGAGTCCATTTTCGCTTTCGCAAAGAGTCCCGAGCAAATCAGCCATGCCGCCAAAGGCGGAAGCAGCGGCGTGAAAGTGTCGCTCTCGCCGCCAGCGCAACACAGCGAAAAAGGATTACTCACCGTTTCGCTCGCCGGCCGCACCCAAATCGTCGATGTGGCCCGGAACCTAACGAGAACTATTTCCATTGCAGGAACTAACTTCAGCGCGCGCATTGAAAATTACTGGCCTGATTTTCGCCTGGAAAATGGCAGGCCAGTCTCACTCAGCGAGGCGCCAAATAATCCAGCCGTCGTAGTCAGGATCGCCGGCCGCGGTATTCCCATCCCGGCAGTCGATCACGCGTCAGGGAACGAAACCGCAGCGACGGCGGGCGCCGCGCCGATGATGAACGAGGCGGCCGCAGCGCAAAATCATCTTACTCTGTTCATCGACGACGGCGGCACCGTGTCGTACGAGTTACAATCCCGGAAGCTCGGCGTTTCTTCAGGTAGGCTCGAGCTGAATAAACCGCTCACCACCGGCTGGGCCGATTGGGAGTTAGTCGTCGATAATGTTTTGCCCCATGCGGAACGGTGGATGGATTTCACGCCGGTTAAATCCGAGAGCAAGGATTTACCCGACGGCGTGCGCGTCCGCCTCGAGCAAAATGGAAGTCACGTCGAGCAATGGATCCCGAGCGGCTGGCAGATCGCCATGCCGACCACGCCGATCTCTGTCGCATTCGACTTTCGCTCGATCCCGTTACCAATCGCGCTCGAGCTGCTCGATTTTGAAGTCGCGCGCAATGAGGGCAGCGACGCGCCAGCCGGATTCAAGAGCTCGCTGCGCGTCTCCACGGTTGAAGGCCAAAGCGCGACCGGTCAGTGCTGGATGAATCATCCCTACAGTTTCCCCGGCTCCTGGTGGCGAGCCTGGACGGGGCTGACTTTCAAGATGTCGCAGGCTTCCTGGAATCCGGAAAATCTCGGCCAGAGCACGATTCAGATTCTGCGGGATCCGGGTTGGTCGCTGAAGTGGATCGGCTCGCTGCTAATCGTCACCGGCGTGTTCTTGTTGTTTTACGTGAAACAATTCCGGCGGCCGAAGCGTGTGCCCGCGCCAATCCGTCATCCCGAGCGCAGCGAAGCGGAGTCGAGGGATCCCGTGGAAGTACCTTGAAGGGTTCGCAGCGGGGATCCCTCGACTGCGCTCGGGATGACGAACTAAGGCGTCCGGTCCGGCGTTCGTTCCAGCTTCAGCGGCAAAGCCTGATTCATACTTGGCGCCGCGATCATTGGATGCTGGCTCGCCGGATGAAAGCCGGCCTTTACCTCGAAGGTGAGCTTCTCGCCGCCTCGCATTATCGTGATCGGCACCGTGTCCTCAGCAGTAAGGAAAAACGACGCGTCGATAATGTCGTCAGGCCGGTGAATGGACTTGCGGCCGACTTGCAACAAAATGTCGCCGGAGCGCATGCCGGCGTTCGCTGCGGGCGTATCCTCGATTACGTCAATCAGCTCGGCACGGGAGCCTTCGTTTTCTTCCGCCGCTTCCGCGAGGTGCGCACCGATCCAGCCATGGCGCACTTCGCCGAAGCGCATGTAATCGCCGCGAATTTTTTCCGCCGCTTCGATAGGCAACGCGTAACAGGATGAACTGTTCTCCAAACTGCTAACAACGATGCCGACGACCTCCCCTTTCATGTTCAACAAAGGCGCGCCGGCTTCGCCGCGTTGCGTCGGCAGGTTCACTCGTAGATGCGTGGTGGTGAAATAACGGTCGAGATATTTGCGATCAAAACCAGCGACCATGCCGAAGCTGGGTGTCTCCGGCAGATCAAGCGGGTAACCGATCATGACCAGCGGCGCGGTCATGCCAAGCTGCTCCGATTTGCCGACCGGCAGCGCCGTTGACGCAGCGTCGATCTTTAACATGGCGATGCCGCTGCGCAGATCAGCCACCAGTTGCCGCGCCCGCATTTTTTTGCCAGCGAACTCCACGCTAAAATTCGTGCCTTCGCCGCCTACGGAATAGGCCGTGTAAATGGTGCCGGTGGGATCGACGAAAAATCCCGTGCCGGAAAGTTCGCTGTGTTCGTCGACGCCATGAATCTTTACCACAGCCTTGGCGCAGCGATCGAAAAGGTCTTTGACCTGACGGCTAATGGTGTCGGCCGTTAGATCCTGCGCGCGCGCGGGCAAAGCGACAGCGACGAGGAACAGAACGAGAGCGCGCACGACGCCGCGAGAACCCGACTTGGGCGAACTAGAATCGCAGAGTCGACTCATAACTCACAGGCATGCTGTCCAGCACGTAGCGAGGCGGCGTTGCCGACCGGTGAGTTGAAAGATTCGAATAATGAACACGCGGCGATGACGTGGAGACGCGAATGGAATCGGGCTGCGTCCAGCTCCAACTATTATCGCTGACAACCTGTGGAGTAAGAGTGGGCGCGATCTGCGCCATGCTCGGCGTTGAAGGGGTTTGATAAACTCTAATCGAGATGACCGCTGCACAAATCAACACCGCCGTGGCCGCGACTGGATACGAAGCGAGCCGCGCCACGTTCAGGTTCATCATGAAATCCTGGACACGGTTAGAAGCGATCCGCCAGAGCGGCTGGCGCAGCAGTTCGTCGCGTTGGCGACGATGAAATTCGTGCAGGAAATCTTCGAAGTAGCCGGGAGGCGGTTGTTCGTGACGTTTGAGACGCAGCAGCGCGCTGATTTCGCTATCGTTAAATTCTTCCATTTGTCCCTGCCCTTTACGTCACCGGATTTTTGCGAAACTCATCCAAGTAATTTTGCAGCTGCCGATTCGCGTAAAAGAGCCGGGAACGTACCGTGCCTTCGGAAACGTGCAAGATTTTACTGATCTCAGCGTGGGGCATGCCCTGAATGTGGAACATCGTGACGACGGCTCTGTGTTCATCAGACAATTTCATCATGGCCTCGTTCAATCTTCGCTGGAGCTCAGAAAGATCGGCTTCGCGCACCGGGCTGCTCGTTTGCGTGACCTCGAGGAACTCCTTGTCGTTCTGAATGCTCGCGTCCACGTCGTCGAGGCTGAGATGAAAACGGCGTCCGCGCTTTTTCAGGAAGTTTAGGGTCATGTTCACGGCGATGGAGTGGACCCAGGTATAGAACGATGATTTGCCGCGGAAGCCGCGGATCGACTTATAGGACTTGGCAAAAATATCCTGGAGGAGATCGTTCGTGTCCTCGTGATTCGAGGTCATGTTGTAGACCAGACCGTAAAGACGCGGCGAATACTTCACGACCAGTTGATCGAAGGCGCGGGCGTCGCCGTCCTGCGTCCGTGCAACGAGCTGCTGATCTTCGTCGGTTCTTGGCTGGTCCATCCCCCGCCTATTTCTAACAGTCGCGTCCAGACCCGACGACAACAAATCGGAGATACGGCGCGGAGGGGCGAGAATAGCGTTCATCCGTTTCAAATGCGGCCGCGGTTAATTGCGGCGGTCGCGCACGGACATGAGGTAAAGCAGGTTGCCCAGCACCGCGATAAAAGCGGCGACATAAGTGAGGGCAGCGGCGTTAAGCACACTGTTCACACCGGCCACTTCCGACCCTGGCTGTACAATGCCCATCTGTTGGAGAATAATTTTGGCCCGTCGCGATGCGTCAAATTCCACCGGCAAGGTGATGAGCTGAAAGACGAGCAGGATCAAATAGCAGTAAATGCCGAGCGTGATCAGACCCATCATGTGAAAGATGAGGCCGCCAAAAATGACGAAGGGTAGCAGACGCGAAGCGAACATCGTCATCGGCACAATAGCCATGCGCCATTTCAGCGGCGCATAAGCTTTGGCGTGCTGAATGGCGTGACCGGTCTCATGCGCGGCGATGCCGAGCGCAGCGACTGAGGGCGTGTTGTAAACGTTCGTGGAAAGGCAGAGCTTCTTGCTCGTCGGATCATAATGGTCGCCGAGATAATCATTTGTCTCGACCACATCGACGTCGCGAATGTTTGCCGCCGTCAAAATCTCGCGCGCGCATTCTGCGCCCGTGATATTGGAGCTGGCGCGCACCTCGCCCCATTTGCGGAACGCGCCGGAGACGCGGAACTGCGCCCAGAGCCCGATGATCATCGGCACACCAATGAGGAATAGCCAGTTTCCCATCAAGCCTCCACCGTATCCGTAACCGTAAGGGTACATAGTTCTATTGAGCAAAGGTTAGACGCTTGTCCGTTCGCGGCGTTCATTTGTCCGTCCGTAACCGCGCGTCGCCCTATATCTCCAGCTGCTTCGGAAAGCGCGACAAGATCCGGCAGCCATTCTTTTGAACGATCACGACGTCCTCGATCCTGACGCCGCCGATTCCTGGGTAATACAATCCCGGTTCAACCGTAAGGCATTGTCCCGCTTTCAGCGTCACCTTTTGCAATCGCGGATACTCGTGAATCTCCAATCCGAGCCCGTGGCCGATGCCGTGAAAGAATCCGACGCGCCGTCCGTTGCGCACCTCCGTAGGAAAACCGCGCTCGGCGAAGAGCTGCTGGATGGCTTTGTGAATACTCATTCCGTCCAGCCCTGCTTTGATTCGCTTCAACGCCAGCGCCTGTCCCGCTTTCACCGTCTGCCAAAGTTTCCGCTGTTCGTCGCTGGCGCGGCCGCGCACCACCGTTCGCGTCATGTCGCCCCAGTAGCCGCTCCTGGCCTCGCGCGGGAAGATGTCCAGAATGATGAGCGAATCGGCAAAGAGCGGACCGTAGCCGCGCTCGTGCGGATCGCAGGCCTGATCGCCTCCGGCCACGATTGTACTCGTCGGCACACCGCCGGCGCGAAGAATAGCGCTGTCGATTTCCGCGCGCAGAATTTCGGAGGTCAACGTTTTGCCGGACCACTTCAATTTTTTCCCCGCTCCCGGTTGCGACGCCTTTAAAACTTCCATCCCGCGTTTCATTCCCGTCTCGGTGATGCGCAACGCACGGCTGATTTTCGCGATTTCCTCCTCCGTTTTGGTCTCACGCTTGGGCCAGAACAAACCGTTGCTCGTGCTCAGGGAAATTCGGCGTCGCTTGATTTCGTTGGCGTAGCCGAGCGGAAAATTTGCCGGCACGATCGCGCGCTTCACTCCACGTTTCGCCAAAAAATGCCCGAGCACTTTTTCGTAGGCCGGCGCCAGTTTCGCTTTTCCCTGTACCTCTCGCTCCAGCTCGCTCAACATCACGAACTCGTCGGCTTGCGCGTTAGTCTTCGCACGATCGATCTCGAGATCGCTCAGCACGAGCGTACGCCGGCCATTCTGCTCAAGAAAGATAAAAGGGTCGCCGATAAAAACGCGCGTGGCGTAAAGCATGTCGGCGTCTGTGTCGCTGGGTGCGACGATCAAGCGCGCGGTCTGTTTTTGTTTTGGCATTCTAACCTGACGCTAGATCAAATCGCGCGCTGTGTCATTCCGAGCCGCAATTGGAGCGTCCTCGCTCCGCTCAGGGTGACGACCTGCCGTTACGTTCGTCGCACCTCGAGTTGCCGCCGCAGAATAAAATGCAGCAACGCCAGCAGCGCGACACTCGAGCCGATAAGCACAAACGTGTTGAAGACAAAAACATCCACCTGCACTCCGAGATAGCGCTTTTGCTGCCCGAAAAACACATTCGGTTTTCCGCCGCGCCGATAATCGTTCTGTTCCATCTCGGAGTTCGAAACCAAATCCGACACCTTCTGATTCTGATACAGCGTTTCCGCCGTTACGGGTCCGATGGCATCCTTGAACACGCCGCGACCGAAGGGTCGTTTCGCATCAAGCACCTGATCAACCTCTGTCAGATAACGATCGAGATCCTTCGGCGTTTTTGCTTCCAAACCGGAGAGCACGGCCAGAGTTTCCTTAAGATCGTTCAATCGCTTGCTCGCTTGCGGTTTCAGGTCGTGTTTTCTGACCATGGCGTCGATTTCGCGTTGCGCTCGGTCCTGCCGTCGCGTTAGCGGATTCAATTTTGCCTGGGCCACGATAAGCTCTTCGTACGACCAGCGCATGGCGATGAACTGGCAAATGATTGGCACCTGCAAGCGACTGTCCATCTTCGTGGTCTGCTCCTTGTTCGGATGTTCGCTGAACCACCGCGTGAAAGTATAAACAAGGGCAAGATTGCGATTCATGTCCTCATACTTGATGAGCGCGCCGCCCATGATGATCTGCGGAATCAATACCAGCGGAACAATGTTGGCCGCCGTCTTCGGATCGGCCACGAGGGAGGAGATAACGAGGCCGAGCGCGATCCCACCCATCGCCGTCATGAAAACGACGCCGAGGTAGATCCAAAACATTCCGCGAATCTCGAGGATGTAATTCCCGATAAGAACGAAGAGCAAACATTGCAGAAGGGCGAAGACACCGAGCGAAATCGTCTTCGCGAAAACGTAATAGGGCAGCCGCACATTGAGATTGCGCTCGCGTTGCAGCACGACGCGATCGCGAATGATGTCATCCGCACTGTTGGTCAGGCCCAGAAACATGGCCACGATGAGCGTGAGAAACAGGAAAGTCGGGATGTGATAAGCCGACGCGAAGTCGTAGGTGCCGCTATCGGAATAGCGCAAGAGACTCGCGATGATAAACGCAAGCACAGGCGAAACGCCGATGGTGATCCAGAGATTTCCCCGGTTGCGCAGTTTGCTGAGAAAGGCGCGCTTTAGCAATGTGCGCAATTGCGTCCACTCATCGCGCCAGCGGACGGGTGAACGCTTGCGCTTTTCCGCCGGCGCCTTCGGCAGTGGTGCAACCGGTTCTTTGCGGAGCGAAATCTGTTTGACGTCCTGAATGAGACGGAAGGCTTCGTATTTATCGCGCCAGAACTCGGGTGAGTAACGTCGCGCCGCCACCAGCTGACCGCGGGTGTTCTCTTCGTAAATCACGTCGCCGCTCAGATCGCGCAGCGGCGTCTCCAGCACATCGAAAATAAATTCCGGCCGCGTCGTTCCGCATGACGGGCAAGCACCGAGATCGGCGCCGAATTGATGTTGATGTTCCGCTTCGGCGAAATAGCGCAACATCTCGGTAGGCGTGCCGAAGAAGACCAGTCGTCCGCCTTTATCGAGCAGGATGGCTTTGTGAAACATCTGAAAAAGCTTCGAGCTCGGCTGGTGAATGGTGACGATGATGATCTTGTTGTGCGCCATCGAGCGGATGATCTCGATGACATGCTCGGAATCCTTCGAGCTGAGGCCGGAAGTCGGCTCATCGAAAAGGTAAACATCAGCCGAACCAATCATATCGAGGCCGATGTTGAGACGTTTGCGCTCACCGCCGCTCAGCGTTTTTTTCACGACGCTGCCGACGACGGCATCGCGCCGCTCGCTCAGGCCAAGCTCAACCAGTTTACCTTCCAGCCGGCGCATGCGATCGCGCCGCGATAAATGCGGGGAGCGAATCGCGGCGGCGAACTGTAGATTCTCTCCGATGGTCAGATGCTCGTCGAACGCATCTTCCTGCGGCACGTAACTGACATAGCGTTTCAGTTCGTCGAGATTCGGATAAAGCGATTGACCGTTGAGCAGAATCTGCCCGCTGGTGGGCTGGAGTTGGCCGGCAAGTGTTTTCAGCAGTGTGCTCTTACCGCAACCGCTCGCGCCCATCACACAAACCAGCTCGCCGCGACCGACGGCAAACGAGATTCCATCCAACCCCACTTCGCCCCCACTGAAGCGATGGCAAAGTTCGTTTACCTCGAGCGTGCGGACGATGTTGCGTTCTTCCTCGATGATTCGTTCGGAAAAATTGCACCGCAGAAATTGGCCGACATCGATGCCAATGGTGTCGCCGTCCCGAAGCGGTGCGCTGGTGCGCACGGCGTGATCGCCCACCATGATCGGCCGATCCGCTTCGAGCACTTCGACCGTGCCCACGCGTTTGTCGTAATCGCACAAGATCTTCAGGAGCACGTCTCCCGCGGTTCCCGGGGAAAGGAGAATGTCGTCTGCCTCAAGCAGGCTGGAATTATTGGAAACCAAATATTCGGATTTCGAGGCCTTAAGCTGAAAACGTCCGCCGAGCGCGCGGGCCCGTCGCCGCAAACCAGTCAGATCAAGTTCGCTGTCGTTTTGGAATATGATCCTGTCATCCAGCGCAGCCTCAACTTCCGTTCGCGCGATGAGCTTAGTTCCATTGAGCTCGGCATCGACATCTTTCAAAGCGCGCACCTTCACTTTCAGACCGAAGGTCACTTCCAGCGCACTCTCGCGTGTGCGCGAACGCTCCAGCTCCACCTCATCGGCATCGCGATTGACCCGAATGAAAATCTGCGGAAGCGAAACGTTTTTCTTGGCGTTAAAATATTGCGCCAGATCCTGGTAGCTCAGCACCTGATCGCCCACCAGAATTCTCTGACCCGGATAGATGCGGCAGAAACCGCCCCGCGCCAGGGGACGGCCGCGAACCGCGACATTTTGACCGCTGTGGTTTTTCAGCAGGATGAGATCGTGATAGCGGAAGGCCAAGAGCCGGTCGGTCTCGCTCAGGCTCTTCAACATCACGTCGGACGCGCCGTTGCTCCCGAAGGAAATCGATTCCAGCGGCGACGCTCCCCGTTGGTAGATAGCGGCATCGGCGTCCTCGCTCGCGTTCAATTGATAAACGATGTCGATAGCCTGCGCCGCCATGCCCAGCTGCGACATGAAGGAGTAAAATTGCACCACCTGTTCCTGCTTCAGACCGGCTTGCGAGATGAGATCGTAAAGCTGCACGCCGAGCATGATTTTGCGGTCGGCGCCCAGCTGAAGGCTAAGCTTTTGCGCCATCGCGGTCAGGTCCTGCTGTTCGTAGAGCGCCTGGCGAAAGAGTTGTCGCAGCTCCGAATAAACGGCGTCGGGATAATCGTAACGAAGGAAGCCGAGGCTGGAGTCGATCTCTTCCTCGAGTAGAACGCCATCGGCCTTCGAGAAAGTGGCGAGCACGCGAATGAGCAGGGGCAAAAGATTTGGTCCTTCCGAGACGCTGCGCGGTTTGCGCATGGCCCGCCGCATCCAGCGCCGGCTCCGCCGTCGCACGCGATAGGCCAGCGGCGTCACTTTCTGCACCGCGCGATCGATGCGATCGGCGACGTGGGTAAGGAGTTCGCTCATTAATTTGCCAGTGGAAAAGCTACTCGACGCCCGTTGTGACGCAATGCGCGTGCCGCGGTCACAACCGGCCATCCCGAGCGGGCGCGACTCCTGCTCATTGCAATGCCAGCCGGCTGATGTAACCTTCCCTCCCCGCGCGGTCATGCCGCGCGCTTGACTTAATGGCGCAAAACGACCGTAACTCATCGCGCGATAACAAGCGCAGCAACGAGCCGAACTTTAACTGGCGCGGCATCGTTCTCATCGCCATCGCTTTTGCTCTTATCGGCATGGCTCTGCTCGTCCGCAACGGCGGCTACCAGAACGTCGAGGACGTTCCTTACAACCGCTTCACCGAGCTGCTCGACAACAAGCAGATCATTAACGACAAAAATCTCCCGCTGACTCTCGTGGTGCAGGAAGGCCAACCCACCCAGGCGCTCGTCGGCTTTTACCGCAAACAAACCGCGGGCGCGGAGCAGGCTGTCAAGTTTCGCACCACCGTTTATCTGAACTTCACCAGCAACCTTCAGGACAAACTCACTGCTGCGGGGATTCAGCCGAACATTCGTACAGAATCGAATCTTTTTGCGCAAACGCTTCTCAGCTTTCTACCGATCGCGCTTTTCCTCCTCGTCCTCTATTTCCTCTTTCGCCAGCAAATCCGCATGGCGGGCAAGGGCGCGCTCAATTTTGGGAAATCGAAAGCGCGGATGCTCGCACGGGACAAAAACAAAATCACTTTCCGCGATGTCGCCGGCGTCGAGGAAGCCAAGGATGAAGTGCAGGAATTGGTCGAGTTCCTGCGCGACCCGAAGAAGTTTCAGAAATTGGGAGGGCGCATTCCCAAAGGCGTGCTTCTGGTCGGGCCGCCCGGCACCGGCAAGACCTTGTTAGCACGCGCCATCGCCGGGGAAGCCGACGTACCCTTCTTTTCCATCAGCGGTTCAGATTTCGTCGAAATGTTCGTCGGCGTAGGTGCCAGCCGGGTGCGCGACATGTTCGAGCAGGGCAAGAAATCCGCGCCTTGTATTATTTTCATCGATGAAATCGACGCTGTCGGTCGCCATCGTGGCCACGGTGTCGGCGGGGGCCATGACGAGCGCGAGCAAACCCTCAACGCTTTGCTCGTGGAGATGGACGGCTTCGACACGCAGGAAGGTGTCATCATTATTGCCGCCACCAACCGGCCCGATGTTCTGGATCCTGCACTCCTCCGTCCCGGACGTTTCGACCGCCAGATCACGGTCAATCTTCCCGACGTGAAAGGCCGCGAGGAAATTCTGCGGGTCCACGCCAAAAAAGTGAAGCTAGCCGAAGGCGTCGACCTTGCCGTCGTCGCTCGCGGCACGCCCGGGTACTCCGGCGCCGAGCTGGCCAATGTCATCAACGAAGCCGCCCTGCTCGCCGCGCGCCGAAATCTTAAAGGAGTCACTTTAGCCGAGTTGGAAGAAGCGCGCGATAAGGTGCGCTGGGGCAAGGAGCGCCGCAGCCTTGCGCTCAGCGAAAAGGAAAAGACCAACACTGCTTACCACGAGGCTGGTCACGCACTCTTGCTCGAACTTCTCGAACACACTGAGCCGCTGCACAAGGTTACCATCATACCCCGCGGCCCCTCTCTCGGCAGCACGATGTGGTTGCCCGAGGAAGATAAATACACCAATCGCAAGAATGAGCTGCTCGACAGCCTCGCCGTTAGCATGGGCGGCCGCGTCGCAGAGGAGCTTGTTTTCGGCGATGTCACTAATGGCGCACGCGGCGATATCAAAATGGGCACGGCCACCGCGCGGCGGATGGTCTGCGAATGGGGCATGAGTGAGAAGTTGGGCATGGTCGAGTATGGCGATCACGAGGATTACGTTTTTCTCGGCCGCGATATTTCTCGCGCCCGCGATTACAGCGAAGCCACGGCGGAACAGATCGACCGCGAGGTGCGCCACCTTCTCGATGAGGCCTATGCGACGGCAAAGAAACTATTGACCGCCAATCGCGATAAACTCGATACCATCGCCAAGGCGTTACTTGAATTCGAGACCCTCGACGGTTCGCAAATCAGGGACATCATCGCGCACGGCCGCATGCTTAATCCCCCGCCTGGTATCACGCCGCGCGGTGGCGAAAAGATGCAACCGGAGAAACCCCCCAAGCAAGTGGTGGTTGCTCCTGACGTCACTCCGCCTCTCCCAGGCGCCCTCGGCGGCGCACCGGCTTAAATCAAGAGTCTCGGAGGGATACCTCCGTATCGTCTCGACTTTAGACGAAGTCGAATACAGGGGTGGTCGAGGCCTGTTGCCTCTTGCGGAACGCGGTGACGACTACAATCCTGCCACCATTACGAGTGCTCAGTTATTTGCGATCACGTCCGGTGGCAGAATGGACACGCGCGGCCGGGGTGCAGTTCCCACAAACCGAATTTGGTGATCCTCGCATCGCCATACTGGCGGGCTTAATTGCCGATAGCGCTGTATTCCACTCGCTTCACACTTGGCGTGGCGACCGCTTTGATAAATCGGACCTTGTCTTCTATTCTGCATCTGACAATGACATGGAGTTGCTCGCTCCGCGCACTCGCCAAACCTTCTGATGCTCTTCCTCGCGCACAAACGAACCAATCTGTTCCAAACGTTCATGCCCCTTTTCTTTGGTCATTGCCGAGTGGGATTTCGAGAACGCTGCGTCTCGGTTCTCCGCCTTCGGCCCTGACACGGCATGATGCCAGCGCGATGACGAAAAAAGGCCCTTTTTTTATCGTGCCTTGCGTCATCGCAAGCTCCCTTGCGTCTCGTTCATTGCGTCCATTGTGAAACGTTATCTGCCTTTCGCCATCGTTTTCCTCTGCGCTATGTTCACCTTCGGTGGGGGCATGCTGCTCTATCGCGCGAAACGGCCCGCGCCACCGACTATTGCGAGGGAAACGGCGATCACGGACGAGAAAGCTGAATCATTTCACGCGCGCGGAGGGACGGATGCGCTGGTTACGTTGGAGGAGTTTGGAGATTTTCAATGCCCGCCTTGCGGCGCCCTGGCCGGGCCACTGCTTCAGATCGAAAAGGACTACGGCTCCAAGCTTCGCGTTGTTTTCCGCAATTTTCCCTTCGACATCCATCAGAATGCGCATGCGGCATCTTTTGCTGCCGAAGCAGCCGGCCGGCAGGGTCGCTTTTGGGACATGCATGATCTTCTCTACCGTGAGCAGGCCGCGTGGAGTAAATCTCCCGATGCCGAGCGTTTGTTCGAGTCCTACGCGGCCATGTTGCGGCTGGACATTTCTCGTTTTAAAACAAATGCGAACAGCGAAGAGGTCAAAGCGCGAGTCGCTGCCGATCAGAAACGTGGCGCCGAGCTGGGGGTGAAAAATACACCGACTATCTTTATCAATAATCACCAGCTGCCGCCCACTTCATTGAATCCCGACGGTGTCCGGAAAGCGATCGACGAGGCGCTCGCGGAAGTTCCCAAACATCCTTAGCCGCTGGCCTCCTGACATGAAAAGTAAGCGCTCGTCCGTTAATCCTGTCTCGCGCGCCCCGATCATCGTCTACAGCATCGCCGCCGTCCTCGCCCTCGCCGGCCTGGCCGATGCCACCTATCTGACGGTTCAATTCTTGTCTGGCGAAACTGCGGTCTGCGGTGGGTCGACCGATTGTTTCCGCGTCCTCGGCAGCGTCTATGCCAGGATCGGCCCGATGCCGGTGGCGGCGTTAGGCGTGCTTGGCTATTTCACGGCGTTTACCTTCGCTATCTTCGCCGCGTTCGGCTATGCACGGGCGAGAATATATTTCGCCATCGTTGTCGGGTTCATGTTCGCCGGCACGCTTTGGTTTCTTTTTGTGCAAGCGTTTCTCCTGCACGCCTTCTGTCGTTTTTGTTTGTTCTCTGCCGCGGTCGTATTTCTCCTCACCGGGCTGGTGGTCGCCACTCCGCGCCGTTCTTGACGGGCCGCGCCGCGCTGCCTGGCGCTCGGTCCCGAAAAGAGCACAGCCGAGCCCGGTTCGCCGAACTCGGCCGCTAGATGTCTGGGAAGAATTTTATCAGCGCTTCACGATTTTCGCGCGGAAGACGGCCAGCCCCAGTAAACCGGCCCCGAGCAGAGTCATCGTCATCCCGCCATCCGGCACGCCCACCGCCTCCGTGTTTGCAGAAAACGTGAATGTCGTATGCGGGCGGCCGCTTGCATTCTGCGAACTAAAAGCCCACACGCCCGGCGTCGGATCAAAGCCAGGAGGCCCAAAAATTGTGCCGGTTCCCGTGATGGTGAGGAAGTGACTGTTTTGCAAAGTCACAGTGGAAGTCTGTAGATCGAATGTGAATCCGCCGACGCTCCACAGCGCCGCCGTGCTGGTCGAAGGGTTGAAAATATAAGGCGAAGCCATCATGACGGGGGTGCCCGCGGAGATTGTGGCGAAGCTTCCCGTGTTTCCACCGCCCGCCGTCACGTTATCAAACGAGGTTACCTCGGTGGCATGGCGGAGCGCTTTGTCGAACGTTGCCGTCCCGCTAATATTCAGGAGGCCGGTGATTGGCACTGCTTCCGCGCTGGCAAAACCGAAGGTGCAGACCGCGGCGATAGCTAAGAGCATCTTAAATGGTTTCATCATAATGGTGGCTGAGAATTTTCCTCACAAGGGCGGATAGCACCGACCATGCCAAGGCTACAGTTTTCGTGTAAACAGCTATTGAACAACATTATAGAATTGTATGCGAATAACGTGTGAACAAGTCAAACCTGCTTTTCCGTAAAGAAATTCGACAGTTCAGAGTTCAGCTAATATCGCCCAAAAAAACAGGTGACGACGAGACAGATACTTGCGTGTTGTTCAACAGCGTTAATAATTCCGACTTCCCTCGCATTCCCTGTTCTAGAAATAAAATGGAAGAGGATAATGGTTGTGGAAAAAATAAAACTGCCGCTACTTGCGGAGGCCACTTTTTTCTCAGCAACCTCGCTTGCTCCTCCGTTCGAGAAAACGCGACCCTAACGGGATTCGAACCCGTGTTACCGCCGTGAAAGGGCGGTGTCCTAGGCCACTGGACGATAGGGTCAGTTAAACGCGGAACGCGGAACGTTGAGCGCGGAAGGGCGGGAATATCGGGAGCCATGCTTCCACGCGCAAGCACATTCCGGCACCCTAACGGGATTGAAGCCATTACCCATCTTTTATGCAGAGTGCGCCTCCGGCGTTGCGGAAACGCGCGCTCTGCGCGTGGCGTTCGAACCCGTGTTTTTTTCCGTGAAAGGGCGGTGTCCTAGGCCACTGGACGATAGGGTCAGTTAAACGCGGAACGCGGAACGTTGAGCGCGGAAGGGCGGGAATA
>JBBRAF010000013.1:0-72487 GCA_038207045.1 Chthoniobacterales bacterium
GGCCGCGGCTCCGCGCGGGAGGAGCGCGAAATCCGGCTGAGCGCGAAACAATTTGCCATCGTGTGGCCGGCCACGGTGGGGAGACGGTTACGTAAGACTCGGTATGAAGTACGCTGGAAAAATTTTACGGTTGAGATCGACATTTATCACGGGCGAAACCAAGGTCTGATGGTTGCCGAAGTGGAGTTCCCGAGTGAACTGAGCTGTGCCAGGTTTAAGCCGCCAACGTGGTTCGGGCGGGAAGTCACAGGTGAAAAACGCTACAGTAATGTCAAACTCGCGCGCGAATAAATGAGTTACGAGCTGAAACACGGCGAAACACTGGAGGAGAATCTGCGCCGTATTTACCGCAAACAGATCGAGGGCGCCATCGCCATCGCCTCGGGTGCGGAAGAATGCAAGGAGACCCCGGTGCATGGCACGCGCAAGCATCTAAAGAAGGCGCGTGCCGCCTTGCGGCTCGTGCGCAAGGAAATCGGGCGCGGTTTGTTTCAACAACAGAATGCCTGTTTGCGCGACGCCGGCCGGCTCATCTCCGAGATTCGTGATGCGGAAGTGCGGTTGCAGACCGTGCGGCAGCTGCAACGGATCAAACAACGCCGGAACGGCGCTGGTTATCGAAAGCTCGAAGAAATACTGACCATCGAGCTCGAGAATTTTGTGGCCGGGTTTGCGGAGTGGCAGACTCAGGTTATCCCGATGCTGGAAAAGGCGTGCGCCGCGCCCGACGATTGGTCGCTCACTCATTTCGACTGCAAAGAGCTGCGTCGTGCCGTGCAGCTGAGTTACAAGCAGGCGCGAGAAGCGTTGGGGGAAGCAAAGGCCAACCCGAACCCGGAAACTTTTCACGAGCTGCGCAGCAAGGTGAAAACACTTTGGTATCAACTCCGCATTCTTCAGCCGATTAAGGGCGTGGTGCTGAAAAGCCTCACGGAGGAGCTGGGTTCCCTTGGCACTTTGCTGGGTCGCGCACACGATTTGAGTTTTCTCGAGAATCGGTTGCGCGACGAGAACGGCAGGTTGCCATGGCAGCGCGAAGGCCAAAACCTGCTCCCGGTCATAGAAATGAGTGAGACCGACTTACAGACAGGCGCGACCGAGTTGGCGGAACGATTTTTCACTGAACCTCCGCGTGAATTCGGCAAGAGGATCGCGGCATGGTTTGATGTCTGGGTCCAGACCGGTTCGAAGTCGTTCGCGGAGCAATTGGTATAGAGACTGGCATTCGTAACGGCGCTGCTGCATCGCAGCCGCGCGCTGTCACCTAAACGTAACACTTCCTCGTTTGCCCGGACCGCATCCGGCGCGGCATGATGAATCATGGCCGAAGTCGCCACACTTCCCCCGATCGTTGCTAAGCAGTCCGTCGCCCGCCGTTGGCGCTCGGACAATCTGATCAAGGCGTTCTTTGGCAGTAACGCGCTGATCGCCATCGTTGTGTTGGCGCTGATTACTATTTTCCTTTTCCGCGAAGGCTTCGGCTTTTTCAGCCAGAATCTGCGTGGCGTGCGTCTCTATCGCCGCGCCGGACTCGAGTATGTCGACATCATGCGCACGGCGGCGAACGCGCATGCCGGCCTCTCCCGCGACCTCAACCGCGTGCGGCAAGTCGCGCAGCGCAATGAAACGCCAGAGGCGGTGGTGAAATTCGACGAATTCGGCACTGCCTTCAGCGACTCAGGCGATACCCTGAACGGCCTCGTGTCGGACGCTGGCGACAAGGCGGTGGCGCTGCGGGATTCCCTTGCGTTGCAGGCGGGCGATCGCGATCGCGCCAGTGAAACCGAGCAGCGGCCGACTGCGGCCGTGCCAGTTGATGAAACCGCGACCATGCAGGCGTTGCGTGCCAACACCGAAGCGTTTCGAACTGCCGCGGCCGCGCTGACAGATTATGTCGGTGGACTGCTCGCGAACCCGCCTCCTTTCGCGAACGCAAAAACACGCCAGGCATTTGAGCATTGGAGCAAAGACGCGCGCGTATACCTCGCTTCGCTGCCGCAAACCACCGAAAAGCTGCGGACATGGAATCCGGACGTGCCGGTGCCAGCTTACCGCGCCATCACGACGTTTCTTTTCGGGCGCGATTGGATCACGGCAAGCTTCTGGCAGGACTGGTACGGAATCATCCCACTGCTCGTGGGATCGCTCATGGTCTCGGTCGTGGCCCTGGCGATTGCGGTGCCGTTCGGTGTTGCCTCCGCCATTTACGTGAGCGAAGTGGCCCACTCAGCCGAGAAACGGCTGATCAAACCTTACGTCGAATTTATCGCCGCCATTCCGTCGGTTGTCCTCGGATTCTTCGGCATTGCGGTGGTGGGCCAGACGATTCGCCAGCTCTCGCAGTCGCGTTTCTTTCACTGGCTTGGTATCGCGCCGATCGCGGAGCGACTGAACGTTTTCACGGCGGGCTGTCTCCTCGCGCTCATGGCGGTGCCGACGATCTTCACCCTCGCGGAGGATGCCCTGCGCAATGTGCCGCGCGGCTTCAAGGAAGCTAGCTACGCCTTGGGCGCGAACCGGCTGCAAACAATCGGGCGTGTCATCGTGCCGGCCTCGCTTTCAGGCATCGTCTCGGCCGTTTTGCTCGGGCTTGGGCGCGTCATTGGCGAAACGATGGTGGTGCTGCTTTGCGCGGGGAACCGCATTGCCATTCCCGATTTCACGCAGGGACTGGGCGCGTTCTTCCAGCCGGTGCACACCATGACCGGAATCATCGCGCAAGAGATGGGCGAAGTGGTGCGCGGGAGCATTCATTATCGCGCGCTTTTCATGGTGGGCCTGGTGCTTTTCGCCATCACGCTGCTGATCAATTTCGCGGCGCAGAAACTGGTCGCGCGTTATCGCATGTCGATCGGATGATTATCACCACGAAGGACAGGAAGTTTTAGGAAATGACTGAGATGCAGAAACCTTCGTGAGCTTCGTGGTAAAAAAATGAGCACGCGAATACGTAAACGAATGGTTCAGACGGCGGCCTTCTGGCTCTTCCGCCTTGCCACTTACGCGATTCTCGCGGCCGCGACCTACATCTTTCTCGACATCGGGATTAAAGGCAGTCGCACGCTTTTCATCTCGCGCCCACCCTTCATCAACGTCCCCTTCTTCACGCAGCGTCCACAAACGCTTTTCGTCTTCGACTTCGAAGGAAAGAAATACACACTGAGCGACTCCGAGTTCCGTGTCTGGAAAACGACGCATCCACAGGAAGTGGACGCGACGAGCGTGGCCTATTCCGCCGGCGGGGTCTGGCCATGCATCGTGGGCACGGCGCTGCTTGTCATTGGCTCGATGGTTCTGGCGCTCGCGATTGGAATCTGCAGCGCGATCTATTTAAATGAATACAGCCAGAACACGCGACTGATTCGCCTCATCCGCGTCGCCATTCTCAACCTCGCCGGCGTTCCGTCGATCGTCTTCGGCCTTTTCGGCTTCGGCTTGTTCGTAATTTTTCTGCACTGGAACGTGTCCCTCCTTTCGGGTTGGTTTACCCTTGGGCTCATGATTCTACCGGCCATCATTACTGCGAGTGAGGAATCTTTGCGCGCGGTGCCGAACGGTTTGCGCGAGGGATCCCTCGCCCTCGGCGCGACCAAGTGGCAAACCATTCGCAAAAACGTGCTGCCCTACGCGCTTCCCGGCATCCTGACTTCGTCTGTACTCGGCATCGGCCGCGTCGCGGGCGAAACCGCGCCAATCATGTTCACCGCCGCCTATGCCTTGCGCGACGAGATGCCGTGGCAGGTGGCGCACTGGACCGATTTCCCGTTCCAAGGCGTGATGGCATTGCCGTATCACATTTATGTCGTTAGCTCGAAAATACCTCAGAACGAATACACCGAACGCATGCAATACGGCGCCGCCTGCATCCTGCTGCTGCTCGTCTTTGTCATCGCGTTTGGCTCGATTATTCTGCGCGAAAAATCCAGGAAACGTCTCGCATGGTAGTAATGGAAAAGGAAATGCTTCGCGCGTTGCCGCAAACAACGGTGGAACCGGAAGAAAATGAAGCGCCCATGATCAAGGTCGCGAATGTCGATTTTTGCTATGGCACGAACCAGGTGCTTCACGACGTGAAACTCGACATCCCACCGCGGGCCGTCACCGCCTTCATCGGGCCATCGGGCTGCGGAAAAACAACGCTCCTGCGCTGCTTCAATCGCATGAACGACTTGATCGATGGAGCACGGATTTCCAGCGGCGAAATTATTCTCGATGGGCGCAACATTTATGCGCCCGATGTGGACGTGGTCGATCTGCGTCGCCGCGTCGGAATGGTTTTTCAGAAATCGAATCCGTTCCCGAAATCGATTTACGAAAACATCGCTTACGGCTTGCGCGTGCTGGGGGAGACGAAGCGCTCCCGCATCAACGAGGCGGTCGAGAAGAGCCTGCGTTCAGCGGCATTGTGGGATGAAGTAAAAGACCGACTCGATGTCAGCGCATACGGTTTATCGGGCGGGCAGCAGCAGCGGCTTTGCATCGCGCGCGCGCTCGCAGTCGAGCCGGAAGTTGTCCTAATGGACGAGCCATGTAGCGCGCTCGATCCCATCGCGACGGCGAAAATCGAAGAGCTCATTTACCAGCTGCGCGAGAACTACACCATCGTCATCGTCACGCACAACATGCAGCAGGCGGGGCGTTGCTCGAACTACACCGCATTCTTTTATCTCGGCCGGTTAATCGAGTTTGGCGCCACCAGCAGGATTTTCAGCAATCCGAAGGAACGAAAGACGGAGGATTATATTACAGGGAGATTCGGTTAATGAAGGCGCGTTCTTTCTTCTGTCATCCTGAGCGGAGCGAAGGACCTCACATAAATGCGTGGCGTGTCCGCTCCACGTTCGTGGCCGTTGAGTACAAGCGTAAGATCCTTCGCCGTCCGCTGGCGGCTCAGGATGACAGCATGGTGGAGTGCAAGAAGGACTACGTCACGGGGAGTTTCGACTAACGAGAAATGACTGGAGAAACAAAACACACTCTGGGAACATTCGAGCACGCGCTGGAAAATTTGCGCAGCAACGTCATGATGATGGCGAGCCAGACCCAGCGCAGCCTCGAGCGCGCGCTCAAAGGCTTGAGCGAGCGCAACGACGAACTTTGCACTCTCGCCATCGCCGATGACGAAGGAATCGATGAACTGGAAAAGCAGATCGACAAGGATGGAATCGATTTGCTGCTGCGTTTTCAACCGGTGGCGTCCGATCTGCGCCGCGTCGTCTCCGCCATGAAGCTGAGCTCGAATCTCGAGCGCATGGCCGACCAGGCCACGAACATCGCGCGCAACGCTCGCAAATTAAATAAGCACCCGGCCTTACCGGAAGTTCTCCTGATCAACCCGATGCAGGAGCACGCCATGTCCATGTTCCGCGACAGCGTCGATGCTTATGCGCGCGAAGATGAGCAGGCGGCGCGCGCCATCGTTCCGCGCGATAATGTCCTGGATAAAATGAACGCGCAGGTCGGCCGCCAATTGATCGAGCAGATGGCGCGCGATCCGGAACAGTTGCGCGGGTATTTGAATTTGATGTTCATCGCGCGGCATCTCGAACGGGTGGGGGATCATGCCACCAACATCGCGGAAGACGCCGTCTACGCCACGGCGGCGGAGGACATCCGTCACCAGCAGGTGGCGGCGGCGGGGTGACGAGGTGGTGCGGATTTCATTTTGCAGTTGTCCCGAGCGAAGCGCAGCGGAGTCGAAGGAATCCCGTGGAACTTTACCTTAAAGCTTTCCCTGCGGGATCCCTCGACTTCGCTCGGGATGACGAGCGGGTGGTTGCGCAATCTGCGAGCGGGACGTAGGTGATCGAACTCATCCATGCAAACAGGCGCAGCTGAAGTCGAGCGAACTGACGAGACGGTGGTCGAACCATTGCCGGAAACGGCGAGTGAGGATCGCGCGCCGGATTTTTCCGATCCGCGAAATTTCATCAATCGCGAACTGAGCTGGCTCGAGTTCAACCGGCGCGTCCTGGAAGAAGCGCAGGATGCGACGCAGCCGCTGATCGAGCGGGTCAAGTTCATGTCCATTTTTTCCAACAACCTCGACGAGTTTTTCGAGATTCGCGTGGCCGGGATCAAGCAACAGATCGCGAGCGAGACGAGCGAAATCGGTCCGGACGGAATGACGCCGACGGAAACCTTCAACGCTATTCAGCTACTCGCGCACGAACTGGTGGCGACACAGTATGAATTTTGGAACGCGGAACTGCTGCCGGCGCTGGCGAAGAGCGGCATCCGCCTTCACGAAGTTGCCCAGCTAAACGCGAAACGCGCTGCCTGGGCCAGGCGCTATTTTGCGCAGGAAGTCTTCCCAATGCTGACGCCGTTGGCGGTAGATGCGAGCCACCCATTCCCGCAGTTGCTGAACAAGAGCCACAATTTGCTGGTGCGGGCGCGAGCTCATCGCGGCGGCGAAACACTGCTCGCCATCGTGCAGGTGCCGCGCGTCGTTCCCCGGCTGATTCTGGCCCCGCGCGCCAAAGGCGATGAGGCCTGGGATTACATTTATCTCGCCTCCCTCATCAAGCACCATATTGCCGAGCTTTTCCCCGGCTTGATCCTCGACGGGGTGCACGCCTTTCGCGTCACCCGCAACAGCGATCTCTATATCGACGAAGAAGAAGCGGAGAATTTGCTGCGCACGATCGAACAGGAGTTGCGGCGTTCCAGTCGAGGCAATGCCGTCCGGCTTGAGGTCGAGCCCGATTGCCCGCGCGATTTTCGGGATCTGCTCCTCCAGTTTTTCGATTTGCAGGAGGCCGATATTTACAAGTTGGCCGGCCCGCTCTCGATGACCCACCTCATGCCTCTGGTAACGAACGACGCCTTTGCCAAATTGCGCGACCGTCCGTTCCAGTCTGCGACTGATCCGGCGCTCCCGCCGCACGCCGATGCTTTCGAAGTGATCCGGAAGCAGGATGTGCTGCTGCATCATCCCTACGAAAGCTTCGACACCATCGTCGAGTTTATCGAGCGTGCCGCGACTGATCCGCTCGTCCTCGCGATCAAGATCACGCTTTATCGCACCAGCGGCGATTCGCCTGTGGTGGAGGCGCTGATTGAAGCGGCCAATGCCGGCAAGCAGGTCACAGCGCTGGTGGAATTGCGCGCGCGTTTCGATGAAGCGACCAACATTCGCTGGGCGCGGCGGCTGGAGGACGCGGGCGCGCATGTTGTTTATGGCGTGGTTGGTTTGAAGACGCATTGCAAGGCCTTGCTCATCGTGCGGCGCGACCCGGATCGCCTCCGGCAATATGTCCATCTCGGCACCGGAAATTACCACTCGAGAACAGCGCGAATCTATACGGACTTCAGCCTCCTCACGTCCGAGCCGGAGTTAACCGACGAGGTCGCGATTGTTTTCAATACCCTCACCGGTCTGGCCGGGTATCCTGGTTTGAAGAAGCTGATGGTCGCGCCATTCGATCTCGACAGCCGCGTCATCGAATTGATCGAACGCGAACGCGATCACGCGCGAGCGGGACGGCCGGCCCGGATCATCGCCAAGCTGAACTCGCTCGTCGACCATAAAATCATTGAGAAACTTTACGAAGCCTCCTGCTCGGGAGTCACCATCGACCTGATCGTGCGCGGCATTTGCTGTCTGCGTCCACATGTCGCGCAGCTCAGTGAGAACATTCGCGTCATCAGCATCGTCGGGCGTTTCCTGGAGCACAGCCGGATTTACTTTTTCGAGAATGCGGGCGAGCCGCAGGTTTACTTATCGAGCGCGGATTGGATGCCGCGAAATTTCCAGCGTCGGATCGAGATCGCCTTTCCGATCGATGCGCCGGAGTTGCGGGATGAGATTATTCATGAAGTGCTGCCGACGTTTTTAAGCGATCGAGTGAAGGCGCGCGAGCTGCAACCCGATGGCCGCTATGTGCGCTTGCAACCAGCCGAAGGCGAGAAACGACGGCAGGCACAACTGTTCTTCCGCGAGCGCTCGCGCGCCGCGAGCAAAGCCGCCGCGGAAACGTCCAAAAAGCCCGCCATGAAACTGATGCCGATCAAAGCGGCGCCTGCGGTGACTCGCGAATCGT
Source organism: Chthoniobacterales bacterium (assembly GCA_038207045.1). Taxonomy (GTDB): domain Bacteria; phylum Verrucomicrobiota; class Verrucomicrobiia; order Chthoniobacterales; family UBA10450; genus AV69. Next base: position 8,046 of record JBBRAF010000013.1, read on the forward strand.
GAATGGTGAGGAGCGAATGGTGAATCGAGCGCGCGAAAGTCATCCCGAGCGAGACGAGGGACCTCTCCGAAGTTCACACGTCACCGGCCGACTGTGAGGTTCCTCCCGTCTGCGCGGCTCGCAACTGCCTGGTTCGTTTCGTGAATTGGCGGTTCTGACATTCCCGTTGCGATTCACGGATCACCTTTAATCTTTCCCCCATGCAAATCTGTTTCCTGCGACACGGCGAGGCGGACTGGCCCGAGTGGGACAAGCCGGATGACGAGCGTCCGCTAACGAGATCTGGCCGGAAGGAAATGAAACGCGTCGGGAAATTCCTGGCGGAGCTGAAATTTTCACCGGCCGCGATTTATACCAGTCCGCTGCCGCGGGCCCGGCAAACGGCGGAGATCGCGGCGAAGTGTCTCAACGTTGCCATTAGGGTCGAATCTGGGTTGACGAAAGGATTCAACGCGGAGCGGCTGCGCGGGATCATGGCTAGAGCTGACGCCGAATGCGTGATGGTCGTCGGCCATGAACCAAATTTCTCGGAGGTGATCAAAGATCTGACCGGCGGCGAAGTAAAACTGTCGAAGGCTGGAGTCGCGCTGTTGCAAACCAATGCTGGCTGCACAGAGGCGAAACTATTGTGGCTGTTTCCGCCAAAGACCGCAAAGCTGGTTAGTTAGGCGGGAGCCGCCGAATCGTAATCGTGACGGGCCGAGTGATTTCTAAAATGTAATCTGTTTCGATTGATCTTTTTTGCGCGAGCGCAATGCGCACAGCGCGACCGCGGACCGTCGCGCGCCAATCAAGCGGGACACGCATTCAGCATGACCGCCGACAACTCCGGCAAGGCAAGTTTTGAGTATGGCACCATCGCCACCGCCGTTGCCGGCTGGTTCTTGGCGTGCCGCAAGAAACCAGGGTCGGCGTGCCTGATCCAGCGAGTAATTACGAGCCAGACGGCACCATCACCATCTATGTGCCGAAATCAGCGGTGGGTAATCCAAAGCACGACGATCTGCTCGGCGCAGTGAACGGGCGAACGTTTGCCGATGGCTCTGCCTTCGAGCGCTCAACTCGATTGGTCGACCACACCTTTATCAAGGCGCAAACCGACAACGCTTATCCGACGGCAACGTACACGATCGTTGGCAATAGTGTCTGCGCCCCTTGAAGGGCGGCAGTGCAACTCTGAGTCAAAACGCGAATAGGTCTCGATTGCGTCGAGGCGCACTTCACGTTCTGCTCTCTGCACGAAGAGTGGGTCTGACCCAAGCCTGCGGAACAGCCGCGATGAACGATCGGTTCATCACTAATAGGCAGCTGTAATCGCGGTCCTATCTTCCGTTTGGGAGAGTGGAAGAGGATTCTTCTCGCCTCTCCATTACTGAATTTCTCCTTATGGCCTGGCGGTACGGCCGTACGCCTCATCGCTTGCTTCGCCCAATTCCTGTCCCCAAAGTCAAAATTCCGTGCGAATTTTCTTGCCAACCACACCCCAGACCACGCAGTGTAACCACTAGAAAGGGAATGTAACTCCGGGCATTGTCGCTCGGAGCGCATGCGGAGAACATCAACATGAAAATGACAATTGCGTCACGTCGAACATTTACTCAGCCCGGGAGAATCCGGCGCACCATCACAGCGGGGTTGCCCGTTCTGCTCCTCGCTGGCTCGGCTTTAGCCACGCCCGTTCCGCAGAATCTCGGAAACGGATTACGCGACATTGTGCAACAGCAACAGGCGGCCGCGCGCACCACTGCCGCCGCAACGCAAGCGCCCGCCATTTCCAATTACGACAATCTCAAAATCACCGATGCCCAGGGCCGCGTTCTCGTGAGCGTGGTGCTCGATGGCACCGCCGCAGTCGCCGACATGCAGAGTCGCATCGGCGCGACAGGGGCCGGCGTCACCGCGACCGATTCTCGCTATCGCGCGGGAGTGATCGAGGCGTTCGCTTCGGCCGACCAGGCGACCAAGATTGCCAAAACGGCCGGAGTTTCCTCGGTGAACCTGGTCTTGAAGCCTGTGCATGACATCGGCCTGGCAACCACGCAGGGCATCGTGCAGCATCGCATCGACAAAGTCCCCAATGGAATCAACGGCAGCGGCATCACGGTGGGATTACTCTCCGACAGCTTCAACACCTCCGGCGGAAGAATCAAAGCTGGCGATGACGTCGCATCGGGTGATTTGCCGGGCCCGGCCAACCCGTTCGGCCATACTCAACCGGTCGTTGTTTTACAGGATCTCGCCGGCGGCACAGATGAGGGGCGCGCCATGTGCCAGATCGTGCACGACATCGCTCCGGCGGCCCGGCTCGGGTTTGCCACTGCTGACACAGGCGAGGCTGGTTTCGCCGATAACATCCGTTCGCTGGCTGGCCTGCCCACGGGTTCCCTGTCCAAACCAAACTTCAAAGCGGACGTGATCATCGATGACGTCATCTACCTCGATGAGCCAATGTTCCAGGACGGCATCGTCGCGCAGGCGGCGGACGATGTCGCTGCCGCTGGCGTTGCCTACTTTTCTTCGGCCGGAAATCGGCCCGCCTCCCAGGCATATGATGCGCCCTTCCGCCCGCTCCCGAATAACGCGGCCGCGACCGCGGGTACCAATCTCGATTTCAAGAACGTTGATCCTTCACTCTACAAAGGCGGTTTCCATAATTTTGCCGCGGGTAGTGTCCAGGACATCGCCCAAACTATTCACATTGAGACCTCCGGCACAATCGTCTTCCAATGGAATGAGCCATTCGATGCGACGCCTCCCAGGCTGGGCAACGTTCTCCAGTCCGGCTCGGGCACTCTGACAAAGGCAATGCCGACGAAGTCATTTCCCTTCGCGGGCACGGCGGGAGAAAGGATCGGTATCATTGCCGATGCGGCCCCTGGAAGCTCTAATCCTTTGCCCGATGTGACCATTGCGCTGATCGATCCGCAGGGCAATCAAATCGCATTTCAAGATGCAACAACCGATCCGGAGATACTTGTTTCCTTCCTTCCCGTGACCGGCACCTACACGATTGTCATTGGCGGGTTCCAAGGGGCGACCGGCGATTTCGTTTACGAAGTTCGTCAGGCTAGCGGAACCGCCTCTGTCGAGACCGATTTCAACCTGCTCTTCTTCGATCTCAACGGAAAATTCCTCGGCGCCGTCGCTGAAAACAATCGCGCCACGAATCGGCCGATCGAGATTGGTAATTTCTCCGGAACGCTTGACCTGCAATTAGTGATCGCGCGCGCGAACAAGCCGCCACAAGGCGCTCCTGCCGCTGATCACCTGCGTTATATCTTTTTTGGCGGAGGGAGCCTGCGGGAATACATCGATTACACCACGCCCTCCACTTACGGACACAATAGCGCCGCTGGAGCCAACGGCACCGCAGCTTATCCCTTCTTTCCGCCGTTCGTTCCGGAATCGTTCACTTCGTCGGGTCCTGTGACCATCTACTTCGACGACAAGAACAATCCGCTGCCGAATCCTGACCGTCGCCAGAAACCCGACATCGCGGCAATGGACGGCGCGAACACCACGTTCTTCTTCTCGGACGCGTCGCAGGACCCGGACACGCTGCCGAACTTCTTCGGCACAAGCGCGGCTGCTCCGCATGCGGGCGGGATTGCAGCACTGGTCTTGCAGGCCGCGGGCGGGCCGCATTCGCTTGCGCCGAATGCCATGCGCCAGACCCTGCAGGCATCGGCGTTCCTGCATGACCTGGACCCGAGCCACTCCGATCTCACTTTTCAAAGCGGGAAAGTGCTAATCGCCGCGGATGGCGACGGCACCAACACGAGCTCGGTTGACCCGAACTTCTTCACCGTGACTTACACCGGCGCCGGCAGCTTAAAGTCGTTAACTATGAATCTCTCGAACGCGAATCCGACCGAGACAGTCAACGGTTTGGTGTTCGATACTAGCGCGATAACCGGACTCCCATTCACCCTGGGCAATCTCTTTGGCGTGCCGGCTTCAGCCATCACCACCACGTTCGCCCAGCCGGCGCCTTCACCGGCCAGCTCGAGTCAATTCCGTCGCCTCACCGTGTCCATTGCGAACGGAGCGATGACCAGCGGCGACACGATTCACTTCGGCGTCGACCGCGACGAACAGGATGCCTTCGGCCCGAACGGCGCCGTCGGCGGTAACAGCGCCGACCTGCTCGGCGCGGGGGTGTTGCTGCCTCAGGGCACGATCGCGCAGGGCGGCGCGACAGTGAGCGTCACCCTTTCCAATGGGACGATCCTGCAAGGCGTGTTCAAGAACAACATCGGGCACGGCTACGCGCCCCTGGATGGATTCGGATTCATCAACGCCCAGGCAGCCGTGCAGGCGGTGCAAAAATAGAGCCGTCGTTGACGCTACCTCCCGTCCTCACCGGCGGAAGGCGGCATAAACCTCTGACGCGCTCGCCTCGAAAGGGGCGAGCGCGTTTTGTTTAGAGCCAAACTTCTCACTCCCTGCTCTCCACGCTCCACCCCCGTTCACTCACTCCTCGGCCCCTTTGCGTCCCGGAGATCAGCCACTATGGTTAAGCGTAACCCAGTTTGCCCTTAAATACTGGAAAGACGACGGTTGGTATGTAGGTCGGCTCAAGGAGATGCCAGCTATTTGAGCCAGGGCAAAACTCTCGCAGATTTCCAATTCATGGTTCGCGATGCCTATCGTTTGCTTCTCGCCTAAGCCGCTGAAAACACGTTCGTCCCACAGGACAAGCAAGAGTTGGCTATGTCGCTGTGAAGCGACGTGAACTCGTCCGAGACATTCTTGCTCGCGGTTGCCATCATCCGTCTCTCCCGCGCCCAGCGTGACGCCTCAGGCGTCGCGCTCTAAGCGAGAAACAGAGCGAGTCCGCCCTGCTCCGGCGGATGATCAGTCGTGAAATTGGGCGCGGCTTCGATTTTGAGCGGGTGCGGCACCTCGTCGGCAGCGTGGCCGGCCCAGCCAGGCATTGGCGAAAACATCCCTGGCAAAAACAAATCGCGCGCGCAACTGGCGATGACCTGCTGTCTGATTTTTGAACGCTTGCCTCATTGACACTGGACCATTGGTAGCCTTGCTCGATCGATCCGAGCCAGCCCCCACCCGCTCCTGCGCTCATTCATGGGCCGTTTGACCAGCCAGCGTCTCATCACCACCGGCGCGGGTCAGGGTGTCACTTAGCATCTATGACGCTTACCCTCAACCCACGGCGAAGCCCAGGCCTTGGGCGATAGTGCGCAGCTCAGTGAACTCATCCTCGGCTGAGATACCGGTGTTGCTTGGACATGCCACGCTTGCCACGACCGGAACGGGGTAGGAATTGAAGAGCAGACTTTGCCGTTGGAAATCCAGGACGTGAGCCAGGTTCCTCGCATTCCGATCGCGCACGGTTAGCGGCGCCAGGCCAAACCGCCATTCGATCATTTTCAATACGGAAGTGTGATCAAACTGCCGGTGCGCGACATGGCCGCGGCGGGCGAAAGGTGACACCACCAGATTCGGAATCCGGAAACCGAGCAGACCGAATTGCGGATCGTTCACATCGATTCCCTCGGCGATTCCCGCGGTGCGTGTCGCCTTGGGCACAGCCGCAACCGGTGGGGCGACGTGATCGAAGAAACCACCCCACTCATCGTAGTTGACGACGAGGACAGTCGAGCTCCAGTTCGGGCTCGTTGTCACTGCGCGGTATATCTGGTTCAGGAAATCTTCGCCCGCCCGGATGTCGGCATGGGGATGGTCGTCACTGGATGAGCCGCTGCTTTCGTCCTGAAAGCGCGGATCGATGAAGGAGACTTCCGGCAACTGTCCCGCGGCGGCGTCGGCGTAGAACTGCTGCACCGGGTAACTAATGCCCAAGTACTTCGCGCCCCAAAGGGCAAGGAAAGGTACGTCGGAATAGTAATAGCGCCCTCGATAGTTACTCGCGGCCAGCCGATCCCAGATAGTAGGGAGAGTGGAAGGAGAAGGCAGGTCGCTGCCGCTGTCGGAGGGATGGGTGAAGTTGTGGAGCCGATCCGTGGCCGCGGCATGCATATGAAAGCGATTCGGGTAGGTCTCAGCCATGATCCCAGAGAAGTAATGGTCGCAAACCGTCCAATCGAAGGCCGCGCGTCCAAAGAAGTCGAGGGCGCCCTGGGTGTAGTAACCAATCGAAAAATCATCCGATGGGTTCGCCCCGCTTCTTCGCCAGCCGTCGCAGGCGCCGCCATCGAACTCGACTCGCCCACCTTCAAAGGAGTGATCCGGGTCCACCATTCCACAACCCTGAAAATTGCCCATCACTGCATCGTTAGCTAAAGCGTAGGTGGAATGCGGTTGTCCGGCGCTGTCGAGGTAGGTAAGGCCGGCTTGTCTGCCGTCTGCTCGCGGCAGCCATCCAAGGAAGTGATCGAAGGAGCGGTTCTCCATCATAACCACGACGATGTGGCTGATGCCTGATCTATCGGGTGACGGCAACGGCTTTGCCAGGAGCGAGCTGACGGGTGCCATACCCGCAGCGAGAGCGCCACCTACTCCGGCAGTGACGCGCAGGAACTCTCGACGGGAAAAATCAGAAACTGGTTTATTCATGGTTCGGGTATGAGGTGCTTTGGATTGGGAGATCAACGATCTTTTTCTGGTGAGGTTTTGTAAATACATCGGTCACTACAGGACGTTGAATTGAACCGCCGATGTGAGCTAGTCGAAACATATCTTCTATGGTCGCGAGTATGTTATAGTGATTCATTGCCGTGTAGGTGGGCGTTTGAAAGCCCGGGTCACCCGGATTGGCGAGATAGGGATTGTCGGCGTTGATGTTCGCTTCAATGTAGTTACCCGGCTTAATACGAGCGCCGGCGAAGATAGTCGGGATGAGATTAGTCGACGTATTATCCCCGTCCTCATCAAAGGTTATAATGAGCAAGCTCTTGTGGGCTTTCGCCCACGGTAAGTACCTATCGAGAATATTCCTCTTCAGCCAGGCGTCGGCCTGCTCAATGCTGCCGTCGTGCATGTCATTCTGCTCATTCGGCACCACCAAAGCGACGCTTGGCAGATACCCAAATCCATTGCGCCTGGCGAGATATTGAAAGACAGTAAACGGCTGGTTTACAATCGAAGGGAGCTGGTTTGGCGTAGGATGAAAATCATTAACCCAGTTCGCCGCCGGATTGTGCTTGCGTTCGTACTGATTCTGTCCTGCCACCGTCGTGTAGGAGTCGCCGTCAAAGCCTGTGTAGGGCAGGCTTTCCGAAAAAGTGGCGAAGCTGTAGCCGGCATTCCTAAGGGCCGCCCCGAGATTTGGAGTAGTAAAGGGGGGCGGGACCGTGAACGGCTCAGCCGTTGTCCCTGGCCTGCCATCCTGAATAGCTCCCTGGTTGCTACCGGAGTAGAGCTCCAGGTAATTGGGCTGACTCGGGTGCCGAACGGCGTGTGATCCCGACTCCACCCCGTTGGGGTCGTTCACAGCTGGCGTGAAATTCGCACCCTCTGCAGCGAGCCGGTTGAAATTGGGGGCGGCCGGATTGCCGATGATCTGCGAGTAGGAGTGGTTTTCGAAAACCACCAAAACCACGTGATTGTAGCGCGGGACTTGCGCATGTACCACAGTCGTCGCGCAGATCCATGCGATCAAAACGAGAGAGACTTTGGAGCACAGTAATTTGGTTGGAGTTGTCATCGTCAGCCTTAGCATCCGAGACCAGCGCGGCGTCTTAACAGCGACTTTTGCGGTATTGGACAGAAAACGGGGCGGAGGGATAGAGGTCATGGTTCAATGAAACGAGGAGACTCCGAATAGTCATGTTACGAACAGTGAAGGTTGTGTGACGGTCAGGTGACGAAAGGCGCGCCTAAAGCAGGTAACTCTGTATGACGATAGCGGCGTTCAGGATTGGCCAAATGGCGATGACGGCCAGGACAGCGAAGATCAATGATTCGAGCGCCATGCTCTGTTTGTGTTCCGAGCCGAGATAACGGCGGCTGATATCTCGAAAGGAGCGGCGTTTCAGGCCGATGGGTTTCTGCATGCGACGGTAAGTAGCTACGTAGGGTGTAATCATCATGAACTACGCTTCACCGACTTGGAACCGTGTCACGTCACAACTCCGTCAAGATCGCGTGACGATCCCGTGTCAAAGACGCGCTAGGAGAAAACGCGGCGAGGGTCTTACTAGTAGTGGTTCTGTAGCGGCGGTCTGTGACCGTCGAAAGCCAATTTGCCCCAAGCAAGCACGGCGCTCATAGAGCGCCGCTACAGTTCGAATCGCTAGAACGAAGCGAGTCAAAGACACATTACGGCCGTGACAATACGGACCGACGCGCTCGTCACGTCACCTGCGGAAACCCAGATTAATGCGCTTAGGCAAAATGGCGTGGTCTCAACCCACGCGAAGAGTCTGTTACTCGGGAATAGTCGTGCAGTTAGCCGCTGGGACAAACTTCTCCAATGTAATTTCTTGTTAGGCATTACCAAGGCGCTCCAGTTTCACGGATAGTCTGCACATGACGGAGTTGGTCACCATCTACGACAAGCAGCGAGCGATGCGCCCCGAGGAGGAACTTCCCCGGGGCGCGTTGCGCTCTTGCCTAACCGCCTTTAGAAGAAGAGGTCGCAGGTGTGATCCCCGGTTCCGCCGGTTACCTGATAGACATTGTTTTCTCCATGCTGTTGCGTGAAGAACAATACGCCGTCAGGTTTTGGGAAAGCTGACCCGAGCAAGCTCTTGCCGTCCGAAAATAGGAGCCCGGTCGGTTCATTGTCCCCATCGTTCTGGAATCCGGGCGTGCCTGCCGCCGCGAAGGCGGCATCGGCTTGTGAAGCGCGGTCGCGACCTAGTGCGACAAACCTCACGCCGTCACTGGCGGGATGGTCGACGTTATAAGCCCAGATGGAGTCCAGGGTGTTGAGCTCGTCGTGCAGCAGATCGCCCCGGTCCTCTGCCGCAAGTAGGAGGTTGTTCGAGGCAAAGGTCAGGTTGTCGAACGAGTTGTGCACCTTGTCGCCGAGCACAAAGATGGAGATTCTTCCCGCGTCTAGATCCCCTTGGAGATCAACGCGGAAGATCGAGCCCCAGGCGCCACGCGCGGCCAGCGCCGAAACGCTGCCAGACTGCGAATCGGTGTCTCCCGTGGGATCAAAAAAGAAGGTCCGGAAATTCGAGCCGGGCAGGAAGGCCATGTTTTCGGGGCGCTTGAACGGAGTGGCGCCGGCTGCTTTGGCCGCCGCATTGGCATCAAATGATGCGAAGCCGTTGGTCGCGGTATCGTGTACTGTGATCCACTTCACTGGATGGGAGATTCCCGTGGTGTGAAGCTTTAGTTGATTAGCCGAGAAGACGTCTCCCGTCGGATGTGTGGCATCTACTGGAACAAACACGACCGGCTGGTTGTTAATCGATACTTGCAGCGCCTGTAGTTTCCCTCCCGCAGTTAGGTCAGCCTTGTTGTAGGGGATCAAGCGATAGACGAACGAATTCGGATTCTTCGCCACCACCGGACTATTCGGGTCCTGTGGATGAGTGGGCACTTTTGTGCCGCCGGTATCTTCCACAAGGTAGATGTTTCCGTTGTTATCAGGATGGATGCCTTCGAATCCTGCTCGCCCCATTATGCCGTAAAGCGTGCGAAGAAGCGTGGCTGCGCCTTTAGTAGCATCAAAGTCCGGACTCACCTCGATGACCCCTCCGGTTGTTCCATTCTCTTGGGTGAAAAGTAACGTGCCGGTGAACGGATTGAAGGTCGAGCCGTCGATGAAGTTAAAGCCGGTCGTCCCACCTTTCGTCATTAATGTAATGCGCCGGTCCGGGTCGGCTACATCAAGGTTAATGCGGGTGACATAGGCATGATCGCTGCCTACCTCGTGTCCCTGAAAAAGGAAGTGGCGGCCGTAGTCAAATCCAGCAGTCGGTCCGCCCGGGTTTTTATTAAGGATAAGATAAGTATTCTCGTCCGGCTCCGTCTTGGTAGCTTCTACCGGCTGCTTCGAAGCATCGTTGAGGTAGCCGAAATTAGTGATTAGGCCCGAAGGATTCTCCAGAGCATCACCACCTTGGGCGACTAGTCGCAGGGAGAACCCCGGCGGCAGAAGATTCGGAGGATGATCCCGGCGATCATTGGCATTAGGAACGCCGCCAGCAATCGAAGCCGGCGTAACATTGATAGTCTCGGCATTGGCCGTGGAGACTAGGAACGCAGTCGCAGCGACGGCGACAGCGCAGCTTTGCGAGATAAGCGAGTGTTTGATCATAGGACTATTCAATTACGTGAGCTAAACAGCTTGGTTGACTTCTTTGATGGAACTGAGCGTGCATTCTCGCACGCGCCTGAACCTCCTACGCAATTGCGTCAGTTTCGTGACAACACAGTTACGATTACGTCAATCTTCTCCTTACCTTGGAAAGGAAGCTCTCTTCCGCCTATGACTTCCATGGTCGCTTAGTCAACAGACCTGTTAGCCAGCGGGGCAATTTTTCTTACCAGCTGCCGCAATCTCGAAGGTAGCTTATTGGCCCAGGCGCAGAGTTGTTCACATGAATTTTACCTGGTCGACACCAGATCGAAACAAAGGCGAGGCAGCTTCCCCGTATTCGACAAACTCAACCTAAGGAAAACACCTTCATGATGAAACCTACTTCACTTACGCTAATAGCTGTTGCTCTCCTCGCCCTCTTTCCAGCTAACCACCGCTTAGATGCGGGCGACATTGTTCCGCAAGGCTCGATCAACCACGTCCTACTTGTAAGCGTTGACGGTATGCACGCCCTTGATCTGGCGATCTACATTGACAGCCACCCTCACTCAGCTTTGGCCCGGCTGCGCAAAACCGGCATCTTCTACTCCCAGGGATTTTGCTCACAACCCTCCGATTCGTTCCCTGGGCTCCTCGCGATGGTCACGGGCGGCACGCCGGTCTCGACCGGCGTCTACTACGATGATTCATACGACCGCGCATTACTTCCGCCCTTGATCGATGCGGACGGCAATCCGCTCGGGGGTTCCACTCCCGGCACCGAGGTAGTCTATGACGAGTCAATTGATATAAACCCGGACGCTCTCGATGGCGGCGGCGGGATCAACCGGGCGCGTCTTCCGCGCAATCCCGCAAACGGAAAGCCGGTATACCCTCATAGTTTTCTGCGCGTGAACACCATCTTCGAGGTCGCGCGCGCGGCCGGCTTGCGCACAGCCTGGAGCGATAAGCATCCCGCTTACGATCTGGTCAACGGGCCTTCCGGCAAGGGCGTTGACGATTTGTTCAACCCCGAGATCGCTTCCCTGAATTCGGCCGGCGTCAGCACCACCGATAGCGTCCAGGCCACTGAGGATTACGACGACATCAAGGTAAACGCGATCTTGCACGAGATCGCCGGATTCGACCACACCGGGTCGCAACACGTTGGCACTCCTGCGATTTTCGGGATGAATTTTCAGGCCGTCAGTGTCGCGCAAAAGCAAAACGCCAATCTACTGCGCAACGGCCAGCCCGCTCCAGCCGGGTTTGTCGTCGGCGGTTACGCAGACGAGAAGGGCACGCCAAGTCCGCTGCTGGAGCAAGCACTCAATCACACCGAGGAATCGCTTGAAAAAATGTTGAAGGCACTCGACGCGCGGGGATTGACAGGCACTACACTCTTTATTCTCTCGGCCAAGCACGGGCAATCTCCCATCGATCGGGCGCGGCTGATCAGCGGCGCGACGGGCAATCCTTTGGGTGACGCCATTGCCAATGTTGTAGATCCGGTTGCTCCTTTAGCGCAGGTAACGGCCGACGACGTCGGACTGCTTTGGTTGCGTAACCAGGGAAAGACCGGCGCAGCCGTCAATGCGCTGCACGCCAATCAGGGCACCCTTCACATCGAGACAATCTACTGGGGCGAACGCTTGAAATTGGAGTTTCTTAACCCGCGCGTGGACTCGCGGACACCTGACATCATTATCCAACCGGTTCTGGGCACGATCTACACAGATTCGACCAAGAAAGCCGAGGAGCACGGTGGGTTCACGGTGGATGACACTAATGTGGTGTTGTTAGTCTCCACCGACCAACTGGAGAGCGCGGAGATAAAAACCAAGGTGCAGACGACCCAGATCGCGCCCACCATTCTGAGAGCACTAGGTTTAAATCCTAGGCAGCTAAGAGCGATCCAAGTGGAGTACACGCCAGTCCTCCCCGGCTTGTTCCAATAGTACACTTACCAAATCCAAACTTAGCCCTGTGGAAAATACTGAAGCTTCGGCCGAGGCGGGACTACATGAATTCGTCGATATCGAGTTTATGATCCCAGCGCTCGATACGCCGGCTAAAGAAAAATCGTTGAGCGACGCGTTAAAAGACCTTCCCAGTGTGCGCAACCTTAGCATCGCGAAGGCAAGGTTGCGCTTCAATTCGAGGCAGTCGCCCTGTCTAAAGACAACCTTCAGCAGGCGATCGCTGGCGCTGGCTTTCAGGTTGATAAGAGCGAACAGACGCCGGCTTCCGCTCTCACTGATGCATTCCTGGAAGCGCAACGAAAAGATCCTGCTTCAAGCAATGCAGAAGGAGAACCTTCGAGGGGTTTTGTTCCGCCGGTAGTTGAAAAGCCTAAGTGAGGAAAGTTGCGCTCAGCTGGCAGCGCCCAGGCGCGACCTGACAAAATCAGTCGTGATCGCGTTTCGACATTGGGCGTCTGTCGCCTTCCAAGTTTCTATAAACAACCAACGAATCATCCCGGGCCTGTCCCCGAGATCAGCCGGCAACGCCGGAGCGAATTGACTCAGTTCCAGTTCGTCGTCGAGGACGGCGACCAGCAACCGATGCGCCCTGAAAGCGCGGAGCAACAGAAGGCGCAGTTGACTGAACGAGAGTTTTGGCCAGCGGCTGGTTCGGATGAAGTCGCATACCGCTTCCTCAATCTGCTTGCCTTGTCCCAGATCGTCGATCTGCAGATAAGTGACGTCCCCGTGGCGGGCAACAAATCGAGCACCATTCCAACGCACAATCGCGTCGTCTAATTCCGCGACCCAGGCGTCGAGAGTATCGCTCCAAGCGCATAGAGCACTGATTTCAGTCTCGTCTAATTGCGTTGAACGACCAGTTGGACAAGGTAGTAGTTCTTGCACGCTTCCATTTTAAGCCAAACCCACTCGGCTCCCAAGTAACAAACAGGTGACATTTGACTCGGGTTCGGTCGGAATGTCACACAAACGTCACTTCGCCCGATGCGAGGACTAGCTATTCTATAGCGAGCTAGCTGGCAGAATCATCAACTTAGCGACGACAAAGAGTTCAAGGTCTCAAATTGGCGCATGAAAGCGTCCCGGATCTCGTTCTACTCGATTTGAATTTGCCAGATATCGACGGCCGCGAAGTCCTGTCTCGGCTGCAGAGCGATCCGGTCTGCAGTGGGCTGCCGGTAGTGGTCATAAGTGCCGACGTGATGAGCAGCAGGAAGGATAGCCTTTTCCAGGCCGGCGCACTCGAATACCTGACCAAACCTCTCAACATCCAAAAGTTTCTGCACGTGCTCGACCGCTCGCTAGCCGAGAAAGCTTCGCTGAGATAGATGGTTCACTTTCCGGCCACGTTTTTGTAGAAACGAACGACTTGTGCCTGGGCTATGCTGTAAAAAGAAGCGCGCTGGGTGACCCAGCGCGCTCACGCTACCTAACCTGTCCTATCTGATTGGAACAAAGCCTACCTGCTCGACAATTTTCTGGCCATCATTGCTCGTGATGAAGTCGATAAAGTCTTTCGCGATGCCAGTTGCGTCTCCATTGGTGTAAAAGAATGTGGGTCGAGCATAAGGATAGCTTTTGGCCAGAACAGTTTCTTTTGTCGGCAGCGCGCCGTCGATCGGGACGACCTTGATGCCGTTCGCCTTCGTATAAGCCAGCCCAACGTAGCCGACGCCGTTTGCATTCTTGCCCACCTCTTGGGCGATCTGCTCGTTGCCGGCCAGTTTTTGCGAGCCCGGCGCGTAGTCTCGCTTCTTCATCGCCAGCTCTCTAAACTCCGCGTAGGTGCCCGATGAAGTATTGCGAGTATAGATGGAGATTTTGCCTCCGCTTCCGCCGACAGCGCTCCAGTCATTGATCTCGCCGGTGAAGATCTGTTCCACCTGCTTCTTAGTCAGGTTCTTTATCGGATTCGCCGCGTTCACGATCACGGCAATGCCGTCGTAGGCGACAGTCGTTTCCTTCAGATCGATTCCCTTGGCTTTACCACTCGCGATCTCCTCGGGCTTGGCTGGACGGCTCGCCATCCCGATAACGGCGGTCTTATCAATGAGCGCGGCGAAACCAGTCGCCGAACCTTCCGCTGCGATATCGAAGGTGGCGTCGGAATGCTGAGCCTTGAATTGCTCCGCGAGCTGCGGCACAAGCTTGGCCCCAAGTGTATCGGAGCCTTTGATGACAACCGAGTCTGCCGTCGCCGTAGTAGCGATGGCGCAGATACCTGATAAACCAATGACGAGTAGTCGATTCATAGTTTACTTGATCGGGACAAAGCCGACCTGGTTGACGATCTTCTGACCAGCCGAGCTAAGAGTGAAATCCAGGAACTCTCTCGCTACTCCACTGGGCTCACCGTTCGTGTAATAAAAAGTGGGCCGCCAATAGGGATAGGAATGGTCCTGCACGCTTTTGATCGACGGCGTGGCGCCATCGATGGATGCCACCTTTATTCCGCTCGCTTTCGTATAGGCCATACCGACGTAGCCAACACCGCTTGGGTTCTTGCCTACCTCGGCGGCAATCTGCTCATTGCCGGCCATTTTTTGCGAGCCGGGTGCGTAATCGCGTTTCTTCATCGCCAGTTCCTTGAATTCGGAGTAGGTGCCTGAGGAAGTATTGCGAGTGTAGACGGAGATTTTTCCGCCCGATCCACCGACTGCACTCCAATCCGTAACCTCGCCGGTGAATATCTGTTCAACCTGCTTCTTGGTCAGCGATTTTACCGGGTTCCCACCATTAACAATCACCGCGATACCATCGTAAGCGACGATGGTCGGTTTCATGTTGACGCCTTTGCCGGAGGCGGCGCTGACTTCGGAGGACTTGGCGCGCCTGCTCGACATCCCGATCTGCGCCGTGCCATCGATAATCGCGGCTATGCCCGTCGTAGAACCTTCGGCCGCGATGTCGAAGGTAGTGCCGGGATGTTGCGCTTTGAATTGCTCGGACAGCTGCGGCACCAGCTTCGCCCCCAGCGTATCGGACCCTTTAATAACAAGACGATCAGCTTCGGCCGTGCCGGCTAAGGCCACTGCGGTGATCAGGCTCAAGTAGATGGATTTCATTCTTAGTAGTACTGAGGTTAGAATTTAACGCCGAGATCAGCCTGGAAGATTTGGTATTTCCGCAGCGGGTTGATACTGAATGCATCGCCTACGCCGCCGGTGCCAAGATCGCGGTCGGCCTGCTCACCGTATCCGTAGGTCAGGGTGAAAATAACTGCATCGCTCAGGGCGTAGCTGCCGGAGACGGCGAACCCTTCCATGTTGACGCGACTATCGAAGAGATCGGAGTCAACCAGGTTAGGATCGAGCGCGTATTGATCGACGTGCTGGTAGAAAGCCTTGATCTCCCAGTCCTTTTTCGCTTTGATCTTGCCGATACCGAAACCGATTTGGTAGGCGTAACGATCGTCGCCTTTATCTGGATGGCCTGCGTCGGCGGCGCGTTCATCCCCGTCGAAGTTAACGGCGAAGTCGCTGAAGATACGCATGGGCAGCTCGCCGATCTTCCAGCCAAATTCGGCTGGGATTTCGAGCACAAGGAGGCTATTCACGCCGGTTTGATTCGGTGTGACAGTGTTACCATCGGGATCTATGAAGGCAGGATCGCCGGAAAAGTGACTATTAAAGGTGTCGCCTGTGCCGGTGTAGTTGTAGATGGTCGGCGCAAACTGGAAGTAGATGTCCTTGGTGAAGTTGATCTTCGCTCCCACTTGCCAGGCAAGCAGGTAGGCATCAGTGCGAGGAACTCCATCCGGCTGCGGCCCGATAGGTTGCTCGGGGTTGGAGTCGTCATAGACGAACTGGGCGAGGTTGGCGAAGACGTCGATAGTCATCTTCGTCGGCTCGGGGCTTGTCCCGACAGCAGCTACGCTCTTGCCGTCCTTGCTGTAGGAGGCAGCCGAGGCGGTCGTGTTCCCGCCCCCGCCCATGGTGAGATTGAAAGTGTGCTTCCATTGTTCGGCCAGCCCTTCCGGGTTGATATCCGCGTCCCATACCATCGAGGTAGTCACGAGGGGGTTTTGCATTCGTCCCACCGTTAAGGTCGTATCGCGGAAACCGCGGTAACCGACATAAGCCTGCCCGACGAAGATGCCGTCGTCGCTCTTGGAGAAGGGGCCGCTGCTGGAATCGCCACCGATGGTCACATTAGTCGAACGGGGATTGGAGCTGGTCTCGAGTCGCAAGCCGAAGAACCAGTCGTCGGCAATGATGCCGCGCAGTCCAAGGCGCAGACGATAGCGAGCGCGATTACGCTGCGTGTTGTCACCGGGAGTATTGATCGTATCAGGCGAGCCCGTCTCGGCGGTGCGGACTTCATAGCGCGCGCGGATGTCGCCATACAATTCCAGCTCGGTGATGGGAGTAGAAAGCTTCCATTTCCCGGCGGAGGTCTCGGCCGCCTGCTTGGTGAGATCAGCGCGGACTTCCTCCGCTTCCTGATCGGTGATGAGTCTTTTGCGCACGAGGAGGTCGAGCAGTGCCCCTGCGTCCTGTGCGTGAGTGATAACAGGCGCGCCCAGCGACAGGGTCGCGAGGAGCGCAATAAAGCGAATGGTTTTGAACATCAGTTTCTCCGTTGAGGTTAGGGCGTCGTTTGGTGCGACGCGGGGAAACTGAATGCGCTTTGTTACAGCCGCGTGGCGGCTCCGTTACAATTGTGTGAACTAAGCGCCATTAATCGGCAACGACACGTGAATGGCAGTGCCTTTGCCCAGCACGCTTTCGGCCGTGACGTCGCCGCCGTGCAGTTGCGCGATGTGTTTAACGATGGATAGACCGAGCCCGGTGCTGCCGAGCTCGCGGCTGCGCGCTTTATCGGCGCGGTAGAACCGCTCGAAAATTCGCGGCAAATCGGACGGCGGAATCCCCGCGCCCTGGTCGGAAACGGAAAGCACGACGTGCTGATCACGCGCGTTGGCGCTGACGGTGATTCTTCCGCCCTCGGGGGAATAATTGACCGCGTTTTCCAACAGATTATGCATGACTTGCTCGAGCCGGAATTCATCGGCGCGAAAAGGTGCTAGATGGTCGCTCGCCTCAATTTCGACACTGAGTTTTTTCTTGGCTAATCGCTTGCTCCAATCACGCCCTACGCGGTTAAGGAAGGCCTCGGCATCGATGGGCGCGAGTTGCAAAACAGTCTCCTTCGCTTCCAACCGTGCGAGCGTGAGCAACTCCTCGACAAGACGATTAAGCCGATCGGAATGACGTTTCATGACGGAGAAGATATGGCGGCTTTCTTCGCGGCCGAGATTCTCGTCATCGAGCAAGGCCTCAAGATTGCCGCGGAAAATGGAAAGGGGCGTACGCAGCTCGTGCGAGACGTTGGCGACAAAATCGCGCCGGATTTGATCCGTTTGTTTCAGCTGAGAGATATCGTGGAAAATCACGATAATGCCGCTGCCTTGTTCGCCCTTGCCCACGATGGGCACGGCGATGAGCTGAAAGGTTTTTTCCGATCGCGTCAGTTCACTGCTCGTCGCTTCGTTTCTTTCGAGGACCATGCGTAGCGACTCAAGCAAGCTGACATCGCGGGTAATCTCGAGCAGAGGCGTGCCGGGACTGAGCGCGCGGCCGGCGAATAATTGCTCGAAGGCCGGATTGCAAAAGCGAATGCACTGGGAAGAATCGAGCAGGACGAGCGCGTCGGTGAGGGCTGCGAAAATGGCACGCATTTCAGCGCTGTCGGAGGAAAGCTGTTGATCGAGCTGCTGCTGATGTTTAAGCAAATCTTCCAGCGCGACGGCGATGCGCCAGGCATGTCGATTGCCGCCAACGAGAAATGTTCTCGGCTGTTTTCCGCGCGCGATCTGACCGACCAATTGCTCCAGTTCCTGCCAGGGCGCGATCCATTGCCGCCGAAAAAGCACCGCCGCTGCCAGAACAAGCAAGGCGACGGCTACGATCCACCACCAGTGCATTACTTTTCGCGCAGACGATAACCGAAACCGCGCACGGTCTCGATGGCGTCGCCGGCTTTGCCAAGTTTCTCGCGCAGGCGGCGCACGTGAGTGTCGACGGTGCGAGTGTCGATCATGCTCTCGTAACCCCAGACGTCGGTAAGGAGGCGGTCGCGCTCCTGCACTCGCCCGCGGCGTTGCACCAGCGTGCGCAGCAGTTTGAACTCGAGGCTGGTAAGTTGCACGGCCTTGCCGCTGACAGAAACCTGATGCCGCACGCCATCGATGGTGATCGGGCCAGCGACGAGCGATTGCGTCTCGTCGGGTGCTTCCCCCCGACGCAGGATAGCCTGCGCACGCAGAACGACCTCGCGCGGGGAAAACGGCTTGGTGACGTAATCATCCGCGCCGAGCTCGAGGCCGACGATGCGATCGACCTCCTCTGCTTTAGCGGTGAGCATGAGCACAGGAATGTGACGGGTGAGGGAGTCAGCTTTGAGAATTTTACAAACCTCAAGCCCAGGCATTTTGGGCAACATGAGGTCGAGAATGACAAGCGCGGGTGCTTCTTCGCGAGCGCGGCGCAAAGCGCTGGCGCCGTCCGAAGCCGTCACGACACTAAACCCTGACGCGCGATTGAACGCGCGGGTGAGCATTTCTACAACATCAGGCTCGTCTTCGACAACGAGGACCTTTTTGTGCGGGGCCGGTGGCACGACCCAATATCGAGCCTATGAAACGGCTGTTGGCAAGCTTTCTGGTTTCGGACCGGCTTTTTCTGCCAGCGCTTGTGTGAATTCCTGAAGGCTGGAGACGATTTGGGGCGCCTTCGTTAGCACAGCTGCGGCAAGTTTCTCGGAATAATCGGGTCGCCGTTGCGACATTTCCGAAAGCGCCATCATGACGGCGAGAGCATTATTTATGGAGTGCTTGACCTCGCTGAACTTGGATTGCAGCTGGGTCAATTCACTGCGCGGAATGTTGGCGTCATCATTCATGGGCGTTCGATTTAACTAGAGAAAAGCAAGCCTTGTGCTTGACTGATAGGTTCGACATCCGCCGTCCGGGAATGCCTGCGCAAAGTATCAAAATCAGTGGTGCGCGCCAGCACAATCTCAAGAATCTCAATGTTGAGATTCCGCGTGAGAAATTAGTCGTCATCACCGGCCTGAGCGGGTCGGGGAAATCCTCTCTCGCGTTCGACACTTTGTATGCCGAAGGGCAGCGGCGATACGTGGAGAGTTTGTCCGCCTACGCTCGACAGTTCCTCGATAAGATGGAAAAGCCGGACGTCGATTTCATAGAAGGCTTGTCGCCGGCCATCGCCATCGAGCAGCGTAGCGCCGGAGCCAACCCGCGCTCGACCATCGCGACGACGACCGAGATTTACGATTACCTGCGCGTGCTGTTTTCGTCGGTCGGACAGCCGCACGATCCGGCCACGGGCAAACCGCTATTCCGGCAAACGCCACAGCAGATCGTCGACAAGATTTTGCAGTACGAACAGGAAACGAAGATCGTCGTGCTCGCGCCTTTAGTGGAAAACGAGCGCGGCGAGTTCCGGGACGTGATCGAAAAATTGCGGCGCGAAGGTTTCGTCCGCGCGCGAATCGACGGCGAGATCGTCGAACTCGGCAGGCCCGAACCAATCCGGCTGAAGAAAGCGGAGAAGCATACCATTGAAGCAGTGGTCGATCGGCTCGTCATTCGCGAAGGCGTGCGCGTGCGACTGGCGGACTCGGTCGACACGGCGCTGAAATGGGGGGGGAACCGCGTTTTCGTGCTGCGCCAGCAACGCGATGGAGCAGCGGAGAAATGGAGTAGTAAAAAAAACAACACTCCATCACTCCAACACTCCAACACTCCATTGGGTCAATGGGAGGTGGAACGTTATTCCACCGACTTTGGTGACGCGGAGACCGGCTTCACCCTGGGCGAACTGACGCCGAAACATTTTTCCTTTAACAGCCATCTTGGCGCGTGCCCCGCATGTCACGGACTCGGCACGCAGCAAGTGGTGGATCCCGAGCTGATGGTCTCGGAGCCGGAAAAATCGATCGCGGCCGGCGCAATCACGCCGTGGCGGCGCGGCTCGAAACGGATGCAGGCGTATTACAAAAAACTACAGACCGCGCTGGTGAAACATTTCGGCGTCGATGATGAGGCGCCCTTCGCGGAATTGCCGGACGAGTTCAAGAACGCGCTCTACTTCGGGACGGGCGACGCGGTCATCAAGATGAAGTTCGGCAGCAATGGCGAGCGCGAGACGGTCGAGAAACCGTTCGAAGGTCTCGTGCCGCAGATGCAACGGCTCTACGAGCAGACAGAAAGCGAATTTACGCGTAATCGCATTCGTTCATTCATGACACGGGTGCCATGTAAGATTTGCGGCGGCGCGCGGCTGCGCCCGGAGATTCTGGCGGTGACGATCGCCGCTGTCATCCCGAGCGCAGGCGAGGGATCCCGTCGCGCAACCACCAGGGTGACTTCCCCGGGATCCTTCGATTCCGCGCGGGATGACAAATCGCGGGAGTTGAATATTCATGAGTTCACCGCGCTGACGATTGAAGCGGCGGCGACCTTCATTTCTCATATCGCGCTTAGCGACCAGCAAAAGCGGATCGCGAGCGAAGTGGTGCGCGAGATCGAGTCGCGATTGCAATTCCTGCTCGAGGTCGGCCTCGGCTATCTCACACTCGACCGCGAAAGCGGCACACTCAGTGGCGGTGAAGCGCAACGCATCCGCCTGGCGACCCAGATCGGCTCTGGCCTGGCCGGCGTGCTTTACGTGCTCGATGAACCAAGCATCGGCTTGCATCAGCGCGACAACGCGCGACTGCTCGGCACACTCAAGCGGCTGCGCGATCTCGGCAATTCCGTCATCGTCGTTGAGCACGATGAAGAGACGATTCGTGCGGCCGATCATGTGATCGATCTTGGCCCAGGCGCCGGCCCGCGCGGAGGTGAAATCGTGGCCCAGGGAGAACTCCACCAAGTCTTGCGCGCGAAGAATTCGCCGACGGCCGATTACCTTTCGGGCCGGGCTAAAATCGCCATCCCGCGGCACCGCGTGCAGCCGAATACCGACAAGACGTCGGGTTGGCTCACTCTTTTGGGAGCTAACGAGAATAATCTCAAAAACGTGACCGCATCCTTCCCGCTTGGTTGTTTTACCTGCGTGACCGGCGTTTCCGGCAGCGGCAAATCAACCTTGGTGGACGACATTTTACGGCGCGCATTGTTCCGCCATTTCTACAACTCGAAAGAGAAACCGGGCACTTTTCGCGGCCTGCGCGGAGTCGATCAGATCGACAAAGCCATCGTCATCGACCAAAGCGCGATTGGGCGCACGCCCCGGTCGAACCCTATTACTTATACGGGTGCATTCACCCCGATTCGCGAACTTTTCGCGCAATTGCCGGCGGCGCGCGTGCGCGGCTACGATGCCGGACGGTTCTCCTTTAACGTCAAGGGCGGACGCTGCGAAAACTGCGAAGGCGGCGGTCTGATCAAAGTGGAGATGCACTTCTTGCCCGATGTTTATGTGGAGTGCGAGGTGTGCCATGGCCGGCGGTATAATCGCGAGACGCTCGAGATCACTTACAAAGGCAAAAATATTGCCGATGTGCTCGACATGACGGTGGATGAAGCGGCGCGATTTTTCCGGAATGTGCCGAGCGTCTCGGATCGATTGAACGCGCTGCTCGATGTCGGGCTCGGCTATTTGCGGCTCGGGCAGGCGGGGACGACTTTGAGCGGGGGCGAGGCGCAGCGAGTCAAGCTTGCGACTGAACTGGCGAAAAAAGCAACCGGGCGAACTTTCTATATTCTGGATGAGCCGACGACTGGCTTGCACTTTGCCGACATCGAGAATTTGCTGCGAGTGCTGATGAAGTTGCGCGATGCCGGCAACACGCTGGTGGTGATCGAACACAATCTGGAGATGATCAAGTGTGCGGACTGGATGATCGATCTCGGGCCGGAAGGAGGCGACCGCGGCGGGGCGATAGTGGGCGCAGGAGCGCCGGAAAAAATCGCGGCACTGCCGGAAAGTCACACCGGGAAATTTTTGCGACCACTGCTGCGGTGAAGGCGATCTTCTTCTGCGCAATCCTTTTCGCGTGCGGCGCCGCGGCTCAGGCGGACAACAAAACGGCCATCGCGGAGGCAGCTCACGCCATGGTGGAAGGTGTGCCCGAAGTGGCCGTGTGGCAGTTGCAAAAAATCATTCCCACGCTCAGCGGAGAGGAGGCGATCGGGGCAAAGGAAAAATTGGCGGAAGCGATGGTCGTGGCCCAGCGCCCGGAAGAGGCGTTGCGGGTGTTGGATGGTCTTCGCTCCACGCGAGCCACACAGTTTTTGCGCGCGCGGGCGTTGGCGGCAACTTACCGATACGCGGAAGCGCTGAAAATTTACGAACAGGTCGCCGGTGATGCCACCGCGCCTGACGGAGTGGAAGCGATGTTTGGCGCGGCGGAAATGCTGCGAGCGCTGGGGCGCGTGAGTGAGGCGATCGCCAAATATCAAGTCGTGCAGGCAAATGCGCGCTTCAGCATCGCGGCGCGGCTCCGTGCGGCGGAGTTGTTTATAGGGAAAGGAGACGCGGGTCAGGCCAAGCAGCTGCTCGATCACACACAAGCAAAGGCGACGGCAGACAAACGCCAGAAGCGCTTGCTGCGGGCGCGGGTAGAACTGCTGGCGGGGCATACGCAAAAGGCCATCGAGTTGCTCGACTCACTTGTGAAAAAACCGGAGGGAGCGTCGCGCGAGACGGCAATCGCGGCGTTGTTTGCCATGGCGGATGCGCACTTGCAAACCAACACGCCGGAGTCAGGCGACGATTACCTGGAGGACTTTATTGACCGGCATCCAAACGATCCTGCGCTGGACCGCGTGTTTGCCAAGCTCGACCAGGTTTATCGTGCGGAACGCAAGCCGCCGCGCAACGAGCTGGAGAAATGGGCGCATGATTCCGCGCAGCCGCGGCGTGGGTTTGCCCGCTGGTATTTGGGGCAGAGCGACTGGCGGTCGGGCCGACATGAAGAAGCGTTGCGACAGTTCGAGGCTTTGCGCGCGAGCTCGCCGCTTCCCGCTGCTCTGGCGCCGGCATTGTTGCAATATGCGCGATTAAAGATTGAAGCGTCGAAATTTAATGACGCGCTCAATATTCTGACCGCGGCCGAGAAGACGCAACCAGCGGCCGATGTCCGGGCACAGATTGAATTCGAATTGGGTCGGGCATTGAGCGGTGCGCGCAGATTTCCGGAAGCAGCCGCCCGCTTCTCCAAAGTGACGATGCCCCCGGAGATTGCGAACACGGCTGTTCTCAATGCCTCCCTCGCGTGGCTGCAGCAAGGCGATGTGGCGAAAACGCAATCAGGCGCAAACGAACTGGGGAAGCGGGGGGACACCGCAGCGCAGGCGGATCTCTCGCTCGAACAGGCATTGGCGGCGGCCAAACGAGGCGAAAAGAAAGCGCAACCGATGCTGCAAGAATTCGCGCGGCAATTCCCTTCTCACGCGCGCGCGGCGGAAGCGCAGCTGGCGCTGGCGGAACTGGCCTTCCACGCCACGCCGCCAAAGCTGGATGAAGCCGAGAAATTTCTGGCGGCGGCGGGCGCTGCTCATCCATCGATCGAGACAAGCGAACGCGCCGCTTACCTCGGCGTCTGGCTGGCCGATGCGCGTGGCGCGGAGAGCGACGCGGTCATTGCGTTGGCCAACGAATTCCTGCACGCCTATCCGCAGTCCTCCCTCGCGGCCGAAGTGCGCATGAAGCTGGCGGAATCGCATTTCCGCCGCCAGGATTTCGCGAATGCGCAGACGCAATTCGAGACGTTGACGCAAGAATATCCGAAATCGCCCTTCACCGAGACGGCGCTCTTCTTAGCAGCACAATCGGCGGCGGCCAGCATGGCGAATCAATCGCTCGATCGCGCGCTCGAGTTGTTAACTCAGGTGGTAAAAATGAATGGCGGACTGCGCTGGGCCGCGCGCAACGAGCAGGCGGCGATAGAGCGACGGTTGGGTGAAACGGCGGACGCGCAGTTGCTATACGACGAAGTTTTGAAGGGCGATGCCGGCACCGTGGAAAAGGAAGAGGCTTTATGTGGCAAGGCGGACATTTTTTCCGAACAAGCCGCCGCCGATTCAGCCAACCTGGAACGTGCGGTCGCGCTTTACGATCAATTGGCAAATGAGACGATGGGTCAGCCTCACTGGCAAAATCAGGCACTCTTCAAAAAAGGACTTTGCCTGGAGAAGAAAAGCGACCGCGGGGGAGCGCTGGCATCCTTTTACCGTGTGCTCGAATTCAATCCGTCGCCTAAACAGCCTCCGGAATTCTTCTGGTACTATAAGGCGGGATTCAACGCCGCTCGATTGCTCGAGGAAGACCAGAAGTGGGATTCGGCCGCCGCGATTTACGAGAAATTAGTGACGGCGAACGGACCACGCAGCGAAGAAGCCAAGGCCCGGCTAAGCCAATTGCGTCTCGAGCATTTTCTTTGGCAGGAATGATCTGATATTTGGCGGTTTTAGCTGGTATTCATCCCACGATTTGCGTTGCATGACGCAGGGTAGAGGGGCATAGTGATGGCATGAAAACACCGCGCAGGCCATCTCGCCTGACCGGTTGGACCGGACGATGCGGCGCCGCGCTTGTCGCGCTGGCGTTTTGCGCATCGGCCGTTGCTTCTGATCCGAGCAAAAACGTAGTGACCCCCACGACCAAGGCCGCGCCCGTGCGTCCCGTCGTGAAAAAGCAATACTACGTGATGATCTCGGGTTCGGGCATCCCCCAACCGATCGACCGGATAGCCGGACCTATTGCGACGACTGCGGTTCCGATGTTTGTCATCGGAAATCGCGATTAGTCGAAGACAGGCTGCTTGGCCGCAGTCATGAAACGCGCTTAGATAAAAGCGCGGCGGTGAGATTTATTTTTGCGTGCGATTGCGTTTTCCGCGGCTCTTCGTTTCGCGAATAAGCTGACAGGAGAACATCCCGGCGCGAGGAGCTGTCGCGATGCAAACCAACCAGAGTGTCAGCTCGGAGGCGAACTTCAATTCGCCATCATGGCCAGGGCCGGCTGCTCCTTGGCCATTGCGCGCATGCTTGAGACTTTCGCCAAGACTGCGTCCGCCTCCTGGTCGCGGCCCATCTCTTCGAGAATGGAAGCGAGCATGCAGTACTCCGTTGGCCGGTCGGGCTGGCGCGCCACCGCTCGCCGTTGTGTCGCCCGCGCCTCTTCGAGGCGATGCTGCCGGCCATAAATGCGCGCGAGCAGATTGAGCGCTTCGACATCGTGAACGTCGAGCATGGCGGCGAAGCGTAGCGCCCCCTCCGCATGCACACTGTCGTTGCTCTCCGCATAGAGCCGACCTTCGGCCAGACGAGCAGCCTGATGCCACCATTTCTGTTGCGCAAAATCTCGCACGATTGCTAGGGCCGCCGCCGTACCTTTCGTCCGGCGCAAAATTTCCGACTCAAGACTTGTTAACTCCCATGTGTCCGGGAAATCAATGCGGGCTTTCTCAAGAGCAGCGATAGCTGTGGGCGTGTCGCCAGCGCCAAAGCGAAGCTGGGCATAATTGCGCGCCGCCATCCAGCTGTGCGGATAGCCTTTGGAATAAACCGGCGCTTCCTGGGAAGACTGGGCAAAGACAACTTCCGCCTCGGCTTTTCTGCCTTGGCTCGAGAGAGCACAACCAAGGTTATTACGCGCAGCCGCGTAATGAGGATCCATTTGCAGGATGCGCCGACAAATTTCTTCCTCTTTCGCATAAAGACCGCGATTGGCGTAACATTGGGCGAGGTTGACCAGGACACGCCCGCTGCGGCCACCAGTGGCGAAAGTGCGCGTGAAAAAAGTCTGGTCGTCACGCCAGTCGCTGCTGCGTATGCCGCTGCGGACTGCAAGCGCGAGAATGGCAATTGCGACCGCCGGGGGAAGGAATCGATAAGCCCTCGCCGGAATTTCCAAAAAGCAGCCGAGAAGGAAAATAAATACGCCCACGCTCGGCAGATAAAGCCAGTGCTCGGCTATAGTCGCGTTTAGCTGCACCACGTTAGAGACGGGCAGGTAACCGGCGAAAAACCAAATCGCGCCGGCAATCCGCAGTCGTCGTGCCGGGCTCCGCCAGGCGCAGCCTGCAATAAACGCAGCGGTAACGAACAAGCCAAGAATGGAAAGGTATTCGGTGGAGACAGCCTGCCGCCAACTGCTGTGATCGTGAAAAGCGTAGGGATTAAAAATCGTGCGCTCCATATGGAGGTGGGCCGGCCAAACGATGAGCCAGGCGTAATCCCCGAGAGCGCGCAACATCAGCGTCATGCGCACGGATGCGGGCAAGGTCCCCTCTGCCACCTGTCCGCTGGATTCGGGTAGCTGGCGAAGGACAGCGTATACGCCGAGCACGAGGCCGGAGCAAAGCAGGGTTCCGATTTTCTTTCGTCTGCTTATGCCTTCGGCAAAGACAAGAGTGTAAATGAGAAATATGGCAAGCCAGATGCATGCGATCTCGCGCGAGCAAAGCGAAAGCAAGGCACAGCAACCCGCAAGAAGATAGAAGAGCGATCGAAGCGCCCATGCCCGAAACTCGCTGGCCCGAAGAAAAAGCAACCATCCGCCGGCAGCAAAACTAAAAGCCAGGCTGTCGGCTCGGCCGGATACGTAATCGACTGCCGCTGAATGAACAGGATGTACCATCCAGATCGCAGCGACGGAAAAGGCGGCCACTGAGGGTGCTATCGAAAAGCGAGGATGGATGGGCCAGAGCCCGCCTTCTTTCCCGAACAAACGGGTGAGCAAGCGAAAGAGCAGCAATCCGCTGGCAACATGAAGCAGAATGCTGGTGAGATGAAAACCAGCCGACTCTGTGTTCCAGACGTAGTAGTCCAGCATATATGAGAGATTTTGCACCGGCCGGTAGTGAGCAGAAGAAGAGCCGAGAAAGAGGTAGTGACGAAAGGCTTCAAGAGCTAAAAGCGGACTTTTTATGAATGGATTGTCCCGCGCGAGATAGCCGTCGTCCCAAAGAAATTCACCTGGCAAGGCGGGCAGATGCACAGCAAAACCGGCTACGGCAAGGGCAAAGTATTGCAGCCATCGCCGGCTCAATAGCGGAAGGAGGCGATTGCGCAGTTGAAGAACCTTCCCATTCATACCAGGTGCAAGTGCGTACTCGCAGCAACGGAAAGCGAATAGGCGTTCTCCCCATCCAACGAGAGAACGCCCATTCGCTTTACCCCACTGAAACCTACTGTGGTTGGGCTGGCCACGACTCATTCCCTGCCACCGACACAGCGATGGCAGGCGAATGAATCGTCTGATTCGTTACGGGCCGTAGGGCGACCAGAAGCCAACGCCGGCCACATCCGAGAGCACGGTATAACTGGCGGCCGGAACCTGTGGGATACTATCCACGGCCTGCGTGCCGTAGGAATTATTAAGTATATCGTTGCCGGTGTTGTAGAGGGAAGTACCCTTCTTAAGGTAAGTCTTCCAGTCATTTATGCCGACGCTGAAGCTGGTGGTGCGGTTCGTTTCGATCGCGTATTGATCCACGGCGGCGTCGATCATACGCAGGTCGTTTAGAATGCGGCTCGCCTGTGACCGTTTGCGGGCACGGAGGAATCCGGGCACTGCAATCGCAGCCAACAGAGCGATAATCGCTACCACGATCATGATTTCCACGAGGGTGAAGCCCCCGCGGCGGTTATTAATCTTATTCAACATTGCTATGCTTTCTGTTTCGCTAATGATTATTTTGTATTTCGGTCCGGCGACACTCGTCCCGGGATATATTAGGAAGCCTAAAGAGCACGCTTGATGCCAAGAGCTTTAGGAACGCTAGAATTATTAGAACGAAGCCCTCCCCGGATTCGGATTTGAGCCGCTCTGCCCTCCCTTCTCGCACCCGACTTGCTCCTGCTTCCTAACCGCATGGAACTCACGGTGCGCCGCAGCGCAGGCTCGGGGCTCAGTCCCTCCTTTTATATTTTCGCAGCCATTCTTCTCCTGCGCGCGGTCGCACTCGCTCGTATGGCAGACTCGCCGTTTCTTCTTCCCGCCCAAGGCGACATGTTCTTCTACCATGATTGGGCCCAGCGCATTCTCCACGGACCGGGCATGGAACGGCTCGCCTTTTACGGTTTGCCTGGCTATGCCTATCTGCTGGCGGGCATCTATTACCTGATCGGCTCCAGCCCGTTCACGCCCGAATTGCTCGGAGCCTGCGCCGATGCCGGCACCGGTGTGCTCCTTTACAAAATCTCGACGCGACTATTCAATGGGAGCGCCATCGCCCCGGCACGCGGCTCATACATCGGCTTGATGGCCGCTTTAGGCTGGGCGTTTTTTGAGCCGGCCGAAGCCTACACCGCCGTCCTGATGCCGACAGCGCTGTCGGTTTTCGTTTTCTGGCTGGTGGTCTGGCAGATCGTCCAGCGCGACCAGCTACCAACGCCGGCTTGGTTTCTTCTCATGGGCTTCGTCATCGGGTTCAGTGCCATGGGCGTAGCCACCATCTTGTTCCTATTGCCACTGCTGGTGATCGCCTGCTTTTTCAAATGGCGAGTGACAAATGCCGTGCCGCAGGCTTTGAAAACGCACTTGCTTTGTATCCTGCTAATTTTCCTGGGCGTCGCCATCGGCACTGCTCCATGCTGGATTCACAACTACGTCTACGCGCGCGACCCAGTCGTTCTCTCCGCTCATAGCGGCGTAAACTTCTGGATCGGTAACAACCCCGCCGCCACTGGATATCCCAAATTTCCACCCGGGCTTCATGCCGGCCAGGCTTCGATGCTGCAGGATTCCATCAGCACAGCCGAACGCGCCGCCGGCCATTCACTAAAACGGTCGCAGATTTCCGCTTACTGGTCCCAGCAGGCACGGACTTTTATTGAACAGAATTTCACGACCTGGCTCCGGTTGCTCGGAACCAAAGTCGGCAACTTCTGGAGCGCTTTTCAATATGACGACCTCAGCATCATCACGATCTTACGCGAAGAACATGTCATTCTGCCAGGTATCCGCTTCGGCTTGGTCGCAGCGCTCGCTCTTGCCGCTTTCATCTTCGCCATCGCGGATACTCCGGCCGCACGGTGGATCGGCGGCGCGATCCTCCTGCAGATTTGCGCACTCCTTCCCGTCTTTGTCACTGAGCGCTACCGGCTGGCCGCCGTTCCAGGGTTGTTAATCTTTGCCGCTTACGGGTTGTGGTCGTTTGCTCATCACTGCGCGCAGCTTCGGCCCAAACCTTTGATTGCTTATACTGGCGCGCTCGTACTGGCAGTGATGCTGGTCGCGCGAGTAAAAGGCGATCCTTCGCTCTGGGCGCTCGACGCCTACAACTCCGGTATTGTCGCACTGGACCTGCATCGGTATGAGCGAGCAGAAAAAAAACTCGACCTCGCTTACAGGTACGCGCCTGATAACGCCGAAGTGAATTTCGCCATCGGCAATCTGCGCCTCGCTGAAGGTAATACGCCTCGGGCCAAGGCCAGCTACCTCGCAGCTGTCACTCTCGATCCCACCCATGAAGGCGCCTTCAACAATCTCGGCGTTTTGGCGTTATCTGAAAAACGCTGGGAATTAGCCGAACATTTCTTCGCGCAGGCGTTGCGACGCAACTCGCGCGAAGCAACAACACACTTCCTCATGGCCCAAAGCCTTCTTGGAGAAGGTAACCTTGAGGCCGCCCGCGCGGAGATCGACCGGGCTATCATGCTGCGCCCCGGTCAACCCGCATTCGACGCGCTGCGGAATGAAATGACTCGCGCGCCCGGTGCACGCTAATGCGTTCGATTGCCATTTTCTTCTCGTTTGCACTGACTGGGCTAATGGCTGACTCCGCCGAACTCAATTTCGCCATCGCGTCCAATTATCCGCTTTGAGGCTGACCTTCGATCCCTGATGGAATTATCCCGTCCAGCCTCGCTCCAGCTTCTCTCCTTTTGCGCAATCATTGCCATCGGAGCCTTCCTTCGTTTGCCGCCGGCCCTCTTTGTCGACCAAGCTCCTTTACATTGTTTGCAAGGGGTGCATCCGCCACCGGGCTTTCACGGACTCGGCTATGATGAAAATCTTTATCGGGGATACGTCGATGCTCTCAGACAAGCGGGCTTGCTGTCGTATCCTGACCTGGCGGAAAAGTACGTGAGCCTGCAGATGACTCTGCCCACTGCAATTCTGCCGCCGACGCGATTCGTCTATATCGCCGCCGCCTACCTTTGCCATGAAGTAAGCGGTGCCGACGCGCTCACGTCGCTGAAAGTCATCTCCAGCTTGTTCAGCGTATTGACTCTAATTCTGACAGCTTTTTTCGCCAGCGCACTCGGCCCTCCCCGAATCGGCCTGGGTGTGACCGCACTGATGGCTTGCGCCGTCACCCAAATCCACATGTCCCAGCACGCGCTCATCGATGGGGTCTTCGGCTTCTTTGCCCTTCTTTGTTTGTGGTTGCTTTGGAAAAACCTGCAACAGCCAAACGACTGGCGCTGGCTCGGCCCCTACATTCTCACCCTGGCCTTGCTTGTCTTAACTAAGGAAAACGCCCTCTTTGCTTATCTCGGACTCCTCGCGGCTCTCGCCGTAGCCAAAGTATATCGGTTGGGCGAGGTTAACCGCTTACTGGTCGCGGCCACGTTTATCGGGCCTTTGCTTGGCCTGACTATGCTCGTTAGCCTTTGCGGCTCGTTTACGACCACTCTCCATATCTACCAGTTACTTGTCGCCAAGGCAGCAGTCTTGCCCTATGCCATTAAAACGGGGGACGGCCCATGGTATCGTTACTTTGTTGACTTGCTTTTAATTAGCCCACTCATTTTTTTCTTCGCGCTGGGAGCGATCTTTACCCTCCGACGATCTCAGTCTTCTAACATCTTCCTGGCCGCTTTCGTCGGCGCCAGCTTCCTAATTATGTGCAAAATCCGCTTTGGGATGAATTTGCGCTACGCCAACATGTGGGATTTTCCGCTCCGCTTTCTCGCGGCCACCTATTTGGCCAGCCTGGCCGCGCGCTTCCGCTGGTCGAACCTCTACTTCGCGCTTGCTATTGTCAGCCTCTGCCTTCTCGACCTGCGCCAATATCAGCTTCTCTTCGTCAGCTTCGGCTTATACGAACTTGTCCCGGAAGGGTTAATGCGGGCCCTTCAGATTTTGAAGTAAGTGCGACCTCGCGCAACCTTTTGCTCGTATCGATCGTCTCGTGCAGCAGATTGTTTACCGTGGGCAGGGCCTCGGCGCGTATGTATATCTGATAGGAGAAAAGAGACCGGCACAGCTTAATTAGTTTCTCGTTAGCTCGCACGAGAAAGTGGCTAACCCGGTTTTCTCCCATCGCTTTGGGGTAGGGCGCCGGAATTCCTCGCGTCTCCAGAATCTTGTAGCCACATTGCCGCAAGAGCTCGCGCATGGAACGGAAGGTAAATAGTCGGGTGTGGGTGGCATCAAGGATTCCTTTGCGTCCGTAGTTAAACTGGCCGAGCAACAGCATCAGGCGAGTGGCAAAAAAACCGATGTTCGCAGTTGTCAGCACTACCTCGGGCCGTCGGCATCCCGTGGCGAAGCGGAGCTCGTCCATGAACTGTTCCGGCCTTTTCAAGTGCTCGATAATGTCGAGCATCAAAATCTGATCGAACTGAGAAACGTTCACCGGAAATTCTTTTCGATCGAGATCCCAATCGATAAATTTCATCCCTTGCTGCCACGCTTTCGGCCGATGACGATCCATGCCGGTGACGCGGCACCCTTTCTTCACCAGCTCCTTACCGACATAGCCGGGCCCGCAGCCCACATCAAGCACGTGAGCGCCCGGACGAATGGCCGTGATTGCCATGGTGTGTGAGGAAGTAAATCCAAGTTTTGCATCGTAAATTTCTTCGGTCCCAGATAAATCAAATTTGCGATCGAAAAATAAATTCATCTGATGGAGCCGGGCGCGGATCATCGCTTTGCAGACGTTGAGCGCGTACTTCATCCCATTGACGTGGCAGATTTCGTCGCCGTAAAAAGTCGGGATTGACAGTTCGACGATGCGAAGCCTTTTCAGAATGAGTTGAATGATGATTTCGGTATCGAAGTGAAAATCATCAGTGTTTCGCTCGAATGGCAACTGCGCCAAGGTTCGCGTCGCATACAAACGATAGCCAGTATGAAACTCCGATAGTGTCGTTCTGAGCATTCGATTCTGGAACGCAGTGAGTATTTGATTGCCGATCCACTTATAGAACGGCATCCCGCCGGCAAGCGCCGCGCGCTTGTCGATCATGCGCGAGCCAAAAACGGCGTCGGCCTCACCGCGCACCAGCGGTGCCAGGAGCTTCGGCAATTTTTCCGGGGCATATTGCCCGTCCCCATGCAGCAGAGCAACAATGTCAAAACCGTTATCGATGGCGTAGCGGTAACCGAGCTTCTGATTTCCGCCGTAGCCCTGATTCTCCGGGGTGCGCAGGAGTGTGATCTTGAAGGGAGCGCCATGGATTTGCAGGCGCAGCCCTTCGGCAAAGGTATCGTCGTCCGAAAAATCATCTATGATCAACACTTCGACTGCGTTTGAATGCAGCGAAGCCGGGATGCGGCTGAGGACGTTTTCGATGGTATGCCTGGCGTTGTAGGCGACGATGAAAATGAGAACGCGTTTGCCCCGAAGATCGAACGCGCTGCCGGCGCCTTCCAGCTCATCGACTCGCATGAGCTAAACCGGAGCTAGATTTGCGCCAGCACGACGAGAGGCGAGCCGTCGCGGTTTAGCTCCTACGTCGCAAAAGCACGAAACTGCCGAACTGACCGACCTGCTGAAATTGGTCCCGCACGACAGAGTTCGGCGCACCCGATTGAAATTCGAGCGAGCGGTTTTCCTCTCTCCAGGTGTCGAGCGCACGATTGAGGACAAGCCAATCAGCCGATGCCACGTCATCCGCCAGACGGGAACCGGCACGGTTGGCCGAGAAGGGGTTCATTTCCAAAAAATAACTGCTTGGCCGCAGTTTCGGGATCAAGTGATAGATGAACGTGTCACAGTAATTGGTCCGGCGCAGATCCGCCGGTCCTACGAACAAGCGCTCACCCGGCACGGATTTGATATCGAGCAGGTGGAGCATGTGCAGAAGGGCGGTAGCGTCCGCTGCCGATGGGCACGGAAAAGAACGGCCCTGATAACGGACGATCTTTTCGGAGTTATCGTCGCCCGGAGCGAAGGCGGCCCGCGCTTCTTGCCTCACAAAAGCAGCTAACTCCGGCGCGATCGCTTCCACCGCCGCCAGAACAGTGATGACGGCAAGCAAAACGAAAGCAAGCTTCGGTTGCCATTCGCGTCCCCGCGCAGCCAAAGTGATCAATGACACCGGCAGCAAGCCAATCGAAGCGAAGGCGGCGCTGATGAGATGCATGAGATCGAGTCGTTGCGCTGCCTGTGGAGTAAGGGCAGCGCCCAGCAGAGCTAAAGAGAGAAGCAAACGGGCGCGCCCGTTTCGCGGCTGAGCGCGAACTGCGAGAATACCGGCAATGACGTTGAGGCTTACCGCGAGGAGATGCGTGATGAAAAAGATGAAAATGTAGGACTCGACTCCGGAGATCGGCAGATGTCGCGCCGGGTTGCAACGCAGTACCGGGTAGAGAAACAAATTGTTAACAATTTCCTGAGGACCGGTTAAGCAACCGAGCAAAGCGAGGGGCAACAACCCAGCGGCTACACCCATGAGATGGCAAAGGCGCCGAGGGAGTTCCAGGAGCAGAAATAGTGGAAGCGCCGAGACGATAACCGCCGGACCGAGATCGGGGCGAAAGAGTAGTGCAAAACCAGCGAGCAGACCAGACCAGGACGCGCGCGTGTTGGACTTCGGTTCGGCCAGGAGCAGCAGGGAACCAAGTATGCAAACGATCCCGCCGAGCCAGGCGTACGCGACGATGCCTGAGGCGAGCAATATCCATGCTGTCAGGGCGGTGCACCCGATCGCGAGAGTCGTATCCCAACGCGCGATCAGAGCAAAGGTGAGTGAGAGAACGAGGGCACGGTAGATGAGTCCAATAGTACGTTCCACCGTGATGCTCGTGCCGAAAAGGGAGTAGCTCGCGGCCAGCACATAGGTGTTGGCCGGGCCGTAGAACGTCTCGAAGTCGCGATAAGGCAGCTTGCCCTGAGCGAGCAGTTCCGGGTAAACTAGGAGCGAACCCTCATCCATCGGTGCGGCGCCTTTCTCAAATGCGGGGATGAAGAACGCGAGTAGCCCGATCACGGTGAGCATCTGAAGCAACAGATTGTGACGGCGTCCTCTGATTCCGGTCTCAGTTGTTCCCGATGCCACGGACAAAGGGGGACTGATCGAGAGAACACTCCCCTGCCCGTCCGAATCAAACATGCCGCATTGAAAGCGGCTGTTATGCCAAGGAGTGAGATGGGCGCAGCGACCCTAGCGCGAATCTCGTCCCAAAACCGAATCTGCGGCGACCAGGAGTTCGCGGTCGTCGTTATCGTTCAGTTCCGAAAGCAGTCGTTTGGCGTGGCGGATCGATTTGCGCAGGAAATATTCCGGTGCGGTGAAATCACGCGCTTCCCCATTGTGGCCGCGCGATTGCAACTCCGAATCCCAACGGCTCAACGCGCAGGTGGAAGCGAACAATTCCATGGCGGCGCCGGCGATCCGCTCCTGAATCAATTGCATATCCAGCACCGGTTCGCGATACACCACCAGCGCACGATTGACCGCGACATTGAATCGCCAGATCAAGCGGGATAGTTGCCCGGCAAATCCACGCAACTCATCGCTGCGCACCGGCACTCCCGGAGTCCTAACCGCCGCCCCCAGTCGGCTCTTTCCCGCGCTCCAGGCTTTGCTCATTCGATTAACCGAAAGCGACATCATGGTGTCGTAGATTTCCTTGAACTCCATTCCTGGCCCGCGCATCCCGACAAGAGCGACGAACGATGTCAGCACTTCGTTAGAACCTTCGCCGATCTGGTTGATGCGGGCGTCGCGCAACATCCGGCCAAGCGGGTTGTCATCGAAGTAAGCCGCCCCGCCGTGAATCTGAAATGCGTCATTGACCGCTTCCCACAGCCGCTCTGTCGTGAAAACCTTCAGCATTGCCGTCTCGATCATGTAATCCTCGAGCCCGCGATCGATGAGCGATGCCGTCACCTCTGTCATCGCTTCCATCGCATAAACGTCCGCCGCCATGCGCGCGATTTTCTTCTTCACGAGATCGAAATTGCCCAGCGTCTTCTTGAATTGTTGACGCGAGTTGGCGTGTTCCACCGCCAGCTTCAGGCAATGCTTGGCCGCGCCCATACAACACGCGCCGAAAGTCGTGCGCCCGAAATCGAGCACCGTCAGCGCCACGCGTAAACCTTTGCCGATGGGGCCGAGAATATTCCCCTTCGGCACGCGCACATTCGTTAGGCGAAAACGCCCCGTCGCGGTGCCGCGAATTCCGAGCTTGGGCATGCGCGCTTCCAGCATCTCGAAGCCGCCCATGTCGGGCGTGACGAGGAACGCCGTGATCGCGTCCTTGCCTGGTTTATCTGGCACCGGGGTCCGCGCCATCACCGTCAACACCTGCGCAATCGACGCATTCGTGATGTAGCGTTTTTCTCCATTCAAAATGAAGGCGTCACCTTCCGGCGTCGCCGTCATTTGCACATTGGCCGCGTCCGATCCGGCGTCGCGTTCCGTCAACGCAAACGCCGCCAGCTTTTCTCCAGCCACCAGTGGCGGTAACCACTGCGCTTGCTGCTCCGGCGTTCCGAACAAAAGCAAGGCGCGAATCCCGATGGAGTGATGCGCATTCACAAATACGGAAGTGGAAGCATCACGCTTTCCGATCTCTTCCAGCACCCGGCAATACTGCTGCTGCGAAAACCCGCGTCCGCCGACTTCGCGCGGCGCCGTCATCCCCAGAACGCCGGTCTGCGCCAGACCGCGCATCAGATTCGGCGGAATATCGGCGTTTCGATCAATTGCCTCCGCATCAAGCTCGCGATCGAGCATTTCGCGCACTTCCGCCCGCGCCTTTCCCAACTCCGTTTCCTGCGCCGCCGTTAGGCGGGGATAGGGCATAACCCAGTCGGCCACGAAATTCCCGAGGAACAACCCCTTGGCGAACCCGAGCTCCTGGCGCCCGCTGAAGAGCAGCTCCTCGGCTTGCTGCATCTCTTTCTGCCGTTGAATCTCTGTTTCCGTCTGTGCCATGAATAAAAGGCCCGCCGCAGGGCGAGTCACCCACTGTATTCATCCGCGCCTTTGTGTCCACCGACTCGGCGCAAGCTGAAGGTTCCCTGTAATTAAGAATCGCCGTTACGCTGATCTACCGTGAGCCTGCTGATCATTAGCGGGCGAATATCATCCCAACGGCCGTCATCAAAGAAGATGAAGACTCGGTTACCACCGGAGTAACATGAACGTGATCAAGCGTAGGAACTCGCATAGCACCTCCATCCACGGTGTGAATGGTAAACGGCACAAAGGGTCTCCCACTTATGAGCCTGCGAAGGTCCTCGATCACGCAAGCATTTTACTTCCGTAAAGGTCGGCGCGCAATCGCTCAGCTACATCCCTGGCTCGTTCCGCACTCGGTGCAAACGCCGCAGGCGCCGGCCCGAATCACTTTTTCGCTCCCGCAATGCGAGCAGACGATGTCCATGAACATGCTGCCGAGGGCTTCTTTCACTCGCTCAGCGTGAGTGTGGCCACGACTCGTTAGCTTCGGGTTCCCTTCGCCCGGCGAGTCGTTGGTGATGACATCGATCAGCTCCTTCTCCGCCGTGCGCGGCAATTCCGGCACCGGCCGGTTGATCGACTTTTTTTCCATGTCAGGAATCTCCTTGAGTGGCAGATCCGGCTGACTGCGGTGTGGCGAAGTCGCTTCCTTGTAACCTTTGATGAACTGGCAACCGAGCCAGCGGAAAACGTAGTCAATGATGCTCGTGGTGCTGCGGATATCAGGATTCTTGGTGAACCCGCTCGGCTCAAAGCGTTGATAGGCAAATTTTTTCACCAAGCTTTCCAACGGCACACCATATTGCAGCGCAATCGAGGTCAGGGTGCCGACGGAGTCCATTAATCCGCCGATCGTGCTGCCTTCCTTGGCCATGGTAATGAAGAGCTCGCCCGGCATTCCGTCCTCGAACAAACCAACCGTGATGTAGCCTTCGTGCCCCGCAATCTCGAACTTGTGCGTCAACGACATGCGCGTGTCGCTCATGCGATGCCGCACCGGCTGATCGACGAGGCCGCGCAATTGCGCGATTTCCTGTTCCAATTCCAAAATTCGCTTCTGCAAATCTTCCCGCTCCGCCGTAGCGTCCATCGCCCCGTCTCGCCCGCCCATGTCGCGCGTTTTTTTCGTGTTTAACGGCGCGGAACGCTTCGAGCCGTCGCGATAAATGGCGATGGCTTTGAGACCCAATCGCCATCCTTCCACGTATGTGTTCGTGATGTCGTCGACGGTGGCGCTCTCCGACATGTTCACCGTCTTGGAGATTGCGCCGCTTAAGAATGGTTGCGCCGCCGCCATCATGCGCAGATGGCCGAGGTAATGAAGGCTGCGCCTGCCTTTGGCCGGACGAAAGGCACAGTCGAAGATCGGCAAGTGCTCTGGCTTCAGCCCGGAGCCGATCTTCGTTCCCTTTTCGTCCGCGACATCCTCGATCGTATCGAACTCGTCGATGTGATTAACAATCCGGCCGATCTCATCTGTGGTATAACCCAGGTGCTGCAACGCTGGCCGCGCCGTCTGATTCACGATTTTAAACATACCGCCGCCAGCTAACAATTTGTATTTCACGAGCGCGATGTCCGGCTCGATCCCGGTTGTGTCGCAATCCATCAGAAAACTAATCGTGCCCGTCGGCGCCAGCACCGTGACCTGCGCGTTCCGATAACCGTGGCGCTTGCCCAGGGCCGCTGCGCGATCCCACGTGCGCTGCGCTTCTTCTTTCAAGTAAGCGAATTCCTCGACGTCCGAAATGCTCGCGACCGCCACGCGATGAAGGCCGATTACCTCCAGCATTGGGGCGACGTTATCCGCCGCTACTGGTTTGCTCACGCCGCTGCAGCGCGCATCGCCATAACCCGGGAAAGGCCCCAGCGCCTTCGCCATCAGCGCGCTCTCGGCATAGGCTTCGCCGGTCATGATCGCGGTGATGGCGCCGCACAACGCCCGCCCTTCCGCGCTGTCGTAACCGTAGCCGTAGCTCATGATCAGAGAACCGAGATTGGCGTAGCCGAGCCCAAGCGTGCGAAAGATGTGCGAATTTTCCGCAATCTCTTTGATCGGATAACTCGCGTTATCGACGATGATTTCCTGCGCGGTAATGAATACGCGCACCGCGGCTTTGAATCGCTCGACCTCGAACGTGCCGTCCGCGCCCTTGAACTTCATCAAATTGAGCGAAGCGAGATTGCAGGCGGTGTTGTCGAGGAAGAGATATTCGCTGCACGGATTGGTGGAATTCTGCCGGCCAGTGCCTTTGCAGGTATGCCACTTGTGGATGGTGGAATCGAACTGCATGCCGGGATCGCCGCACACATGCGTTCCTTCCGCGATTTTACGCAATAGCGCGCGGGCATCTTTCCGCTCACACGGTGACCCGTCCCGCACCCGCCGCGTCCACCAATCATCGCCATTCAGGGCCGCGTGCATGAAGTCATCGCTCACGCGCACACTCAGATTTTCATTTTGATACATGACCGAGCCATAGGCATCGCCGTTATAACTCCCGTCGTAACCCTGCTCGATCAGCGCCCATGCCTTCTTCTCTTCGTTCTGCTTGGCACTGATGAACTCCTCGATATCCGGGTGCCAGTCCTTCAGCGTGTTCATTTTGGCCGCGCGTCGCGTTTTGCCGCCGCTTTTGACCACGTTCGCGACCTGATCGTAGACCTTCAGGAACGACAATGGCCCGCTCGGTTTGCCGCCGCCGCTCAATTTCTCGCGCGTGCTGCGCAGGGTGGAAAGATCGCTCCCCGTGCCGCTGCCATATTTGAACAACATCGCTTCGCTGGTGGCCAGCCGCATGATGTCTTCCATCGTGTCATCGACCGATTGGATAAAACACGCGCTGCCCTGCGGGTATTCATACTGCGTCGTCGCGCGCTCCGCCTGCCCCGTCTCGCGATTATAGAAATAATTTCCTTCGCCCGCGTCGCGCCCGGTGCCGTACTGATGATGAAGCCCAACGTTGAACCACACCGGCGAATTGAAGGCTCCATGCTGGTTCAGGCAGAGCCAAGTCAGCTCGTCGTAGAAAATTTCCGCCGTTTTTATGTCGGCGAAATATCCGTCTGCCAATCCCCAGTCTGCGATGGTGCGCGTGACGCGATGAATCAGTTGCCGCACCGACATCTCGCGCCCGCCCGCGTAGGGATCGGTCCCATTGGAAATGTCGCCGTAAAAATATTTCGAGACAGCGATCTTCGTTGCCAGCGGACTCCACGCCGCCGGCACCTCGATATCCTCCTGTTTGAAGATGACTTTACCGCCGTCATCCGTGATTTCCGCCGTGCGCCGGTCCCATCCTACTTGGTCGAATGGCGCCACCTTGGCGTCGCTGAAAACGCGCGAAAACTTCAAACCACTCCTCCTGCTCGGATCGGCGGAGCGTCGTCGTGAAGTCGTGCTGCGGATTTCACGCTTGCGAGGGTCGCGGGCGGTCGAGTGTCCGGGCTTAATTTGAATCATGGGATGGAAAAAGGAGTTAAGGCTGTGAATTGTGGTTAAAAACGGTGAGCAGAGCGGCCAATACCCTGTGCATAAGCGCCAATAACCAGTAATAGCGGAGCTGCTCGCGGCGGTCTACAACATGCAGCGCTCTCTTGACCCCACACAAGAATTTATTTGTGAATTTTTGCGCTCCCTCAACTCTCTCCGGGACGCGCTTTCCGCGAAACTCTGTTTCGGCCTGACTCCCTCGCAAAGTGCCCTGTCATCAGCGTTCACGGTCCAGCGGCGGGTTCGGGCGTTTTTGGCAAGCCAACCTTCTCCTCAAGCGGCCGTGACATGTCTGGGATGGCGATCACGATGACAATGGGCAACGAGACATCGCCCGCTCGCGAACAAACGCGTCTATTGAAATTGCTGGCGCCGACTCGATAATGACGCTTCCCGGAAGGGTGGCTGAGTCCGGTTTAAGGCACTCGACTCGAAATCGAGCGTGGGGTTAAACTCACCGTGGGTTCGAATCCCACCCCTTCCGCCACTCTTTCGCCTATTGCCAAATGGCACCACTGGTGCTTACAATAGGCCTTCGATGATTCAGGCGAATTGTCGGGCGCGGTTTACCGCAGCGGATTTCGACTTCGTCGTCCGCACCCTGGCGCGTTCGCAGAGCGAATCAGTCTCCCTCGTCGATCTCCTGTCCGACTCGAACACGCGCGATTCCGTCCTGGATTCCCCCCGCCTCGTCCACGCCATTCTTTCCAACGCCGGACAATTGCGCATCTCTTCCCAATTTTATTTCTTTGTGCTGGCCCGTCACGTTTTGCGTGAAGCCGGAATCGCCGATCGTAAATTGTCCGATTATATCGGCTCGCTCCTCGAGACATTCTCGCGGGCAAACATGGCCGCGCCTCACACCGGCGACGAGCGCGCACACCAATACATTTCCGACATGCTCATCGCTCTCACCCGCGCCACGCCCGAACAGGCGTTCCTTCTTCGCGCACATGTCGGCAATTACTCACTTTTCATTAGCGGCATTTTTCACGAGAACGCGCAACGCCGCTGCGCTCGCGGCGGCCCTAACCTCGCGTTCTACGAGCAAATCGGCAGCCGCAACTACCAGCTCGTCGCCCATGACGCGACGGCGAAACGTTGCGAGCTAAACGACGTCTACGAAGAACTGGCCGACCGCTTCCGCGAAGTGCGCATGGCACTCAACCACCTTTCCGAAGAACTGATCAACCTCGACGACGATACCAATAGCGGCCTTGTTCTCTAGTCTTACTCAACGCGTAAAGATGAACCATCGCAAACTTCCGGTCATCCCAAGCGCAGTCGAGGGATTCCGCCGCGCAAAGCTAAATTACCATCACGGGATTTCTTCGAGTCCGCTCTGCCGCGCACAAAATGACAGGATGAAGCGGTGAACGAAAGCTTGTTCAGGCAGATTCAGAAGCTCCTTGAGCGCACTTACGCGCAGGTTGGAATCAATCTCGAGGAGTGCATCATCGATCGCGCACGGTGCGCGCAATTGAGTAAAGCAGCCGGCGCGTCGGCCCGCGAACTAAGCGATCTGGCGCGCACTTTTCTGCGTCACGCTGGCGACCAGCTTTATGTCGGCATCTACTATTCGCGCTGGCTCATCGAGCAACTGGAACAACACGATCCGCGCAGCGGCCTGAGCGATTCAAATATTCGTTCCCTCATCGTTTTCGTCGAGGAACTAAACCACGCTTTGCACGCCGCCTTGCAATTCAAAAATGGCCAACGCCAGATCGCTTCGGAGGAATTCGCGCGCGACCTCGAGCTCCAGGCCCAGGTCGATACCTACCTTGTCCTGCTTCTTTTTGTCGCCTTCTTTCGCAAAACCCAGCGCGTCTCCCGCACCGATCGCCGCTGGTTGCGCTTTCATCTTTTCACCCGGCAATGTCCCCGCTCTTTCCGCGATGAAAATTTACGAGGGCGTTATCTGGAAACGGGCGAGCTCGCCGCGAGCTACACGCATTACCTCGATACCCTCAACGGTCTGCGCCGCCTGGAGGAAATACGACAGTTTCGTTCCCTCGACTACGGCGCGAAAAAAGCGCACATCTTTGCGCTGATGGAACGAAGCGCATCCTAGACTCGGTCATCCCGAGCGCAGTCGAGGGATCCCGTTGAAGTGACGTAAAGCTTGCGCCCCGCGATCCTCGACTGCGCTCGGGATGATTTAATTGCACGCGCGTTTTGATGAATTGATTCGCCTTCAACGCAGCGTCTAAATATGAAATTAGAATCCCGGACGATTCCGCCAATGGATCAGCGCCTTGTATCCAAAACATTTCCGCGCGCTTCCGCTTATAATCCGGACTGGATCATGGCCAGCGTCAGCGGCGGGGCTCATTCCATCTGGCTCACGGAGTGGCTCACTTCCGCCCTCGAGCTTCGCCCGGGCATGCGCGTGCTCGATTTGGGTTGCGGCCGGGCTGCCTCCTCCGTCTTTCTGCACCGCGAGTTTGGAGTGCAGGTCTGGGCCACGGATTTATGGTTTAGCGCCTCGGAGAATCTTCAGCGCATTCGCGATGCCGGGGTCGCGGACGCTGTTTTCCCGATTCACGCCGATGCGCGATCACTCCCATTCGCTTCCGAATTCTTCGATGTCATCGTTTCCATCGACTCCTTCGTCTATTACGGGACGGACGATTTGTTTCTCAACTATCTGGCCCAATTTGTGAAACCGAACGGGCGTATCGCCATCGCTGGCGCGGGATTAATGCAGGAAATGGAAGAGCGCGTTCCCGATCATCTTCGGGAATGGTGGGAGCCGGGCATGTGGTGTTTGCACTCGCCCGCATGGTGGCGGCGCCATTGGGAGCGGACCGGAATCGTCGCAGTGGAGCACGCCGATACCATGATGGACGGCTGGCAGGCCTGGCTCGATTGGCAACGAGCAGTGTCCCCCGATAACGCCATCGAAATCGTGGCGTTGCAAGCCGACAAGGGTCGCCATCTTGGCTACGTTCGCCTCGTCGGTCGTCGTCGCAGCGACGCGAAATTAGAAGACCCGATCGCGTCCATCCCGTCTCACTACGTCGCGAAACCGCTGCTTCGCTCCGCGCACTCCTCAGCCGATGCCATCGAAAAATGACCTGTCCTCTGCCGTCAAAGTGCCAAACCAAAAACCTGAACTTCCGGCAGAAGGCCAAGCTCAGGGTAATCGTGGCCGACGATCTGGAGATTGCAGTTTGGCATTTTTTCCGCCCTCGGGCGCGCTCGTCGCCGGGGGCCGCGGGCGAATAGAAAAGATTAATCGTATAGGTGACTCACGCCTGTGATCTGCCGGCGAAGATCGATCGGGATGCTGACGGGAGCCTGGAACTGGGATTTCTCCCGGCCAAAACCGACTTCGCGTTTGTGAATCTCTTTTCCTTCCGCTACCTATCATTCCGTGTTCAGCCTGACCATGCTCGGCAGCGGCAGCGCGGGAAATTGTGCCCTCCTTTCCACTGCACATTGCCGCATTCTCATCGATGGCGGGTTGAGTGCGCGCCAGATCGTCGCGCGGCTCGAGCAGTGCGGCGTCGGTCCGCATCAGCTCGATGGCGTGCTTCTCACGCACGAACACGGTGATCATGTTTGCGGTCTGGCCGTGCTCTGCCGGAAATTTGCCATTCCGATTTATTGCAACGCGCAAACGGCCGAAGCAACCCGTTGCGAAGGTCTCGATGAGCACCGCAACTGGCGCATCTTCCGCACCGGCGCCGAGTTCGCCATCTGCGATATTCTCGT
The DNA here is from genome assembly GCA_038207045.1 of Chthoniobacterales bacterium. Taxonomy (GTDB): domain Bacteria; phylum Verrucomicrobiota; class Verrucomicrobiia; order Chthoniobacterales; family UBA10450; genus AV69. The sequence continues at coordinate 51,548 of JBBRAF010000013.1, forward strand.
GCAAACCTTCCCCGTGCCCCACGACGCAGTCGAGCCGGTCGGCTACGCTTTTCACGCCGGCAATCGCGCCCTCGGTTTCATCACCGATCTGGGTTACCCCACGAAAATGTTAATCGAGCGTTTGCGCGAAGTGCACACCCTCGTCATCGAAACTAATCATGACGAAAAACTCCTGCAGAGCGATCCCCATCGCCCGTGGCCGGTGAAACAACGCATTATGTCGCGGCACGGTCACCTTTCCAACGCCGCCGCCGCCAGCGTCATCGAACAGTTGCTGCCGGGGAAAGTCGAGCGCGTCGTCCTCGGGCATCTCTCGCGCGATTGCAACACGCCCGAGCTTGCCTTTGGCGCCGTGCGCGCCCAGGTCGAACGCAATGGTCGCGCTGATCTGGAAATTTTCTGCGCCGGACAGGGTGAAATCAGTCCCCGTTTTCGGATCGGGGAAACGGAAAGGGGCGCATTTCAGCCCACCTTCGAGAGCGCGCTTTTCTGTAGCGGCGGTCTATGACCGCCGTGAACGCGACTCACTCTGTAACCGTTCGGCGGTCACAGGCCGCCGCTACAAGAATCATCGTGCGCGATGCCATCGAATCCGACCTGCCGCAGATCGCCGCTATTTATAATTCGGCTGTCGCGAGCCGCGTTGCCACTGCGCAACTCGAACCGGTTACGGTAGAGAGCCAGCGACATTGGTTGCAGGGCAACTACCCCTTCTTAATTGCTGACATCCACGACACCGTTGCCGGCTGGCTGAGTTTTAAAGAGTTTCTGCCGCGCCGCGCTTACCGTGGCACAGTTGAGTTAAGCGTTTATGTGAGCGAGAGATTTCGTCACCGCCGCATCGCCCACACCCTCCTCGAAAAAGCGATCGCGCGCGCGCCGCAGCTTCACCTTCATTCCCTAGTCGGCCTCATTTTCGGCGATAATGCCCCGAGTCTGAAATTGTTCGAGGGATTCGCATTCGCGCGCTGGGGTTTGCTGCCGGGAATCGCTCGTGTCGAGAATCAGTCGCGCGATCTAGTCATCGTCGGCCGGCGCGTTTAGGTTGTTCAGGCACATGAGCAATAGCGCCGACCTCGACGCTTGCTTCGCACTCATGCGCACGCTCGTGCAACGCCGGCACGAACCGATCCATCGGCAGCTCTCCCAGATCGCTCATCGTTACTCGATGCTTCATCTCGACGTGCTCCTCCTCGTGTATCATCTCGCTGAAATCTCCGCCGGCGCTGTTCTCGAAATCGGCGCGTTCCTTGGCGGCGCGACCATGGCCGCGGTCCTGGGCGGGCGCGCTTCCGGCCGGGAGAAAACGATCATCACCATCGAGCCGGGCGGCAGCGTCACCCACGAAAAACTCGGCAGCCGCAACATCCTGCGCGACCTCGAGCGCAACCTTGCCAAGCAGCGCATGCGCGAAAACGTCACCTTGGTCAAAGGACATTCGTTTGCTCCTGCCACAGTCGCCGCCGTGCAAAACACCCTGGCCGGCGAAAAAATCGGGTTGCTCATCCTGGATGCAGACGGCGCGGTTGAGCGAGACCTGAACTGCTACGCAACGATGATGCAGGATGGCTGCTGGACGATCGTCGACGATTTTTTCGGACCCCCTGACAACGTCAAGGTGAGCTCAACGCGCGCGGAAGTGGATGCATTCGTCAGGAAAGGCGTGCTCGTCCCTTTCGGTCTTTATGGCTGGGGCACATGGGTGGGACAATGGCGCCAGGTCCGCGGCAATTTGTAGGGCGACCGCTCCCTGTGGCCCCGGGGCGGCGGGACGCCCGCGCCACCGAAGATCCCCGCAAGCCGAGCGTCAGCTTTAGCGTTCTTCCGATAACCGGCCGATAAGGCATGCCGCGACTGGAACGATCGTTAGCTTGCTAACGATGATCGTGTTTCCGCCGTCGAGACCTCAAGCGCGCGTCACGAAGCCGGGACAACTGCGCCTGGGCCGTTCTCGCCACGCCCCCCGACGCTCCCGGAGTCTGAAGCGCACGCCGCCTCAACGCTTCACGCTTCTTCCTGGCCGATGACGAGATGAACTACTCCGTTCGGTGCGGAAATGAAAAAACCGTCGAAATCCTCTCGCAACTGCTCGATCTCATCGCGTCGCGGCACGGCATTTACTTTCAGAAACGATGCCGCCGCTTCGGTGTCGTTCGTTTCCAGCTCGAGCCACACGTCAGGCTGACTCAGATTCGGCACCCGGTCGACCCAAAGCCGGTTCGGACCAAACTGGAAAATACAGCCGTCATCTTCCTCTTCGATCAAAGGCAGCGCGAGTGTATCGCGATAAAATGCCACCGTCTGAGCGTAAGTGTGCGCCGGACATTTGATCGCGATGTTTGCGCCGCCGGAAAACTGCGGGCCCTGGACGTTTGCTACCACAATCTAAACGTGGCCCCGGAGCCTCGGACTTACAACGATGCGCGCCACTTTTGAAAGCCTCGTTTTCGTCCCATCGTCAAACCGCATTTTGTCAGCGCGAACTGCCACAATTTCATTCTTCAAAAGGATGACGAAGTTTACGTCAAGATCCTCTCGCCGGTCGGTTCGAGGAAACCACCTTGCGGCTTTCCCGAAGCCTGAAACACTGCTCCCGCGACGGGAGGCGGTGATTCGGTCAAACTCCTTTTGTGCCTCGGCTGCCGAGCCATAAGTGTAATAGGCAATGAGCAGCGATTTCTTTGTTTCGAGCGAATCGTAGGTGTAGTGGGAATAATCGAAATCGGCGCCGCTGGCATGAATCATCGCATGCGGCCCTTTCGAGAGTTCGAGCTTCTCCCCAAATGCCGTTTGCACCTCGCCCGCTGGAGCGAACAACACAAAACCGCCGGTCGCCCGCGCACAAAGAGTGTGGAGCGCACTGGGAGTGAAGATCGCGAGAACCACTCCGATCACCTGTAATTGGGCGGCGACAGATTTTACGCGGCGGTGCATCGTGGCCTCAAAGTTTCGCCAAAATCTTCCTTGCCACTCCCTCCGCCTTCTCCAGCGCGGCCGCTTCATCTTTCATCCCCCCAAGACCGACGGTGACGAACGCGTTCCCTTTCACCACGTAAAGCATGATGACATTGGCCGGCAATCCATTCTGCGGCGTACCATTGAACATCCCCGCCTTGTCACCCAAACCGTCCACCGGTTTCATGGCCCCCCCGCTCGCCGTCACCTGCTCAAATTCTTTCTGCGGATCGATGCTTCCCGCGCTCGCCTGCCGTACTCGCACCAGCAGTGACCGCACCGATTTACTGCTGTAATAGTTGCACTTTGAGTAATAGCCATCGGCTCCGCTATTGTTCAGTGGTTTGGGTTCACGCACCGGCTCGCCCAGAATATTTTCGGCCTGACTTTTGCCAACGATTTTGGAAACGTCGACCGGTTTGTCCGGCACGGCCGAGGGCGTGGGGGAGTCTGCGGCAAATGTTTTAATCGTTAGTACGCTAACGATCATGGCAGCCTTAAACAAATGTCCGAGCCAGGCGAATCTTGGGAAGGACACGCTTCGGTAGGTCCGCATTTTTTTCCCGCGGAGGGTCAAGGGCGGGAACGTGCGGGAGCACGTCCCTCCGAGAAGGTCGGCGCGTCCAGTCCAGCGTAACAGTGAAAGTGAAAGGCGATGCACGGTTACGATCTCACCACTTCGCGACGCGCCAATGCTGTCATCCTGCGCCACGCAGACAATGCCAGTCTGGCTCCGACCGAAGGACCTCTCTCTGTTCGAGCACTGACACGTCGTGGGTGAGGTCCCTCGCCATCTGCGCGGCTTGGGGATGCCAAACGCACTCGCCCGCAGATGCAGTCTCGGTTTCACTGTGACAAATGCACTAGCTCGCATCGCTCAGCCGCCGGCTGATCCGCTGCCGCCCGGCTCTGTCATCGCCACCGGATCGAGCGCGGCATTCAACTCTTCTTCCGATAAAGTCTTTTTCTCGCGGCAAATTTCGCGCACGGTCTTTCCCGTCTTCGCGCTCTCTTTTGCGATCTCGGCCGCGCGATCGTAGCCGATCTTTGGCGCCAGACTCGTCACCATCGCCATGGAAAGCTCAACCAGTTCGCGGCAACGCTCCTCATTCGCTTCAATTCCAAGCGCGCATTTCTCCGTGAAGGCATCAGCCACGTTGGCCAGGAGCCGAATCGATTCCAAAAGATTGTGCGCCATTACCGGCATCATGACATTGAGCTCGAAGTTGCCGTGGGCACCCGCCCAGGTGATGGCCGAGTCGTTTCCGAACACCTGGGCGCAAACCATCATCATCGATTCGCACAAAACCGGATTCACTTTTCCCGGCATGATCGAGCTGCCCGGTTGCGTCGCCGGCAAACGAATTTCACCGATGCCGCAGCGTGGTCCGCTTCCCAGCCAGCGAATGTCATTCGCGATTTTAAACAAGCTCGTCGCGATTGTCTTCAAGTGCCCGCTCGCTTCCACCACCGCGTCCTTCCCACTTTGGGCTTCGAAGTGATCGCGCGCTTCGTAAAAGTCGATGTCGACCTTTTGATGTAGATGTCGCATCACTTTCGCCGGAAAATCGGGGTGCCGATTCAGTCCCGTTCCCACCGCCGTCCCGCCCAGCGCGAGCTCACGCAAAACATCGACGGCCTTTTCGGCGCGCTCACAAGCATAGGCAATTTGCTGCGCATAACCGCCAAATTCCTGACCGAGACGCACCGGGGTCGCATCCATCAAATGCGTTCGGCCAATCTTGATGATGTCGTGAAATTCTTTCGCCTTAACCGAAAACGCTTCGCCGAGCCTTTTCAGCGCCGGGAGCAGACAATTCTTTAATTGTTCCGCGCCGCTCACATGAATGACGGACGGAATGACGTCGTTGCTGGACTGCCCCATGTTGACGTGATCGTTGGGATGCACCGCCTCGCGCGAACCGATGGTTTTGCCGGCCAGCTGCGCGCACCGGTTCGCGATCACCTCGTTCGCGTTCGTGTTCGTGCTCGTGCCAGAGCCGGTCTGAAAAATATCGAGCGGAAAATCGGCGTCGTGTTTGCCCTCGGCCACTTCTTCCGCTGCTTGCACGATCAAGGCGGTGCGATGGGCGTCGAGTAGACCGAGGTCATGATTGGCCTGCGCCGCACCCCACTTGATCAAACCAAGGGCGCGAATAAAGGGCCGCGAAAAGCGGTAGCCGCTCACCGGAAAGTTCAGCACCGCGCGTTGGGTGGAGGCGCCGTAGAGCGCATGCTCCGGCACATTCATTTCGCCCATCGAATCTTTTTCGATGCGCGATTTCACTTCGGCGCTCACGCGTGATTCGAAGAAAAGCAGCGATCGTGTGCGCCATTGCGGCCGTTGCTCATCCCATCCTTCCCGAAAACGGTGATGAACATCGGCGGAATGTTTTGCAGGAAATACTCCGACTCCGCGGTCGCGAAATCGGTCGCGTGCTGGCGCAGCTCGTTTGTGACCTGATAAATGATAAACTCGCCGCCCGGCGCGAGCGCCTCGTATGTTTGCCGGAGCAGATCTCGTTTCTTTTCGAGCTCAAGAATACTAAACGGGATTCCGGAGACGATGTAATCGCAGTGGACGATACTGAGTCGGGCCAGCTCCGTGCCGAGAGTTGCGGCATTAGCGTTGATCACATGCACGCGCCGATCGCTGGCGAACTGCCGGGTCAAGTCGTGCGAGAAAGCGGCGTCTAATTCGAAAAGCAGGAGCTGCGCATCGGGCCGCATCTTCTGCGCCAGCTCGCGCGAGTGCACCCCTTCCCCAGGGCCGTACTCGGCAATAACGCGGGCGCGGTTAAAATCGATCTTGCTCGCCACCCGTTCAACCAGCGCCCGCGAGCTGGGAATGATGGAAGCGATTTGCAGCGGTCGTTTTAAGAAGCGCTTGAAAAACAGAACGCTCATCGAAGTGCGAAGTGTTCACCGCTGTCTTTCGCTTGTCCAGCAACGAAAGTGTGTCGGATTCTGCCGTCTCGGTGTCTTTTATAGAAACATGCAGGTGAAACAATCAAGAGAGGCCGACGCCTCTCGTCATCCTGGCGAAGCGCATTGGAGTCAACAGAATCCCGCTCAAGATGGCCCTTCCCGTATCCTCGACTTCGCTCGGGACAACGCCCCGGTCCTCGCAATTAGCTCTATTGCCGCGCCTTACAAGGCCCGCCCAGGCGAACTGGAAGACACGGGTTCGGGATCAGAAAAACGGTCCGCGGGAGGTCCGATCATTGGAATTCAGGTAATGAGGATTGACTTTTATTCTAGTTTTTATAATGATCGAGCCGTGAATAAGTCTTGCGTCGGCAGGCGCGAGTTGATGAATAGTTCCCCATGCACAATTTGCTGACCGTGAAGGAAACCGCCAAGTACCTACGGATACCACTCCCGACGGTCTATTATTTGGTGCAGCGCGGCCAGCTCCCTGCCATTCAGATTGGCGGCCGCTGGCGCATCAAAAAGAACGCCCTCGACAAGGATATTCTCAAGGAGGACAAGTCCGGTCAGCCCACCGTTCTGGTAGTCGATGACGACGAAAGTTTGCAGAACCTCTTTAAGGTTTTCTTGAAGAAGATCGGCTTTAGCCGCGTTGTTGTCGGTACGGTCAAGGAAGCGATCGCCTCCATTGAAAAACAGAAGTTCGATTTGGTTTTTCTCGACCTCAAGCTTCCCGACGGGCCGGCCGACGATGTTTACGATACGCTCAAGGAGGAACAACCGGAATGCCCCGTCATCATCATTACCGGTTATCCCGACAGCGAAATGCTCGATCGGATTTTGGCCAAAGGCCCGATCACCGTTTTGAAGAAGCCGCTCAAAGTAGAGCAGCTTCAGCAGATCGTGCGCATCCTGGGGCACAAAGACGCGGTCAAGCTCGCCGCGTAATCATATCATCAGATTGAAGCGCATCGGGAGTGCAGGGATCACGCTCAATTTAGGAAGCTTCGAACTTCTCTTTCTGTTCGCTCTGCTATCGATTCCCACCCGGCCCGGTCATTAGTCGTATCGGGAAAGCTCAAGGGCTCGCCGATCATCACGCGAATCTTTTTCGGGCGGGGAAAATTAGATTTCGCCGGTAACGCTGCAAACGTGCCTTCCGACCGATTCCCGGTTTGAATTTCCCCATCGCGCCATCTCGCGTGCGCGTCCCTTCCGGGAATAAAACGTAAACGCTCTGCCCTCGGCGTAGCCGTCCGCGCAAATCCTCCAGAGAATGCGCGCCGCAATTCGTCCGCCAGATCGGCAGCGCATTCATGCACGCGGTGGCAAATACCGAGGAGGCGCGTTTGGTAAAAAACGTGTCGCCGGCAGCAATAGGAAAAACGCATCCCGCCAGTCGCGGCGGAAGCGACTCACACGATCGGGAACTTCGTTAAATAACTCATCGACAGGTGAAGCGATCTGCCGCAGCACCGCGACCATTCCATCGTAAAGATTCGCCAGCAGGCGCAGCTGCACCAAGAGCGCACCGGCAAGCCAGAAATCCACGCGCGGCTAGCGTGTGACGTTGCCGCAAACATCGCCCCGGCCACAATGCCGCAAACCATTCCTGCAACCGATATCGCATTCGGAGTCGCTCCATGCTGCGCCAGGAAACTTGCAGTGCGCTGCGAGATTTTCCACGAGCGCGAAGAAAGCGGGCGGCGGTCGCTTACTTGGTAAGCGTTCATTGCTAGCGCCCCAGGAGATACATTCCCAAAACGAGCAGCAGCATGCCGACGACGTTCGGCCAGTGAATGGTCGTACCGTAAACGCGCCATGCCAGCACTGCGGCGACGACGAACGGGCTGGCATAAACTGGATAAAGGACGGTAAGCGCGCCCCCGCGTTTAAAGGCGGCGACGAACGATACTATTACCGCGACATAACACGCGAGACCGCCCCATAGCCGCGCGTTCCAGATATACCCCGCGAGCAAACTCCCCGCGCCTTCAACGCCACTCTTCAGGAACAAGACGACAGCGACCGACGACGTAGGCATGGTGTCGCCGAGATTGAACAACACCAAGGGGGTGCGCCAGCCGAAACCCGCTTACCACGCCTGCACTAAAGATCGAGCCAGCCCTCTCCCATGTAATGACATTTCCCGCCGACAACGACTGACCTAATCTGGTGGCCAGAATGTTCGATCCGGATGTGAATGAAGCTGGGCCGACCCATCTCGACTCCTTGTTCGCTGACGCAGCGCAGCTCTCCGTCAGATGGCAGAACTTGATGCTGCACGAGATAGCATCCTAGAGGTCCGCTCGCTCCGCCGGTGGCGGGATCTTCGGTGACGCCAAGGGCAGGAGCAAACATCCTGCTATGGATATCTGCTCCCCGGGTTTCTACCTCTCGGGTGAAGGCGAAGATGTTGTCCGATCCGAACTCTTTGCGGACACGATCGTAAAGGTCGGCCCGGAACTTGATCTTCCGCGCAGCCGCCAGCCCGGTAAGCGGAACAAACAGGAACGGCACACCGCAGGAAATCACCTGAAGAGGAAGGCCTGTATCCTGAATCTCCCGCACATCTAAAGACAACATTTCAGCGACAATGCCTCCGTCGTGTCTGCTTGGGCCAAATTTCGGAAGGGGTTGATTCATTTCGATGAATACCCCGCCGTGCTGTGGCTCGACGATTGATACCGCGATGACGCCAACTAACTCTTCCAATCGAAGAGATGTGATTTTTCGCGACTCACTCTGCGCATCCCGCTGAAGCACGAAGGCAGTTCCGATGGTTGGGTGACCGGCCATTGGTAGTTCCTGGGCGGGAGTGAAGATACGAACCCGGTAGTCGTTACGACTATCTTTGGCCGGAAGCACAAAGGTCGTTTCGGAAAGATTAAGCTCGCGCGCGATGGACTGCATCGCTGCTTCGGGAACTGCACTTCCTTCCGTGAAAACCGCCAGCGGATTGCCGCCGAACGCGCGGTCAGTGAATACATCGACCAAATGGTAGTGAAGTTTCATAGGTGGTTGTCTTGTCGCCGGCTATTCAAGGGAGCACCGATCCAGTGTCTGCGAAATCGCGAATGAGGTCGGCTTCGTCCTCCAAACCGACAGAGATGCAAACAAGCGTGTCGTTCACGCCCATGCTCTGACGTTGTGCCGGGCTCAGCGAATGCGCCCACATTGCCGCCGATGAACGACGAGCGTTTTGCATCCGCCCAAACTGGCGCGTAGGCGCCGACTCGGAGCGATTGAATAAAGCGCTTAGCGTCGTCAAAATCGATCAATTGGGATTGAAGGCACTGGAGATCCGCCTCACCCGCGTTTCGGCATGGACCTAGCCGCGCCCCTGCTCGCGATGAGATCGCGGCGGATCGCCCGGCCTGTCTTGCAGTTCCCAATTTTAACAATCCGCTCGGCAGCGTGATGCCCATCGCGGCTAAGGAACGACTTGTCGCGATGCTGGCCCAACGCAAAATTCCGTTGATCGAAGACGATCTCTACGGTGATCTTCATTTTCGGTCCCGAGCGCCCGCACGTGGCGAAATCTTTCGACGCGAAAGGAGTCGTGATGCTGTGTGGCTCATTTTTCGAAGTCGCTCGCGCGTGGATATCGCGTGGGCTGGGTAATGCCAGGACGATTCTTTTGAGCAAGTGCGAAACCTGAAATGCACCCATACCGGGACGACCGCGACTCTTCCACAGCTTGCCCTGGCCGATTACCTCGCCCATGGTGGCTATGATCATCGTCTTCGCGCTTTGCGCCGACAGATGGAACAAATCAGTCGCGCCATCGCCGAGAGTTTCCCGCGCGACACCAGGATGACGTGGCCGAGTGGCGGACTCGTCCTGTGGGTTGAACTACCCAGGCGTGTGAACGCCCTTCGATTACATGCCAAGGCCCCTGACGGAGAAATCAGCATCGCCCCCGGTCCGATGTTTTCGCCCCGACGCGCGCCATTGGCGTCCTTGCTTACTTTGTGAAACAGATGTGTTGAGCGTGATGGTCACCCGCTAGCGCTCGCTTGCCAAGCCGCCGCACGCGTCAGATAATCTTGCCCGCAACGGGCGCGGTTAGCTCAGTGGTAGAGCACTACCTTGACACGGTAGGGGTCACTGGTTCGAACCCAGTATCGCGCACCATCACAAGTCTCAGTCTCTGATGCGTCGAGCATTGCGCTAAATCACTGAGGCGTTGCAGAACCGACTGTAGCAATTTTGCACCTGCCGAAGAAGGAATCGCGGTTCCTCAGAAGCGCGTCGTTTGCAATTTCTCGATGAAATCGTGAATGCGATTGCCTGCTGTCCTCGGCGGAAAGAGCTTCTTGCACCGGCACTCTCAGAACTTCAGCAAAATAGAGCAACGCTTTATCGTCCACGTACGAGAGACTCGCTTCGATTCTTTGAGGCACCGCCGCGACTGATCTCGCATCCAGCAAGGTGAAGTTTGGAGTAATATCTCTTAGCGTGACGAAGTATAATCCTTTGTTACGAGCTGATAATCTAGAGGAAACGGGATCGTCTGCTGTCCGACGACGTCACAGACCGTTAGAATGGGGCTTTTTCCAACTTGTCCACCATCGCCCGCAGATCGGTAGTGCTTTCCCTGACGGCCTCTTCCAGCGCTGCCCGCTGATTATCCAGCAGCAGATGTGCCCGGCGACTCTCCAGTAAGTTACGTATGCGTAAGAGCACTTCGGTTTGATCGAAAGGCTTTAGTAGAAAATCCGTGGCGCCGGCGGTAAGGGCCCGCCGTTTCGTCGCTTCGTTGATATCGGCCGTGAGGACAGCAATCGGAAGGAAGACTCCAATGCCCTCGCCGGAGCGTAGTTCCTCTAGAATTGCGAAGCCATCTACGTGCGGCATCATTAAATCGAGAAGCACAAGGTCGGGTTGAAAAGAGGCGACGGTGGCGAGCGCCTGACGCGAATCAGTGACCTCTTCCACGCGGGTGTAGCCATTACCACGAAGCATCTTTCGCAGCAGAACGACATTGGCGGACTTGTCATCGATGACAAGAATCTTAAGGCGAGAATCCTCGGGGTCGGCCGTCACGGGAGGTAAAATAAACTGGATCGGAAATGAACGGCGCGCCTGGCGCCAGGATTGGAATGAGCAGAGGATGCGCCAGTGTTTGCGGGAACGCGGTTGGCCCGGACAGGTTCAGAGGAGAATTATCACTCGTAGCACTGAAATTGCTTGTCTCTCTTCGACTGGGTCTATGGGTGCAGTTCTCCACGACGCCGATGTTCTGGTTATTGATGACGAACCGGCAAATTTGCGAAATCGCCACCGATGCGTCGGCGAAAGATCGACAATTCCTTGCATGTCCTATTGGTGGACGATCAACCTGTGCTTAGCACGCTGCTGAGCGAATATCTGGAGAAAGTCCTGCGCAAATTTTTGCAATGCCTTGTGGCGATGTGCCCGTCAAAACCGCACGCGATGTCCTGATGCCTAATCTGCAACCGCAGCTCGATGTCGGAATGAAGATGTCGATCTTGCCATGACGCTGCCGCTTCATCCATTCCATCTCGCGAGAAAACCGAATGTGCTCGCAGCCGGTGCCACAGCGTTGATCGCGTGTCTCGTCCTCATCGGGTGGACGTTCGATGTCGAAATCCTCAAACGGATTGTCCCGGGGCTCGTAGCGATGAATCCGATGACCGCGATGGCCTTTCTGCTGGCTGCGATTTCGCTCGCGCTTTTCTCGGGCGAAAAGTCGGACGAGCCGACTTCCTCTGGTCAATGGTTGGCACGCGCCTGCGCATTCGCTGTCGCGTTGATTGGAGTCGCCAGGATGGTCGCGATTATCGGCGGTCCCGACCTGGGCATTGATCGGCTGCTTTTTTCGGCCAAGCTCGGCGTCGGATTCCGGGTTCCGAATGTGATGGCGCCGAACACGGCGTTAAGTTTTGTCCTGGTTGGAAACGCGCTATTGTTGGTTCACTCGCGGAAACGGCGCACGAGTCCGTTTGTTTGCATCGCCGCGCTAGTTTGCGGTTTTGAAGCGCTGCTCGCCATCCTCGGCTACGCGTATGGCATCGGAGCGTTTTACGGACTGCAGGCTTTTATTCCGATGGCGTTGCATACCGCGGTCGCCTTTCTTGTGATCACTTTCGGAATCATGGCCTGCCAGGCCCAACGCGGTTTTCTCGCCGTGATTATCGGAAAGAACATTGGCGGATTGATGGCGCGGCGTCTTCTGCCGGCGGCGATCCTGGTGCCGGCGGTGATCGGATGGCTTCGGCTGGAAGGTCAACGGATGGGATTTTTCGACAGCGAATTCGGAGTCGCGCTTTACACCGTGACCAACATGTTGGTTTTCGGAACGCTCGTGGCCTGCAATGCGTATTTGCTTTTTAAGACCGATGCCGCACGCGTGAAAGCGGATGAGCGTTTGCGTAGAGCCCACGAGGAACTGGAAGCGCATGTTCAAGAACGCACGGCGGAGCTTTCCAAAGCGAATGCCCAATTGGAGAAAGCACGCGAAGAACTGGAAGAGCGCGTGAAAGAGCGCACCGCCACTCTGGCCGCGAACAAACATGAACTCGAAGCGGCCGTTCATGCCAATCAGCTTATCATGGACAAGTCGCGCGACGTCATCTGCACGGTCGATGAAGGAGGGCGGTTTGTGAGTGTGAGCGCCGCCTGCGAAACAGTTTGGGGCTACAAACCCGGCGAACTCGCAGGCAAAGCGTACATCGACATGGTGCATCCCGACGATCGCGAAAAAACCAACGCAGTTGCTGCCGCCATCATTGCCGGCGATCCGGTGAGTGATTTCGAAAATCGTTACTTTCGCAAAGACGGCTCGCTTATTGACGTGATGTGGTCGGCCTATTGGTCGGAAGCCGACAGGATCATGTTCGCGGTCGCGCACGACATCACCGAGCGCGCGCAAAACGAAAAAGTGCTCAAGCAAGCCAAGGAAGAAGCGGACCGCGCCAATCGCTCCAAGAGCGAATTTCTCGCAAACATGAGCCACGAAATTCGCACGCCCATGAACGGCATCATCGGCATGACCGACCTCGCGCTCGAGACCAAACTGAACCGCGAGCAGCGCGAATATCTCGGGATGGTGAAAACTTCCGCCCACTCATTGCTCGGATTGATCAATGACATTCTCGACTTTTCCAAAATCGAAGCGGGCAAACTGGAACTGGAAGCGATTGATTTCAGTTTGCGCGATTGCATCGCCGGCATGCTCAAGCCGCTCGGCATTCGCGCCGATCAAAAAGGTCTCGAACTTGTTGCCGACATTCCAGCCGATGTTCCCGATCACATGGTCGGGGATCCGACGCGGCTGCGACAGATTCTTATCAATTTAACCGACAACGCGATCAAGTTTACCGAGCGCGGCGAGGTCATCGTAAAAGTAATCAACCAATTAGCTCCATACGGCGAGAGTCATCTCCATTTTTCCGTCACGGACACCGGCATCGGAATTCCGCCCGAGAAACAATGTGCCATTTTCGAAGCGTTCGCGCAGGCGGACGGTTCGACGACGCGCACTCACGGCGGCACCGGTCTCGGTCTATCGATTGCTTCCCAGCTTATTCGCAAAATGCGGGGTCGAATCTGGATCGAGAGCAAAGTGGGCGAGGGCACGACATTTCATTTCACCGTACGCCTCGGCGTTCGCGACACGCCCGCGCCAACCGCACGGCATCTCGACCCACAGAGTCTCGATGGTTTGCGCGCGCTTATCGTGGACGATAACGCCGTGAATCGCCGCATTCTTCAGGAGATGCTGTCTAACTGGCGCATGCAACCGACCGTGGTCCCATCGGGCGCGGCCGCTTTGGATGAAATGTTGCGGGCCGCACAATCGGGCACGCCATTTCCGCTTGTCCTGCTCGATGCCGTCATGCCCGAGATGGATGGGTTTGAATTGGCCGAGAATATTAAACAACGCCCAGAACTCACCGCTTCCACCGTAATGATGCTTTCATCCGCGATGCCCGCGGGAGCTGCGGCGCGTTGCAACCAATTAGGCATCGCCGGCGTGTTAACCAAGCCGGTCACGCAATCGGATTTGCTCGACGCGATCTTGCTCGCCATTAGCGACAACGACGCGGCGACGCAATCGTTGGCTCACGAAACTTGCACGCAATCGGGAATTACTAGTCTGCGTATTTTGCTGGCCGAAGACAACATCGTGAATCGCGCCGTAGCCACCGGAATTTTACAAAAACAGGGCCACACATTGTTGCACGCCGCAAACGGTCGGGAAGCAGTTGAAGCGACGAATGACGGCAATATCGATCTTATCTTCATGGACGTGCAGATGCCCGAGATGGATGGCCTGGAGGCGACACGGCAGATTCGCGAAATGGAAGATAAGATTGGTGGGCACACGCCGATCGTTGCGATGACCGCGCATGCCATGGCCGGAGATCGTGAGCGTTGCCTCGCTGCCGGGATGGACGATTACATTTCCAAACCGCTGAAAAAAGAAGACCTCCTCGAAGTCATTCAGAAATTCAGCGGGGACAGTCACGCCGTTGAATGTGCAAAAGAAACGCCAGCTCCGGTTTTGCGAACCATCTCTTCTCGTGAGGAAATCTTACAGCAACTCGATGGCGATGAAGCTCTGTTCGAGAAAGTGATAGAACTTTTCCAGGAAAACACGCCGCAAATCCTTGACTCAATTCGCCAATCCCTTCTCCGACACAACGCGAAGGAATTAGAAGCCTACGCGCATAAACTATTAAGTTCGCTCGGCGCCTTCGGCGCGGATGGCGCACGCGCTGTAGCAATGCGGCTGGAAGAACAAGGCCGCCTTGGAGATTTTGAAAAAGCAGACGAAAGGTTGGCCAGCCTTGAGCGAGAAATTAATAAAATTCACGATGCCCTGGGAGAATTCTCAGGCACCCACATCTGATCAGGCGGGCACCGCGGAGAGTCTGCAGCGGAAGACCAGGATCCTCGTCGCCGAAGACGACGCCGTTTCGCGCGAGCTCATTTTGAGTCGGCTCAACAAGTGGGGATACGAAGCCGTCATCGCGAACGATGGGCTGGAAGCGATGACGATTTTGCGGAATCACGACGCGCCATCATTGGCGATTCTTGATTGGATGATGCCGGAAATGGATGGACTCGAAATCTGCCGACGCATGCGCGAGGTGGAAAAATCTATCTATATCATCCTGCTCACCGCGCGCAGCAGCAAAACCGATGTCGTTGAAGGATTGCGCGCCGGCGCGGATGATTATTTGATCAAGCCGTTCGACAAAGATGAATTGCATGCGCGTATTTTGGTTGGTCTTCGCGTGATAGGTTTGCAAAGCGCGCTTGCGCAGCGGATCAAAGAACTTGAAGCTGCCGCTGGGGAAATCAAAAATCTAAAGCTCCAGCTTCCGCTGTGATTGAATCGAAATGACGGCGTTGGCGTCTTTGCTGAGCGGTGCGCCCGAAGCTCTGAGGGACAAGCAGATTTCAGCCTTCGGCTTTCACTTTACGGAGTCTGCAAAATGCTCAGCTCAGGGTCCGCAGAGTGTTCTCGACACGTACGCGCAGCAAATTCTGCAAACGATAACGGTTGCGGAGGCGTAGTTTATCCAGCGCAACTCGCGTCAGAAATGAGAGCCGCGATTGTAGCATTTCACTGTGGCATTTTGCCCCTTTTTTAGACTCCCTATGGAGTCATATCGAGTTGCTTACCGTGGGTAATCTCGCGTGCTCCTGGGGGGAGCACTACCTTGACACGGTAGGGGTCACAGGTTCGACCCTGTATCGCGCACCATTATACGTTTTGTTGCGTTGATGCTTATGCTGAAGCACTGGGCATAAGCTGACGAACAGCGAAGCGCGCGATCACCTTTCGTTTTTGAGAGAGATGCTGCCGCTTCGTCGCTGCATAAAAATTAGTCAGCTTCTGAGGTTTGCCCTCTCCCTCTCTGCACTTGGCACCAGGGAATTCGGATTTCATAATTTCGTTAAATTAATAGTTGACTGATTAGTAAACCAAAGTTACGCTCCTGCCGTGCCGAGGAAAAGTGACGCGAAAGAACGACTGACCGATGCCGCCATGGATCTCATGTGGGAAAATAGCTATAGCGGCACGTCTGTGGATGACATCTGCGAAAAGGCCGGCGCAAAAAAGGGCAGTTTTTATTATTTCTTCAAGTCTAAATCGGAGCTCACCGCGGCGGCCTTGGAAGCGGATTGGAAGAAGAAAAAGGCGGACATGGACGCGATTTTCTCGCCGACAGTTCCTCCTCTCGAGCGGTTTGAGCGTTATCTCGATTGTGTGTATGAGGGCTTGGCGGAGCGGCAGAAGCAGTGCGGGTCCATTCTTGGTTGCCCCATGTTATCAATCGGCTCAGAGGTGAGCACACAAGACCAGGTCGTGCGCGATACGGTGGATCGGATCCTTGATAGTAAAATCAACTATTTCATCTCGGCGATTCGAGATGCTCATGCCCAGGGGGTAATTGTCGCGCCGGATGCGGAGGCGAAAGCCCGAGCCTTGTTTGCCTGTTACCACGGCACGCTCGCGCAGGCCCGGATTCAAAACGATCTGGGGCTAATTCGTAATTTCAAATATGTCGCAATGGACGTTTTGGGCGCGAAACAGACATCGACCGCTTCCGCATGACCCTTTTTTTGCCCTTCTTATAGACGACTAGTCAAATATACCACCACTTAACAAACCCCATGAAAACTGACTTAGAAACAACAACCGCAGCAGTTTTCCCCCAGACAGTTTCGGCGGCCATTACCCGCCTGAAGGAACGGTTACAATACGGTTACGAACGTGCGTATCCGGATTTGCGTCAGATCATCCATCTCGTCCTTGATGAGGAAGAAACCAAGGCTTGGAAAATCTCGGAGTTTCCGCATCTGCTTTTGCCTGATCTGGTCGAGGCGCATCTCGACAGGCTGAATCTGCAGCCCGCAGATACAAAGCACGCCGAAGTCGTCGTTCCGATTGACTTTGATCCGGTCGCCATCTCCCAGCCGGCCCTCGCCTAATGTGGATAGTTAACACAGCCAACTCAACCGAGGGAATGATTTACCTAACGACTAATAGACAGACGCACGAAAAGAAAATTCAACATGAAAACTAAATTTTACTGGGTCGCACTTCTTGCCAGTGCGGCTTTGATTGCCCAGGCCAAAGCAGGTGGCCATCACGGTGGCGGAGGAGGAAGTTTTGCCGGACCCGGTCCGGTGCGGAGCGGTACTGTTTCATCCTTCCGTTCCATGCCAACGCAAAATTTCGGCGGCGGCCGGGTGACTTACCCCAGCCAACGCCTTTCATCCGTGGGGCCGCGCGCGCCAATACCGACGGCGTTTCGTCAGCCCTATTTCAATTGGAACAGAGATCCCAGCCCGCGTCAGGTCACACCGGGCAACATCACTCACAGCAATGACGCGCGATTCTCAAACAGCGGAAATCGCGCGATCACAAATAGTCGGCGCCAAGGAACTGGCGCGGGCCAGGTTCGGAACGCAAACAATCTGCCGGGGAACTGGCAAAATCACGTCATCGCGCGGCATACCGCCAACTGGCGTCGCGATTGGGATCGCGGTCGTGATCACAACTGGCATGGCCATCATTGCCGTTTCATCAACGGCTCGTGGATCATCTTCGACTCCGGGTTTTACCCCTGGTCGACCTATTGGTATCCGTACGACTATTACGGCTATCCGTATAACTACGGCCCGAGCTTTTATGGAGGGTTCGATGAAGGATACTATGACGATCAAGGCGGGGTAGGTCAGGACAGCGATCCGGTTGCGGCCGCGCAGGAGCGCCTGACAGAGCAAGCTAATTACCGCGGAGAGGTCGACGGGATTCTCGGTCCCGAGACGCGCCGTGCCATTGCGCGTTATCAAAGAAACAATGGCCTGCGGCTAATCGGCCGTCTCACGCCTGACACGCTTCAAGCATTGGAATTGCCGCGAGTCGCCAGTTACTAACGACAATAGAACCAGGAGTAAAACCAATGAATTCAACAACTAAAACTAAGACAGAAGGCAGGCGATTCCAATGGCGCGAGCTGTTCCAGCGTCGCCGCCAGAGGCACGATCCGATGCTTGTCCTTAACATGACGGACTTCAACTTCGCTGACAGTTGGGACCGCGTATTTAACCCTCTCAGAGCCCACCAGTACAGCAGGAGTAACGCAACCTTAAGTATACAACTATGAAAACAACCGACAATACCATTCTAATCACCGGCGGCGGCTCGGGTATAGGCCGCGGTCTCGCGGAAGCATTTCACGCCCTGGGCAACCAGGTAGTTATTTCCGGCCGGGGCAGCAAAGCCCTTGAAGCAACTATTGCCGCTAATCCCGGGATGAAGTCGCTTACGCTCGATGTAGGCGATCCAGCCAGCATTAAATCCTTCGCGAAACAGCTGGCCGAACAATACCCAAGCTTGAACGTGCTGATCAACAATGCAGGCATGATGCGCCCAGAGAACTTGCTTAGGCAAAGTGACGATCTCGACGACGCCGAAGCTACCATCGCGACCAACTTACTTGGCCCGATCCGCCTCACGGCCGCGCTTCTACCACTGCTAAAAAGGCAGCCTCGCGCCGCCATCATCAATGTCTCTTCCGGACTCGCGTTCTTGCCGCTGGCGATGACGCCAACCTATAACGCGACCAAGGCCGCAATTCACTCCTACACTCAGTCGCTTCGCTACCAGCTCAAAGACACCGGGGTCGAGGTTCTCGAACTTATCCCTCCTTACGTGCAAACGACATTGCTGGGCGAACATCAGGCGAACGACCCTAACGCGATGCCTTTGCCCGAGTTCATCAGCGAAGTCATGCAGATCCTCAAGGAACAACCTGAGGTCACTGAGATTCGTGTGAAGAAGGTCCATCCGCTGCGGTTTGCAGCAGAAGCCGGTGAACAGAAGTACGAACAATTCCTTACCGAATTTAACGACACTATGACTGCCGCGCTGTCCGCTCACTAAGCCTTAGGAAAGTAGCGTATGTCACAACGCACCTGGTTCATCACCGGAGTAAGAGCGGCTTTGGTCGCGAGATGACGGAACAGCTACTCAAGCGTGGCGCTCGTGTTGCGGGGACTGCCCGCAGGAAGCACTTGACGATCTGAAGAAGAAGCACGGCTATCAACTCTGGCTCGCTTCGCTCGACGTGACGGATACACCAATCTGTAAATCTTTCACGCCGGCGACGGCGGGATTTGCCAAACCAACCAAAACGAAAAGAACATGAAACTACAAAATAAAATCGCGGTGATTACCGGCGGGAATAGCGGCATCGGGTTTGCCACCGCACAGGAATTCAAGGCCGAGGGCGCACGCGTCGTCATCATAGGCCGCAATACCGAAGCCGTTAACAAAGCCGCTAAGGAAATCGGCGGCGATACGCTCGGCGTGACGGCAGACGTGTCGCGCGTGGCAGAAATCGACCGCGCCTTTCAGACCATCCACGAGAAGGTCGGCCACATCGACATCCTCTTCGTCAACGCCGGCGTGGGAAAGTTCGCGTCACTGGCGGAGTCTAACGAGGAGTTGTTTGACGAGATCACAGACGCAAACTTCAAAGGCGCATACTTCACTATTCAACGCGCGCTGCCGCTCTTAAGCGAAGGTGCATCCGTCATCCTCACCTCTACTGTTGCCGTTCACTTCGGCATGCCTGGCGCGAGCATCTACGCCGCCGGCAAAGCGGCGTTGAACAGTCTCGCCAAGACACTCGCGATTGAACTCGCGAGCAAAAAAATCCGGGTAAACGTCGTCAGCCCCGGACCGATCGAGACGCCGATCTTCGGCAAGATGGGATTGCCGAAAGAAGAGCTGGATAAGATGGCCGCCGGCATCGTCGGACAAGTCCCACTCGGCCGCATCGGCCAGGCTAGCGAAATAGCCAAAGCCGTCACCTACCTCGCCTCGGGCGACAGCGCCTTTGTGAGCGGCACGGAACTGCTCGTCGATGGCGGCATGGCACAGAACTAACCATTCACAGCTTCACGGTTACCTAATTAAACACTATGACTAACGACAAAAGCATTTCCGCTCCCGACCTCACGAAACGTCCGCCGCGCAGTCCGCGCTCTCGACTTGGCGGTTACGTAATCTTACCGCGCATGCTCGACAAAGGCCGGGCCGAAATCGCCGGCACTGATGGTGAGTATCACTACAATTGCCCGCTCGATCAGCGTCTCGTCGATTTCATCGGCATCGATCCAGAGGAACTGCGCAAACAGCTTGCCGAGGGAAAAGGTGACGGCGAAATCCTGGAGTGGATCAATGCCAATGCGCAGCACAAACGCACGCCGTGGGAGATCGAACAATGGAGCGATTACCAGCAACATCGCGGACCCGATAGTGATGCCGAAACCTTGCAGAAGTTCAGCGAACGCGTGGGCGCTTTGTCAAAAACGCGCGAGGACATCAAGACCTGGGGCGATCTGCTCGACCTCGACGACCACGTCACCTTCGGAGGTAAGGCTTAAATGAACTATCAACTACTCGGCCGCAGCGGCCTTCGCGTTTCCGATCTCTGCCTGGGCACCATGACGTTCGGTGAGGACTGGGGCTGGGGCGCCGCCAAGGATGAAGCGCGGAAAATCTACGACGCCTACCGCACCGCGGGCGGCAACTTCATCGACACGGCCAACATTTACACCAACGGCTCCAGCGAAAAGCTCGTCGGCGAATTCATCGCTGGGCACCGTGAGGAAGTCGTCGTCGCCACCAAATACACCAACGCCACCGTCGGTTTCAGCGGCAAACCCGGCACCGATGCCAACGCGGGTGGGAACCAGCGCAAGAACATGGCCCAGGCCGTCGAGACCAGCTTGAAGCGGCTCGGGACCGATTACATCGACCTCTACTGGCTGCATGTTTGGGATCAGATGACGCCGGCCGAGGAAGTCATGCGCGCCTTCGACGATCTGGTGCGCGCCGGCAAGGTCCTTTACGTCGGCATCTCCGACGCGCCCGCCTGGGTCGTGGCGAAATCAAACACGCTCGCGGAATTGCGCGGCTGGACCCGCTACGTCGGCTTGCAGATTGAGTACAGCTTGCTCGAGCGAACGGTTGAGCGTGAGCTGATTCCAATGGCA
>JBBRAF010000014.1:0-72142 GCA_038207045.1 Chthoniobacterales bacterium
CACCGTTTACCGTCACGGGAACGACCGCGCTCAACGCCAGCGCGGTCAAAGGATCATCCAGCTCGCGGTATCGTCTCAATCAGGTTGCCCTTTCCGGCGGACAGACCCTGACACTCGCTGGCAATCCGGATGGCAGCCAAACTTACATTGAGGTTTACGTGATAGGCGACATCTCTGTTACTGGGAACGCGCAGATCGTGCTCGAACCCGGCGTAAGCGCGACGATTTACTTCACCGGCAACGTCGATATCGCGGGAAACGGCATGGTAAACCGCAACAACCAGCCGCAGGACCTGCAATTCTACGGATTGCAGCCAAGCGGAGATTTACCCGAGCACGTCAAACTGGGCGGCAATGGCCAAATCACGGCGGCGGTTTACGCGCCTGGTCACGATGTGATCGTTAACGGAGGAGGCAGCAGCGGACACGTCTTCGGCTCCGTCGTCGGCAAAACCGTCACCATGACAGGTGTGACCAACCTGCACTACGACGAGGCCCTGAGTGGTGGCGGCAAGATTAACAACTACAAAATCGTCAGCTGGTTCGAGGACACTCGTTAGCAGCTAACGATTCTTAGAGGTACCTGGTTGCTCTCGCAGCAACCGGTTTGTCGCGGCCAGCAGTCTTGTGATCGCGTCAGCTGTCGTCGCGTCGTAGTAGCCACGGATTTGACCCCGACGGTCTACCAGCACCATGCGTGTGCTGTGCACCGGCTCGCCTTTGTCGCCATCGTGTTCGGCGACGGCAAGTTTGAAACCATGAATCGTTAGATCGTAAATGGCCGACTTCGGTCCGGTGAGAAAATCCCAGCGGCCCGCTTGTGCACGAAGGCGAGTGGCGTATTCGCGTAGCTTGTCCGGCGTATCTTTTTCCGGGTCGACCGTGAACGACACGAAATGGACATCACTTTTTTCGAGCGGCTTCTGCATTTCGCTCATGCGGCTGCTGATCATCGGGCATGGCCCGGGACAAGTGCTGTAGATAAAATCGGCGATCCAAATTTTGCCAGCCAGATCAACGCTGCCGAAAGGCTGGCCGGTCTGATTAGTGAGTTGAAATGACGGGACACTGCCGTAGCTGGGAAACTCGCGATGGGCGAGACGGCGCACTTCCACTTCGCGCAACAGCAGAAGGCCGCTGGCGACGATGAGCGGAAACCCAAGCAAAACGAGATACCAGAGGCGCGACTTGCGCAGCGCGGCGGCATCGGTGGCGACGGCTGCGGTGCTCATGTCTTCGTGACCATCAAGGCAAGCAGTAGCAGCGGGAGATAGATGATCGACGCGAGGAAAAGCAGGCGTGCATTGCGTGGAGTTCCGGCGCGATGAAACTGCATGGCGACGGCCGTGAATGCGCCGCCAAGGATAATCTCCGCGACGAGATAAAACGGATGCGCCATTCCAATGAATGCCGGAATTCCGCCGATGATCAGCAACAGCATGCAAAACAGAACAGCCTGGCTCGCGCTGCGCACGCCGCTTTCATCGTCGCGCGAAATCATGCGGAAGCCGGCGGATGCGTAATCGTGGCGGCACATCCAGGCGATGGCGAAAAAATGCGGCATTTGCCAGACGAACAGAATGGCGAACAAAGTCCACGCCGGGAAATAGAGGGAACCGCGCGCCGCGGCCCAGCCGATGAGTGGAGGAATCGCGCCAGGCATTGCGCCGACGAGCGTGTTGGCGGTGGTGAGGCGTTTAAGGGGGGTGTAGGCGAAAACGTAGATGACGACAGTGAGCGCCGCCAAAGAGGCCGCGAGCCTGTTCGTTGTGAGGACGAGGTATCCGGGCCCCGCGACGGAAAGGACGCAGCCGATGATAAGTGCGCTCCGTGCCGACATCCGCCCGGCCGGGACGGGGCGTTCACGTGTGCGCGACATTAACGCATCACGATCGCGCTCCCACCATTGATTTAGCGTCGATGCGCCGGCAGCAGCCAGAGCGGAACCGATCAGAACGTGGAGCAAACGCACAAGGTCAACCGGTGAGCGCGCCATGTAAAATCCGACGGCAGTGGTGACAAGAACGAGGAAGGTCAGGCGCGTTTTAACCAGTTGAGAGAGGTCGGACCAGCGATCGACCACTCGACCAGTGGGGGCTGTTTCGAGGGGAGCGGCGGCTGTCTTCATGCGGCGACAGGGGCGGGTGAGTTCATGCCGCGCGTGAGAATTACTTCACGCGCTCGCAGGCAGGTGGCACAGTTGATGACGCCGAGTCCAAACAGAATTGCACCCAAGGCGACGTGCGCTGTCGCGATGTCTGCCGCCTTATTACTCCAGATGGTCCAAGCGCCTAACGAGATTTGAACGGCGACAGTCAGGAGCCAGGCGGTAGAGAGCTTTCGCAGCCGAAGGCTGTTCGCGCGATGAGCGGCAAAAAAGAACGCGAGCACGCCGACGGTGACCAGGAGCGCGCCGAAGCGATGCGCCATTTGCAGCCAGATTTGCGTTGCGGAAACGTCAGACATACCGACTGCGTCGCGCGCGGCGTTGATCTTGGCAATCGCACCTGCATGCGTGTCGGGAAGCCATTGACTGTAAGCGGTCGGAAAATCGGTGATGGAAAGATCGCGATGCTGATGGCGCATGGTCGCGCCGAGAGCGAGCTGGAGGAAGATGAGCGCGGTAGTGCCGAGTGCAATTCGGCGAAGCGATTCGCCACGGTCGGCAACCGCGGCTACAGCCCAGGAGCGCGAAGTGACCAGCGCGATGACAACGAGCAGGCCGAAGAATGCCTGGGCGAGACAGGCGTGGAAAATCCCGATCTCATTTTTCAACATCGTTACGCGCAAGCCACCAAGCAGACCCTGGAGAATGACCGCCCCAACTGCAGCCAGGCCAAGATTTCGCACCCAGGGACGACATTCAGCGAACCAGAGCCACGCCGCCAGAATCAGGGTGAGGAGACCGACGGCCGACGCGATGAGGCGGTGCGTGTGCTCGAAGAGAATCCCGCCAACCCACTTTGAGGCAGGGAAGAGAAACATGTTGTACCCAAAAGTCGTCGGCCAATCGGGAACGGCGAGACCGGCCCCTTTGCTTGTGACCATTCCTCCGCTGCAGATAAGAAAGAGCGTGGCGAGGGCGGTAAACCAGGCGAAGTGATTAAACCATTTGTAACTCTGAGAGAAGCCAGCGGTTTTCATCGAACCCCGTCATCCTGAGCGAAAGCGAAGGACCTGGCAACCGGCAGAAAGACAATCGAGAGGTTCTTCGCTTCGTTCGGGTTGGCCTGTAGCGGCGGTCTATGACCGCCGATTCGTTTCGCGCTGGGCTCTGCCATGAAAATAACGGCGGTCATAGACCGCCGCTACAGAGAAGCTAATTCCCCGGGCCCGGCGAAGGCGAAGGCGCGCTTTGATTACCCGCCGGGGGCGCGGCTTGATTCATCAAATTTGGTGCGCCTGGTTGCGGAATAGTCCCAGGAGTAGGGCCTATGGGAGGTTCGCCAGGCGGGCGTTGTTCCGGCGGGGGTGCCGATTGAGTTCCGGCGAGCTCAGTGCGCTCTTTCAGCCAAGCTTGATACTCCTCCGGCGTATCGACGACCACACTTCCTTTCATGGAATAATGACCGAGGCCGCAAAGCTGGCCGCAGACCACTTCATAGCTCCCAGTCTTAAGCGGCTTGAACCACATCGGAATGATCGAGCCGGGAATGGCGTCCTGCGCAATGCGCATACTCGGCAAGGCGAAATTGTGGATCACGTCCTTGGATGAGACTTCGATGATGACGGAGCGATTGACCGGAATGTGCAGCTCACCGAGGACGACGAGGTCGTCTTTGCTCGCGGGATCACTCGGATCAAGGCCGAGCGGATTTGAATTGCTAACGAGATCTATATCGCGCTTGCCGAAGACGCCATCAGGCCCGGGCAGGTGAAAGGTCCAGTTGAATTGCTGGCCGACGGCGTGAACGAGAATGGCGTCTTTGGTGCTGGGAAATTCGTTCACACGTTTCGCCCAGAGCGGAACGGCGAATCCGACGAGCAAAACGGCTTCGATGAGCACGACGGCGAATTCGAGGTGAGTGGAGATGCCGCTGCGCACGCCTTCGTGATCGGCTTTGGGATGACGGCTCTGATGGAAACGGATAAGCACATAGACGAAGTAAGCCGACCAACCGATGAAGAGCGCGCCCATGAACCAATGGCAGAACTCGAGTATGTGATCGATCTGGTAGCCGTGCTCGGAAACGTTCGGCGGCTGGCCGAGGAGCTCGTTAATGAGCGCAAGGCTACGCATAATGGGACAAATCTTCCTCCGCCAACTGTTGGTGCGGCTCGATCGGCATACGCCCACGCCGCCAGAGATGAAAACTGAACGCGCCCACTCCGCCGAGGACGGACATGACCACGAACATCAGAACCCAAATGGCCATGGCCATGTGCTGGACATTTTGCGGTGGACCACCAGCGACGCCGCGATAATCGCCGAAACAAGCCTGACAGGCGAAGCTTTGCCCGAGCGATGCAGCCATGAAAATGAAGAAAAGAATTTTCGTTTTCATGTGATGAGGCGGAGCCGTTTCATTTTGCGGTAAAACAATACGCCGTAAACGATGAGCGCGATGGCGGAGAGGAATGCTGCAATCGCGCCGCCAAGGTAGACAGGTTCGCCAATGGTGAGATCGACCCAGATGCACCAGAGGCCGACGCCAAGCGCGAGCAAGGTGGAAAAAATGATGAAAACGATGTGGAAACCTTTGATCGACATCAGCGCACGATGGGGTTGTACCAGGCCAGATAAGTCAGCCAGAAAAGGCCGAGAACGAAGAAACCGGTGAAAATGAGGATGCGATAAATGAGCCGCCTCTCCGCTGAAAGATGCATGAAGATGGCGGCGACGAGACCGGCCTTAAACGTCGCGACCAGCATCGCCACCGCGACGTTCGCTTTCATTGTGCCAAAGTTCACGTAGGAGAGGGCGACGGTGATGGCGGTGAAAGTGAGCAGGGTGAGGCCCACCATCACGTATTTGCGCACGTGCGCCGCGACGTGTTCCGCCGCGTGTTCATCCGGCGGGGCGATTTCGGCGGTGTGAGCTTGGTGCGTTTCCTTCATAGCAGATAGAAAAGCGGGAAGACGAAAATCCAAACCAGATCGACGAAGTGCCAGAACAATCCGGAAACCTCAACACGGTTGGCCAGGTGTTCCGGATTTTGCCGATATAAGCGCGTGCTCGCCGGAAGCATCATGTAACAGAAGACGAGGACGCCACCGAGGACGTGCGCTCCGTGCAAGCCCGTGATGGTGAAGTAAGTGGCGAAGTAGGCGCTATGTTTGGGGAGAAACATGTTGGCATACTCGACATCAGCTTTTTCAACCGAGGCGATCTTGTTCGTCGCCGGGACGTAAAAGAAATGCGGCCGATCCATCTTTGGACTGGTCGGATCGGCATTCACCGGGTCGAGAGCGATTTCGTATTCCTTAATGTTGGGGTCGTGTAACGCCTGCGAATTATGCAGGTGACCGCTGATTTCTTTGCGCGGGGCGAGACCCTTGGCGAGGAGATGTTCGTTGCCGAGATATTGCTCGTATTTCACAAGCTCCGATTCTTTGATGCGCGCCCCAAAATGCTCGAACTTCTGCGGCCATTCGTATGCGAGCTTCACCACAAGGAAGATGACGCCGCACAAGATGGTGATCGTCATGTAAAAGCGGTAGCGCCCAAACTGGCGCATCTTTAGCGCAGCCCACGCGAGCACGACCGTGACGGAGGAGGCGATGAGAATGGCCGTGTTCATCGTGCCAACGGGCACGTTGAGCAGACCGTGCGGCCAGTCACCCGGTGCGGCATCGAGCCTCAGAAAAACGTAGGCAGAAAAAAGACCGCCAAAGAGCATGACCTCCGAGGCGAGAAATAACCAGATGCCGACCTTCGCGTTCCAGAGACCGGTGTCGCGTCGAGGCGCAACTGTGTATGGAATTTCCATCTTGAAAACTAGGCGTGCAGAACTGGCTCGGTGCTCGGATGGGTCGTACGCTCGCCCGCTTCGATCGGCTCGTTTTGCATGGTGAAATCCTTACCGCGGCGCGGCAGGCTGTATTCGTACGGGCCGCGATAAGCGACGGGCTCTTTGATGAAGTTGCCGTGCCCCGGAGGCGACGGCGCCGTCCATTCCAGCGTTGTCGCGTCCCATGGATTATCGTTCTCCACTTTCTTGCCGCGCCAGATGCTCCAGAAAAAATTGATGATGAACGGAATTTGCGCCAGGCCCATGCACCACGCGGCGATAGAGATCGGTGTATTCCATTGGAAGCCAGTCAGACTCCAGACTTTTTCGTTGGACAAATTCCAACCCTGGCCGCCGTCGTACCAACGCCGGTGCATACCGAGCATGCCCTGCAAAAACATTGGCAGGAAAATGACGTTCATGCAGATGAGCGACGGCCAGAAATGCACTTTGCCCCAGAATTCGCTCATCATGCGGCCGGTCGCTTTCGGGAACCAATAGTAGATCCCGGCGAAGAGAGCGAAAATGGTGCCGGGCGCGACGATGTAATGAAAATGCGCGATGATGTAATAGGTATCGTGCAAGTAGAGATCGGCGGAATTGAACGACAGCGGAATGCCGGTCAGACCTCCGATGCCGAACATCGGCAGGAAGGCGGTGGCGAATAACATCGGCACGGTAAATCGAATGGACCCGCCCCAGAGTGAGATGAAAAACGCGCTCAGGATGATGACCGAGGGAATGGAAATAATAAGGGTGGTGGTCTGGAAAAATGCGCTCACGGTGCTGCCCATTCCGGTCAGCCACATGTGGTGTGCCCAGACGATGAAGGAGAGGAAACCAAGCACGAGGGAAGCGAAAACTAACGATTTATAGCCCCAGAGCGGTTTGCGTGAGTTGTTGGCAATGACTTCGGCAACGATGCCCATGCCGGGCAAAATGAGCACGTAAACTTCCGGGTGCCCGAGAAACCAGAAGAGATGTTGCCATAAGAGCGGGCTGCCGCCGCCGCTGTTGTGGACTGGCGCGCCGTTCACGACCAAGCCGCTCGGCAGGAAAAAGCTTGTTCCGGCGAGGCGGTCCATCAGTTGCATGACGATGGCGGACTCAAGCGGCGGGAAGGCGAGCAGGAGTAGAAAGGCGGTAACGAACTGCGTCCAAACGAAAAATGGCAGGCGCATCCAGGTCAACCCCGGTGCTCGCAGCTGGATGATGGTGGTGATGAAGTTGACCGCGCCGAGCAGGGAAGAGGTGATGAGGAAAATGAAACCGACGAGCCAAAGCGTCTGCCCGTTGAAAAATGCATTGTAGGTCGGTCCCTGATCGCTGATGACGGCAAGAGGCGTGTAGGAAGTCCAGCCGCCTTTGGCCGCGCCACCCGGAACAAAAAACGAAACGAGCATGATGACGCCGCCCACGGCGAAGGCCCAGAAACTGGCGGCGTTGATTTTCGGGAAAGTCATGTCAGGCGCGCCGATTTGCAGTGGCACGACAAAGTTTCCAAAAGCGGCGAAGGCTACCGGCACGATGCCGAGGAAGATCATGATGGTGCCGTGCATGGCGCCGAGCGAGTTGTAGAACTCCGACGTCATTTTGCCGTCGGGCATGGAGCCAGGACCGAAGAAATGGCCGAGCGCTTTGCCGATGACGGGCAGCGCCTGGCCTGGGTAGGCCAGCTGCCAGCGCATCAACATCATGAGCGAAAAACCGAAGAACAGAAAGACGAGCCCGCACAGGCCGTACTGAATGCCGATGACCTTGTGGTCGCTGGAGAAAATGTATTTTCGCCAGAAGCCGAGCTCGTGGTGTTCGTGCTCGCCGTGATGATGATGCGGATCGCCTGCCGCGCCGGAGCCTGGCGAAGGCGGGTGCGCGGCGTGTGGGTCGGGATGAGTGGTCGCGTCCATGCGAGAAGAAGATTTAGCAGTTCAAATATCCAGAGAGAAACTGGGTTTGCAAAGCGCGAAACGAGATTACTGAGCCGCGCCTTCCGGTACGGTTTTCTCCTCTTCCAGCTGCTCCTCGCGAAAACGTCGCAGCTCATGGTTGCGCAAACTTTTCTCAAACAAGTCGCGATTGATGGCCTGCGCCGCAGCGGCGCCCTGTCCCGCGGCGATGATCATCTGGCAATTCGCCGGCGTAACGCAGCCCGCTGCATAGAAACGTGGCACGCTAGTGCGCATGCACTGATCCACTTTGATCTGGCCGTCGCCGTCCAGTCTGGCGCCCAGCTGTTTAGCGAGGCGGGTATAAAAAACGTCCCCGCGCGTGGTGAAGATGTAATCGGTCTTCGCCTCATGACCGCCCGCGAAAATCAGAGCGCGAATTTTCGAGCCGCGATGTTTCAGGCCTCGGATTTTTTCTTCGTAGACAGGAATTTCGTACTCGCGCAACCATCCCGCATGCTTTTTGTCCCAGCACGCCGGCTCGTCATTCGTCGTCACGATCACACAGGAGGAGTAGTAAAACATGCCGAGCGCGTATTCGACCGCTTCATTATTGGCGCCCACAATCGCGATTCGCTTCCCCCGCACGCGAAATCCGTCGCAATCCTTACAAAAAAACATGCTGTGTCCGAGGCATTCCTTCACGTCCGGAATCTGCGGCGGACGATGAAAGATTCCCGTCGCCAGCAATAACCGACGCGCCCGGTATCGCTTTTTCTTGCCGCGCAAAATGAACGTTTCCTTTCCGTTTTTAGCCGACACGATCTCGTCCTGGGCGAATTTCACACCGTAGCGTTCCGCCTGTTTGCGGCCATTTTTCAAAAGCTCTTTCCCGGGCACCCCGTTGGGAAAACCGAGATAATTGTCCACCTCCGGTTCCCACTTCGCCATGGAGTGACCAGAATCGATGACGAGCGTATCGCGCTCGTCGCGTCCGAGATAAATGGCCGCCGAAAGCCCGGCAATGCCGCCGCCGATGACAATTACTTCACGTACATTCGGCTCCTGCAAATCCTTCGCCTCAACCATTCATCTTATTTCGTTTGCGCAGTGGTGTTGGGACGCTTCAAGTGCGCTCCTCTCGACTTAATCTTCTTTGTCGAAACAAATTGGATTGCGCCACCATCATGTAAAACATAGTATTACATCATGACCAAAACCATTTCCAAGATCGGCAACTCGCAAGGCATCATCTTCGATGCCGCGCTCCTCGACCTCGCCCGCCTCAGAACCGGCGATCAACTTGATGTCACCGTTATTCCCGATAGCGGCGCAATCATGCTGATGCCGGTTCGGAAGGGTCCGTCTCGCAAAGAAGTTTCGGGGACAATCAAGCGCACGATTAGAGATTATCGCAAGACATTGAAGAAACTGGCGTGAGCGCTACGCCTGACGATTGCACGCATCTGGCCATCGAGATGGTGCACGAGATTCATGTCTCGGTTCTGAAGGCTTTCGGCGGCTCATCCGGACTTCGCGATGAGGGATTGCTCGCTTCCGCCGTCTTGGCTCCGCAGTCGACTTTCGGTGGCAAATCCCCATACAAAGACTTGGTTGAAGTGGCCTCGGCCTATCTTTTTTCTCTGAGTGCCAATCATCCGTTTGTCGATGGCAACAAGCGCACCGCGATGGCAGCCGCGATCGTTTTCCTGCGTTTGAACGGAATCGAAACCAAGCCCGACAGCGCAGAGTGGGAGAAGCTGGTGCTTGAGGTCGCTTGTGGCGAAATTGATCGTGCGGAGACGGCCAAGCGTTTGCGCAAGCTCGTTCAGAAAAAATAAACGTTCCGGCGCGCGGTTTTGATCGTGACGGCTGTCGCGCGATAATATCGAGTGACCGATCAAACGTTGCGCAAACTTCAGCAAGCAGGCTGCGACGTTCGCGCGGATCGATTGACGCGTATTCTCTACGCGACC
This sequence comes from Chthoniobacterales bacterium, assembly GCA_038207045.1. GTDB lineage: Bacteria > Verrucomicrobiota > Verrucomicrobiia > Chthoniobacterales > UBA10450 > AV69. The sequence continues at coordinate 9,814 of JBBRAF010000014.1, forward strand.
GATGCGTCGATTTACCAGATCGAACCGAAGGCGGTAGCATTTCCACGATCAGCGCAGGAAGCAGGCAACGCTATTACGGCCGCAATTGATGCCGGGCTGTCGATCACCCCACGCGGCGCCGGGACGAGTCTTGTGGGCAACGCGATTGGCGATGGGCTCATCATAGATTTTTCGCGGCACAACCGGCAGATCAACGAACTCGACCTCGAAAGACGCAGTGTGCGCGCCGGCGCCGGAGTGGTGCTCGATCAGCTGAATACCTTTCTCAAGCCGCACGGGTTCTGTTTTGGACCCGACGTGGCGACAAGTGCGCGCGCCACCATCGGCGGCATGATCGCGAACAATTCTTCCGGAGCGCGCGTGCCAATTTACGGAACGACGGCCGATCACGTGATCAGCACCGAGATCGTCATGGCCGACGGGAGAATAGAAACGATTGGCAGCACTAACGATTCATTGGCGAAAGAACGGGAACGAATTTCCGAGCTGGTGCAGAAGAGCGCGAATGAAATTGCCGCGCAGATGCCGCCGGGAATGATCAAGCGCTGGCCGGGTTATGGGATTGAACGATTTCTGCGCGCGCCGGCCAACCTGAATGAAATCCTTAGTGGCAGTGAAGGAACGCTGGCCGCGATATTTTCGGCGGAGCTAAAGATTTCGCCGCTGCCGCGCGAAAAAGGTCTTGGGCTGATTTTTTTCGCCAGTGTGGATGAGGCGATGCAAGCGACGGTCGCGCTGCTCGATCTCGAACCAGCGGCGATCGAACATATCGACCGGCCATTGCTCGACCAAACGAAAGGGCAACTGCATTTCCAAGCCGCGCGGGATTTGATGGAGTTGGACGCGAAGCCGTGTCATGCGGTTCTGATTGTTGAGTTTTACGACGCAAATGTGGCCGAAAGGCTTGCTGTCATGCAGGCGCGACAGCTCGGCCTGCGTTCGCGAATTCTGACAAGTGTGCGCGAGATGAATCTGGTTTGGGGCGTGCGCAAAGCGGGCCTTTCATTATTGACTGGCTGCGTTGGACCGGCGAAGCCGGTAGCGTTCATCGAAGATGCGGCGGTGCGGCCAGCGCAGTTACCGGAATACGTGCGCGGCCTGGAATCGATCATGCGACCACTGGGGCTCGACGCTTCTTACTATGGCCACGCCGCGAGCGGATTGCTGCACGTTCGGCCAGTGATCGATCTCCATGACGCCGATGATTTGAAGAAATTCCGGCTCGTGGCCGATCAAACGTCTGCGCTGGTGAAGCAATTCAAAGGCTCACTCGCGGCCGAGCACGGCGTCGGCATCGCGCGCACCGAATATATGCGCGAGCAGCTGGGCGACGAACTGCTCGAGGTGATGCGGAAAATCAAACGGGTGTTCGATCCGCGTGGAAAGATGAATCCGGGCAAAATTTTCGATGACGCTGGCAGCTCGCGGATCGATTCCAATTTGCGTGAGAATTTCGAGCGCCCGCTCGAGTTGCCCTTCGTGCCGCGACTGGCGTTCGCATTCAAGGATCGCTCCTTCATCGGCAACCTGGAGCAGTGCAACGGCTGCGGCGGTTGCCGCAAAGACGCGCCTATGATGTGTCCCACGTTCCTTGCCACCGGCGACGAGGTAATGTCCACGCGTGGACGCGCAAATATCATCCGCCAAGTCTTACAATGGCGCGGGGACGGTCAGGATCCGTTAGCTTCGGAGGAACTGGATGCGGCGCTGAGTAATTGTCTCTCCTGCAAAGGCTGCACGCCGGAGTGTCCATCGAACGTGAATCTGGCGTTACTAAAGGCGGAACTACTTTACGCCGGCATTCGCAAGCACGGGTTGGGATTGCGCGAGCGGATTCTGAGTCGGCCGGATTTATTGGGAGAATTGGGATGCACGATGCCGCGAATCACAAACGCGATGCTTGAAATCGCTCCACTACGAATGTTGATGGAGAAAACCCTTGGGATTTCCGCGAAACGGACGTTGCCGAGATACACCGGCGAGAGATTTGACCGATGGTTCGCGCGGCACTGTAGCGGCGGTCTGCGACCGCCGAACGATGGCGATGAGACGCGCTCTCAGAACGGCGGTCATAGACCGCCGCTACAGGAAGTCATCCTCTGGGACGACACTTTCGTCCGCTACAACGAGCCGCACATCGGCAAAGCCGCAGTGCGCGTGCTGGAGGCGCTCGGATACCACGTCTCGTTAGCTCAGGAGCGGCAATGCTGCGGTCGCCCCGCATTTAGCCAGGGAAACCTCGATCAGGCGGCGCGGTTCGGCGAGCATAACGTCGCACTTCTGTCATCACTCCATTACTCCACCGCTCCAATTCTATTCCTTGAGCCCTCCTGTTACTCGATGTTTGTGGAAGATTATCGCGAGCTAAAGATTCCCAACGCGGAAGCCGTGGCGACACGCTGTTTTCTCTTCGAGCAATTTGTGAACGACGCTCTCGCGCACACGCCGCACGAGTTCCCGAAGCGCTCCGAGGCAGTGGCGATCCACGCGCATTGCCACGCCAAATCGCTGCTAAAACCGGCGTTCATGGCTGAACTTGCGGAAAAACTTCCGGGCCGTTGCGCCAAGGTTCTCGACACCGGTTGTTGCGGAATGGCCGGCGCGTTCGGTATGACGGAAGCGAAACGCGAACTGTCGCTTCAGGTGGCCGCGCCGCTGCTGGAGAAGATTGAAGCGGAAGATGCCGATGTCACGATCGTCGCTTCCGGCACGAGTTGTCGACATCAGATTTCCGAACTTTCGAAACGGCATCCCAAGCACATGGCGGAAGTTCTGGCAGACGCGCTTACATAGCCTGGATGGTGGCTGGAAGCCCGCAGGGAAAGGATTAACAGGGTTGAACTGGATTTAAGAAACCAATCCTGTGAATCCCGTAAATCCTGTCTAGTTCTATGACGGCATGATTCACATTCTCGATACACTTCATCTTGGCCGCCCCGGAATCATCGCTGCCACCGCGCTGGAAACGAGTGAGGGAATCGTGCTCTTCGATGTCGGCCCGGAATCGACCTTCGACAACATCGTTACCGAGATATCGCGAAATGGTTTCCACGTGGGCGATGTGCGCCATGTGTTTCTCAGTCACATTCATTTCGATCATGCGGGCGCGGCGTGGCGATTCGCCGAGCTGGGTGCGACCGTTTACGTCCATGCGCGCGGCGCGCCTCATTTGCTCGACCCAGCCAAATTGGTGAATTCGGCGCGGCGCATTTTCGGCGAGGACATGGAACGATTATGGGGCCAATTCGCGCCCATTTCACCGGAGCGGCTTCGCATTTTAGAAGATGACGAGCGTGTTCGTATCGGCACGGTGGCGGTGCGCGCGGTCGCAACACCGGGGCACGCCAGTCATCATCACGTTTATCAATGGGAGGACAACGTTTTCGGGGGCGATGTTGTCGGCGTTCGACTTGGGAATGGCCCGCCGATTCCGCCCTTTGTTCCGCCGGAGCTAAACATTGAGCTGTGGCGCGAATCGATCTCAAAAATCCGCGCACTAAATCCAGCGAGATTACTGCTGCCCCATTTCGGCGTGGTGACTACATCAATTGCGGCGCATCTCGCCGCGTTGGAGGAGCGCGTGGTGCGCTGGTCGGAGTGGTTTCGCGAGCGGCTGCGGGCGGGCGATGATGAAGCAGAACTCCGATCCGCCTTTGCCGATTATGAAGCGAGCGATCTACGCGCGGGCGGCGCCAGCGCCGAAGGTGTGCACGATTATGAGCATGCCGATCCAAGCTACATGGCGGTCGCAGCGAACGAGCGTTACTGGAATAAGGTTCACCCGGAAGCTCTCATTTAAATCCTGCGCGAGAGGCTGACGATTTTTTGAAACTGCGCCGCTGTGAGCGCGTGAACAGATAAGCGCGACTGGCGAACCAAAGAGATCTGTTTCAATGCGGGAGTCGCTTTGATTTGGTCGAGCGTGACGGCATGCGGGAGAGATTTCATCGGGGCGAGATCGACAGCACTCCATTCGCCTTCTTTTGCGGTCGGATCCGGATAAACGGTGCGAATCACGCGCGCGATTCCGACAACGGCTTTGTCAGTCACGCTATGATAAAAGAGAACTTGGTCGCCAAGGCGCATCGCCCGGAGATTATTCCGGGCGGTGAAATTACGAACGCCGGTCCAGCTGGTTTTGCCGTCGCGAACGAGATCGCTCCAGGAGTAAGCAGCAGGTTCCTGTTTAACGAGCCAGTATTGCTTCACCGGAGAACTGTAACGGCGCTCTGTGAGCGCCGGAACGCGCGGAGTTAGGTTAACAAACGTCAATGGCGTCGAGCGCGGATCGGCGGTCATAGACCGCCGCTACAGCTATGGTTTCGGCGGCTGCGCCCCGGGTGTGCTTGGCGGCGCTGAGCCTTGCGGTGGGGCGCCGGGTTTCGGTTCCGCGCTTTGCTCACCGCCGGGCAGGTTGGCATCGGCGGGAACGGCTTGCAGATCGGCCTCGTGCCAGGATCCGGGATGGCCAGCCAATTCTTTGCGCAGAGCGGCAACCTGCTCCGCCGTCACGGGTGCAGCGTTATTGCCCCAATCGCTGCGGATGTAGGTAAGAACGTCGGCGATTTTCGCATCAGTCAAAGTCTTGTCCCACGGTTGCATGACGGCGGTCCCGAAATGCGAACCCTTCACCGTGAGCGGACCTTCGAGGCCTTTGAGAACGATCATGGCGGGGCGACGCGAACCGTTGATTACGTATTCGGAGCCAACCAGCGGCGGATATTGTCCGGCCACGCCAAGTCCGTTGGCTTGGTGACAGGTTGCGCAGTTGGCCGAAAATATTTTCTTGCCGCGGTCGGCCGGCGAGAGTTCCGCAGTTTGCTGGCTGCCGCCTGGGCCTGCCGCTCCTACTTTCTTTTCGGGCACGCTGCCTGGGTCAAGACTTTCGCCGTTAAAATTTCCGGAGAAGCGCCCGAGGTAAGCGCCACCGCAGAAAATAGCGATAGCATAAATAGCGATGAGCCAGATCGAGAGCGGCTCGAGGCCGACGCGCGGTTCCTGTTTCTCCCGCTGAATGGCAGCGTGCACCTGCTGCACTTCCTCCGTGTCGCCGTAATCCATGCCTTGGTTGCGGCGACGTTCAGGATTTGGCGGCGGGGTGTTCACTTTGCGCTTTTGCCTGGCGCGGGTGGCGATGGTGGCGTGGTCGATTTCACTTCCTTCAAGGCGTGCGATTGATCAAGCGACATGAGATAAGCGACGAGGCATTTCGCATCGTAACTCGGCACAATTTCCCAACCTTCGCCGACCGCTTCGTCGCCGGTCAATGTGAGGGCATCTTCTGCGGCTTGTCCGCCGACGCGTCGTTTGTCGTAGAGAAATTTATAGGCCGGCATGCCGGAATCGATGTTGAGATTTCGCGGTGAATAGAGATGCCGATGGTGCCAGGCAGCGGAATAGATTGGGGGTGAATCGGAGCGCGAGCCTTCCAAGCTGGTGGCTGCGCCCGCCACTGGAGAAATTGGTTGTTGCGCGGTAGTCGGCGATCCGCCCGCGGGGGCGGCTGGCGAAGCCGACTGTTGCGCGGTGGGCGCGACGGCAGTCGGTGCCGCGGGTGAGGCTGTCGCGGCCGGTGGAGATGCTGCCGCCGGGGCATTGGTCGCGCCAGTCGTCGCGGGCGAAGCGCCCGCTGCGGGACTGGCATTGGGCGGCGCGTTTTGATCGTCGGCCGGGGCACGCTTGCCGACGTTCGCCAAGTCGGGGCCCATGCGCATTTTACCGAGCTCGACGGGGCGATCGAAGATGTAATCACGCGGGGCGCTCCGGCGATCACCCCATTTGCGATCGATATCGGAAGCGGCGTAGTCGGCGCGCACCTGTTCGCTGTGGCAATAGAAGCAACCGTTCGCGACGTAAACTTTGCGGCCACGCTCGGCCATCCCCGATTTCGGCATTGGATAGATGTCAGTGCCTTCCTCGTCCGATTGCGGATCGAGATGCCCGATCTGCAGATTGGGAACGTACGCCAGCCCGAGCCAGGAAAAGGCCACGGTCCCGAAGATTCCGAGGATGAGTGGCGTGATGCCTTTCATGTTAGTGCGCGATGGAGTCTTCCGGCTCACGATTGACCGGATTCAAAAACGTAGGAACGCTGGCAGTGCGTCCCAGCCCGAGCAGCATGAGGACGAAATGATAAGCAAAAACGAAATGGGCAACGGTGAGCAGGACGGCGGCAACGGTGCGGCCACGCAGATAGGGCAGAACTGATTGCGTGCTTTCGGTGAAGGCGAGCGTGGGATTATCCATGTTCAATCCCTGCACGAGACCGCCGGCCAGCAGCATCAACGTCATCAGGCCGATGCCGTAAGCAGAGGCCCAGAAATGCATCTTGATAAGCGAGGCGTAACGCCATTCGCGCCCGACCAGCCGTGGCATGATGTAATACATCGCCCCGAACATGATCATGCTGAAGAAAGCATAAAGACCGAGCTGGGTGTAAGCCTCGCTGACTTCGCTGAAGTGCAGATAACGCGCAAAAGTGCGCAGTGAAATCACGACGCCGACGGCAGCGAAAGCCGTGTACGAGATCGCGCCGAAAACAGTGAAGCGAAGGGTGGGACTGTAACGCAAAAGCCCGAAGTGGCCGCGCATGGTCATGTGGTGATTGAGGCCGACGGTCGCGAATGGGATGACACACAGGATCATGGCCGCGATGCTGGCGGTGATCATCCAAGCGGGGAATGGCCCATCGATAAGGCGTTGCATTCCGGTCCAACTGGCGAAAAACGCGTAGGTCCAGAAACCGATGGCGGCGAGATGATAACTATAAACCGGGCGGCCAATTACTTTCGGGATCATGTAGTAGGCCGTCCCGAGCCCGAGCGAACCGAGCCAAAGAAAGAGCAGATTATTTGCGTACCACCAGTTGACCGCTGCCTGCATTACGCCCTGCACCGGGACGATGAACAGCATGGCCTGTGCAGCCAGGTATATCCATGGGAACCAGAGGAACGCACCGAGCAAATACCATTGCGTGATGTAAATCGATTCGCCGCGCCGGAAGCGGAACATCAACACCGCCCATGAGATGACGAGCGAATACCCAACCAAAAGCACGACCGCGGCGTAGCTCGGAAATTCAAGCCACTGGTAACCGGTGCTGTCGCCAATGAGAATACCAATGACACCCAGGAACACGCCAAAATTCCAAAACCCGCCGCCGGCGGCGAGCACCAGCGGATGCCGCAGGGTGGTGCGGCAAAGTCGCGCCATCAACCAAATGGCGGTACCAATTCCCGCGTTCGACGCCCACCCGTATAGCATAACGTTCAGGTAAGTCGGGCTCAGCCGGCCCCAGGTGAGAAACGCAACGTTCGATATCCAGTCCGGCGAATGCATTTTGAACGATGCGAACAAGCCGAGCAGCGTCCCGACGAGGAGCCAGCCAATCGCTGACGCATAAAACATCAGCACCGGGACGCGGATCGAAGCGTCGATTAGTGCGCGCTCGACTGATTCCACTTCGGCCGCGCTCAGGTCGGTTACGCTGCCGGGACTCTTTAGTGGAATTTCGGCGGGATTCATGATCAGCGCGGGGAAGGCGGCGGGGTTTTGCCGGCGACAGGAATCGGTGTGCCGGCAGAGGACTGGACTGGCGTTGTCGATGGCGAAACCGCGGGTTGCCCGCTCGGCGGCGATGGGACAGCGGCTGGTGTGGCGGATGGGCCAGGTTGAGTCCCTGGTTGCGCGCCGGGCGGGTTAGCGGCGCCGGTAGGTTGTCCGCGGATTTCAGGGTTGGCGGGTCCTTCACGGGACGGCGCCTTCGGCGGGGCCGTCCCTTGCGCCGGCGCGGACGGAGTGGCGGAAGGCGCGGCCGCGCCGGTTTGAGTAGCACTCGATTGCGGACCGGCCGATTGCGCGGCGGCTGGCGACGGCGTCTCGATCGGTCCTGCTGGCTCCGTTTTTTTTCGGGAGAGATCCGCGAGCGCCAGTTGCATGGCGCGATCGATCGGAATGCGCGCTACACCTTTACTCTTGTCCACCCAGGCGTAGGAGTTCAGCTCTTTGGCCGCGTCGTCGCGCGTCGTCTTTAACTTCTCCTCGCGGGCCTTCGCGCGTTTCGCTTCGTAATCGTTTCCGCGAGGTGAAGCACCGATGAGCACGGCGACGATGAGACCGAAAACCATGAAGAGCAGAACGACGCCGAGCCATGCGCCGAACGAGACGCGTCCCGTGTCGAGCCTTGGTGTGATGACGGGCGCGGCCATGTCAATTCGTCAACCGCAACGATTCGATCAGGCGCGGATCGCGCACCGGGAACATGGAAGTGCGTCCGATGATGCGCAGGTAGAGAAAAGCCAGGCTGCAACCGATAGCCACTGGGCAGAGCAAATCCCAAATGCTCAGGCGAACGCCGGTGCCGTGCAGCGAGGGCAGCACGATGATGTAGATATCGAGCGCCTGCATAAACATGATCCAGCCGGCGATCCAGCAGAGTTGATGCGGATTCTTTTTGATCGAGCGCAGCAGTAGAATTCCGAAGGGGCCGAAGAAGCGGCCGAATACCAGGAGTAAGCTCAGCGGCCACCACGATTCCGTGTTCCGCACGATGTAATACTGCGTTTCCTCGGGAATGTTGGCGTACCAGTAAAGCATGTACTGGCTGAAGCCGATGTAGGCCCAGAAAACGGAGAAGGCCAGCATCCATTTTCCCATGATGTGGTAGTGCTCGATCGTGACGACGTTTTGCAGATAGCCGGCTTTGCGCAAAGCGGTAACAACCAGAACCAGGAGCGACATGGAGCTGCCGGCGGCACCGGCGAAAATGTACGGGCCCCACATGGTCGAGAACCAGCGGAAGTTCAGTCCCATCAGCCAATCGAAGGCGGCGAAACTGAGCCCCATACCGAAAACGGGAAGGCCAAGAAAGGCAAGTTTGCGCATTCTCACGGTGAACTGCGGATTGCCGTCGCGATCCTGCGCGACGGAGAAACGGCGCAGGAAAAAGGCGACGCCGCCGAGCATGACGAAGTAGAGAACGGCGCGCAGGAGAAAGAACGGCCAGTTGAGATACTGCCGTTTGCTATCGAGCACGGAATCCTGCCCGGGCGGAATGTTCATCCATTCGAAGAGGTGATGGCGGAGGAGCAGGATCGGGATTGCGAAAAGCGCGAGCGCGATCAGAAGCAGGGCGATGTTTTCAAGCTGACGGCGGACAACGACGGACCACTCCGCATCAGTGGCGTGATGAACGATGGTCCAAAACAGACACCCGCAGCAAAGCGTGAAGAAGTAGGTGAAGCCGAACAGCCAGGAGTAACTGAATTGAATCGGCGAGACGAACGCGCCGATGACGCAGAGCACGAGGCCGACCACCGCGCCGGCCGCGAGCAAGAGGGACAAACCGCCGAAGCGGTTTGCCTCGAAGTATTCGCCTTCCGGTGTGGGCACCTGGGAACGCTCGCTCATTTCTTCGGTGCCTCCGGTTGATCGAGCTTGGCGCGCTGATCCTCCGGCACGTCGCTCGCGGTGGCGTTCTGGCTGCGCTGGAGCGCGCGAAGATAAGTGATGATGGCCCAGCGATCCGCCACCGGCACGTTACCGCCGTACGACATCATGGTGTTTTTGCCATTGGTAATGGTGTTGAAGATTTCGCCGTCGGACATCTTGCGGATGCGTTCGTCTTGAAGACTAACCACGGTGGTGAGGCCGTATTGTTTAGCGACGCCGTTGCCGGCGGCGGTGAGGCCGTGGCAAACGGAACAGTTGATGTTGAACCGCTGCTGACCGCGCTGCATCAGCTCCGTGGTGACGGGAATGGGAATCCCTGTTCCCCAGTTCGTTTCCATCTTGCCGGTATTGTAGTAGTCAGTGCCGGCGCTGAAGCCGAGATGCGCGTGCGATGATTCTTCGCCCGGAGGCGCGCCGCTCGCCGTGATCTCGGGCGGGGCATTCTGCTGTGGCCTGGGCATTTCGTAACCAATCGGCACAGTCGCGGCGATCGGGATGCGCTGGCCACGATTGTCGCCGAAAAATCCAAGTGGCGATTGCGCGCGCACTTTCGGCTGGCGCACCATGTCGGGGAAAATTTCCCAGGGCGGGCGCGCGCTGTGTTCGCCGCGGAAGCCGCAGAGGGCGACGATGACGATGCCGGCGAGCACGAAGATGAGTAGGAAGCCGCGCAACATAATTAGTTTCTCCTGCCCGTTTTCCCGAGCGAAGTCGAGGGATCCCGCCGCGAAATCTTCAAGGTAACTTCCACGGGATTCTTCGACTCCGCTTCGCTCCGCTCAGAATGATACTGGTGTACGCGCAGCATTTTATTCCTCGTGAATGATGGTGATGTGCTGGCCGCCGGTTTCCTGGAGGAGACTTTGTGTTTCCTCCTCGCTGAAACGCGGATCGCGAGCCTCGATGGCAAGGAAAAATCCGTCGTTAGTGGCGCGGGCGAAGCGGTTCCAATTGAACATGGGATGGTTCCAGCGCGGAAGGCCGTTCATGATGAGGTTGGCGAAAAAAGCCGAGAAAGCGGCGAAGAGGACGGTCAGTTCGAACATGATTGGAAAAAACGCCGGCACGGTTTTCCAAGTGAACGGTTTGCCGTGGACGATGACCGGATAAATGAACCACGAGGGGCCGAACTCGAGAACGGCCGCCGTGAGAAGTCCGGTGATTCCGCCGATAAGCACGACGGCGCTAAGCCACGATTTGCCCAAACCCATGGCGTCGTCCATTCCGTGAATGGGGAAGGGCGAGAAAACGTCCCAGCGTTTGAAACCGGCATCGCGCACGCGTTTGGCCGCTTCGTAAAGCGCGGACGGGCTGGAGTATTCCGCTGCTATGGCGTAGACGTTATGACCGTAAGGCGTTTTCACGTTCGTTCCTTTCCTCCAGCGGCGACGGGATGATGCGCGGTCGCGCCGTTGTGGCCGTAATGCGGATCGGCCTCGGGCAATACAATTTTCACTTCACTCATCGCGATCATGGGCAGGAAGCGGATGAACAAGAGGAAAAGGGAAAGGAAAATGCCGAACGTGCCGGCGAGGGTCCAGATATCGACCCAGGTGGGGAAGAACAGTCCCCACGAACTGGGAAGAAAGTCGCGATGCAATCCGCCAACGATGATGATGAAACGCTCGAACCACATGCCGGCGTTGACGCACATGCAGACGAAATAAACGACAAACACGTTGCGACGGCACCAGCGGAACCAGAAGAGCTGCGGCGAAAGCGCGTTGCAGAAAAGCATGCCGACCCACCAGTACCACCAGTAGGGACCGAGGACGCGGTTCCAGAAGGCAAAACGCTCATACTGGTTGCCGCTATACCAGGCGATGAAGAACTCCATGGCGTAGGCATAGGAAACGATCGAGCCGGTGAGCAAAATGATCTTCGCCATCTTGTCCACGTGCTGCGGCGTGATGATGTCGTGCAGTTTGAACAAGGCGCGCGCCGGCAGCATGAGCGTAAGCACCATGGCAAATCCGCCAAAGATGGCGCCGGCGACAAAGTAAGGCGGGAAAATTGTGGTGTGCCACGTCGGCAGAATGGACGTGGCGAAGTCGAAGGAGACGACGCTGTGCACCGAAAGGACGAGCGGAGTGGACAGGCCAGCTAACAAGAGATAGGCCATCTCGTAGTGGCGCCAGTTTCGGTTCGAGCCGCGCCAGCCGACGGCGAAGATTCCGTAAAGGAATTTCTTTACCTTTGAGGTGGAGCGATCGCGCAGCGTGCCGAGATCAGGAAGAAGACCGGTGTACCAAAACAGCACCGAGACGGTGAAGTAAGTCGAGACGGCAAACACGTCCCAAAGCAGGGGGCTGCGGAAGTTTGGCCAGATGCCGTAGTTATTCGGCAGCGGCGCCAGATACCACGCCATCCAGACGCGGCCGACATGCACGCCGGGGAAAATTGCCGCGCAAATGACCGCGAACAGCGTCATCGCTTCGGCCGCACGGTTGATCGAGGTGCGCCACTTTTGCCGGAGCAAAAACAGAATGGCGGAGATAAGCGTGCCGGCGTGACCAATACCGATCCAGAAAACGAAGTTCGTAATGTCCCAGGCCCAGCCGACGGGATGATTGAGCCCCCAGGTCCCGACGCCGGTGGAAATCTGGTAGCCGAGGCAGAACAGCCCGACGCCGGCGAGCATGGCGGTAAGGGCAAAAGAAATCCACCACCACTTCGGCGCACGATTTTCCACCGCGCCGGAGATGCGCTCGGTCAGCCAGGCGAAGCTACGTTTGTTCAACACCAAAGGCACGCGCGCGAGGGGCCGCTCGACTGAAGCCGACGCTTCGCTCGCGATCGTTGCCTGGGCAGAGGTGGCGCCGTCCATTATGGGAATGCCGAATGCGGAGTGCCGATTGCCGATTGCACAAGAATGCCGCTTGCCTTTTCCATTCGGCAATTCTTCCTCATTTCCTTTGCTCCTCGCTCGGCGCGGGCTCGTGATCGGGACTTTCCGTCGGGTTCAAGGCGCCTTTGCTGTGTTGCTCAAAATTATGTTTCGCCGGTTTTTCTGCATGCTCGGCCGGACTGGCTACGCCAATCTTGCGCGCGTCCGGCATCTTTGGATTGGGATTGCGAATGCGTGCCAGATAACTCACGCGCGTGTTCACATTCAAGTATTCCAGAAGCCGGTAATTGCGATCCTGCGCTTTAATCTTGGAGACACGACTCTCGGGATCGCGAATGTCGCCGAAAACGATGGCGTCGTTTGGACAGGCCTGCGCGCAAGCGGTAGTGAACGAGTCCCGCGGAATGCGCGTATTGGGTGATGCGCCGGCGCGGGCGTGCGCTGTGATTTTCGCTTCTTCGATGCGCTGGACGCAGAAGGTGCACTTCTCCATGACGCCGCGCATACGCACGGTCACATTCGGATTCTTGGAAAGTTTGGTGGAATCAGGCGCACCTTTCTCGGTCAAGGGCGCGAAGTATTCCTTATAAATCGAGAACGCTCCGGCGACCTTCTTTTTCCCGACCGGCCGCTGGTTGTAATCGAAAAAGTTAAACCGGCGTACTTTGAACGGGCAGTTATTGGCGCAATAACGCGTCCCGACGCAGCGATTGTAAGCCATGACATTAAGACCGTCCTCACTGTGAATGGTCGCGTTCACGGGGCAGACCGTCTCGCACGGCGCGTTCTCGCAATGCTGGCAAAGCATCGGCTCGTGCACGACCTCGGGATCTTCCGGAAGCTGACCCTTGTCCTGGTCGAAGCCATGTTCGCTCGCGAAATAGCGATCGATGCGTATCCAATGCATGGAACGCCCGTGCGCGACCTGCAGCTTTCCGACCACCGGCACATTGTTTTCCGCCTGACAGGCAACGACGCACGCGCTACATCCGGTGCAGGAGTTTAGATCGATCGTCATGCCCCATTGCTGCGGGGCCTCCAGCGGTGGATGGGCGTAGAGGGTCGGTAATTTCGCCGGCAGCTCTTCGTCTCCGGCAATCTTCTTCACGAAATCGTTGTCCCCGCGATAACGATCCAACGTCGCTTCGCGGACGAGACCACGGCCCTCAATACTGAAGTGGTCCTGCGTGATGGAGAGGGGATATTTCCCGGCCACTTTCGCCACCTTCACGCTTTCGATCACTTTGCCGTCGGCAACGATGAAGTGCGGATTGTTGGGCGTGCGCAGGAAATAACCGTTGAAGCCGACGTGCTCGCCCGCCCCGGTCAAGCTCTCGCGCCCGTAGCCGAGCGAAATCGTGATTGAGTTATCCGCGTGCCCTGGCGAAATGATGGTCGCGATCACCAACTCGCGCTCGTACGGATTTCCATCCGGCCTCTTCGCCGCATCGGTCACGGTGATTTTGATGAGATCTCCTGTCTCCACCCGAAGCGCGCGCGCATAACGAGGGCTGATAAGGGCGGCGTTATCCCAGGTCAGTTTCGTAATCGGGTCCGGCATTTCCTGGAGCCAGGCGTTATTGACGTAACGGCCATCGTCGATGGAATAATCGCGCACGAGCACAATCTCAGGCGAGTCCGTAGTGGGCGGAGCAGAAGGCGGCGCCCAGAGATTGTGCGCGATGCCGCCGGCGTTGTTAGCGTTATAAGTTGGCGGCTTGTCGCGGAGCTGAACGTGCGGAGCGAAGCCGTCGCGCAGGAAATGCGACCACGCCGTCGCGGCATCGCCCGGCGGATTAGTCGAGCGGAAAGTTTCCTGAATGAAATCCGGGCCTTCCACTTTCGGTCGCCCGAGCACCGCGTTCATCAGGTCGAGCTCGGACATGCCGCCAAACAACGGAAGAATCATTGGCTGGATGGCGAGGTAATGTCCCTCACTGGTAAGCGTGTCTCCCCACGATTCCAGAAAATGCGACGCGGGAATATTCCAGCGCGACATCTTCGAAGTTTCATCCTCGAAATAGCCAAGCCGCACCACGTCGGGCACCCGCTTTTGCAGGTCGGGCCAATCGACCGGCTCGCGCGTTTCCGGATCGATCGCGAGAGCGCGCGGGGCGTTGTAGATGGGATTCCCGCCGAGAATGAAGAGCTGCTTGATTGACCCCGCCGCGATGTCGTTGGCCAATTGCAGGATGGAATTGTTGCGCGCATTGCGCTGGAACTCGCGCACAAGCAGCGTGCTCCCGATGTTCTTCAACGCCGAGTTGATTCCATACGCCAGGAGCTGCACCACGACGGGCTGATGCGGCCCGCTCAAAACGAGGCTGGCGCCTGCTTTGGAGACGAGATCGTCTGCCGCCTCATTTAACCATTGCTCGTCAAACTGTGCCGCGCCCGGCGGCACTTGCAGAGTCGCCAGCACCGATCCGAGCCCGGCGTCTTTGGTCGTCGCCGCAATGCGGCTGGCGAGCGCGTGCGTGAAGAGAGCAATTTGGCTCGCGGGCAAACGCAGCCGATGATCGGCCATGGCGCCGGTGAGAGTGTAGCGGTTTTCAACGACGTAGAGCCGGTTGGGCGAATCCTTTGGCGATGTGACGCGGCGGCGCGCGCTAAAGGCGCGGGTAGTCGCGAGATCGCCTTCGCCGCAATCGAGGAAATCGCTATCGAGCGCGAGGATGACGTCGGCGCGTTCGAGGCGTGGGACGAGCTGGGAATTTTCGCCGAAGCTGAGCTGCGTGCTAAAATTCTGCGCTTCGCTCAGGAGCGGATCATAAACGCACCAGCGCATCTGCGGGAACATTTTCTCCAGCTCGCCGCGCAAGCGTTCGCGCGTGGGCGAATGGGTTTCTTCGATCAGAAACGCCAGACCGGCACCGCCATCGGCCGACATTTTGCCGCGCAGGTCGGTCAAATATTTTTCGAAAGCGGCGAGATCGGTCGTCTTGTCGTTTTGCGCGATGCGTTTTGCCCGCATCGGATTGTAAAGCTCGTTGATGGCGGCCTGGACGAAGATGTCGCTGCCGCCGTTGCTCGCGGGATGAAGAGGATTGCCATCGAGTTTGATGGGACGGCCATCGACGGTGGTGACGAGCAGCGGAACGGCGCCATTGCGCCGCGGCATTGCGGTGGCGTAATAGAGAAACTTGCCGGGAATGGTCCACTCGACAGTCTTCGTAAACGGCACAAGATGCATCTCGGGTCGGCGGCAGCTGGTCACGCCGAAGCCTGCGAGCGCGACTGACGCGCCCATCAGCTTGAGGAAGCTACGGCGTGACCATTCGTCGCCGTTGAGCTGTGCTGCGCTCGAGGGAAACTCGCGCTCGAGCCACTCGCGGAATTCCGGCGTCTCGTTCAGTTCGTCGGTGCTGCGCCAATAGCGGCGGCCGGTTGTCGGCTCAGGCGGATGATGCAGGATGCGCTTCATTACTGGGGAGCGGACGCGCCTTCGCGATCGCGAACTTTTTTCCTTAACCACTCCAGAGTTTCGGCGAGGACGCCGACATCAGCTCGCGCGTGCGCGTGCGCTCCCCGCAACTGCGCGCATGATGATGGAACTCTCATCGGTGACATGACTGGCAATTCTCGCTCGGTTGAATGTTCCACCGCTCCTTCAAAGTCTGCCCGATCTCCTGCTGAGTGAGATGGTTTTTCTTCGTCCAGTCCTCGCTCACGCCTTTGGGTTGACCGTATTTGGCCACGAACGCCGCCGGCTGCACATCGTCGGGTTTCCAATCCAGATTCGTGATTTGATCTTCCGGGCGCAGGAAATTCTCCGGGTGGCGGTGACACTCGAGGCACCACGCCATGCTGTGCGGCTTGGCGTGATAGACCACCGGCATGTGGTTCACCTGTCCGTGACAGCTGGCGCAACTGATGCCGCGATTGACGTGCGCGCTGTGATTATAAAAAACGTAATCGGGCGTGCGATGAATTTGCACCCATTCCACCGGCAATCCGGTTTTCCAGCTCGCCCGCACTGGTTCGAGTTTTGGATTGTCCTTTTGCACCTGCTGATGACAGGCCATGCACGTTTGCGTATTGGGCAAATTCGAGTGCGCCGCCGCCTCCACGAAACCATGGCAATAGCGGCAATCCATTCCCAGCTGCGTAACGTGGATATCGTGTGGGAAGGGCACGGGTTGGATCGGTTCGTAACCGACCTTGGTATATTTTGGCGTGACGTAATACCAGGTCCCCGCGGTCAATCCGCACACCAGCAGGATGCCGCAGATCGCCAGTTTGAGCGGCAGCCAATTCGTCCAGCGCGGAAAAAAGTTCGCCATATTTAGCGGACTCGCTGCGCCCCTGTTCCCAGCCGCCAACTCTGATGCGTGAGGAAGTTGGCGAGAGGATGTGAACGGTTCAGAAGAGCGAAAAGGGTTAAGGGTTCTACGCGCTACACCGGTGCGCGTGCGGTGATTTTATAAACCGTCAAAGGCTTGGCAAAAGTATTTTTTGCACCTTTGTCATGTCGAGCGCAGTCGAGACATCTCTAATCGTTCGGCTTTGGACAACCAGCCAGAGATTCCTCCACTTCGCTCCGCTTCGGTCGGAATGACAAAGAAGGAAATTCGCTCGGAAGACAACGTCGTTTTTCCGGTTGATGGCAATGCTACATTAATCGCGTGAAGACAATCACTCTTTCCCTCGCCGAGATGGAGCGGGCACGCGAAGCGCGTAATGCCAGCTACGACGGCGTTTTTTTCATTGCAGTCAAAACAACCGGCATTTTCTGTCGCCCTTCCTGTCCGGCACGGGCGAAACGCGAGAACGTCGAGTTTTTCCACCAGATTAGCGATGCCATCGCGGCCGGTTATCGGTCATGCAAACGGTGCCAGCCAGAGTTGAGCAACGGCGCGCCGCCGGAATGGGTCGCGAAAATCATGGAACGAGTTAACGCGGCGCCTGAGGTGCGACTTCGCGCGGGCGACCTGCGCGAGATGAATGTCACACCCGAGCGCGTGCGACGCTGGTTCCAGCAAAATTATGGAATGACCTTTTCCGACTGGTCGCGCGGCCTGCGACTCTCGAGCGCGTTTACGCAATTGCGCAACGGCGCTCCCAAGGAAGATGTCATGCTCGGCAACGGCTTCCACTCGCATAGCGGGTTCGCCGACGCTCTCACTCGCACGTTCGGGAAATCAGCGCCCTCGAAAGAAGACCGGGATTGTATTCGCATGACGATGATCGAGACGCCGATCGGTCCGATGGTGGCAGCCGCGAACGACGAGGGAGTTTGTCTCCTCGAGTTTGCCGATCGTCGCGGCCTGGAGGCGAGCTACAACGACATGCGCAAACGGTTTGATGCGGCGGTTCTTCCCGGCGAAAACGAGATTCTGAAACAGTTGCGCGATGAACTGGCGAAATACTTCGCGGGCAAGCTGCGTGATTTTGCTGTCCCGGTCTTCCTGCGCGGAACTCCCTTTCAGGAAAACGTCTGGAGCCAGCTGCGCAAGGTTCCGCATGGCGAAACTGCCAGCTATGAGAATATCGCCGAGCGCGTCGGCAACGTGCGCGCTGTGCGTGCCGTCGCTCGCGCGAACGGCACCAATCGTATTTGCATTCTCATTCCATGCCATCGCGTCATCGCGAAGGATGGAACACTGAGCGGCTACGGCGGCGGCGTCTGGCGGAAGCGATTGCTGCTCGAGTTGGAGAAAGACGGGCGCGGGTAGCTGATGTAGCAAGGGGCGTGGTGTGGAGGCGCAACAGCTAGAGATTCCTCGACTTCGCTCGGAATAGCAGAAGAATGGCGGCGATGCGTTGCCTCGCCGTTTTCGCTCTGGTTGCGATCAGCGCGATGAGGCTGCACGCCCAAAGCGCCGATACGCTTTTTCTCAACGGCAACGTTTACACCGCTAACGAGAAACAGCCATACGCCGAGGCGATCGGAGTGAAAGGCGATCGCATCGTCTTTGTCGGCACAAATCCCGGGGCGCAAAAATTTCGCGGCGAAAAGACGCGCATCGTTGATCTGCACGGCGCGACCGTCACGCCCGGCTTCACCGATTCGCATTGTCACATTTTCGGAATCGGCGAGCGCGAGATGACTCTCAATCTCGAAGGGACAAACACGCTCGACGAGTTCCTGACCAAAGTGCGCGAGCGCATCGGCAAAATCGAGCGCGGTAAATGGCTTACTGGCCGCGGCTGGATCGAAACATTCTGGAAGCCGCCGCAGTTTCCGAGTCGCGGCGACCTGGACAAAGTGGCGCCGGATAATCCCGTGCTGCTCGAGCGCGCGGACGGTCACGCTGCCATCGCAAACTCGGCCGCGCTAAAACTCGCCGGCGTAAACGGCCGAACGCTAAATCCCTTTGGCGGCGAAATTCTAAAGGAAAAAGACGGCGAGCCGACCGGCATGCTTCTCGATAACGCACAAGACTTGGTCCGCTCGAAAGTTCCGAAACCGACTGACTACGAGCGCGAGCAGGCGCTGCTCCTCGGAGTGAAACGCGAGATCGAGCTGGGATGGTGCGAAATTCAAAACGCCGGCAGCGAACTGGATGATCAGGCGATCATCCGGCGCGCTTTCGAGGCGAACAAGGTCGGGCTGCGTATTTATAATGCTGCTTTCGGTCCCGGCGCCGCGGCGAAGGAGTTGCTAAAAGATGGACCGACACTGAACGCCTTCGATCATCACTTCACCCAACGCACCATCAAGGTCATATTTGATGGCGCGCTAGGCTCTCGCGGCGCCGCCCTGCTCGCACCCTATTCCGATCAGCCGGACAGTTCGGGCTACCTGACGCAGAAGCCTGAAGAGCTTTTGCCGATGTTCAAAGAAGCTTTGCGCGGCGGTATCCAGGTTGAGACGCACGCGATCGGCGACCGCGCCAACCGCGTGATTCTCGATTTGTATGAGCAGGCTTTAAAAGCTGTGCCGCCAGAGCAACGTAAAATTCGGGAGCCGCGCTGGCGGGTTGAGCACGCCCAGATTTTGAGCGAGCAGGACGTCGCGCGCTTCGCGAGGCTGGGCGTCATCGCGTCGATGCAACCGTCGCACGCGATCAGCGACCTGTTTTTCGCTCCGAGCCGACTTGGCATGGAGCGACTGGCCGGCGCTTATGCCTGGAACAGCCTAGTCAAATCGGGCGCGATCATCTGCGGCGGCTCCGATGCGCCGGTCGAGCGGGGCGAGCCAATGATTGAATTTTACGCCGCGGTCGCGCGCAAAAGCATTCACGGCGAGCAGCGTGAAGGCTGGCATCCCGAACAGGCGGTCACGCGCGAGCAGGCGCTAAAAATGTTCACCGTCGATTCCGCCTACGCTGCTTTCGAAGAAAAAGAAAAAGGATCAATTGAGGTCGGCAAGCTCGCGGACTTCACCGTTCTCTCCGCAGACATTATGAAAATCCCCGCTCCTGAAATTCTGAAAACCAACTGCGAAATGACGATTATTGGCGGCGAAATTGTCTTCGATACGAGGAAGTGATTTGATTTGCCTGGGCCGACAACAGAATCGGCTCCACGTCGATGTTGTGAGAACTAAACTTGTCTTGTGGCTGCTGCTGACCGCTGCCGGCACAGCTTTGATTTTTGCGGGTCAGGAACATGAGCATCCCGTCCCCGAAAAGCTCGGCACCGTGAATTTTCCGACTTCGTGCTCCAATAACGCGCAGAAGGATTTCGAGCGTGGCGTGGCGTTGTTGCATTCCTTTGCCTATTCCCCCGCAGAAAAAGCTTTTCGCGATGTGGCGCAGGCAGATCCCAAATGTGCGCTGGCGCATTGGGGGATTGCGATGACCTATTTCCATCTGCTCTGGTCCACTCCACTCACGCCATCGACAGCAATAGCTGGCCGAGAAGAGATGGAGAAGGCGCGGCAGCTTGGCGGATCTGACCGCGAGCAGGGATTTATTGAGGCGTTGAGGCTGATCTATGCCGATACGGATTCCGTCTCTTATAGCGAACGCACGAGCCGGTACGCATCGGCAATGGGCAAGCTCGCTCAGCGCAATCCCAACGACGTTGAATGCCAGGTTTTCTACGCGCTGGCCCTTCTCGCCACGGCTCCTCCGACGGATAAGACTCATGCTGATCAAAAGAAAGCGGCTGCTTTGCTTGAACCGCTTTTTCGAAAGTATCCGCAGCATCCTGGGATCCCGCACTATTTGATTCACGCATGCGACAACGCAGAAATGGCGAACCGCGGTCTGGAGGCGGCGCGGGTCTATGCCGAGATTGCGCCGTCGGCGCCACACGCGTTGCACATGCCCTCGCACATTTACACGAGGCTAGGTATGTGGCGGGAGTCGATCTCTTCGAATACGGCGGCGAGAGCAGCTGCGCATGCCCAGGTCGACCTCGGCGAGGAATTACATGCCATGGATTATCTGATGTACGCAAATCTTCAGCTCGGTCGCGAAGAGGAAGCGGCCCAGGTCCTCGATGATCTGAGAAAAATGCCGAACCTGTCGGCGAAGGATTTTAAGATCGCCTACGCCGCGAGCGCAATGCCGGCGCGCTACGTCATTGAACGGCGGAAATGGAATGAAGCAACGCGACTCGAGCCGATGGTCGATGCCCTGCCGCAAGCGTTCGCGATCACGGCATGGGCGCGCGCCGTCGGATTTGCGCGCGCGCAACAGCCAGCGCTGGCGCGACGCGAGACCGAAACACTGGCGAGCGCCTGCGAGCAACTCCGCGCGGCGGGCGATAAATACTGGACGACGCAATCTCATGTTCAGCTCAATTCGGCGTTAGCCTGGATAAACCATGCCGAAGGAAAAGACGCGGAAGCGGTAAAGCTTATGCGCGATGCCGCCGATGAAGAAGATACCGTCGAAAAGCTGCCTGTTACGCCGGGTGCCATTGTACCCGCGCGCGAACAACTTGGCGATTTGCTCCTGGAATCGAGTCAGCCGGCCGATGCACTGAAAGAATTTGAGCGCGCGTTAGCAATGAGTCCGCAACGCCGGACTGCCCTGATGGGACAATCGCGCGCCCGCGAATTACTCAGCGACAACAAGTCCCGGTAACAAGGAAGAGCGGCGCTAGGAGTAAAGATATTCGTCGTGGTATTCGCGCTGGGGCGCGAACTGGACGTTCTCGCTTCCGGTCTCGGGATATTCGAAAATGTTGCCTTCGTAATTTCTTATCACGATTTTCTCGTTGTCGTGGTAGAGGACGTAGCCGGGGTTGATCGGCACTTTCCCGCCACCGCCGGGCGCATCGATGACATATTGCGGGACGCCGTAACCGGTGGTGTGACCGCGCAGGCCCTCAATGATCTCAATGCCTTTGGCCACCGAAGTGCGCAGGTGCGATGAGCCGTCGATGAGGTCGCACTGGTAGACGTAGTAGGGTCGCACGCGACACATGAGAAGTTTGTGCACGAGCGTTTTCATCGTTTCGAGATCGTCGTTCACGCCTTTGAGCAACACGCTTTGGTTGCCGAGCGGGATGCCGGCGTTGGCTAAGCGCTCCAGCGCCTGTTTCACCTCGAAGGTTAGCTCGCGTGGGTGATTCACATGCACGCTCATCCAGAGCGGATGATATTTCGCCAGCATGGCGCAAAGCTCCGGCGTGATGCGTTGCGGAAGGAAAATAGGAACGCGCGTGCCGATACGAAGAAATTCGATGTGTGGAATGGCGCGCAGACGGCTGAGAATTCCCTCGAGTTTGTTATCGCTGAAAAGAAGGGAGTCGCCGCCGCTAAGCAGGACGTCGCGCACTTCGCTGTGTTGTTCGAGATACTTGAAGGCGGCTTCGAACTCTGTGTGCAGCTCCTGTTCGCCCACGCCGCTAACGACACGGCTGCGAGTGCAGTAACGGCAATAACTCGCGCACCGGTCCGTCACCAAAAAAAGCACGCGGTCGGGGTAACGATGCACTAAACCCGGCACGGGCATGTGCGAATCTTCACCGCACGGATCAGCCATATCGTAAGGCGAGCCCCACGTTTCCTCGATGCGCGGGATAACCTGACGCCGGATGGGATCGTCGGGATCCTCGCGCGGGATCAGATTAAAAAAATGAGGCGTGACGGCGAGCGCAAGCTTGTCGCCGGAGAGAAGAACACCGGCGCGTTCCTCCTCGCTTAGCGCGAGATGTTCCTCGAGCTGCGCCAAAGAAGTGACGCGATTTTTCAGTTGCCATTTCCAGTCATTCCAGAGTTCCGGCGCCACATTTGGCCAGTAACCAGGCGCATGCGAGACGAACTCCTTCCCGTCTTTGAGACCCGCGGTGAGATTCACCATTTTGCTTGTAATGAGAAATGTTAGGGACGTTAAGGATTTGTCAACGCCTTCCCCGGAGACCCTGGATGTAGGAAATTTTCCTATGCAAGGGTCCCCCCCGAATAGCTGCCGGCGTATTACGCGTGGAAAGCCTGTCGTCTGTTTGCCCGTGAAGAATTTATCTCATGACCAGGCGACGGAAGGAATGCCGACGCGGGTTCCATTTTCGACGACCGCGCCGCTCATCAAGTCGCGGTAATAATTCGTCCAGCCGTGCGTGGGTGAGCGAGCGTAACCGTGCAGCTCGGCGCCATCCGCATCGTGTTCCGGCATGGGGTGGCCGCGTTGCGCGAAGTGATGGCAGACGCCGTGCAGCCATTCGTGCAACCAAACCTCGCCGGGTGCTTCGCTTTTCCACGTGGCGGAGGGCGCGTTCGCAATTGCGGCGTAGGTCGCTCCGTTGCTCCAATCGCTCGCGCCCATCCCCAAGCCCCAGGCGAAACCGGGCACGGAAAGGGCGTGAGCGAGATCATGCTGTGGCCAGAAAACAAAGATGGAATCGAATTTTCCGGCCGGCGCCATTCGATCAAGCTCGCGCCGGGTATCGTCAGGCGAAGGCCACCATTCTTTTCGGCTACGTCTCGTCAGGGATGAGAGCGGCCTCTCCACCTCAACGATGGAGGGATCGATCCTGGCCGCGCCGGCAGTCAGTTCTTCGACCAATTGTGGAAAGCCGTGGAAAGACTCGAGCGCGTCAGCAATTTCCCCAGGGCTTGCGATTTGATGGAAGCGCTCGTCGCGTCTTCGCCCCAGCCTCACTTCCAGTTCGCGATAAACCAGCAGTAGTGTTTTCCAACTCGCCATTTACCAACTTAAAGCAAAACCGCCGCGCAATCGATAATCTGGCACTACTTGAAGCGCGGTATTGTCCATCACCACCGGGATTTCCGCGGCCACTTCGCCGCTCAATCGCCCACGCGCCGCCGCCAAACGCGGACCCAGAAAGACGGCGGTGATTCCCGTGTCCTCCGCTGGCTTGCCGCGAAACCGGTCCACGCCGCGTGCGACATTGAACGGCAGGTGCTACGGTTCTGTCCAAGTGGCTCACATGCGTTTTTTCATTGCGAATTTTGCTGCCGTCACGCTGCTCTCGGCGAGCGCATTTGCTCAACCGGCCGAAACGAATCCCACGCCCACAGTGCCTGCGGCCGCGGCTGAGCCGGGCAAAGACGTCGTTCATGCACTCAATAACGCTTTCGCCAGGGTATTCGAAACGGTCGCGCCCAGCGTCGTCATCGTGGAAGTGACCAAGAAGAACGACGCAAACGAAGGTTTCAATTTCGACGATCTTTTCTTTCAAGGCCAGCCGGATGACAACTCACCGCGCCGTGGCCCGCGCACGCCGTCGCCGGTCCAGAGCGAAGGTTCTGGGTTTATCGTGCGCAATGACGGCTACATCTTTACCAACTTTCATGTCGTCGAAGGCGCTGATAAAATCAGCGTGAAACTGCAGGACGGCCGCGAGTTCGCCGGCAAGACTATCGGCACAGATGAGCGCACCGACATTGCCGTCATCAAGATCGACGCGAAAGATTTGCCCGTGGTGCAATTGGGCGACAGCGATGCCGTGCGCGTGGGGCAGTTTGCCTTCGCCATCGGCGCGCCGTTCAAGCTCGACTATACGTTCACCTACGGCGTGATCAGCGGTAAAGGCCGCAACAAGCTCATCAGTAACGGCGGCTATAACATCACCGATTACATCCAGACCGATGCTTCCATCAACCCCGGCAATTCCGGCGGCCCACTCTGCGATATCGACGGGAAAGTCATCGGCATGAACACGCTCATCAACGGGATTAACCGCGGGCTGGGGTTTGCCATTCCGAGCAACCTGGCCAGAGAGATCGGCGATCAGCTGTTGGCGGGAAAGAAAATCACCCGACCATGGTTGGGTATTCAAATCCAGACGCTGGGCGATAGTCCGGCGGTGCGGGACCTGGTCAAAGGCATCGACAAAGGCGTGATCGTAAACACAATTATGGCCGACGCACCCGCGAACAAAAGCGATCTGCGACCGTTCGATGTCATCACCAAAGTGGACGGCGCCCCGGTGATGACGGACTCGCAATTACAGCACGAGATTCTAAAGAAAAAGGTGGGTCAACCAGTGAAGCTCACGGTGTGGCGCAAAGGGCAAACGATGGAGGTGCCGGTGACGACTGGAGAATTGCCTAACGAGATTGCGCTCGCTTCGAATGAGAATATCCAGCCGAGTCCGCGGCGACCGGAGGACGTCGGGAAGTTTGGACTCCAAGTGCAGGACATCACGCCTGAAATGGCGGAGCGATTGCACTTGGGCGACACCCGCGGCGTGGTCGTGACCGACGTTTCCGACAGCAGTATCGCGTCCGCTCAGGGGATCGAACGCGAGGACGTCATCACCGAAGTTGACGGCAAAGCCGTGACGGACGTAAAAACGTTTCGCGAAGCGCTCACCAAAGCCGACCCTAAACGCGGTGTGCTACTCTATCTCGACCGTAAGGGGAGCAAGACCTTCGCGGTGTTGAAGGCAGGCGACGCACCCGAGGAACATTAGACCCCCGTCGTCGCTATCTGCTTAATCTTGAGGCGAGTTTCGTCACTTCCGAAAGAAGCAACGCTGCCAGCTGGGACAACTCACTTACCCAAAGCTCATCTCGCGAGCCCGGCGGAGGTTAGAATCCCGACCGCTCTGGCTTTGCTCGAGTCCCTAAGTGCGAAGCTTCGCGTGCCTAAGTCTGCCGACCGCTGGCCACTACCAGAACGATCCCGCCGACCAGACACAGGCCACCAAGAATAGGCGGCAACGGCACCGTCTTCTGTTTGTCCGCGCTAACCTGAAGCGGGCCCGCGTCGATCACCTTTTCGCGTTTGGTATACGAGAATCCGCCATAAGCCAGCGCGATGACGCCGACGATAATGAGAATAATCCCGATGATGCCCGCTGGTCGCATGCGTTAAAGCGTTTTGCGACCGCCAACCAGGTTAATGATCAGAATCACTACCGCGATGACGAGCAGGATGTGAATGAAGCCGCCCATCGTGTAAGAGCTGACCAGACCTACCAGCCAGAGCACCAAAAGGATTACGAAGATTGTCCAGAGCATTGTGGTTTCCTTGGGTTGAGTTTCCTTAGGTTCGAAGCACAGGCATAAAGTGCGCTTATTCTTTTAACGCCGCGCGCACATTCCAGCCCGTCCGTGTGAGGTAGAGGCGAGCAGTTTTTTCGTCACACCCGCGCAGCTCGCGCACCAGTCGCAACGCCCGCGCACGCAACTTCCGATTCGTCGGCTGCACATCGATCATCAGGTTACCGTGGACGCGTCCGAGTCGCACCATCGCGCCCGTGCTGATGATGTTAAGGGCAACTTTGGTCGCCGTTCCCGCTTTTAACCGCGTCGAACCGGCAAGAATTTCCGGACCTGTCGGCAGAGCGATGACGAGATCCCATTGCCGGGCAAAAGCCGGTCCGGGACTGCACGTCAGCAGAACTGTGCTCGCGCCGATACCGGCCGCGCAGCCGAGTGCACCCATGACAAAAGGCGCAGTGCCGCTGGCGGAAATGCCAACAATCAAGTCGCGTGTCGTCACACCGCGCTCCTTTATTGCCAGCGCTCCACTTTCTTGGTCGTCTTCCGCTCCTTCGACACTTCTTTGAAGTGCGGACGCGCCCCCGGCGATGATCGCCTGCACGCACCCCGGCTGTGCTCCAAAGGTCGGCGGGATTTCCGCAGCGTCCAACGCCCCAAGACGACCGCTCGTTCCCGCTCCAACATAGAACATCCGGCCGCCATTTCGGATTGTCTCACTTGCCAGTTCAATCGCCCGCGCCAGTTCGGTGGCCTGCCGGCGAAGCGCGGTTTCCACAGATCTCTCCGCTACCAGAAAGAGCTCGACGATCTCGCGTGCGCTCGACCTTTCGAGATTGGCTGATTCGCGGTTTACTTTTTCGGTATCACTAAAAATCGGCTCCGCGTTAGTTTCGCGTTGTGGGAAATTCAGCTCGATTGCGCCTTCAGCCGCCAGCCAGGCTGCCCCGAGCTCGGGCGCGACCGTCGCCAACGCTACGTTCGCGTCCGGCACCTTCTCGCGGAGCGCCGTCTCGAAACTACGAGCGTAGCCGCTTTGATGGTCGAATAATCCGCCCATTAGTCGCACGTCCGGCGTCCGCAAGCGCAGACGGGCGGCGATGGCTGCGGCAAAATCGGCCAAAGCCGTTGCGCTAGCCCCGATGATGCGCTGCACCGGCTCCTCGCCTTCCTCCGCGGCTGCGAAGACAATGGGCGCGAGCGCGGCGATATCAGTTTTATCAGCCGTTTGCGCCCAGCGTACCAACTCGTCGAAATTATTCAGCGCGACTGCGGACAAGACATTGCTCGCGAATTTTCGGTTGTTCCGACGCAGATCGTAATCGCGCAAAATTAGTCGCAAGGCACGAATCGAAACAAAATAGGCGCCGCCGGTATCACCGAGGATATGTCCCCATCCACCTGCTTTTTCGATCCGATCGCCGCATCGGCCTGTTACCGATGAGCCGGTGCCGGCATTGACTACGATGCCGTCGCCTCGACGCAAACACGAAGCCATGCCGGCTTCGCGATCACTCCCCACGATCGTTATCGATCTTGGCCAAATCTCGTTAGCTATCTTGCGCAACTCATCTTGATCCTCGGAGGTGACACAACCGGCAAGGAAAACGCCCACTCGGTCCGGCTCCTGTGGCAGCATTTGGAAAATTGCCCTCAATTGACCCGGGGAGGTGAGCCGCAGGTTGGCGGGCGGCAGTTTTCCAGAGTCCAGGATGAGATTACCTCCTGTCAGGACCCAGGCGGTTTTCGTGCCGCCGCCCTCGATGCCGAGGATGGTTTCGTGATGCAAGGGTTTCCCTGTCATGTCGAGCGGAGTCGAGACATCTCTGATTTCCCCCCGGTTAATATTAAAGATTCCTCGACTCCGCTCGGAATGACAAAGGTTTGTTCGCCGCACCCTTGTTCGTAAGCTTTCCCGAATGACCGAAGGGGAAGCAGGCGCGCGCATCGAATGTTTGCGGCGCGACATGGCCGAGCATAACCGCCGCTATTATGAAGCAGCCGCTCCCACGATTAGCGATCAAGAGTACGATGCGCTCTACCGCGAGCTGATCGAGCTGGAGCAGAAGTTTCCGCAGTTCGGCCGGGATGACTCGCCGACGCATCGGGTAGGGGGCGCGCCCCTCAAACAATTTGCTCCCATCACCCATCGCGTGCCGATGCTCAGCCTCGATAACACCTATTCCATTCAGGAGCTGATGGAATTCTACGCTCGTGTCCGTCGACTTTTGCCCGAGGAAACCATTCCGCTCGTGATCGAGCCGAAGGTAGATGGCGTGGCCGTCTCGTTGTTGTATGAAGATGGCGAGTTGCGCTACGCGGCCACGCGCGGTGACGGAACAACCGGCGACGACATCACGCGAAATGTGCGGACAATTCGCTCGGTGCCGCGGCGATTGAAAGGAAATGCTCCCGCCGTCTTTGAAGTGCGCGGCGAAGTGTACATGGAAAAGAAGGGCTTCGCGAAACTGAACGCTGATCGTGCAGAACAAGGTTTGGCGCCATTTGCGAATCCGCGCAATGCGGCGGCGGGTTCGCTGAAGCAGCTCGACCCGGCGATGGTGGCGACACGACCACTCGGCGTCGTCTTCTACGGCACTGGCGCGCTCGATGGCGTGAAGCTGAAAAAACACTCCGATCTCTTTCCCATGCTCGAAGAATTCGGCTTGCCCCTGAGCGAGCGCACCTGGACCGTTTCATCAGACGCGGCGATAGCGAAAGCGATTCACGAGTTGGACAAAATCCGCCGCGACTTCGCTTACCAAACCGATGGCGCGGTTATCAAAGTCGATTCGTTTGCGCAACGGGAACGGCTTGGCTTTACCTCCAAGGCGCCGCGCTGGGCCATCGCCTTCAAGTACGAAGCGGAGCGCGTCGAGACCAAGCTGCATGACATTTTGATCCAGGTCGGCCGCACCGGCGTGCTCACGCCCGTGGCAGCGCTCGAGCCAGTTCTCGTTAGCGGCTCAACTGTCAGCCGGGCAACGTTGCACAATGAAGAGGAGATCGCGCGCAAAGATGTGCGTATCGGCGACACCGTTGTCATCGAGAAGGCAGGGGAGGTGATCCCCGCAGTGGTGAGCGTGCGCACAGACCTGCGCACGGGGAGCGAGACCAAATTTCGCATGCCGCAAAAATGTCCGGAATGCGGGAGCCGCGTGGTGAAGGATGCCGAGCAGGTCGCGGTGCGTTGCCTGAACGTCCAATGTCCCGCGCAAGTACGGCGGCGCCTCGGGCATTTCGCTTCGCGCGGCGCAATGGACATCGAAGGCTTGGGCGAGAGGATGGTGGCGCAGATGGTCCAGGCCGGAATGTTGCGTGATGTGAGCGACATCTACACGCTTGATGCCGCAAAGCTCGCCCGCATCGCGCGCACCGGCGAGAAGAGTATTCGCAATCTGCTCGAAGCGATCGAGCGCTCTAAAACAAGGCCGCTCTGGAAGTTGATCTTCGCGCTCGGAATTCTGCACGTCGGCGAAACGTCATCGCGCGAGCTGGCCAGCCATTTCGGGGGCATCGACGCACTGATGGCTGCGTCCGCTGATGAATTGAAACGCATCCCCGACGTGGGCGAGGTGGTGGGCGCGAGCATTCGTCAATTTTTTCAGGAACCGCACAATCGCGAACTGATAGGGCGTTTGGGTGAATTGGGCCTGAACCCAACCGTTGAAGCCCGGAGCGCGAAGGATTCCGCCATCGCTGGCAGCAGCTGGGTAATTACTGGCACGCTTAGCCAGCCGCGGGACGCGATCGCAGAGCTAATCATCAGCCGTGGCGGAAAAGTAAGCGGCAGCGTGAGTAAGAAGACGACATATTTACTCGCCGGAGAGGAAGCGGGAAGCAAACTTAAGAAAGCGGAGCAGCTTGGGGTAAAAATTCTAAATGAGGCAGAGTTCCGTTGTTTCCTCGAGGCAGCGTCGAGTTAAAGCGGGGTCGTGACCATACTTGCCGGTGACGGCGATGGCGTAGGTTCACATCAAGATGAGGATGATCAAATTTGTGCTTTGCTGGCGCTCGCAGGTTGCGGCGGTAAGAATGCGGCGCCGTGGAAAACAGCAGCGGTGCGGCCACAGCATCGCTGGGGTTATTACAGTGGGAAATGTGGAAGCGCGCTGGGAAAATGATGGTCGCGGCATGACGTTGTTGAACGAACTGCGCTATGTCGACCCCGATGGTGTCGTCTGGATTGCGCCCGCCGGCTCGGCGGTGGACGGCGCCTCCATACCGCGCTCGCTTTGGTCGTTCATGGGCGGACCGTTCGACGGAAAATATCGCAACGCCTCGGTGCTACACGACGTGGCGTACGATCAGCACATCCGGCCGTGGGAACAATGCGACCGCATGTTCTACAACGCGATGCGCTGCAGCGGCGTGAGCGCGATCGAAGCCAAGACGATGTATTTCGCGCTCTATCGCTTTGGCCGGCACTGGAAACGACCGAGCGCGTTCGCTGGAGCTGTCGCGGGCAGCGGAGATGCGAGCGTGCGGCGCGCATTGCCCGTGGATGAAGCGGAGCTCGATGACGCGAAGAGCTGGATTGAAAATGCCGACCCTTCCCTTGCGCAAATCGAGCAACGGGCGACAGAAATCGCGCGTTAAGCCTTCTTAACCGTCATCCCGACGAGCAGCCGTAGAAATGGCACCGCTGGATGCTTCGACTCCGTAAAAACTAGCTTCGGGTAGTACCGCGGGATCCTTCGAATCCGCTGCGCTCCGCTCAGGATGACCGTGTTCTTACGCCGCGACCGCCGCGGCGGCGCGTTTTCGTTGCGTTGCGTCGAGAATGCGTTTGCGCAAGCGCAGAGATTTCGGAGTCGCTTCCACGTATTCATCGGCATCGATGTATTCGATGGCGCGTTCCAGGCTCATCTTCAGCGGAGCTTCCAGCTGAATGCCTTTGCCGTCGCCCTGGCTGCGCATATTCGTCAGATGTTTCGCCTTGCACGGATTAACGGGCAAATCCTCCGGGCGCGCGTTTTCACCCACGATCATTCCGGAGTAAATCTCTTCCTGCGGTCCGACAAACAATTTGCCGCGGGCCTGAATGTTATTGAGCGCATAAGCCGTGCTCGTGCCCGCTTCCATCGAGATCATGACGCCGCGATTGCGGCCTTCGATCTCGCCTTTGTAAGGCGCGTATTCGCGAAAAAGATGGCTCATCAAACCTTCACCGCGCGTCAGGTTCACAAGGTCTGTCTCAAATCCGATCAATCCGCGCGTCGGAATGACCGCCTCGAGGGAAACGCGACTGGCGTGATGGTCCATGCCGACGACTTCGCCTTTGCGCGCGGCCAGCGATTGCATGACATCACCGACGTTCTCCCCCGGGACTTCGACATACAAATTTTCGATCGGCTCGAGCAAGCCGCCGCCGGAGTCGCGATGAAAAATTACTTCCGGGCGCGAGACCATCACTTCATAGCCTTCGCGCCGCATTTGTTCGACGAGGATCGCGATCTGCATTTCTCCGCGGGCGTTGATCTCGAAAGCACCGGCCGTTTCAGTCTCGTTCATTTCGAGTGAAACGTTGTTACGGGTCTCGCGCACGAGTCGCTCCTTGATGTGCCGCGCGGTAACGAATTTGCCCTCGCGTCCGGCGAATGGTGAATCGTTAACGAGGATTCGCATTCGGATCGTGGGAGGATCGATGTCGACGAATTGCAGAGGCGTGCGCTCTTCGCGATCGGTCAGCGTTTCGCCGATGAACGTGTCCTCGAATCCGGTCAGGCCGATGATATCGCCGGCACTGGCGTGCTCGATTTCCACCTGCTGCAGACCACTGTAAGTGAAAAGCGCGGTTACGGCGGCGCGCTCGCGCGTCCCGTCGCGATGAATGCACACCAGCGAATCACCCACGCTGACGCGACCGCTCACGATTCGTCCCAGGGCGATGCGCCCGAGGTAATCGCTGTAATGCAGATTCGACACGAGCATTTGAAAAAACGGTTCATTGGAAACTGTCGGCGGCGGCACATATTTCACGATGGCGTCGAATAATGGCGTCATGTCTTCGTTGTTCTCGTGCAGCTCGCGCATCGCAAACCCTTCCTTCGCGCTGGCGTAGATGATGGGGAAATCGAGTTGTTCGTCCGTCGCCTTTAACTCAACGAAGAGGTCGAAAACCATATCGAGCACGGCATGCGGGCGCGCATTCTCGCGGTCGACTTTGTTGATGACGACAATGGGCTTGGCCTTATTCTCGAGCGCTTTTCGCAGCACGAAACGCGTCTGCGCTTGCGGGCCGTCGTGCGCGTCCACCACCAGCAATACCCCGTCCACCATTTTCATGATACGCTCGACCTCACCGCCGAAATCGGCGTGTCCGGGCGTGTCGACGATGTTGATACGGTAGCCGTTCCACTGAAAGGCCGCGTTCTTGGCGCGAATGGTAATGCCTTTCTCACGCTCCAGGTCCATCGAGTCCATCATCCGTTCCTCGATTTTTTGATTGGAGCGAAAGGTGCCCGATTGCCGCAGCAATTGATCGACCAGCGTCGTCTTGCCGTGATCAACGTGCGCAATGATGGCGATGTTACGGATAGTTTCCATACTTCTGCAGGGCAACTGCTTCCATTGCCGAACGGAGCAGGCGACACGCCTGCCTCTGCAAATTGATTGGCGTAATATCCGGCAGTTCGCTCCTAGGTCAATGACGTTGATTACTTGGAATTAAGATGCGAAGACGCATTAATCAGCCTCATCTCTCTTGGCGTCGCTTAGCTATGCGAAGCGCAGTTGGCAGCCGTTCAACTGGCGTGGGGTGAGCTACGCCGGAATCTCCGCCATCGCCGGAGCGCTGGCAGGCTCAACCCATTTGCCGTGCTCGCGAATCAGATCCTTCAAGCGCTCGACTGCTTCCACTTCCGGAATGTTGAACTTCACCGGCGTCTTGCCGACGTAGAGATTCACCTTACCCGGTGCACCGCCGACGTAGCCGAAGTCGGCATCCGCCATTTCGCCCGGGCCATTCACGATGCAGCCCATGATCGCGATCTTCACGCCTTTGAGATGCACCGTTGCTTCTTTGATGCGTCCTGTCGTCGTTTGTAGATTGAACAAGGTGCGGCCGCAGCTGGGACAGGCTACATAGTCTGTCTTGAAAATACGCGTGCCGGCTGCCTGGAGAATATTATAGCTCAGGCGCATCGATTGGCCCGGCGCTTCCTCACCCCGCACCAGGATGGCATCACCAATCCCGTCGCAAAGGAGTGAGCCAATGTTAACCGCGGCCACAAGAAGTGTGTCGAGGAAACTCGTCGGTTGCCCTTTGCCGTTGGCAGATGTGAGAACGTCCTTCAGTAGAATGGAATGGCGCGCCTGCAACTTCGCCGCCAGCGAACGAAAAGCTGCGATCGTCGGCAGGTCGATTTCATCTTGCACTGTGACCAATTCCGATTCAGCAGAACCATTGACACGCGCGATTGAGTCATCGTCGCGAGGATCAATTTCGATGACGCCGGCTTTTTCGTAAACGATTTCTGGTTTGTAGTCGCCCATGCCTTCGATCTTGTGCGCAATTTTCTCGTGTTGCGCCTGCCGAATGCAGACACGCACGAGCTCACTGTCGCCGAGTGCAAAACCGCCGCGCTCGATTCGATCGCTCGCCCGTCGATTATAGGAAAAAGGATCGAAGGAAAGAGGGCCCAAGATTTCCTTCCCCGAGCCGGAATCGTTCTGCGAAATCTCCGGCACGATCTTCACCAGCGCTTGCGCCACTGGAATCTCGTGAATGCTGTCTTCCGTTAACGAGACGCGAATAGTATCCCCGATTCCATCCGCCAGCAGTGAGCCGATGCCGATGGCGCTTTTGATCCGCGCATCTTCGCCTTCGCCCGCTTCGGTCACACCGAGATGAAGCGGATAATTCCAGTCGGCGCCCTCCTCATTTAGTCGCGCCACGAGCAACCGATAAGCCGCTATCATCACTTTGGGATTGCTCGACTTCATGGAGAAAACAAATTCGTGATACTCGAGATCGCGGGCAATGCGGGCGAACTCGAGCGCGCTCTCTACCATGCCCAGCGGTGTGTCGCCGTAGCGATTGAGAATGCGATCACTGAGTGAGCCGTGGTTCGTCCCGATGCGCATGGCGACGCCTCGTTCCTGGCACAGGAGCACCAGCGGCGTAAAGCGCTGCCGGATTCGTTCCAGCTCGGCCGCATATTGGTCGTCCGTGTATTCGATGATCTTGAACTTCTTCGAGTCGGCGTAGTTCCCCGGATTAATGCGCACCTTCTCCACCCACTTAGCCGCTTCCATGGCCGCTTCCGGTTTGAAGTGAATATCAGCCACGATGGGGACGTGGCAGTCCCGTTCGCGCAAGCCGCGCATGATGTGTTGCAAATTGGCTGCGTCTTTCACCGTCGGCGCGGTGATGCGCACGATCTCACAACCCACTGCCGCCAGTTCCATCGTCTGCGCAATGGATGCTTCCGTGTCCATCGTGTCGCAAGTAATCATCGACTGCACGCGGATGGGATTATTCCCGCCGACGCCAACGTGGCCGACTTTCACTTCGCGCGAGAGGCGGCGTCGGTAAGAAAACGAATTCGCGCAGTAGTTCACCGCTTGCGGCGGCGTGGCCGCGCGCCGTTCTCCAGATCGTTCAGCGCAATGATCAATTTAATGTCGATGCGTTTAGTCGAGCCGTCGCGTTCGTCCGCAGCGTAGACGGTCCGGCGGTCAGTGGAAAACATCATGAATTCGGGTTGACCCACATACACAGTTCCGCCATTTGGCAGCACCAGCTCGAAGGACGGAATGGCGTCGCAGAATAGAGCTCGTGGATTTCTTTGTAGGTCATTTTGCTCGCGAATCTACGTCCAGCGACGCGATTCGCAATCGGACCTGCACTCTACCGCGTCGCGCTGGACGAGCTTTTCGGCACGAACTTCGGCGTGCCACGCCCGAATAAATCCTGCACGTCGAAGAAGGCGATGTAGACCATGAACCCGATGATGATAACGGCACAGGCGGTCTGCACTACTTCGAGGACGCGAGCATTAACCGGGCGACGCCGCACTGCTTCCACCAGAGCTAACAAGATGTGGCCACCGTCCAATACCGGCATCGGTACCAGATTCAGCAGAGCGAGGTTGACGTTGAGCACGACGCTGAACCAAAGCGCCATGAGCCAGCCGTCGTGTGTCTCGAACATTAGATAATAAACGCGCAGCATCATCACCGGGCCGCTCATGTGCTGGAGCTTGACGTCCGACTTCGGGGACGCGATCGCGCCAAAAGTGTTTACCACCGATAAGGCGGCGGCGCGCACTTGCTCCAAGGGCGCCGGATGAGTGCGGGTGAGCCGGCCGTAAGGATCTGACTCGATGCCATAGCTGTCAGCCCACCCCACGCCGATGCGGGGGGTGCGTTCGCCTTGGGCGAGCTCCGGAGTGACGCTGAGCTGAAGCAGGCTGCCATTGCGCAGTATCCCAAACCGAATAGGCACGCCACCGTGACGCTTGATGTAATCAGATACCGCCGACGTGCTCTTCGTTTCCTGTCCGTCGAGCGCACGAATGGCATCATCCTTCTGCAATCCCGCGCGTGCGGCGGGGCTGTTTGCCGACACTTCGCCGATGACGGGAAAACCGGGGTCGAATGGCAGGATCATCTCTGAGCCACGTCGTTTGACGCTCAATTTCACGGTCTCGTTGGGATGTTGGCGAACGAATTCATCGATTCCGTTGATGTGATAAAGCGGTTGCCCGTTGATCCCGACGATCACATCGGCTGGCTGCAGACGGGCTTTCTCTGCCGGGCTGCCTGGCTGCACGCGCGCGACCACCGGGGTTTCCGCAGGAAAGATTTCAATCTGCCGCAATCCTTTTCGCATCCAGGCGCGCGTGGAGGGGATGATCGGTTTGGCCTCCATCGTGAGCCGCTGCACCATACCGTTGGCCTTGCGCTCAACTGTGATGGGAATGGTTTCGCCTTCGCTGCGGACAATGCGCCAGCTGA
Organism: Chthoniobacterales bacterium; assembly: GCA_038207045.1. Classification (GTDB taxonomy): domain Bacteria; phylum Verrucomicrobiota; class Verrucomicrobiia; order Chthoniobacterales; family UBA10450; genus AV69. The sequence goes on from JBBRAF010000014.1 coordinate 45,384, forward strand.
TGGAGTCGTCGCTCATGCCGCCGAAACGGCTAACGGTGTCGCCATCGACGGCAATGATCTTGTCGCCCGCTTGCAACCCTGCCTCTGCCGCCGGGGATCCAGGAGCGACATATCCGATCGTCGTAGTGGCTTCCGATTCGCTCACCGGCCGGCCCACGATCCAAATGATGACAGCAAATACGAGGGCGAGCAGAAAACTGAAAAGTGGTCCGGCGAACGCGACGATGATTTTATCGAGCGCGGAAATTTTCGGTAGCGCCGCCCGATCCATGTCGGCTTTGCCTTCAATCATGTCCATGGGCGCGAGTTGCGGCAGGGCGACGAAGCCGCCGAAAGGAAGCGAGCCGAGAGAATACTGCACGCCGTTAATGGTCTTTTTCCAGATCGGTTTGCCGAACCAGATGCCAAACTTCTCGATGTAAAGTCCGCGCCAGCGCGCCGCGAGGAAGTGCCCGATCTCGTGCACGACGATGAGAAGATTGAAGAGGACGAGAACTTCGAGGCTGATGAGAATGACGTGCGCGATGTGCAAAATCATGAGAATTTCTTAGGAACGCAGGAAAGCATGAAACAAAACAAATTCCTGAGTTCCTGCTTTCCTTAGATATTTTCGATCAGGTGAGCGGCTTCTTCGCGCGCCCATCGATCAGCGGCCAATATCGCATCGAGGCTGGGCTGCGCAATGGACGCGTGACGCTCCATTACCTCTCCAACGAGGTGCCAAATGCCAGGGAAACTCATGCGTTTATCGAGGAAAGCTGAGACCGCGACCTCATTGGCTGCGTTCAAAACAGCCGGGAGCGTGCCGCCCACCTCGCCGGCGCGTCGCGCCAGATTCAGCGCCGGAAAGTCGTGATAGCGCGGGGTGGCGAACTCTAGCTTCGCGACTTTTCCGAAGTCGAGTGGCGGCAATGAATTGGGCACGCGTTCCGGCCAGGTCACGGCGTATTGGATTGGGAAGCACATGTTCGAATGCGATAGCTGGGCCAGCACCGAACCATCGGCGAACTCCACCATGGAGTGCACGATGCTCTGGGGATGGATGACGACTTCTACGCACGCCATCTCCACGCCGAAAAGCCAGCGCGCTTCGATCATCTCCAATCCCTTGTTGAACAGGGTGGCGGAATCAACCGTGATCTTCGGTCCCATATTCCAAGTCGGATGTTTGAGTGCCTGGTCGAGGGTAATCTTTTCGAAGTCCTCTGCCGGTGTTTCACGGAAGGGTCCACCGCTGGCCGTGAGAATGATCCGCCGAACCTCGTCTGATTGACGGCGATCGAGGCATTGAAAGATGGCGTTATGCTCGCTGTCGACGGGTAACACACAGACACCCCGCGCGCGCGCTGCACCCGTCACGATTTCGCCCGCCATCACCAGGATTTCCTTACTCGCGATGGCGAGATCTTTGCCGGCGTCGATCGCGGCCAGGGCAGGACGCAGTCCGCCCGTCCCGACAATGGCGATTAACGCCATGTCGGCTTCGGCAGACGACGCGATTTCGGTCAAGCCGCGTTCGCCGGCAAAGATTTTCGGCGAGTAATTCAGTGCCGCGCGTAATTCGCTTAATTTGCTCTCATCGACCAGGCAAACAGCCGCCGGCTTAAACTCGTTAGCTAGTTTCGCCAGACTATGCGCGTTGCCATGGGCAGCCAGACCGACAAGCTCCATCCGCTCCGGAATGTCGCGTGCCACTTCGGCCGCGCTCTGTCCAATCGAACCGGTAGCGCCGAGCACAACGACGCGTTTGCGTTTTGTCTCAGATCTCACACAACGGCCACAAAGTTACACAGGGGACGGGAGGTTAATCGTTGAGAAAATTGTGCGACCGTTGTGTGAAAGATCAGGGCACTTTCACCACCAGTCGCAGATAGAAGAACAATAGTGGCGCCGTGAAAAGCAGGCTATCGACCAGATCGAGTGCGCCGCCGATTCCCGGCAGCAAATTGCCCGAGTCTTTTACGCCTGTGGCACGCTTGACGATCGACTCGGCCAGATCGCCGATGACGGCGGCAAATCCAAGCAGCAATCCGAGGATGGTGGCGTGCGTCCAATTCAGATATGAAAGGTGTCCCGGCATCAGTTTGAAAAGCGCCAGGCTGGCGAGGAGTGAAAGAGCGAGCGCGCCGAAAAATCCTTCGCGTGTTTTCTTCGGGCTGATGTGGGGAATGAGCGGATGTCGGCCGATCAAGCTGCCGGTGACATAGGCGCCCATGTCGCTGAATTTGGTGACGGCGATAAGATAAAGACAATAGAATTGTCCCATCACCATGCCGTCGCTGGAGCGGGGAACGACGTAGACAATTTTCGTCATGAAATTGAAGAGCCAAATGACGTAAAGCAGGCCGAAGAGGGTGTAGGCCATCGTTTGCAGCGGCGCGTCGTCGCGAAGACTTTCGAACATCTGGCGCGTAATGACGGTGAGGAGAAAGAAGAGGAGCGTCGCCATCTCGAAATCGTAGGAATGCGCCGGCCCCATGCGCGCGAAGTAGTAGAAGCTGCCGCACAACATGACCGCTCCGCAGATCATGCCGGTTAGTTTGAAATTGGGCAGTCCGCGGTGATCGAGCATTCCGTAAAACTCCCAAAGCGAGATCATGCCGAAAATGCTGATCAACCCCCAGAAGCCGATCTCGAATCCGGAGAAAGCGATGAGGAGCGCGACCGTCCAGAGCACGATCGTACTGCTGAAGCGCAGAATAAAAACAGCGCGCGGCGTTCCGGTTTTGGCTGCAACTGATGTCTCTGCCGTCGCTGGCATGCATCTCCATCATCGGAATGATGCAACCAATTGTCCACCGAGGTTTTCGCCCGTCATCCCGAGCGCAGCGAGGGACCTCACAGCGGTCGCGGTTATCAAAACTTGTGTGATTATCCCCCGTTAGTGAGGTCCCTCACCGTCTGCGCGGCTCGGGATGACCAGGGGGCTTGCCCCGATTCCTGTTTTCCTGCTGTCCTGATTCGTTTAATTTGAGCCGATGCGAAAAACGATGCCGGCGATCGTAAAGGCGAAGGGTGAACCGGGTTTATGGCTGGAGGAAGTGCCGGTGCCGGAAGTCGCTCCAGAAGACGTCCTCATCCGCACCAAGAAAGCGTCGATTTGTGGGACCGACGTCCACATTTACAACTGGGACGCATGGGCGCAGAAAACCATTCCGGTGCCGATGCCGATTGGGCACGAGTTCGTTGGTGAAATCGCCGCCGTCGGATCGAACGTGCGCGGATTTTCCGAAGGCGATCTCGTCGTCGGGGAAGGGCACATTACCTGCGGACACTGCCGCAATTGTCTCGCTGGCCGCCGTCATCTTTGCCCGAACACACAAGGCGTGGGTGTCAATCGCCCTGGAGCCTGGGCCGAGTTTGTCGCCATTCCCGCGACTAACGCCTGGCACGCGGACCCATCCATCCCGCTCGACGTCCTTTCCTGTTTCGATCCGCTAGGCAACGCCGTTCACACCGCGCTTACGTTCGATCTCGTTGGCGAAGACATTCTCATCACCGGTGCCGGACCGATCGGCTGCATGGCCATTCCGATTTGCAGACACGCCGGAGCACGCCACGTCGTCATCACCGACGTGAATCCGTATCGCCTCGAGCTTGCGCGCAAAATGGGCGCGACGCTCGCGCTCGACGTCCGCACGCAGAAACTGGCGGAGGCGATGAAGGAACTTGGCATGAAAGAAGGCTTCGATGTTTGCCTGGAGATGTCGGGCAATCCCAAAGCGTTCGCGGACATTTTGCCGAATATGTTCTACGGCGGCAAAATCGCGCTCCTCGGCATCATGCCATCGAACGCAGCCATCGATTGGAATGTGGTCGTCTTCCACAGTCTCACGCTGCAAGGCATCTACGGCCGAGAGATGTTTGAAACTTGGTACAAGATGACCTCGCTTATTCAAAGTGGGCTGGATATCTCACCGGTCATCACGCACCGGTTCCCCTTCACGCAATTTCAGGAGGCCATCGAGCTGGCGAAATCGGCCAACTCGGGAAAGGTCGTTCTCGATTTCGCCCCGGCCGCGTAACGGGCGTTCGGAAGAGAGCTTGTTCTGCGCGCAACGCTTCGATGAAAGGGGCGTATTCGCGTACTGCCGAGAGCAAGTGCCGTTATAGCGACGACACTGTCGCCGGGATCTTTCAGAAATTGGCGAAAAGCAAAACGCAGGTCATTTCAGCCGGCTTGGCGCGACTTGGTTGATCGCCGGGCAATGAGAGCAACCGGTAAGCCAACTAACAAGGCGTGTCCGATTATCTCTGGCAGAACATAGGCGAGATGAAAGCGTCCTTGATGGGCGGCGGATAGTGGAAGGACGGCATAGTTCATCACGAAGTAAGCGATGATTCCGTAGATCAGTCCCGAAATGACGGGGTGATTGAGTAAGACCTTCAGTTGCGAGCTTGCTAAGTAATAGACCAGAGCAACGCACGAGGCGACGATAAAATGAAGGAGAACGCCGAGCCAGAAAACAGGCCATCCGCCCTCGAATGCAGCCTGGCCGAGCAACCCTGAGGCGACGGATTGAAAAATCCGCAGCGGCTTCACCCCCAGGATCAGACCGTAAAAAATGAGGGCAAACAATCCATCCAATATTCCGATGGCCAGACCACCGTAGACAATTGTCTCAAAAGCGCGCGGGCGTCCCAGAGTTGCGGCCTCCGCAGCGGAACTTCTCTGTGCATTCATAGAAGACAGGCTTGCTTCGCCGTTGCGAGCGGGCCAGCCTGCATCGAGACAAACTTAAGACTGTGAAGACAGGCGGCGATGACCAGATTGCGCGAATGGGGCAGACCAGATTGGGTTTGCCGTTACCCAAGCTTGGAACATAGGCGATTAGTCGGTATCGCTCAGCCCGCGGCAACCTTGAGAATCGACCCGGGGAATGGCAAAATAACGCGGTGAAAACGAACGGCGCAAACCTGGAGAAAAGCAGGAAGGCTTTTCCCAGGCAACGTCGCCGCCACCTGGTTATGGCTTTCGAGATGGTGCGGTTGAATCACCAATCGACCGAGCCGCTTCATCAACAGCTTTATCGCCAGATTCGCGAAGAACTCGAGTCGGGAAGTTTTCCTCCGAACACATCCCGGCTGCCATCTTCACGATCAGTCGCCGCGAATCTTGGCGTTTCACGCAGCACTGTAAATTTGGCGTTTTCGAAACTGCTGGCAGAGGGATATCTCCGATCACGTGAGCGTTCGGGAATTTTTGTGGCGGAGCGTTTGCCCGCGAGTTTTCTGAGGGCGCCAAAGCGGGAAGCGCCCGCACCCCATGAGCGCTCTCCGCGCTTGGCTCAACGCATCGCGAAGATGACGGACGCGCGGACTGGCAGGCAACTTGATGTCGGAATCGGCGGCCCGCCGAGCGTCACATTTCGCGCCGGTCTGCCGGCGGTGGACGAGTTTCCGTTGGCGGTGTGGGAGCGATTGCGCGCGCAAGTCCTGGCGCAGAAAGGAGTGCACTTGCTGCGTTATGGATCTCCTCGGGGTGAGATTGAGCTGCGCGAGGCCATCGCATCCTACTTATGCGATTTCCGCGGGGCGCGTTGTCATGCGGAGCAGATCATTGTCGTGGCCGCGATGCAGCAAGCCATGCTGGTGTCGGCATTGGCTTTGATTAATCCGAATGAAGCTGCCTGGGTCGAAGATCCCGGATTTCGTGAGGCGCGAAACGTATTTGCCTTCGTCGGGGCCAGGGTGGTCCCGCGACCGGTTGATCGTGAAGGGATCGTTATCGAACATTCTTCCGGACGACATTCTCCCAGGCTCATTTTCGTCACGCCCTCGCATCAATTCCCGCTCGGTGTCACAATGAGTTTGGAGCGAAGAAAAGCGCTCATCGAATTCGCGCACGCGCGCGGCAGTTACATTCTGGAGGACGATTACAATTCCGAATTTCGTTTCGATGGTCCGCCCCTGCCATGCTTGCAAGGTTTGGATGATGCCGGGCGGGTCATTTATGCGGGAACGATGAGCAAGATTCTTTATCCATCCTTGCGCCTCGGTTTTCTGGTCGCGCCGGAGCAGCTGGTGGAGACGCTGGTCAAGGTTCGCAGCGTAATCGATCAGCAGTCTCCCTCGATTGATCAGGCAACCCTGGCGCGGTTCATCTCCGAGGGGTATTTCCTGAGCCACGTGCAACGGATTCGCGAAGTTTACGCGCAACGGCGCGAATTTTTCATCGCTGAATTTCAGGAACGGCTTGGGCAATATCTAGACCTGGAAGTTAAACCGGCCGGCTTGCACTTCATCGCCTGGTTGCGAGAGGAAAAAGATTCTGCGCTCTTCCTGCGCGCCCGCGACCAATCAGGAATGGCGCCGACAGATCTTTCCTTTCTTTGCATGGTGGCTCGGTTGCGTCCGGCGCTCGTATTTGGTTTTGCCGCGTGGTCCAAAGGGCAGATTCGAGAAGGTCTCGCGAAATTCGCATCTGCCTTCGAACAGGGAAAGAAGAAGTCTATTTTTAGATCGCCGAAGCGCGAAGGATAAATGCTGCGGGCAGTGCACTGTAGCTTGTGCGCAAAAAGGTCGAAAGTAACAGGGTTAAGAGCGATACAGCCGGGCCAGTTAGCAGGCCCGGCTGCTGAAGAGAACCTAGGGTAACGAGCGTTAGAAGCGCTTCTTGAGCGCGACGTACCAGAAGCGACCTTTGATATCGGCAACTGATTCGTCGTAGCCGTTTTCGAAGGTGTTGATGGCGAATGGCGGGTCCTGATCGAACACATTGTTCATGCCGAGCGTAATGGTGGTGCCATTAAGCCACGACCTCCAGCCACACTCACTGTATGTCGCGGTGCTGACGGGCATGACGTTCTTGTCCTTGCCGTCCTTCCCTCTCACATTCTTGCCACCATCCTTGGAGTAGCCGGCAACCTGCTGTTGCTCGGGAACTTCCTGCGGAAGGTTGAAGGTGTAGGACGCCAGGATGTCGAGAGTGGTATACTCCCGGATCTTGCGCGAGCCGCCATCGTTCAACGTGCCGGGGGCGTCGTCATACTGCCCGATGTAGTGAACCGTGGCACCGGCGTCGAAGCCGGCAATATCATAGAATACACTGACATAAGCGCGCGTGTGCGGGAGCGAGCCAAAGCTGAGAATCGATCCCGTGAGATCGAATTCCTTCGCTCCAGGGCTGCTGGCAAATTCGAAGCGCGAGAGATAGGTCCCGTTTAGGGTAAACGTTACCGTCCCGAAGTTCCCTGCACCGAACATGGCCGTATCCAACTGATAGATGGCCTCGTAGTCCAACCCCTCCACGATGACACGGCCCAGGTTGAAGGTCGTGGTATCCACCTGAAGCACCTCCCCGGTCGCAGGATCGCGCAGAATGTTGGCTTGGAATTGGCCATTGAGCGGTGCGCCAATCGCACTGAACTGCGTGGCCGTCCTGAAGTTAATATTCAGGAGGTCGGTGACACTAAGTGGGGAGACGGCATCTCTCAGATCGATGTGGAAGACGTCAGCACTCAGCGTCAAGCCCTTGACCCACTTGGGCGAAAAGACCGCGCCGAAACTAAATTCGTAGGCGTTCTCGGGGCGCAGATTGGGATTCCCTCCAACCAGGGCGCGCGTCTGCTGTTCGACGGATAATCCTGTCGGATCTATGAAAGCCGGAAACGCTTCGGCACGTCCGGGGCTGAGCTCGTTAAGGAACGGCGCGTGAAACGCCTCGTTATAGGTGGCACGCAGCGTTAACGATGAGTCGATGGGCTGATAGCGCACAGAAAACTTTGGTTTCTCAGTCTCACCAAGATCGCTGAAGTTTTCATAGCGCTCCGCAACATCGAACTCGAAGCTATAGGCGCCGGGGAAGTTCCAGCTCGGGCTGGTTATCGGAATACGAAGCTCGCCGTAGAGCGAGAAAACATCGCGATTACCCTTGGATGCTTCCAGATCAGTCGACCCAATCGTGCTGAAAGTTGTATTGAGCGAGTCGGGGGTATTTTTATACCGCTCTGTCCGATGTTCGGCGCCAAGGGCGAAGGAGACAGGTCCAGCCGGGATGTTGAATAGATCGCCATACAACTTGGCGTCTTCCAAGGTCAACGAGTTGATTGAGGTATTATGCAGGTCTACGTAAACACGAGACTGGGCCGCCGCCGTATTTGTCCCCCCAAATCCCAGGAACGGATTGAAAGCCGTTAGCGGGTTGGTGTCGCGCAACGCGTCCCGCAAGCCAGGCTTGCTCACGTTCCCCAAAGCGAGCGACTCCTCTTCGTTGTAATTGTAGCGGAAACCGACCTCATACCCCCAGGTTTTCAGGATGTCATTAGTGGTGAGATCGGAAAACTGGCCCCGAAGGCCGCCGGTGAAGACGTAGTCGTTAACCGTGGTTTTGGTTTGCCGCGGGCCTTCCTCCAGACCGCGAAAGCGAACACCGGTCACGACCGGCGTGCCATCAGGAAGAATCGCCGGCGTTCCATCAGGGTTGGTTGAAGGCGCGGTGAAGGGGTTGAACGCGTTGCTCAGCGGAACGCTGAAACCAGTGCCCGAGAACGGTGTGATTCCGTCCGCCGCTAAGAACGGATCCGGCGAAAAGGGAACCGGGGCCGCGCCGGCATCAAAGAATGATCGCGTGTACTTGAAGTCCGCGAAAACCTGCAGCCATTTATCGCACAGGTCACGCATGAAGGAGCCATAGAAGTACTGGCGATCCGCAGCCGGAATTGATGGCGTCAATGACGCGAAGTTGAACGCAAAGAAGTTTGAATTGAAGTCAACGTTGTTGCGCGGAACGTACTGTGGGTCGCTAGCCGGATCTACGGCCGCACGCGGCGTTGGCGCCAAGCCATTGCCGTGCCGCCCCGGGATGAAAACAAAGCCCTGGACGCGGCCGGGATAGTTACCACTGCGCGCATCGGCAATGCCATCGTCGCCAAAATTGCGGAACGATCCGTTGGAGGAGAGGTCACGATCACGGCTGTAGATCGCAGCGCGATCGTAATATTCGGCGTAAACGACAATGTCCGTCTTATCGTCACCGGTACCGGCAAGGAGGTAACCTTGAATTTCGCGAGCGTCGTTGGAGGCGCCGAGATTGGTGTTGCCATAGCTACCGTAGATCTCAAGGCCACGGAATTTGTGTTTGAGATAGACGTTGAAAACGCCGGCCACGGCATCGGAGCCGTAAATAGCGGAGGCGCCATCCTTGAGGATGTCGATATGGTCGATCAGTCCCAAGGGAAAGAGGTTGATGTTGACGGATTGGCCACCAAGAACAGAACCAGCCAGCTGCGCAGAGAGGCGGCGGCCATCCTGCAATACCAGCGTTTCCTTCGGGAAAATACCGCGCAGGTTGATTTCAGTTCGACCGTCACCGCCGTTGGCGATGTTCTCAGTGATCGAGCCGCCGCTGACTGCGGGCAATCTCTGGGTCAGGTCGGTCGCAGTACGCACGCCGAGTTTCTGGAGGTCTTCGGCGCGATAGGTATCGACCGGGTTTGGCCCGACTTCTTCTGCCGTCGGGATGTTGGAACCGGTAACGATGACGCGCTCGGCCGTTGCTTCCGTGTTGGAAGCGGCGGTAGCGCCTACTGCGTTCTGTGTAGGTCCGCCCGTCACCGGCACGGCAGTTGATGGGTTGGGATCTTGGGCATATCCGCTCGATATTACAAAGAGCGGTAGGGCGAGTGCTATCGCCCACGTCAGGTGGGATGTCGTTTTGGTAAATTTCTGTCTCATCATTTGTTTCTTCAGGTTAGTTAAGGTGGCAGGCAGAGGCATCTGACTGCGTCAGTTGCTTTTCATACGGCGCGGAGACTACTTCGCGGGGGATTACAGCGTTAGGACAGAAATCCGATGGTTTGGGCCAAACCAGGTCAGTTCAATCTCAAGGTGACTTAGCAGACAGAGAGAAGAATCCTCGCGACAACCAGTTCCCCAGAATGTTCAATGGAACGGCGCGTTACGCTCCGACTAGTGAGGGCTTCGGAGACGCAGATTGCTCCTCAGGAAGGCGTACTTCGGCTTGTACGCCGAGACGAGCGCGATAAGTGCTTGGTCGCATTCCGACAAAACGCTCGAACGCCTTGCTAAAGACATCGGCACTCTTGAAACCGAGCGATATCGCAACGCTTTCGAGAGTAGTGCGCGGGATCAGCAATCGTCTCCGCGCTTCCGTCATACGTGCTCCGGCCACAAACTCGGCCGGAGTTTTTCCGAAAGTATGGCTGAAGAGCCGCGCAAAATTGCGGCGAGACATGCAGGCGCGTTGCGCCAGAGCTTCTATCGAGAGGTTTTCTCCCAGGTTACATAGTATCCAACCAGCGAGGTCGGCGAAGCGATCCGAAGATTGAATCTGGAACTGCAGAGGCTCCGAATACTGCTCCTCGCCTCCTTCTCTTTTGAGATGGACAACCAGTTCGCGCGCCAGTTTGAGGGCCAGGGTTCTTCCGAAGTCCGCTTCAATGAGCGAAAGAGAGAAATCGACAGCCGCTGTTCCGCCGGCGCAGGTATAAAATGGGCCATCCTTCACGAACAAGCGGTTGGAATGAACACGCAAGCTTGGGAAACGCGCGGCGACGTCTTTCGCATAACGCCAGTGCGTCGCTACTTCTCGTCCATGCAACAACCCCGTGGCTGCCAAGGCGTAGATGCCTGTGCCCAATGTTGCGATGCGCCTCGTGGTAGGCGCGCGATAGTTCAGCCATTTCGCAACCTTCTTGCAGAGCGTTGGCGCGCGAATTCCTTCGCCACCGCAGACGACCAGGGTGTCGAGCTCAGGTGCTGTTTGGAAGTCGACCTCGGGCTTCACCAAAATGCCCGATCGACTGAAACACGGTTCAGTGGTCAGACCGATGGTAATCAACCTGTAGCAGTGACATTCATAACCATAACTGGTTGGGATATGCGCCCGGGTAAAAGCTTCTGCCGCCCCGCCAAGTTCGGCGGCAGCGACTTCGTTAAACACGATGAATCCAACAGTTTTCGGGCTCATCCTGGCTGGTGCGCGCGAGACAAGGCCAGCGTGCTGCAGCATGCCATCTTTTCGGTTCCCTTTTGCCAGGTCATGGCGTGGGCTAACTGTCGGGTTTGCTCTTACCGAAGGGCAAGAACCAGATGACTGGTTTGCTACAGACCAGACTATCTCAATGTGAGAAATAGACTTCCCTGATGTCTATTTAATTAGACGGCCGCGTGACTGTTGAGCGCCGTCTGGTGCAGGCTAAAGGTCTGAATTAGGGCGCGACGTTGCCCGAGGTCACTCCTTCGGGAGGGACGACATCGGTTGGATCGGCGGCAGGCTCAGTTATCGGGCCGCGTTGTTTCTCGATGCGGGTGGAGAGAAGACAAGCGCCAAAGAGTAGCGCGGCGGCGAGGTACCACGGCGCACCCGGCATGTCGAGGCCGCGTTTCTTGTCGATGAAGAATGAAAAGGTGAGGGTGAAAACCGCCGGCCCGAGAAGCACAGCGAGCGAGCGCAAGCTGCTGATCGCGCCCTGGAGTTCTCCCTGCTCACGCTCGCTCACGCGGTGCGTCATCATTCCTTGCGCGGATGGACCTGAGATATTCCAGATGGAAATCACCGGGATGGATGCAATGTACCACGCCCCGGTGCGGGCGAGCGATGCCATCACCATCCCGAGCGCACCAAAAAATTGTCCGGTGTAAAGCGCACGCCGCTCACCGATCCAGCGCACGATCCGGCCGGTGAGGCCGCCGGAAATGATAGCGGTGGAAATTCCTACCACGGCCAGGGAAACGCCGATGCTGCCCGCGCTCCAGGCGTAGCGATAAATGGCGTAGAGCGCCCAAACGTCGAAGACCTGATGTGCGAGGTAGGCGAGGAATTGAATAGTGGCGAGCTGGAATAATTCCGGATGCGAACGCAGGAGCACAAGAGCGCCGACAGGATTGGCGCGACGGAGCGTGAACGGTTTGCGTTTTTCAAGGGAAAGCGATTCCGGCAGAACAAAGAATCCGTAGAGCGAATTGGCCAGGCTTAGCGCGCCCGCGACCCAGAATGGCAACCGCGGATCGGCGTTCCCGAGCAAGCCGCCGAGCGCGGGACCGAGAATGAAGCCGAGGCCGAAGGCGGCGCCGATCATGCCAAAGGCGCCGGCGCGCTTCTCTCGCGGCGTGACGTCGGAGATGTAAGCCAGGGCCGTGGGAATGCTCGAGGCGGTGAAACCGGAAATGGCGCGGCCGATGAAAAGCCAGCGCAGCGTCGGCGCCACTGCCATGACAAAGTAGTCGAGGCCGAGTCCGAGGTTTGAAAGCAGGATGACGGGTCGGCGTCCCACGCGATCGGAAAGGACACCCAGTACGGGCGAGAAAAGAAATTGCATGAGGGCGAAGACGGTGAGGAAAGCGCCGGTCCAATTGGACGCGGCTGTCATGTCGTTGCCGAGAAAGCTGAGGATGAGTTTTGGTAGCACCGGCGCGACCAAACCGATACCGAGCATGTCGAGCATGACGGTGATGAAAATGAAAATGACGGCGGCCGGGCGCTTTTTCACGGCAGCGTATCTAGCTCGGAACGCGCTTTCGGTAAACCGGTGCGGTCGCTCGGGATGACCGGGCTAATTGACAATCCCAAATTGCGGTTGAGTTTCTCAAAGTTAGTTTGCCTCCTCGTTAAACCCGTTCACTTCGAGGCGCGCCCGTCTCCCGAATCAGCGGTTTCTGGCCAGGCGACTTTCGCAATTGAACTACTCCGCATAACATGGCGGGACACAGTAAGTGGTCGAAGGTTAAGCGCTTCAAAGGCGCGATTGACGCCAAACGCGGCCAGATTTTCAGCAAGCTCTCGAAGGAAATTTCGATCGCGGCGAAAAGCGGCGGGGGCGATCCCAATGGCAACCCGCGGTTGCGCAGCGCGATCCTGGCGGCGCGTTCCGCGAGCATGCCGAACGATAATGTAGAGCGCGCCATCAAACGTGGCACGGGTGAAGGAAGCGAAGCGCAACATTTCGAGGAGATCGTCTATGAAGGGTATGCGCCCGGCGGGGTGGCATTGATCGTGGAGACGGCGACTGACAACAAGAACCGCACGGCAGCGGAAGTGCGCAGCATTTTTTCGAAAAACCATGGGAACCTGGCGGCGAGTGGGAGTGTTTCATATATGTTTCACCGCAAAGGGCAGATCGTGGTGCCGTGCTCTTCCATTGAGGAGGACAAGCTGCTGGAGCTGGTGCTGGAAACCGGTGCGGAGGAGTTGACAAATGATGAGGAGGTGTATGTTGTGATCACTGCTCCCGATCAGCTCTACGCTGTAGCTGAGGCGCTCAAGACCGCAGGCGTCATCCCCGAGAGCCAAAAGTTTACTTTCATCCCCGATACGACAATTACGGTCCTCGATGAGTCCGTGGCGCAACAGGTTCTGCGCTTGTGCGACGCCCTCGAAGACGACGATGACGTGCAGAACGTCTATTCAAACCTGGAAATTCCTGAGCAAGAGAAGTTGCCCGCGTAAGAGAGGCACGGCCGGCGCGCGGGCAAGCGCAAAATTTATATGAGCGATCAAGACGAAACCCAACCGGTGCCGACTGAGGCGCGACCGGAAACAGAAGCACGATCGGATTTGCCGCCGCGCCCGGAACGCGAACGTCCGCATCGTCCGCGCCGGAGATTTCCGCGCCGCCGCACTTTCAATTCCGATTACCCGAATGACCGCTTCGGTAGTTACAACAATGACGCGGCGGGCGAGCAGGCCCCGGAGGTAGTCGATAATGGTGTTGCGCCGGAAGGAGAAGGGGGCGAGCCGGCGGAGCCAGAGTTCGGCGATGGAGTCATTGAAATTTCGGGCAAGGGCTTCGGTTTTCTGCGCGATCCCAAGCGCAACTTTGTGCAGGCCCCGCAGGATATTTTCGTCACGCCCGAAATCGTGCGCCGCTTCGGATTGCGCGACGGCATGTGGATTCAAGGCGAGACGCGGCGGGGAAATCGCGGCCCGCAATTGACCAAGCTGCTCAAGATTAATGATGGCGAACCCACGAAATATTCCGGGCTTCGTCCATACGAAGAGCTAACGACAATTAATCCGAACAAGCGGATCAAGCTGGAGACGGTGCCAGACCGCTACACTACGCGCATTATGGATTTAATGACGCCGCTGGGGATGGGCCAGCGTGGCTTGATCGTGGCGCCGCCGCGCACGGGCAAAACCACGCTGCTGCATCATATCGCGGAGGCGGTGGTGAAGAACCATCCGGAGATGCGCGTGATTATCCTGCTGGTGGATGAGCGGCCGGAGGAAGTGACTGACTTTCGACGTTCTCATCCCAAGACGGAAATCATGGCCAGCTCGAACGACAGCGATATCAAAAGCCATACGCGCATCGCGCAGCTCGCGATCGAGCGGGCCAAGCGCATGGTGGAGGCGGGCGAGAACGTTTTCATTCTGCTCGACTCGATCACGCGCACGGCGCGCGCCTTTAACAATGCCATGGGCGGGGGCGGACGGACCATGAGCGGCGGCATCGACGCGCGCGCCATGGAAACGCCGCGCAAGATTTTTGCCGCCGCGCGCAATACGGAAGAAGCGGGCTCGCTCACGATCGTGGCAACAGCCTTGATCGAAACCGGCAGCCGCATGGACGAGTTGATCTTTCAGGAATTCAAAGGCACGGGAAACATGGAGCTGGTGCTCGATCGCAAAATCAGTGACCAGCGCATTTATCCCGCGGTCGATATTTTCCTTTCCGGCACGCGTCGCGAGGAGCTGCTCTTGCAGCCGTGGGAGCTGGAGAAAATTAATTTGATCCGTCGCGGTCTGGCCGGGCATAAGCCGGGAGAGGCGATTGAGCGCTTGCTCATGTTCGTGAAGAAATTCCCGACCAATGCCGAGATGCTCAAAGGCATCCCGGGATAGGGCAGCCCACGACCGTGTCATCCCGAGCGAAGCGCAGCGGAGTCGAGGGATCCCGCGGCGTTACCATCAAGCTGGCGCATCGGGATTCCTAGACTTCGCTCGGAATGACCTGTTAAGGCGACGCCGCTGTGGTGAAATCGAAGATTGAGCGTCCAAAAACGGAAACGGTCGACTGGGAAGTCCTCCCTCCCGAAGAGAAGGGGCGCGCGAGTCTTGAGCCACTCTTTCGTTGGGTCGCGCTCGTGATGGATGAGCTCATCGGATTACCACGCACTAGGTTCAAATTCGGCCTCGATCCACTCATTGGGCTAATCCCAGGAATTGGAGACATGGCGTCGGCTGCGGTTTCGGCGCTGGTATTGATCCAGGCGGCGCGGCGTGGTTTACCGAAGATTCTGCTCGCGCGGATGTCGCTGAATATTTTGCTTAACGAACTGGTCGGCATCGTTCCGGGCCTGGGCGACGCCTTTTCTTTTTGGTTTAAATCGAATAAGCGCAATTACGAATTACTGCTCGCTCACGGAACCGGCACCCGCCGCGCCACACCATCGGATTGGGTTTTCGTCGTGGCGGTGCTGGCGATGTTAGTTGTCATCGTTGCGGCCGGCATTTTTGTGAGCCTGCTTTTGCTACGGGCCATCGCCCATGCGCTCGGGTTTCACTGAGCATCACCTTCGAAAAACTTATTGAAGATGGCGTGAATATCCGTACGCGCGTCCGCGCACGCCGTATCGAGGTTTTCATCAAATTGCATCCGTCGCGCGAGCTTGCCGCGCTCGATCAGGTCGGCGGGCAAACTCGAGCTGGCGGTATGTTGCCAGCGACGCAAAACGGTCTCGACGCGTCGGAGAAATTGGTATGGGCGCTTCAATGATTCAGTCTCAAACGGCAACTTGTCGATCGCTCGCAGCATTGATGTTTCGCGCACGTCATGGCGCATCTGGAGAGCCTGAACCAGAAATTCCGCTTCGACAATTCCGCCGCGGCCAGTCTTGAAATCGAGCGCATCATTCCCGCTGCCGCGCTCACGGCGGATGCGCTCGAGCATTGTCTCTATTTTCAAAAACAAATCCGGATCGCGCCCGGCTGTTGACCAGGCGGCGTGCGCGATTTCGCCAAAATCTGCCTGCTGCGGGCCGGCAATCGGGCGCGCCCGCGTCAGTGCCTGGATTTCCCAAAGTTGGGCGCGACCGTGATAATAGTTTTCGAATGCTTTGAGTGTGCCGGCGATCGGACCTTTCTCACCCTCCGGCCGCAACCGCAAATCGACCGGCGCAATCACGCCTTCCGCGCTCGGCGTTGAAAGCGCATTGACGAGGTTTTGCGCCGCACGGTAATCGTCGCCGACAAACATCAGATCCCAATCGGAACCGTAAGTCAGCTCATGCCCGCCCAGTTTTCCCATGGCCACGACGGTGAGACGGTGAGCGCCGACACAATCGATGGTCGCAAGCAGGCATGCTTGCGCGAGCGCGCTCAACTCGGTGAAAAGTTTCGGCGCGAGACCGAGCACGTCACGGATTGTGGTGCGCAGCAGCTGTGTCTGTCGATATGCGCGGATGGCCTCGAGATCGTGCGGTTCGGCCAAGGCCGACAATACCGCTCGATGTTCTTCCGCAGAAAAGGCGTGGCCGAGATCGGCGCGGCGCGTGATCTCTTCGAGGAGTTGTGGACGGCGGATGAGAGTTTGTGCGGCGAAGGCGCTGGCGTCGAACGTTTGCACGAGCAGTTCGAGCAATTTCGGATTGGTCGCCAGCAATTCGAAAAGTAGACTGCGCAAACCGAAAGCTTCGACGAAGCGTAAGAGGGCCGTAAGTGTCGCATCGGGATCGGCCGATTGACTGAGTTCCTCAAGCAGAAGGGGACGTAGCCGCGAAAAGATCTGCCGGGTGCGTGGCGCGACGTGAAAGGATGATGAGCCTCGGGCCAGCTCGTTCAAGGAACGTGTCGCGCGCGCTTGATCGGAGAAGATGCGGAGGTCGACCGCGGGCGAGGGCGTGCCGGAAGCGATGAGATGTTCGAAAATTTCGCGCACCAGATCGTTGGCGCGGTGCAGTTCGCCGAGAAACTGGTCGGCGGAAACAAAACCGAGACTGCGCGCGAGACGTTCGCGTTTGCGGGGATCATCGGGAATGGAATGCGTTTGCCGCTCGGCTTCGATTTGCAGGCGATGCTCGACCTGGCGGAGAAAGCGATAAGCATGATCGAGCGCCTGCACTTGCACCGCAGGCAAGAGCTCAAGCTGCGCAATGGCGCCGAGAGCTTTTAAGGTCGAAGTTTCCTGGAGGAACGGGTGATGGGCACCATGCATGAATTGCAGCGTCTGTACGATAAATTCAATCTCGCGAATGCCGCCCGCGCCCAGCTTGACGTTGAGGTCGTCGGGCGGCACCTCGCGCTCAATACGTCTCTTGATGGCGGCAATTTCGCTCACCAGTTCCGGGGTGGGACTTTTCGGGAAGATGAAAGGCTGATGCTGCCGGAGAAATTCGTAGGCGAGCTCTTCGCTGCCGCAGACGCGGCGCGCTTTCATTAAGGCAAAGCGTTCCCAGGTTTCACCGAAGCCGGCGTAGTAATTTTCCATGCTCTCAAGCGAGCGCGTGAGCGGACCGGCTGATCCTTCAGGCCGCAGGCGCAGATCCACGCGCCAAAGCGACGGCTCGCGGGGCGAAAACGCCTTGAGTATTTCTTCGGCCAACCGGTTGTGCCAGTCATGATTGGTCAGGCGCGGGGAGAGTTCGCCTTCTTCGCCGTAGAGGAAGATGAGGTCGATATCGGAGCTATGGTTCAACTCGCGGCCGCCGAGTTTGCCCAGGCCGAGGACAGTGAACTCTGTGGCGGGGGCACCGTTACGCGCGCGCAGCATCGCGCTGGTTTGCTGGTAAACGGTAAGAAGACAAACTTCCGCTAGGCAGGAAAGTTCCGCTGTCGTTTGGTCGAGCGAAGCGACGCCGGCCACCTCACGCAGGGCGACGCGCGTCATCTCGCGCGCTTTCCACAGACGCAGCTCGAGGAAGTTCTCGCGCACGACTGATGTCGACATCGCTTGCAGTTCTGCCAGCATGCGGCGCGGTCCGCGATCGAACGCGCAGATTTCGGGTTGGGCAAGCCAGTGCAGAAGTTCGGGATCGCGTTGCAAACGCTCCGCGCAAATGGTCGACACCGCGAGAAGATGAATGAGCGCGTCGACGCCCACGGGAAACCCTCTCAGGAATTTTTCGAGCGAGCCGGGCCACTGCGTCGCGATTGCCTCCAGCGTGTGGCCGACCTGCTCCGGGTTTAGGGAAGTGTCCGCTTTGGATTTGATCCAGCGCGCCTGCGAATCCATCGCGCGCAAGATGGCGTCGGATAGGCCTCGACGCGAGATCAGCCCTCAGTCTGAGCGAGCATTTTTTCGCGCGCCTGATCGAGAAGACGGCGTTCGCGGCGGTTGAGACTGCCGATGCCGCGACGAGAAATCTTCTCGAGCACAGGGTCGATCTCCTGCTCGACAAACTGCTCCGCGCTCAACATGCGCAAGCGCTGCGCCTCGGCGCGACGTTGGCGCAACGCGCGTTGCAGAAACGAGGTGCGGCCAAATCCAAGAACATGAGCATAGAGCCAACCCGCGGCGGCGCCGCCGAGGAAGGCGCTGTGGCCAATGCTGCCGCTGCGATCAAAAATGAGCAGTGCGGCCGCGGCCGCGATGGTGATTTGCGCGAGATGGCGCATCTTCATCCGCACTGGCACCATAAAGAGGAGCAGCGTTGTCATTTCCAATTCCGGCAAGATGGTGGCGTAAGCGATAAAGACGGCGGCGACACCACCGCTGGCGGCGAAAAGGACACAATTCGACGGCATGAGAAAGAGATGACCCAGCTCGCCGCTGAACGCGCCGAAGAGGTAGAGGAAAAGGAACTGGCGCTCGCCGAGAATGGCCTCGACGTCGCGGCCGACGAAGTAAAGGACAAGAATGGTGCCGGCGAAATGCCAGACGCTGCTATGCAGTAGAAGTGCGGTGAAGAATTGCCAGGCGTAGGCCTGGGAGATGCCGCGGTCGCTGAGGGCGAAGTAATCGAGGACGAATTCACGATCCCACGCACTAAGGATGAGTTGAGCGACGAAAGCGGCGACGTTTGCGCTGAGCAGCGTGAGCAGGACAACGCGCTGCGCTGGCGGCCAGGATCGTGTGAAGCGCGACGCCTTTCGTCCCGAGAGACGCATGGCACGAGAGTATCGCACTCGTTCTGTGCTGTCGATGTTGATTCGCTTTCTCGTCGTAAAAATCGCGAGTTTCAGAGCGAAGCGCGTGGTAGAGGAAGAAATCCGTCGCTATCTATGCCGGTGCGAGGACGTGAAGAGGGCGCTCGCTCATACGGAATTCGACGGGGCAGATGCCGATGAGTTCACCGTCGACTTCCACCGGCACGTTTTCTTCCGAAGAAACGCGGAGACGCGCGGTCTGAAAATATTCGACCTCGGGCAAGTTAATGGAGGTGCTGAAGATGACTTCTTGGAGATAGCGAATGATGTCAAGATAGCCGATGCGTTTGAAGACGAGGACGTCGAGCAGGCCGTCATCGATCCGGGCGCGCTTGAAAAATGGAAATCGCCCGCCGTAGCGCCGACCGTTGCCGATGAGGACGAATGAACCTTCCCGCGTGGCAGCATTCTCCGATTCGATGAGGAGACGCGGCGGCGGACGCGAAGCGATCTGGGCGGCGGAGATAAGGTAGCTGAGCGGGCCGAAACTGCGCTTGAACTTTGCGCTCGTTTCTTTCACAGCCTGGGCGTCGAGTCCGATACCCGCCAATTGCACGAAATGTTTCCCGTTCGCGTTCGGCAGATCGATGCTGCGAGTGCGACCCGCGCAGATGATTTTCCAGCAATCCTCCAGGCGGGTCGCGGGCAATTGCAGTTCGTTGGCAAAGACATTGACGGTGCCAATGGGAAGCAGCCCAAGGGCGGCTTCAGTCCCAGCCAGACCATTCACGACCTCGTTGATGGTGCCGTCCCCGCCCGCGGCCACGATTTTTTCGTAGCCTTCGAGCGCGGCGCCCCGGGCTAACATTTCCGCTTCGCCGATGCACGATGTCGCGCACAAGACCGCGCCGCGCGTGAGTTGTTCCACGCGAGCGCGCCAGCGACGGGCGCGTTCGCTGCGCGCGGCCGGGTTTAGGATAACAAAGGTATTTTGCACGAATGCTTTTCTGGCGTGAACCGTTGGCTAGAGTTCCCCGAATGCTTCGCGCCCGGCGAATCGTCGGTTGGTTTCTTGCAGCGACAGTGGCGTGCTTCGCCGCAGTGGTGCTGGCCGCAAATCTTTATGTGCAATCGCAGGGCACACAAGTACGCATTCAGCAGGAACTCAGCCAGCGCCTCGGTATGCCCCTTCGCATCGGCCGCATCAGCGTGACGCCGTGGGGAGGATTAAAGCTCACCGGCATTGTCATCCCGCAAAGCAACCCCACGGCCGCGCCTTCGTTCCTCGAAGCTGACAGCTTCCGGTTGCGCGTTCAGTTTCACTCCATTTTTCACCGACCGCTTGTGATCAAGGAGGTCGCGCTGATAAAACCGCAGGTAACTTGGGCGCAAAATGAAGCCGGGAAATGGCGGCTGCCCTCAAACGTAGCGGCCCACAGCGGCGCACCGGCTTCCTTGCCTGGCGCGAGGTCAGAAAGCGAGAACGCGGCGGGCCGGGCACGCGCGACGCCGGTGCCTCCGGCGTCGCGTCCGGGAGAGCGCGAGTCGTCGATGCCGCAGTCGGAAATCAAGCGCGTGAAACTCACGGATGGCAGCTTTCATTTTCTCGATCGGCAGAGTCGAAACGTGGCGCGTTTCGAGGGCGTGGGGTTTTCGTCGACGATGCGTGGTACGAATTCGCTGCGCGGCGACACCCGTGCAGCCAAAGTGGCGCTCCGGGATCGTGTGTTCCTGTCGGCTTTGCGCGCGGAGCTGTCTTATGATCCGGCAACAATCGAGCTCGCCGACATCCGAGCGCGCGCAGCCAAAGGGGAACTGGACGGAAACTTCTCGGTGCAACCGCAAGCGCAGGATTCACCGTTCGCGGTGCACGCAAATTTCCGCCAAGTGCAGGCGGACGAGCTAGTCGTCGAGGCGGGCGGCCCGAAGGACGTTGTCCTCGGTGTTTTGGAAGGAACGCTGGACGCGTCTGGCAAAATCGCCGACCGAGCGGCGCTAACCGGTGCGGGAACGGTCGTGCTGCATGGTGGTCACGTGCAGCAATTCGCGCTGCTTGCCGCCATCGGCCAGGTCCTTCAAATTGAGGAGCTGACGCAATTGGATTTGGAGCAGGCGGAAGCGAAATATCGGCTCGCGGGCAACACGGTCCTCATCGACGAGCTGGTGCTGCGCTCGCCCAACCTCCGTCTCAACGCCGCTGGTTCGGTCAACTTCAATGGCAAAGTCGCGCTCGATTCCAAGCTGACGATCAATGACAAGATTCGCGGACAACTCTTTCGCGGAATGCGAGAGAACTTCGCTGCGACCGAGCAGCCCGGTGAATATAGCCTGCCGTTCCACATCGGTGGAACTTTGGACAAGCCAAAGACGGACCTGGTGCAACGAGCGGTCGGCGTCGATGTAAAAAACATCGGGGGCGTGATCGATGCGCTTTTCGGTCGTGGAAAAAACCGCAAGAAGAAAGGTGCCGAGAATCTCGCCTCGCCGGCGCCGTCCTCTTCCGAACTGCCCGCTTTCTCCCCTTCGCTCACGCCGGCGCCGACGCCGTGAGAGTGATCGCGGGGAGCGCAGGAGGATTGCGGCTGGAAGTGCCTCGCCACGGAGTAAGGCCAACGATGGATCGAGTGAAAGCCGCGATTTTTTCCAGCTTGAGTGACAGGGTTGTTGGCGCACGGGTCCTGGACCTTTTTGCGGGGGCGGGAGGCCTTGGGATCGAAGCGCTGAGTCGGGGCGCAGTCTCCGCCGTGTTCGTCGAATCGGATCGCCAGGCTGCCAAGGCAATCGAGCGGAACGCGGCCGTTGCGCGGGTCGAGGCTCGCGTGCGAACGCGAGACGTATTCGAATTCCTGCGCTCTGCCAGTGGCGAGTTCGACATGGTATTTGCCGATCCACCCTATGAGCGGGCTGCCTCCGGCCAAAGCTTTACTGAGTTGCTTCTACAGGATACCAATCTGCCGGCGCTGCTTGCAGCCGACGGTGTTTTCGTTCTGGAGAAACAACCGGAGGAACGCCTCCCGCAACATCCGCACTGGAACGTACTGCGTGCGCGGAAGTACGGCGCGACCGAAGTGTTGTTTCTGGCTCGCGACACTTCGAAAGAGCAAGGGAGGGGAAGCGCCTGCCCTACGGCCTGATGATACTGCTTTACAATCTGCTCTGGCCCATCGGCTTGCTCTTTTTCCTTCCGGCGTTTCTGCTGAAAATGTTCCGGCGCGGCGGCTACCGCAAAAATTTCGGGCAACGGCTCGGATTTTACGGCCGCGAAGTGCGCCAGCGGCTGCACGACCACCAACCACTTTGGATGCACGCCGTGAGTGTGGGCGAAGTGATGATCGCGCTAAAGCTTGCCACGCAGTTACGCGCGCGCCGCTCCGATCTGTGCTGCGCGTTGACGACGACGACGACGACTGGCTATGCCCTTGCGCAAAAATCCGCGCCGCCCTGGATGACCGTGCTTTACACTCCGCTCGATTTTTGGCCGGTGATGCGTCAGGCGTTTCGATCCATCGGACCGCGCCAAATTGTGCTCATCGAGGCAGAAGTCTGGCCTAATTTGGTGAGCGAAGCGGCTAGGCGGAAAATTCCGGTGGCGCTAGCCAATGCCCGCCTGTCCAGTCGTTCGGAGCGAAAGTTCCTGCGTTTCCGCTCACTGCTCGCGCCAATCTTTCGCAAGCTGAGCCTGCTTTGCGTCACCGACAAAGAGGATGCTGCACGGTGGCGCCGCATCGGCGCACCGGCTGATCGCATTCACGTGGTTGGCAACATCAAGTTCGATCCCGAAGAGATGCGCGTAATCTCGCGCGAACCGCGTCGGTTTCTTGAACAAATTGGAATCGGCGGCGACCGCCCGGTCTTGTTCGGTGGAAGCACCCATCGTGGCGAGGAGGAAATTTTGGCGGACGCATTCGCCACGCTGCGCCAGGAATTTTCCGGCCTGTTTCTCGTTATCGCGCCGCGTCACGTCGAGCGGGCGGGCGAGATCGAATTATTGCTGAGGAAACGCGGGCTGCGCGTGGCCCGGCGCACCGTTCTCGGCAATGAATCGTTGCCGGACGTTTTGCTCATCGATACCACGGGTGAACTGGCGGATTGGTATGGAATTGCGACCATCGTGTTCGTTGGCAAAAGCATGACAGCGCATGGCGGGCAGAATCCGGTGGAGGCGATCGTCGCGGGCAAACCGGTGATATTCGGGCCGCACATGGAAAATTTTGCGGCGCTCTCGTCGCAGTTA
Source organism: Chthoniobacterales bacterium (assembly GCA_038207045.1). Taxonomy (GTDB): domain Bacteria; phylum Verrucomicrobiota; class Verrucomicrobiia; order Chthoniobacterales; family UBA10450; genus AV69. The sequence goes on from JBBRAF010000014.1 coordinate 68,606, forward strand.
CTGCACGAGAATGGCGGCTTGTGTGCAAATTGTCCCACCGAGCTTATTTCCTTTGCGCGCCAGTTGCTGCGTGAACCGGATACCCGCGAAAAGATGATTCGCAACGCGACAGACGTGCTCGCGCGGCATCGGGGAGCGACTACACGCACTGCTGCGTTGATCGACGCCCTCGGCTGACAAAGCGACTTGCAAGGGCTGCGCGCGCCCCGGATAATTGTCGCTCGCCTGACCCTATCGTCCAGTGGCCTAGGACACCGCCCTTTCACGGCGGTAACACGGGTTCGAATCCCGTTAGGGTCGCAGCTGCTTGGAGCTTACGATCGCGGTAACCGGGTGAACCGCTCCAGGTTTGTATGAGTAATCACGGCGTTCGCGAGTCAGCACTCAAAACGCCCTAAGGTACTGGATCTTATTCCCTGCTCGGGCTGACTAACAGTGCATCAGTTGCCCACGATCCGCCGCAGTTATGCGCTCGCAGGTCTTGGCCCACACGCGCACTCCGAGTGCGTAATTTTTTGCTCAATGAGTCACGCACCCAGTCTTAGAGGTTCGGTTACGCATTCCATGCATCCATCTTGCGCTGCTCTCTGCACGAGACGGTGGCGATCGTGCCATCGGGGAGGACGGAAGGAAACCGCGGCGCCGTGGTTGTTTTCCCAAGAATAAATTACTGGCCTTCAATCTGCTCACGGTATTGGATTGAATCTGCACGCCATGTCTCCCTTGGTCAGCATCGCCATTCCGACGTTTGATCGCCCCACCTACCTCGAGGAGGCGGTCGCCTCGGCGCTCGCTCAGACGCACCCGAACATCGAGGTGCTGATCGGCGACAACGGCACCGGCGAGGCGATGCACGGCTGGGCGCCGGCGGTCGCGTCCGATCCGCGGCTTTTCTACCGGCGCAATCCGCACAATCTTGGCATGTCAGGAAACTTCAACGCCCTGGCCGACGCCGCGCGCGGTGAATTTTTCGTAGCTATCGGCGATGACGACCGGCTCCTGCCGGAGTTCGCGAGCCGGCTCCTCGAGCAAATGAACCCCGGCGTTAGCCTGGCGTTTTGTAATCACTACCTGATCGACAGCGAGGGGCGGCGGCTGGAAGCGGAAGGCCGTGAGCAGACGCGGCGCTATAAACGCGATGGCTTGCAAAGCGGTGTGCTTCAGAGCGCCCAAGTCGCGGCCTGGCAGCAGTCGATCGCCATGTCCGCTACTTTGATTCGTACTGCCGATATGAGGCGACTTCGGTTTCGCGAGGACCTGAACACGCCCGACGCCGAATTCTTCATTCGGCTGGCAGAGGAGGATGCGAAGTTTGCCTTCGCCCCCGACTATCTCGCGGAGTACCGTGTTCACGTCGCGGCCACAACTTCCTCCGGCCTCTGCAGCGAGCGGCTCGTCGAGTATCTCTTGCCGCTTGAGGTCGCGCCCTTGGTTGAGCCTTACAAGAAACAACTTCTAGGTCCGCTCATGATGAACGCGGTCAGCCGCTGCCTGCGGCGCGGGGAACGGGAGCGCGCGAAAAGGCTGCTGCACAGCGCCTATTACCCAAGCCGGGCGCCGGTCGACTCTGTTCCGCATTCAAAGCCCAGGCGACTGGCCGAAGCCACTGAACATGCCGTCAAATTTGGGCTCCAACACTTTTGCGCCAGCCTGCCGACAGCTATCGGGAGTCCCGCTTACCGAGTCGTGCGGGCGGCTAAGGATTGGGCCAGGTCATGAAGATCCTGGTCACTGGAACCGAGGGTTACCTGGGGTCGCTCCTGGCGCCCATTCTGATGAACCGGGGACACGAGCTTCTGGCAATAGATACCGGCTTCTACAAATCCGGCTGGCTCTACAACGGGTCGCCTCTCACTCCGCGCACTTTAAACAAAGACATTCGCCACATCGCCAGCGATGACCTCGCCGGCGTCGAGGCCGTTGTCCACATGGCCGAACTGTCGAATGACCCCACCGGCGAACTGGCTCCTAACATTACTTACGAGATCAATCACAAAGGATCAGTCCGGCTCGCTGAGCTGGCGAAAGCGGCAGGAGTCAATCGTTTTATTTACATGTCCTCCTGTAGCGTCTATGGCATCGCCGACCAGAATTACGTAACTGAAGAGTCATCCGTAAATCCCCAAACCGCCTACGCCATCTGCAAAACCCTGGTCGAACGCGATCTCAGACCGATGGCTGATGATAACTTCTCGCCGACTTTCCTCCGCAACGCCACCGCCTACGGAGCCTCTCCGCGGATGCGCTTTGATATCGTCTTGAATAACCTGGCCGGTCTCGCTTGGACGACGCGTGAGATCAAGATGGTGAGTGATGGCAGGCCATGGCGGCCACTGGTCCATGGACTCGACATTGCGCAGGCTATCACCTCTGCGCTGGAAGCGCCCCGGGAGAACGTGCACAACAAGACTTTCAATGTCGGAGACACCAGCCATAACTATACCGTGAAAGAAATCGCGGAGATCGTCGGCGCTGTCTTCCCTGGTTGTCAGGTCACCTTTGGGCAGCAAGGGGCCGACAATCGCAGTTACCGGGTCTCTTTCGACAAGATTCGGGAAGCGCTGCCAGGTTTCAAGTGTGAATGGGACGCACGGCGGGGGGCGGAACAGCTACTCTCCATCTTTCAACAGATAGATATGACATCTGAGACGTTCAACTCTCCGGGTTTCACCCGCTTGAAACAGCTCGAGCACCTGATTCGCACCCAACAGATCGATCACGACTTCTTCTGGAAGAACGGAACGACCGCCTCGAAGTGACCTTCACCGAAACTCCGCTCGCTGGCGCTTTTGTTATCGATCTGGAACCGCACACCGACGACCGCGGCTTCTTTGCACGGACTTTCTGCCGGCGCGAATTCGAAGCTCATGGCTTGAACCCGGCAGTAGTCCAATGCAACACATCGTTCAATCATAAAGCCGGGACATTGCGCGGAATGCATTATCGGAAGCCACCGATTAGCGAAGCCAAACTTGTACGTTGCGTCCGGGGCGCCATTCACGATGTGATTGTCGATCTCCGCTCCGACTCGAATAGTTACGGTAAACATTTCGCTGTACAACTCACAGCGGAAAACCACCGGGCACTTTATGTTCCGGAGTTGTTTGCTCATGGCTTCCAAACTCTGCAGGATGACTCGGAAGTTGAGTATCAGATGAGCGACTATCATGATCCAGATAGCGGCGCTGGGTTTCCCCACGACGACCGCAAACTCGCCATCGAGTGGCCGCTGGCTGTTACTGTCATTTCCGAACAGGATTCAGCCTGGCCTTCGTTTCGTTGATGCTGACTCCGGCCGAAGAAATGTGCGCGTTGATTGCGCGATTGTATCCCATCTGCCGGAGCATTACGGGAGATGGAGTTAGGGATACGTTGGCTATCCTTCGCGAGCAGGTCCCAATCGAGATACATGAAGTTCCCAGCGGAAGGAAAGTGTTCGATTGGACGGTCCCACGGGAGTGGAACATCCGCGACGCCTGGATTAAAAACACTGCCGGGGAACGGCTCGTCGATTTCCAGAAGCTCAACCTCCACGTC